>JBIIOI010000073.1:0-24642 GCA_044337025.1 Planctomycetaceae bacterium
ACCGCCCATAGGACGGAAACCACGACAGCGTGATGAGCATGACTGAGCACTCCTTTGCTCAACACTCATGCAAATGCCTTGCCAACTGAAAGTTGTTGTGGAAGGGTTTTGAAACCGGCTCTACGAATTCTGCTACCCCACATCAGCCTGTGACCACTGGCCATCGATGAGCCGCCACTGCTTGCCGGTTGGGTTCTTGTTCTGCAGCGAGATCGGAAGCCGATGGGCCCGCACGTTGTCGTAGCTTTGCAGCATTGCGAACCGGTGAATGCTGGCTGGGAAACCGACAGCTGTGAACCCCGGATGCCCCGTCGCGGGGAACGGGCCGCCGTGGTTCATTGATGAGACCACAGCCACGCCCGTCGGCATCTTGTCATTCAGCAGGCGTCCAACCGTCACGCGGACCCACGGGGCCAGCTGATCGTAGGCGGCATCGTCGGAGCCTTGGGTATCGGAATACAGGCACCCGGTCAGGTTTCCTTCCAGGGTTTTCGCGATCGCGATCATCTGGGCCAGGTCCTTCGCCACGATGATCAGCGAGGCATTCCCGAACGCCTCGGCCTGCAGCCCGTGCGGGTTCTTCAGGTATTCTGTACCGCTGACACGCAGCAGCGTGTTGGCATAGCAGCACCGCTTGTCGTCGACCGGCTTGTTGCCGCAGACGACGCTGGCTCCTGCCTGTTGCAAGGCGATCAACCCCGCGCGGAAGTTCGTCTCAACCCCGCCGCTGAGCATCGTCCCGACTGGAGCCGCTTCGAACTTGGCTGCCACGGCGGAGATGAACTGTTCCCCAGCTGGGCCTTCCGGAACGATGACGAGGCCGGGGTTCGTGCAGAACTGCCCCGCTCCCATCAGGCAGCTGGCTGTGAAGTCATCGACCACCGTCTGCAGCCGCTCCTGCAGCGCACCTGGCAGCACAAAGACCGGGTTCACGCTCGAGAGTTCGCAGTAGAACGGCTTGCCGCCCTTGTCGGCCGCCTCTTTCAGAGCCAGCCCGGTCGAGCGGGCGCCGGTGTATCCACTGGCCCCAATCAGCGGATGCGAGACCAGTTTGTAACCGTCCGCGTGCGAGGTCCGGTAAATCAGCTGGACAAACCCTGCCGGCATCCCGGTCGCGACTGCGGCTTCCTGACAGAGCTGGGCCAGCAGCAGAGTGGTGCCTGGATGCGATGAGTGTCCCTTGGCGATGACTGGGTTACCCGCAGCCACTGCGGAAGCAAAGTCCCCGCCCGCGATACCGTTGTAAGCGTACGGAAAGTTGTTGGGACCGAAGACCACGACCGGGCCGATTGGGCCAAACTGAGCCCGGATGTTCGACTTGGTATCGATCGTGGCTGTGACCCACGAGCCATCGCGGGCACAGGCTGCCGCCTGACGCAGCTGGTTGACTGTGCGGGGGAGCTCGGCGGTCTTCAGACGTGGCTCGACTGCCAGCCCCGTCTCGGCATGGGCGATCGCGACGATCTCGGCAGACTTTCCTTCGATGCGGCTGGCAAAATCTTCGAGGAAGGCAGCAAACCGCTCACCCGGCCAGCCGCGCACTGCAGCTGCGGCCTCGGCGGAGCAGAGGATCACCTCTTCGATCTCGGACCAGGGGCTGATCGGGAAATCCCCAAGGATCGGCTGCTTGTTGGCGGGGTTCACAGCCTGGAACGTCTCCTTCCCGCTGGAAGGACGCCACTGGCCGTTGATGAGAACTGGGTTTGCTGACATGACTGTTCGACTCGCGGGAGACTCGGGGAAAATAGGCTATCAGGCGGAACCCGCAGAATCGAGTCGCCCGTACCGCGGAAGGGGCATTCGCCCGATGGTTGTTGTGGATCATCCACAGATTTCGCAGATTTACGCAGATTGGCAGAGGCGGAGAGCCCCGCGAAGCTCAGACGTGGTGGGTTACGAGACTCGGAATCCCGGAGCAGCTTGGAAATCTGCGTGAATCTGTGAAATCTGCGGATCCCTTCTCCTGATAAGGAGTTTGGCGGGTGCATCCGTCAGAGGAGTTCTGATTGAAGTTGTACGAAGCCGTCGTGCATGGCATGATTTCCCTTGGGAACCGAGAGAGTCTGACTTTTCACCAAGTTGCACTGCATGAAGTTCTTTCGTCGGATCTTCGCCGCGTCAGACCGGGACACGTTTGTGGACCTGTTTCTCGGTGCGCTTAAGCTCAGCCAGCCTCAAGCCAAGTTCGTGTACAAGGAGGAAGAGTTCTCGATCCAGTCCGCGAATGGACGGATCAACCTCGTCAACTTCTATGCCGAGTACTGCCAGCTCCCTTGGCACAAGCGCAATGCCTATATCCAGCGAACCGTCGGAATCTTCACGTCGGTGCGGGATGTCCTGCCCGAGGACTTCGAAGAGGCCCGCAAGAACCTGATGCCCAAGATCTGGATGCGCAGCTCGTTCGCCCATCAGGCCCTGATGTGCCGGATTGAGGGGAACGACCCTCCCGATCTCGACTTCCAGCCGCTCGGAGAACACCTGCTGACGACGATTGTCTACGACCTGCCCGAGTCGATGCAGACGATTCCTCCCAATCAGTTCGAGATCTGGGATGTCTCCAGCTACGCCGCCTGGGAGATCGCGATTGAGAACCTCGCGGAACGGACGCGGGCGATGGCCAAGATCGGAGACCATATGGTCTCGGCCGTGTCGGGAGACAACTACGATGCGAACCGGCTGTTTCTGGTCGACCGCCTGCGCGAAATGGGGATGGATGGCGATCTGGTCGCGATGGTGCCCAACCGTGACACGTTGTATGTGACGCAGATCCACGATCCGGTCGGTTTGAAGATGATGGCCGAACTGTCGGATGCCACGCTGCAGAACGAGCCGCGGCCGATGTCGCCGTTTCCGCTGCAGCATGTGGATGGAGAGTGGGTCGACTGGCACCCACCGGTTAATCATGTCCTGTATCCCAAGTTTCAGGAGATGCGGGCTCGGTACCTGCAGGGAGAATACTTCGAGCAGAAGACCCTGATGGAGAAGCTGCACGAAGTTCAGGGAGAATACGCCCCCTTCGTGGCGAGCTACTCGGTCCTGCAGAAGAAGGATTCGGAAGAGATCCTCTCGTACGCAGTCTGGGGCGAGGGGGTCGATACGCTGCTCCCTGAGGCGGACCGCGTGGTCTTCATGCAAGCTCCCGACAAGAACGTCGGATTTGTCCCCTGGAGCCGGGTTCGCGAGGTGATGGGTGCCGAAATGGAAGAGGTGCCGGACCTCTATCCCAAGCGGTTCCGCGTGCGAGAATACCCGACTCCCGAGCAGATTGAGGAGATGGAGCCGACCGAATCACCGTGACCTTTATCGGGTCACGGTGGCTTCGTAAGTCTTCGCCAGAAACGGCTCGACCAGGTCCTTGAGCATCGGCAGTTCCGAGTCGATCAGGAACGCATCGTGTCCGTGCGGGCTTTCGAGTTCGGCATAGGTCACATGCCGTCGGGCCTCCAGCAGGGCTCGCACCAGCTCTTTGCTCTGCGAGGTCGGGAACAGCCAGTCGGTGTCGTAGGACACCACCAGGAACCGTGCATCGGTCTTGCCGAGGGCCTGCGGCAGCGGGCCGTGCGTGGTTTCCAGGCTGAAGTAGTCCATCGCCCGCGTCAGCAGCAGGTAGCTGTTGGCGTCGAACCGTTCGACGAACCGTTTCCCCTGGTAGTGCAAATAGCTCTCGATCTGGAATTCGGTCTCTTTGCGCAGGTCGTAGGTCAGATCGGAGCTGTGTTGCAGGCGGCGCCCGAACTTCAGCTCGATCGACTGCTCGGAAAGGTACGTGATGTGAGCAATCATGCGGGCCAGAGCCAGGCCAAAACGCGGCTTCTCGGTCTGGTCGTAGTAGTTGCCATCGTGAAAGGCCGGGTCGGTGTAGATCGCCCGCCGACCCACCGCGTTGAAGGCGATCCCCTGAGCGTTGAGACGAGCCCCGCTCGCCAGCACAACGGCTGCGTTCAGCGAATCGGGATAGCGGGCCGCCCAGTCGAGAACCTGCATTCCGCCCAGGCTCCCGCCCACCACAGCCAGCAGCTTCTCGATCCCCAGCCACTCGACCAGCCGATTGTGCATGGCCACAATGTCGGCGATGGTTAAAAACGGAAATGCAGGGCCGAACTGAGTTCCGGTCTCGGGATTGATTGAGCGGGGACCGGTCGTCCCCATGCAGCCGCCGAGAACGTTCGCGCAGATCACAAAGTAGCGATCGGTATCGATCCCTTTCCCCGGACCGATGAACCCATCCCACCAGCCGGGCTTCTTGTCGTCGGTCGAATGCCGCCCGGCGACATGAGCGTCCCCGGTCAACGCATGGCAGATAAAGATGGCGTTATCGCGGCGCGGAGACAGCGTGCCGTAGGTCTCGTAAGCCACGTCGACGGGGCCGAGAGTTTTGCCGCTCTCCAACTGGAGTGGGCTGGGGGGCTCGCATAATGAGACGTGGTAGGTCTGCGAAATCCCGGTAAACGGGACATTGTGGGCTCGCAGAGCATCGGGACTGAGCATGGTGTTTGGCTGCAGGCACTGGGCGGGAGCGGATCCTCCTGAAGTTCATCCTACTCGGAACCGCGTACGAGAACGAGCATCGCGGTCCACATAGTGCGCCGTCCAGCTCGCTCGACGTGCATCATCCTTCACGGCCAACAATCAGTGCCAGCAAATGGGTGTAAGCGGAGATTGCCGAACACTTTGCAGCGTTGCGGAGCCTTCGAGTGGCAATTCTCGCCGGTGTCGGTGAACCGGGAGAGGGAACGATGGCTCCAACCCTTTGCCAAATCGGGCAATCCTGCCACAATGGGACGGTTGCCCGCGAGGTCCCCTCGCGGGTTGCGCTGGGGGTGTTTTCATCCTTGGCGGTTGGGGGGCGGGATCTCCTGCCTTCCGGCCAGTCACTCTCTGAAGGGACCAAGCAGACCATGTCCGTTGATCACGTCGAACCTGCGGTGGATGGGGTAGTGCCAGGCATCGATCCGAGCGAACTGCAAGAGTGGTTCGAATCGCTGGAGGACGTGATCCATCGCTATGGTCCCGAGCGTGTGCAACAGCTGCTGGTCAACCTGCAGGAGCGGGCCTATCACCGCGGCGTGATGATCCCGTTTGTGGCGACGACGCCGTATATGAACACGATCTCGGTCGACGATCAGCCGCGTTATCCGGGGAATCTGGATATCGAGCGGAAGATCAAGAGCTACATCCGCTGGAACGCCATGGCGATGGTCCTGCGGGCGAACAAGAAGACGACCTGGGACGCGGATGAGAACCGCGCGATGGAAGGCGGCGTCGGCGGGCACATCTCGACGTATGCTTCGTCCGCAACCTTGTACGAAGTTGCCTACAACCACTTCTTCCATGGTCGGACGGCGGAACACACCGGCGACATGGTCTACTTCCAGGGGCACGCCTCTCCTGGGATGTACGCGCGGGCTTTCCTCGAAGGCCGCCTCGATGAATCAAAGCTCGAACACTTCCGTCAGGAAAGCGTCCGAGGCCAGGGGCTCTGTTCCTATCCGCACCCGTGGCTGATGGAAGACTTCTGGCAGTTCCCGACCGTGTCGATGGGACTGGGACCAATCTGCTCGATCTACCATGCTCGGTTCCTGCGTTACCTGCAGCACCGGGGTATCCTCGATACGAGCAAGTCGCGGGTCTACTGCTTTGTTGGAGACGGCGAAGTCGACGAGCCCGAAACCCTGGGCGCGATCACTCTCGCGAGCCGCGAAAAGCTCGACAATCTGGTCTGGGTCGTGAACTGCAACCTGCAGCGGCTCGACGGCCCGGTGCGGGGGAATGGCAAGATCATTCAGGAGCTGGAAGGGGCCTTCCGCGGGGCGGGCTGGAACGTCATCAAGACGATCTGGGGCAACGACTGGGACTCGATTCTGGCCAAGGACGTCGACGGCAAGCTCGTCAAGCGGATGGGCGAAATCGTCGACGGCCAGTACCAGAACTACATCTCCGCCGATGGGGCCTACATCCGCGAGCACTTCTTCAATACGCCTGAGCTGCAGGCGATGGTCGATCACCTGAGCGACGAACAGCTCAAGAAGCTGCGCCGCGGCGGGCACGACCCGGAGAAGGTCTACGCAGCGTTCAAGGCAGCCACTGAGCACAAGGGGGCTCCGACGGTCATCCTGGCGAAGACGATCAAGGGGTACGGCCTCGGCTCCGAAGCCGAAGGCAAGATGATTGCCCACAACGCCAAGAAGCTGAAGGACGACTCAGTCCGGCACGTTCGCGACCGGTTCAGCATTCCGGTGCCGGATGACGAGATCGATGACATTCCGTACTACAAGCCCGCGGATGACAGCCCGGAAATCGCCTACATGCGAGCGCGGCGCGATCAGCTCGGGGGAGCGGTCCCAGCACGTAAGCCAACTGATGAGAAGCTCGATATCCCATCTCTGGACGACAAGGTCTTCTCGAGAACTCTGAAGGGATCCGAGGGCAGATCAACCTCAACGACTCAGGCGTTCGGTGGCATCATGCAGAGCCTGATGCGTGACAAAGCAATCGGAAATCGAGTCGTTCCGATTATTCCGGATGAAGCCCGAACATTTGGCTTCGAAGGGATGTTCAATGCAGTCGGGATCTACTCCAGCAAGGGGCAGCTCTACGAACCAGTTGACAGACTTGCTGCTGACGGGACACAGAACAACAACTACTACCGCGAAGCGATCGACGGCCAGATCCTCGAAGAGGGGATCAATGAGGCCGGAGCGATGGGCTCGTTCGTCGCTGCCGGGACCGCGTACGCCAATGTCGGCGTGCAGATGATTCCGTTCTACACCTACTACTCGATGTTCGGGTTCCAGCGTGTGGGCGACCTGATTTGGCTGGCCGCTGACTCGCGCTGCAAGGGTTTCCTGATGGGAGCCACCAGCGGACGGACCACGCTGAACGGTGAAGGGCTCCAGCACGAAGACGGTCACAGCCAGCTGATGGCCAGCACTGTGCCGAACCTGATCGCGTACGACCCGGCCTACGCCTACGAGCTGGCAGTCATCATTCAGGACGGACTGAAGCGGATGTACTCGGACAACGAGAACGTCTTCTATTACCTGTCGATCTACAACGAGACCTACCAGATGCCTGCGATGCCGGATGGCGTCGAGAACGGCATCCTGAAGGGGATCTACCGCTTGTCGAGCCTCGACTCCGGCGCCGGGCAGAAGGTCCGTCCCCAGCTGTTCGGTTCCGGCACCGCACTCCCGAGTGTGCTGCGGGCTCAGAAGCTGCTCAAGGACAAGTACGGTATCGGCAGCGATGTGTGGAGCGTGACCAGCTACAACGAACTGGGCCGCGACGCCTTGGCCGCCGACCGCTGGAACCGCCTGCACCCGACCGAGACGCCCAAGAAGAGCTACCTCGAAACCGTCCTGGCTGGGGAAAAGGGTCCGTTCATCTCGGCCAGTGAGAACGTCCGTGCCGTCGCCGACCAGATCCGCCAGTGGGTCCCCGGCGAGTATGTCGTCCTGGGCACCGATGGCTTCGGCCGCAGCGACACCCGCCAGGCCCTGCGTCGGCACTTCGAAGTCGACGCCGAGTGTACGGCCTATGCCGCCCTGCAGGCCCTCTCGAAGCAGGGAGCCTTCGACAAGGCCCAGCTGCCGAAGGCCTTGAGCGACCTTGGCATCAACCCAGACAAGGTCGACCCACGGACGGCGTGATTCCGCCAGTCGTTTGCAGTCTGTCAGCGTTGTCGATAGGTTCATGGGACGCGGTGTTTTGCGACACTGCATTCCCATCGACTTTCTCACCTTCAACGCCAGGATCATCCACCGCGATGGGCCTTACCAAATTCGCTCGGATTGCGCGGCGCTGTGGCCTGGCTCTGCTGGGGCTTGTCGCTTGCGCATCCGCTGCCCTCGCTCAGGTTCCAGCGCCGACGACCGTTGTCGTCCAAGGACGCGGGCTGGCCTTTGAGTGGGGGATCACGATCCTGATGATCGGGCTGGCCCTGTTCGTCGTCTGCCGGTCGAGCAATCGCAATTGAACCCGGGGAGCTTTGTGTGAGCTCCGGGGGAGTGGATAATCGCAGCGTCGTCGTCACCGGCCTAGGGATGGTGACTCCGCTGGGAGCGGATCGGGAATCGACTTGGAGTGCGGTCCTGGCCGGGCATTTGTCGGGCCAACTGCTCGACCCAGCCCGCCTGGGACCGGCTTGGGAGGGAATCGCCCCCTCACCCGACTGGCGGGGTTGTCCGGTCGCCCGCGACTGGTCGCACACGAGCGAACCGCTGATCGATGATGCGGTCTCTGCGGCGCAAGAGGCTCTCCGACATGCCAACCTCTCTGGCCTCAACCCGGAGCGCACAGGTTGTGTGATCGGAGCCAGCAAGGGGGGGCTGCACCGCTATGCCTCCGCGTTTGCAAAGTCGCGATCGCCCGCAGCTGACCTGCCCCCCGAACTCTGGCCCTGGTCGTGGCCCAGCGCCGCAGCTGCGCATGTCGCCCAGCAGTTCGACATCTGCGGACCGGTGCTGGCTCCAGGGGCCGCCTGTGCAACGGGGCTGGTGAGTCTGATCCGGGCCTGCGAACTGATCCGGCAGGGGACCTGTGACGTCGTGCTGGCGGGCAGCAGCGATGCCTCACTGCAACCGGCCCTGCTGGCGAGTTATCGACGGCTGGGAGTCATGGCCCGCCTGGGTGATCCCGCGACAACGGCCCGACCATTCGATGCGTCTCGACAGGGGTTCCTGGTTGGTGAAGGGGCCGCTGTGCTGGTGCTGGAGAGCCGCGCGCATGCTCAGCAGCGCGGAGCCCGCGCGCTGGCGGAGATCGCGGGCGGTCGAGTGCTCTCGGATGGGGCCGGTGTGACTGGTCTCGAAGAGTCCGCTGATGGGCTGACTCGTGCGATTCAGGAGTCGCTGCGCGATGCTGGCCTCAGCGCGAGCGAGATCGACCTGGTCAGCTTCCATGGAACCGGCACCGTGCAGAACGACCGTTCGGAAGCGACTGCCTGGAGCCGCGTGATCACTGGGCAGAAATCACGGGCACACGGCTGTGCCTTCAAGGGAGGGCTGGGGCATCTGATGGGCGGGGCGGGCAGCGTCGAAGCGGCCCTGTCGATTCTGGCCCTGCGCGACCAGATCGCCCCGCCGACTGCCAACCTGACCCAGATCGACCCCCAGCTGAGCCAACTGCTCGATTTGACGATGACCAGGGCGGCTCCGGTGACTCGGTCGATTGAGAATGTGCTGAAGCTCTCATTGGGGTTCGGCGGCCCGGTCGCGGCATTGGTGCTGCGACGCTCGTCGTGAAACTTGCGAGAGGTCCGAAGAACTCCCTCGTTGAATCCCTGGCAACTTCAACTACTCCGCTTCTCGACCGGAACCTACACTGCGTGCCTCCCCACTCGATTCACGGATGAACCATGATTACCCGGATCAGCGGCAAACTGGTCGGACTGAACGGCGTCGAAGCGGCCATCGATATCGGAGCCTTCGAGTACGAAGTCTCGGTGCCCGACTTCGTTCGCCGTCAGCTGCAGTCTCAAATCGGACAGCCAGTGACGCTGCGGACGATTGAGTATCTCGATGGCAATCCGCAGAAGGGCCGGCTGGTCCCCAAGATGGTCGGGTTCCTGTCCGATGTCGAGAAAGAGTTCTTCGACATGATCTGCTCGGTCGACGGTGTGGGCGTCAAGAAGGCTCTGAACGCCATGGTCCGCCCCGTGCGGGAAGTGGCTGTGGCGATCGAAGAGCAGGATGTGAAGGCGCTGTCCGCGTTGCCTGGGATCGGCCCCGCGATGGCGGAGCGAATTGTCGCCAAGCTGAGGCGCAAGATGGCCAAGTTTGCGCTGCTGATTGGTCGCGAGATGCCAACCGGGGACGAGCCCGCTTCGAGCGTGGTCAGCGATGCGTACGAGGCCCTGGTGGCGCTGGGGCACTCGCCTTCGGATGCCCGCGAGCAGATCGAAAAGGTCACGAAGACCAAGGGCAAGTTCAAGAGCGTGGACGAACTGCTGCACGAGGTCTACTGCCAGAAGCGGGCGCAGCCTTAGTCCGCCCGCCCGACGATCGGTGGCTCTGCATGCCGCTCCAGCAGCAGCACCGAAGTGTCATCGTGCCGCCCCTGTCCCCGCGTGAAGGCGTTCGAGTCATCGAACAGCTTCAATAGCGCGTCGGCCAGTGGCACATGGCAATTCGCTTGTAGCGTCTGTGAGATCCCCGGGATCCCAAACTCGGCGTGCTGTTCGTCGTGGAGTCCGTTGAACGCTTCCGCCAGTCCATCGGTATAGAAAATCAGGCGGCTGCCGAGCGGTATCTCGACCTGCTGAGCGGTGAACTCCGCACCGTCAAAGACTCCCAGCGGCAAACCGCACGCGTCATCACTGCTGACGTTACGGACTTCACCGGTGGCCAGGTTCTGGAGCATCGGAACCGGGTGACCCGCACTGGACCAGGTGAGCACGTTGGTCTTAGGGTCCAGAACACCATAGAGCAGGGTGATGAAGCCGCCGTCCTCGTTGACGACCTTTTGCTTGCAGAGTCGCTCGTTGATGTAGCCCACAAGTGTTGCGGGATCGCGAAACCGCTCGGTGCGGATCATCTGAATCAAGGCGTGCATCGTCATGATCGACATGCAGGCCTTCATGCCGTGGCCCGAGGCATCTCCCACCAGCAAGACGATCGTGTCATCCGGCAGGAAGAAGGCATCGTAGTAGTCTCCTCCTGCCATCGTGACCGGCTGTCCACCCAGAACGCGAATCTGAGACGACTCGTAGCGGGCGACGATCTCATACCCGTTGGGGCTGTTGATGTGCTGCGGAATGATCGATTCCTGCAGCCGCCGGACCGAGTCGATCTCCCGCCGCAGCTTTTCGGCGACTTCGCGCTCACGCTCGGCGTCGGCCTGCTTCAGAGCCGCATCCATGATGGCCGAGAGCAGGAACATGTAGTCCCCGGAGGCATCGCGCAGGATGTAAGATCGCAGGCCGTTCGTGAGGAACCTTGCGATGCGAAACACATCTTCGCTACGGCAGGCTCCGACGACCGGGCAGTCAGGTCGATACTCTCGAATCTGTTGAAAGACGTTGAATCCGGTGTCGATGTCCGGGTGGCTGACCGACATCAGGATCGCGTTCCAATGCTCCTGAGTCGTCGCGAGACGCTGAAATTCCTCGGCGTCCGTCACGACGATCGTCGCTTCCGGATCATCGCCGACGTTGAGGTACATGCGGATCAATTCCGCCTCGCCGGGGTCGTCCCAGCCCACGAGGATGCGCATCGTGCGAACCTTGAGATGAATCACATGAAGTGCAGACCGTCACCGGGAATCCGATGACACGAAACGCGAAGTGTCATCGTATCCACCACGCCTGACGAGTGTTTCTGCGCGAAAAGATGAAGATTCCGCGACAAATCTTAAGAATCGGACAGATTCGTGGCTGCGGTGATGACCATTTCGACCAGCAGTCCCTTCGCCAGCCCGACCTGCACACAGACCCGGGCGGGGGCGTGCCCCTCGGGAACCCAGGCGTCCCATTGCTCGTTCAGCGTGCCGATCTGCGACAGATCGGCCAGGTAGATCAACACCTGCAGCAATCGGGTCCGGTCGCTGCCGACGAGCGCCAGCCGGGTGTCGATCTGGGCGAGGACCTGTTGCACCTGACTGGCGAGGCCGGGCGTCAGTTCATCGGGCACCTCGACGAAGTGGGCCACGCCGCCATGAACCACGGCATCGGACCAGCGACGAGTGACGCCATGACGTTGGATGGATGACATTTCGAGACTCCCGGAAGGTGAAACGTTCTCTCTGTTACGGCCATCGGGCGTAGAGAGTTCCCCACTGCCCACTGCCCACTGCCCCTCACCCCCCATAGACCTTCAAGAAGTAAGTCACCGCCACAGCCAGGCCGATGGTGATCACTCCGTAGCGGATATGGTTCTTGTTGAGCCGCCGGGCAAAGGAGGCTCCGGCAAAGCCCCCCACGATTCCCGCCACAATCATTGGCACAGCCAGCTTCCAGTCGACCTTCTGCTGCCAGACAAAGAGTGCGACCGAGGTTCCGTTAATCAGCGAGGCCAGCAGCGACTTGATGGCGTTCATCCGGTGGATATCGGAGTTCCCCATCAGGGCCAGGGAGCTGAGCATCAGAATCCCAATCCCCGCTCCGAAGTAGCCTCCATACAGCGCCACCGCGAACTGGAAGACAACAATCCCGATCCTTGTCCCCAGCGAAGGAACTGTGTGGGCCTGTCCGATTCCGGTCCAGCGCGAGATGGATGGCTGGAGCATGAACAGGAGCGTCGCGAGCAGGATCAGCCACGGTACGAGCAGCTGGAACGTCTTGGCGGGGTAACTGACCACCAGCCACGTTCCTAAGGCTCCTCCGATCAGTGAAGGCAGCAGGAGTGGCAACAGCGCCGAGCGAGTCCCCTTCAGGTCCTGCCGGTAGCCCCACACCGCAGCCAATGACCCGGGAAACAAGGCGATCGTGCTGGTGGCGTTGGCCACGACCGCCATATCTTCATTGCCTCCAAGTACATACAGCAAGGCTGGAAACGTCAGGAGCGTTCCGCCTCCCGCGACGGAGTTCACGACTCCCGCGATGACCGCAGCTGCACAGAGGAGAAGAATATCGGCCATTGTGCGGACAGTTTACCAGCTCTCTTGCCGGAGTATCCACCCAACGTTTCGCCACACCTTGACTTGCGGCTGGAAGCCATGCACAGAGTCCGGATGTGACGAGCAGCCTTCTCAATTTGAATCAAAACTGCCTGATACTTGACAATGGGCTTGAAAGTCGCGACAAAAGCTGAAGAATGAAATCGGTTTTCCCGCACATTTCGCGCGATTGTGCGGTAAGACTGCGACCCGGTTGGTCATCCTGCCGATTCGAGCAGAGCGTTCAACGAGCCCGGCTCGTTCCCTCCTGTTGGTGCTGCTCGATTCTCACATCCCGCCAGTCCTGTTCGAGACCTTCCCATGAACGGTGTCCTCGGTTGTAGTCCACAGCATTTCCGCAGCCTGTCGCGTCGCGGATTCCTGCAGGTCGGAGCATTGGGCGGCCTGTCACTGCCGATGCTGCTGCAGAATGAAGCTCGCGCTGACCTGAAGCAGTACCAGAATTTTGAGGGTAAGGCCAAGTCGATCATTCATATTTACTTGCCAGGCGGAATGGCTCATCAGGAGTCGTTCGATCCGAAGCCTTATGCTCCGATCGAATACCGCGGCGAAATGCGGCAAGTGCAGACCAACGTCGATGGCGTGCTGTTCGGCGAAACGCTGGCCAAGACCGCTCAGGTCGCCAATCGGATGACGGTCATCCGATCGATGACGCACGGGGAAGCGGCTCACGAGCGCGGCACCCACAACATGTTTACCGGGTATCGCCCCAGCCCGGCACTGCAGTTCCCGTCGATCGGCTCGGTGATCTCGCACGAGTTCGGCTCACGCAACAACCTGCCGCCGTACGTCTGTGTTCCGAACATGCCGAACGAGTTCGCCGGCAGCGGCTACCTCAGCTCGGCCTATGCTCCGTTCAGCCTCGGCAGCGATCCCGCCGATGGGGGGTTCAAGGTCCGGGACCTGAACCTGCCGAATGGGGTTGATGAGAGCCGGTTCACCACCCGCCGCTCGGCACTCGAAGCGGTCAATGCCCACTTCAACGCGAAGGAAAAGGACGACGGCCTGACGGCCATGAATTCGTTCTACGAGAGTGCCTACTCGCTCATCTCCTCACCACAGGCTCGTGAGGCATTCAACCTCGAAGCCGAACCTGCTGCCCTGCGTGATGAGTACGGTCGCAACACAGCCGGGTCACGCATGCTGCTGGCTCGCCGACTGGTCGAAGCTGGTGTTCGTCTTGTCAACCTGACCTACGGCGGCTGGGACATGCACGACCAGATCGTGGCAGGTTTCCGCAATCAGATGCCGCAGTTTGACCAGGCCTTCTCGAAGCTGATCCTGGACCTCGAAGCACGTGGTCTGCTCGATAGCACGCTGGTGATGGTCTCCTCCGAATTCGGACGAACCCCGAAGATCAACGGGACTGCCGGTCGCGACCACTGGCCCAAGGTCTTCAGCGTGGCACTGGCTGGGGGCGGGATCAAGAAGGGTTACGTTTACGGAACCTCGAACCCAACCGCGAGCGAACCAGACGAGAACCCGGTCACCGTCGAGAACCTGTTCACAACGGTCTACCACTGCCTGGGAATCGTCGCCGACAAGGAGCTGATGGCTCCTGGCGATCGTCCGATCGAGATCGTCGACGGCGGCGATGTGATCCAGGACCTGCTGGCCTAACAATCGAAATGCCTGCTTCCACCCTGCGCGCAACAGGGTGGAAGTTGCGTTTCCGGACCGGCAGTTTGTCAAAGATTGCCGAGGATGCCGATTGGCCGAGGCTGATCGAGTTTCGACTTCCGCACCCAAGCGGCGTGCGATGACCGGTGGACATGAACGTCTGCCTCACGGAATTGTCGCCTTTCGCTCCGCGAAAGGTCGGGCTTTCGCGGAGCGAAAGTCGACAATCTTCGGAACCTGAACTCTATGACTTCTCTCATTCGCAGCTGTGTCGCCCTGCTGGTTTTCGCAGGGATGACGAGTCTGGCTTCGGCCGCAGTTCCCCAGCTCAACAACATTCTGCCCCACGGCGTTCAGCGCGGGACAGAGGCCGATCTGGTCCTGCAAGGGGCCAATCTGCAGGACGCCCAAGAGCTGCTGATCTACGATCCAGGGCTGACCGTCGTGAGCCTTGAGGTTCCGGCAGACGCCAATGGGGCCAGCGTGAAGGTGAAGCTCAAGGCTGACCCGAACGCCGCGATCGGCTCCTATCGCTGCCGCGTCCGCACAGCCACTGGGCTCTCGAACCTGCAGAATATTTACGTCGGCCCGCTGGCGATGGTGGAAGAAGTCGAACCGAACTCCGAGTTCGCGACGCCGCAGGCGATCACGAACAATCAATGCGTCCACGGACGCGTCGATGGCGAAGACGTCGACTACTACATCCTTGACTGCAAGAAGGGCGAACGCCTGACCGCCGAGTGCTACGGGATTCGCCTGGGCTTCTCCTCCTGGGGGAACTTCTTCGACCCGTACGTCGCGATCCTGAACGCAGCCCGGTTTGAGCAGTCGTCCAGCGATGATGCCGCTCTGGTCTGGAATGACGGAGTCGCCTCCTGCGTGATCCCCGAGGACGGCAAGTACATCGTTCAGATTCGCGATGCTTCGTATCTGGGCGACGGCAAGGCCTATTACCTGCTCAACATCGGGACCGCTCCCCGTCCGCGTTCGGTCATTCCGTCCGGCGGTAAGCCCGGAGAGACGGTGAAGGTCAAGTTCCTGGGCGATGTGGCCGGTGACTTCGAACAAGATGTCGTGATCCCTGCCGATGCCCCCGAGGACTGGTCGATCAATGTCGCCGACGCGGGCGGCACAAGCTTCTCGCCGATGCGTTTTCGAGTCTCGCCGCTGAACAACGTGGGAGAAGTCGAGAACAACGATGCCACAGCGGCTCTAACCGCTGTCGAGGCCCCTGTGGCGTTCAACGGCTTGCTCGAGAAGCCCGGCGATCAGGACTACTTCAAGTTCACCGCTAAGAAGGGACAGGTCTTCGACGTTGAGCTGTTCGGTCGTCGTCTGCGATCGTCGATCGACGCGGTGATGTACGTCTGCAACAAGGACGGCAACGGGATCGCCGGGAACGACGATAGCCGCGGTCCTGACAGCTACATCCGCTGGCAGTGCCCTGATGACGGAGAGTACTCGATTCTGGTGTTTGACCAGCTCAAGAACGGCGGCCCCAGCTTCCACTACCGTGTCGAAATGCAGCCGGTCGTGCCAAAGGCCACCGCAGGCACTGTCGAGTTCGCCCGCTATGTCGCCCCCCAGCTGATCGTCCCGCAGGGCGGCGGAGTCGGGGTGCAGGTCAGCATCAACCGCCAGGATTTCGGCGGTCCGGTGAACTTCAAGAGCGACGACCTGCCTGCGGGTGTCAGCATCGAAGTGCCGCAGATGTGGCGCGGTGGATCGACGATGCCGCTGGTGCTGTATGCGACCCCGGAAGCTCCGGTGGCTGGCAAGTACTCGAAGATCCTGACCTTCCTCGAAGACCCGAATCAGCCGAACCTCAAGGTCGAAGGTCCCCTGCAGCAGAGCATTCTGATGGTGCTGGGCCAGAACCAGCAGACCGTCTGGAGCGAACTGCAGACCCGGATGCCGGTCGTCGTGACGCAGGCTGCCCCATTCAAGGTCCGGATTGAACCCCCGAAGACACCGATCGTTCGCGGCGGATCATTGAACCTGAAGGTCATCGCTGAACGCGTGGGTGACTTCAAGGCCCCGATTCAGGTGTTGTTCCTCCAGAACCCTCCGGGAATCAGCTCCAGCGGATCGGTCTCGATCCCGGAAGGCCAGAACGAGGCTGTGATCCCCGTGACCTGCAACGGCGATGCTCCTGTCGGAGATTGGCCGATCGCCATCCGGTGCATCGCGACGGTCGGCAACGGCCCGATCGAGAGCTGCACGCCGTTTGTGCCAATCAAGATCGAAGAGCAGTACATGACCCTGGAGTTTGCCCAGGCCGCTGTCGAGCAGGGCAAGGAAGTTCCGATGTTCGTGAAGGTCACGAAGCGGAAGGACTTCGAAGGCGAAGCCACCGCGACTCTGTATGGCCTCCCGGCGAACACGACTGCCGAGCCGATTAAGGTCACCAAGGACACTGCCGAGTTCCAGTTCCTGATCAAGGCTGCAGCCAATGCTCCGGCCGGGAACAACCAGACGCTGTTCGCTCAGATCCTGATCCCGGAAAACGGCGACAACGTGGTTCATAACCTCGGCACAGGTCGGCTGCGGATCGACACACCGCCTCCGCCGAAGCCGAACGAACCACCCATGACGGCCCCGGCTCCAATGCCAGAACCGATGCCGATGGCTGCCGCAGCTGCTCCTCCGCCTAAGCCTCTGTCGCGGCTGGAAATGCTCCGGTTGCAGCAGAAGGAAAAGGCCGCCGCTCAGGCCAAGCCGTAACGTCGACTGCGTTACGAGAGCCCACTGCCCGTTGGACAACCCTGACGGATCACGCGAGTCCCCGAGAACTCCCCATGCTTCGCCGACTGTTCACCGCTCTGTTTGTGCTGGCTGCGGTTCCCGCGCTGGCTGCGGATCTGTCCGAACTCCGCGTGAGCCCGCCGGATGTGAATCTGGTGACCTCGCTCGATCGGCAAGGGATCGTGGTGCAGGCCGTCTTCGCGGACGGGATCACCCGCGATGTCACCGACCAGGCGACCTGGACCCTCGGCAACCCGGCCTTTGTCCGCCGCGATGCCAACACCCTCTACCCGGTCGCTGACGGCACGACTGAACTGAAGATCGAGTTCGGCGGTCAGGCCAAGGTGCTCCCGATCAAGGTCGAGAAAGCGGCCGAAGCCCGGCCCATCAGCTTCAAGCTGGACGTGATGCCGGTCTTCATGAAGGCCAACTGCAACACCGGCAGCTGTCACGGTGCCGCCCGCGGTAAGGACGGTTTCCGTCTGTCGCTGTTCGGCTATGACCCGAATGGGGACCACTACCGGATTACCCGGGAGTTCCCCGGTCGCCGTGTCGACCTGGCTGTGCCCGAAGCCAGCCTGATGGTGGAGAAGGCGGTCGGAGCGGTTCCGCATACCGGCGGTAAGCGGTACGAGATGGACAGCGAACTGAATCAGCAAGTGGTGAAGTGGATCGCCGCAGGCACGCCGCAGGACCCGGCGGATGTTGCGACCTGTACCGGAATCACGATCTACCCGCAGAACGGTGTTCTCGATGGCCCCGGGGAAACCCAGCGGGTGACCGTCCGCGCGACCTATTCCGACGGGTCAGACCGCGATGTGACTCACCTTGCTCTATTCATGTCCAACAATGACAACTCGGCGTCAATCACTCCGGCCGGTGTGATCACGGCGGGAGCTCGCGGCGAAGCGTTCGTGATGGCGCGGTTCTCGACCTACACGGTCGGGTCGCAGTACATCGTGCTGCCCAAGGGACTGCAGTATGCGGAAGTCCCGCCCGAACCCGTGAATTACGTCGATGAATTCGTTGCGTCCAAACTGAAGAAGCTGCGAATTCACCCGAGTGGTCTGTGCTCGGACGAGGAGTTCCTGCGGCGGGTCTCGATCGATCTGGTCGGGGTGCTGCCAACTCGTGAAGAGTACGCGGGCTTCATGGCCGACGCCGACCCCAAGAAGCGGGAAAAGAAGATCGACGAACTGCTGGGCCGCAAAGAGTTCACCGAGATGTGGGTCTCGAAGTGGGCCGAGTGGCTGATGATTCGCACCACCCAGCAGGTCTCGACGAAGTCAGTCGTGCTCTACTACCAGTGGTTGGTCGAGCAGATTTCGAACAACGTCCCGCTCGACAAGATGGTCCAGGACCTGCTGTCGGCCAACGGTGGAACGTTCAAGGTCGCTCAGACGAACTACTACCAGATCGAGCAGGATCGCCTGAAGATCGCGGAGAACACCGCCCAGATTTTCATGGGGATGCGGATCCAGTGTGCCCAGTGCCACAACCATCCGTTCGACCGCTGGACGCAGGATGATTACTACAACTTCGCCGCCTTCTTCGCCCAGGTCGGTCGCAAGACCAGCGAAGACAGCCGCGAGCAGATCATCTTCAACGCGGGTGGCGGCGAAGTCCCCCACCCGGTGACCGGAGCCAACTCGGTGCCGCATTACCTCGGGGGCGGTAAGGCCGACCTGACCGGCGGTCTGGATCGCCGAGCTGCATTGGGCAAGTGGCTCGCCTCACCAGCGAACCCCTACTTTGCGTCCAACTTCACGAACCGGATTTGGCAACATTTCATGGGTGTCGGGATCGTGGAACCGGTCGATGATGTGCGGATCTCCAATCCCGCTTCGAATCCGGAACTGCTCGCGGAATTGTCCCGGCGGTTCACCGAGTCGAACTACAACTTCAAGGCTCTGGTCCGCGACATCTGCCTGTCAAAGGCTTACCAGCGATCGACGCAGCGGAACGAGAGCAACAACACGGACGAACTGAACTTTGCCCACCAGACGATTCGCCGCATCAAGGCCGAATCGATGCTGGACATCATCGGGCAGGTCACCAACACAAAGGAAAAGTTCGCCGGGCTCCCGCTCGGCTCGCGAGCCGTGCAGATCGCCAACGGCCAGACGTCGACCTACTTCCTGACGACGTTCGGACGGGCGACTCGCGAAACTGCATGTTCGTGCGAAGTGAAGATGGAGCCGACTCTGTCACAGGCTCTGCATCTGATGAACGGTGATGTCGTCAACAACAAGATTCAACAGGGCGGTCTGCTCAAGGCTCTCCTGGATCAGAAGCTGACCCCACCGCAGGTGGTAGAACAGCTTTACATCACCTGCCTGTCCCGCAAGCCGACCGAGCAGGAACTGGCCGCCCTGAATCCGCTCTTCGCGGAGGGGAACGACGTGAATCGGAGCCTGGAAGACGTCTTCTGGGCCCTGATGAACAGCCGGGAGTTCCTGTTCAATCACTAAAGGGAGGCGAGCGTCCGGCGTCAGCCGGATGGTGAGTCACGGAAACTCGAAGCACGAAATTCGAAATCCGAAACTTACCGCCAAGTGGCTCGACTCAGCGTTCGGATTTCGTGCTTCGGATTTCGAGTTTTCGGTCCCAACACCATGCACAAACTCGCCCTCGCCACACTGCTGCTTCTCTCTTCCGCTCCCGCGTTCGCTCAGGACGCAGCTGCGGAGAAGATCACGTACAACGATCACATCCTGCCGCTGTTCAAGGCAAAGTGTGGATCGTGCCACAATGCGAACGACCGCAAGGGCGGTCTGACGCTCGACAACTATGCCGGCACGATGCAGGGAGGCAGCTCCGGGACCGTCGTCGAAGGCGGTGATTCCGGGGCCAGCTACTTGTGGAGCCTCGTGAACCACGACTCCGAACCGAAGATGCCGCCCAACGCCGACAAGATGCCGGAAGCGGAACTGGCCCTGATCAAGAAGTGGATCGACGGCGGTCTGCTGGAGACCAGCGGTTCGTCGGCCAAGATGAAGAAGAAGTCGTCGCTGGCCAAGATCGAAGTCTCCGGCGAACGCCCCGCGGAAATCGCGATGCCGGTCGCCTACCTTGGCGATCCGATCATTCAGAGCCCGACCCGCAATGCGGTGACCGCGCTCGCCTGCAGCCCCTGGGCTCCGCTGGCTGCGATCTCCGGACATCGTCAGATTACGCTCTACCACACTCAGACGTTTGAAGTCCTGGGTGTCCTCCCGTTCCCCGAAGGACAGCCGCAGATCCTGAAGTTCAGCCGCAACGGGGCGATGCTGATGGCCGGCGGTGGTCGTGGGGGAGCCAGTGGTAAGGTCATCGTCTACGACGTCAAGACCGGCGAACGCAAAGCCGAAGTCGGCGACGAGTACGACTCAGTGCTGGCAGCGGATATCTCGGCCGACCTGACGATGGTGGCTCTGGGCGGTCCCAAGAAGATGATCCGCGTCTATTCGACCGAGACCGGTGAGCTGTTGTTCGAGAACAAGAAGCACACCGACTGGATCACCGCCGTCGAGTTTAGTCCCGATGGGGTGCTGCTCGCCTCGGGAGACCGCTCGAACGGGTTGGTCGTGTGGGAATCCTCGACCGGTAAGGAGTTCTACAACCTCATTGGTCACCAGGGGATGATCACCGACATCAGCTGGCGTCCCGACAGCAACCTCGTCGGCTCTGCCAGCGAAGACAACACGATCCGCCTGTGGGAGATGAACAACGGCACCGAAGTCAAGAAGTGGAATGCCCATGGCGGCTGCCTGTCGTTCGACTTCATTCGCGATGGCCGAATGGTCTCCAATGGTCGCGACCGCGTGGTGCGGCTGTGGAACGGCGATGGAGCCCAGATTCGCGAGTTTCCCGCTCAGGGTGACCTCGGGATGGAAGTGGCTTTCGACGCTGAGAGCGAGCGAGCCATCGGCGGGGACTGGTCCGGTATGGTCAGGATCTGGAACGCAGCGGACGGAGTCTTGCTGAACGAGTTCAACACGAACCCGCCTACGATCGACGCCACGATCGCACAGATTGAGCAGCAGTTCGGCGGAGCAAGCAACGAGCTGACCCAGGCCAGCAACCAGCTCGCCGCCCTCAACAAGGCCCTGACCGATCGCAAGGTGGCTGCCGAAGCCGCCATGGTCCAGCTCAATGAAGCCACGACCAAGGCCCAGACCGCGACGACCGAAAAGGCCAACGCCGAAAAGATGATGGCCGAGAAGGTCGCCGAAATGCAGAAGGCTGTGGAGTCGCTGAAAGCTGCGGAAGCAGCACTCGCTGCCGCCAAAGCCGCTCTTGAAAAGGCCGCCGCCGATCAGCTCGCCGCCAACACCGGCAAGAAGACGACCGAAGAAGCCGCCGCAGCTGCCAAGGCCGCAGCCGAGAAGGCGATCCTGATGGAGAAGACGCTGGCTGAGCAGATGGTCGCCAAGAAGGCCGCAGCGGAGAAGGCCGCAGCGGAGGCTCCGCCGAAGCCGGAAGAGCAAAAGGCGATGGCTGACTATGATGCTGCCGCCAAAGCTGCCCAAGCCAAGGCCGACGCCGCCAAGGCCAAGCTCGATCGCCTGAAGGCTCTGAAGGCGGCTCCCAAGCCAGCCCCCGCTCCGCAGCCGCAGTAGTTGCCAGCTCAGCTTTGACGGGACACTCGGCATGCACCACGAAGTCCGTCCGTCGGAGTATCACAACACGCTTGGCCCTCATGACCCGATTCTGTGGGTCCACAGCGGCGACCGCATCACGACCGACACGATCGACGCTCGGGGCTTCGACCATCTTCGCGATCAAGTGGCGCTCCGCGGCAACCCGATGACCGGGCCATTCGCGGTCCAGGAGGCCGAGCCCGGTGACGCACTGATCGTGCGGATTCTGGAGATCACTCCCAGCCGCACGTATGGCTTTACGACGGCGTCCACAGCCGCCCACTGTGTCGACCCGGCCTTCGCCGCCTCGCTGCCGCCCAATGACTTGGTCGAGTGGCGAATCGACTTAGCCGCCAGGCAGGTCCAGCTGGTCGCTCCGCGTCCGGCGTCCTGTCCGGAGCTGGTCCTGCCTCTCGATCCGATGCTGGGCTGTTTTGGAGTCGCCCCAGCTCGCAATCAGGTGATCTCCACAGCCACGTCCGGCCCGTATGGCGGCAACATGGACTACCGGGCCTGCCGTGCCGGAGCTGTCATCGCGTTCCCGGTCTCGATTCCCGGCGGACTGTTCTTCCTGGGTGACGTCCACGCTGTTCAGGGAGACGGCGAGATCAGCGGCAACGGCGTCGAGGTCTCAGCCCGCGTGACGTTCGAACTGCACCTGCTCAAGCAGTACGAGCTGCAATGGCCGCGTCTAATCGACTCGGTCGGCATCGCCACGATCGGTAACGCCCGACCTCTCGATCAGGCCACTCAAATCTGCACGACGGAAATGCTGCGCTGGCTGCCGCAGGAGTTCGGACTGGAACCGGCAGCAGCTCACCTCTGGCTGCAGCAGACGGTCCGCTACGAGGTCGGCAACATCTTCGACCCAGCCTACACGATGGCCTGCCGCCTGCCGCGTGAGTTCTTTCCGACCTCGGGACCCCAGTCACTGCTGAATCTGGTTCGCGACTGGCACTGACTCACTTGGAGATCGGCGAGTTTGAGACAAACTCTTCCCGGCTCAAGGTTCGGTCTGGTCGGCATCGCGGCGCAGGAACCATTTCTCGGCATCGGTGGGCTCACGGCCCTTCCCGAACTCGTCGCGAGACAGCTGTCCGTCTTGGTTGGTGTCCAGACGCTGAAACTGCTGCCGACGATCCGCACCTGGCTTCGCTGGTTTGTCAGGTTCGGCATCCAGCATGGCCGGGAGAGGGAGATAGTCGTAGTCCAATAACATCTTCTCGGCCATCGCCAGCCGCAGTTCTGTTTCCACCGCAGCCAGTTCTTTCGACCCGCTCAAGTTATTCAGTTCCGACGGGTCCGCTTCCAGGTCATACAACTCATAGACAGGCCGCGGAGTTGTGAAGTAAGTCGCCATGAGTCCTGCGCTGAGCTTCCCCTCGGCGCTGGCAGCTGTCATCTGTGTCCAGGCTGCGCCGCCCGCGGAGTCAACCGGGCTGTAGGGAATCCAGGGAGTGCAGTTGTAGATGAACTTGTAGCGGTCACTGCGCACCGCCCGGCTCAGGTCGTACCCGTTGTTTGACATGTTCGTCGTCACCGGGGCGGAACCATGCGGCCCGCGCTCCACAAAGACATGCTTTCGTGGAGTATGGGCCTCGCCCTTCAGCAGCGGCAGAAAGCTGACGCCGCTCATCTTAGGAGTCGGAGCCAGTCCCGCAGCTGTCAGCAGCGTTGGGCCGATATCTTCTCCGCTCAGGAGTGCGCGTGAATCACCGCCCGCCGGAACGACACCGGGCCAGCGAACTATCAGCGGAACATTCGAGCCCGGGTCATAGAGCGAGCCCTTCCCGTGCGGCAACGCCGCTCCGTTGTCGCCGGCAAAGACGATCAGCGTCTTGTCGTAAAGACCGCGCTGTTTGAGCACATCCAGCACCTGGCCGACCGTCTGGTCCAGGCGGTTGATCTCGCCGCAATAGTCGGCCACCTGTTCGCGCATCCCCGGCAGGTCCGGCCAGTGCTCAGGCAGCTTCAGCGTCGCGGGATCGGGCCGGAACTCGGCGGGTGCGTTCCAGACGTGGTGCGGGTCGCTGAAGTTGGCCCACAGAAAGAACGGCTGGCCCTCGGGCCGCTTGTCGAGGAATTCGCCGACCGTTTGTGCGACCTGTGGATCGGGGCAGGAGTTCAAATAGTCAACTCGCTTCTCAAAGGTCTTCAGCTCATGCTGCTCATAGAGAGCGGCGATCCCGTTGCCTCCGCGACCGCTGGCTCCATCCAGGTGAAAGCTGCGACCGCAAATCCCGGTGTAGTACCCGGCATCCGCTCGCAGCAGCTCGGGAAAGGCAACCTCATCTTTTGGCAGCGGGGACGAGAATCGCGTCATCCGGCAGGCCACCGGCGAGCGCCCGGTCATCAGCGCCGCCCGCGAGGGCACGCACTGCGGGCAGGCTGTGAAGTACCGACGAAACTTCATCCCCTCGGCAGCCAGCTGGTCCAGCACTGGGGTCTTGATGTTCGGGTCGCCGTAGGTACTTAGATACGGATAGCTGTGATCGTCACTGAGCAGCAGCAGAATGTGCGGCCGGGTGGAGTCGGCCGACATGACGAAGGTGGTCGTCCACAGAAGCAGGCCTGCCATCCACAGACCGAGTCGATGAATCCGCACGGCAGGCTCCCAAGCAAGTTTCCGAGGCTGAGGTAGATCGACCGAACGCCAAGATTCGTAGCGTATCGGCGTTGCGGGCGGACCGCTATCACGATCGATCGTCGTCGGGCGTGAGTCTGCACCTGAACCGTCGGGCACGAGAACGGGTTTTTCTCCCTCGCCCCCGCAATCGATGCGAATCGCGAGCCAATCGTCGATTCGGGGGAGAGGGTTGGGGTGAGGGGGAACTGCATGGCCCCTCACCCCGGTCCTCTCCCCAAATTCCATCCTCTCTGTTTCTCAAATGGTCCCTGGGGAGAGGGAGGAGGACGCGGCCTCACTGAACGATGCTGGAATATCTACTCGGGCGTGACAGCTCCGGAACGGTTCGTCACGATGCATCCCAGTCTTCACCCTGCCTGTTGGAGTCTGATGATGCGCTCGCTCTTGTGTCTGTGG
>JBIIOI010000074.1:0-24150 GCA_044337025.1 Planctomycetaceae bacterium
TACCGCCCATAGGACGGAAACCACGACAGCGTGATGAGCATGACTGAGCACTCCTTTGCTCAACACTCATGCAAATGCCTTGCCAACTGAAAGTTGTTGTGGAAGGGTTTTGAAACCGGCTCTAGTCCGCAAGTCAGATGTTGGATTCATTGGCTAGATTCTGACGTCGTGGATCGTCATTCTCCCGAATGCAGATTAGCGTTTGAGAGCTCCGTGGTATGCCGTTGGCTTCATCGTGTCGCATCAGAATCGCGTATGCAGCGTCTCCAACGCTTGGCACGTCGTTTCTCAGACACCTCCGAATTGCTCGAAATCTGGCGTTGCCGAGACGAAGAGGACAATTGCCGACGTGCATTCGACAAGCTACTGGATCAACTGAAGTTGCACAAAGGCAATCAAAGAGAGTTAGATCGAATTCGGGATTCCATGAGGTCATATTCATTGCAAGTTTCGATCAACTTGGCGAAGTATGAATGCATCTGCAAGGAACTCAAATTGCTTGAGGATGGAGTGCGCGAGCTATTGCCCTATCACCTCGATCTCATTCCCATTGTGGGTGAAAGTCAATCGCGTCCGAGCGACGTTGAACTGCGGTCCATGGCAGGTCGATTTCGATCACTGGAGTCTCGCATTCTGACATTGTCGCAAGATGAATTGCTGGCGGCAGGCACTGCAGGATTATCGCAGACGGACTCGTGGTCGAAACCGCTTACCATCAAGGAATGGCTTTCCCGGTTCCTGCTGGCTCAATACTCGCCAAATAAATCGATGAAGTCATTCCAACGCTTCGTACAAACGAAACTTAAGGAGGGGGTTGCCTCTCGTGAGACACTTCGCGGACCGATAAAATTTAAGACCAATCTCCTTCGCGGCATGAAGGTAACCTATGACAAGTAGCTATTCAGGATGCTAAGGGCACGATTGGACAGGTATCGGCCAACATCGGCCAGAATTGGTCAACATCGGCCAGTCCTCACGACAGATATTGATCTGCGACATCTTGCACCTACCCTGAATCGTGTTGACGCACACCGTCCCCGATTCAGCAAGGCCATCGCATGTCGATCGATCTTCAATCAGAGTCTCTCTTGTCACTGCAGCAGTCTCGGACAGCCTTCCCCGGCGGGAAGCGGCTATCACTCGCCACGCTCCATCGCTGGCGATTGAAGGGCGTTCGGGGAACCCGTTTGGAGACGATCCTGATCGGCGGGCAGCGCTACACATCGACGGAAGCGATTGGGCGTTTCATCGCGGCACAGAACGCCAGCGACAGCCCCGTCCCCACCATCTCCCCAGATCAGCGTAGACGGCAAGCAGAAGCCGCACAGCGTGCACTCGCTGAATCCGGGATCTGAACAACTTTCAATGCAACAGGCGAGCCGACTTGCGCCGACTCGCCTGCAACTTCACTCGTGTTGACCGAACTCGCCAAAGTCTCCGGCCAGCACAATTTCAGGGGACATTGTATGCCACCGAGGAACGAGGGGAAGCCCCATCTCACGACGAATTGTGAGGATCTCTCTCAGCAAGCTGTAAGGCTGCGCAAGTTGGGACTGTCGATCTTGCCAATCGCCGATGACAAGAGTCCGACGATGCGAACCTGGAAGCATCTCCAGACCACGCCGGCCAGCATCGACGCGGTTCGTCGCTGGTTCCACAATCCGATGGCTGTTGGCGTCGGTATTATCCTCGGAGCCATCTCCGGCGATCTGGTCGCCAGAGATTTTGACGACCGTGATTCATACCAGCGTTGGGCGACGGCGTTCCCGCATCTGGCTGCCACTCTGCCGACGGTCGAGACGCTACGGGGATACCATGTCTACGCACGCATCAAAGATTGCCCGTTCAGGAGGTTTGAGGACGGCGAAATGCGGGCCGGGGGAACCCATTACGTTGTCGTTCCACCCTCACAACTGTCGAATGGGGCCGTCTACCGCTGGAAGATTCTGCTGACATCGCTCGAATCGGTACCCCGTCTCACACTGGATGGTGCCGGCTTTTTTCGATGCTGGTCACCGGATCTGCCTCGACGCTCGATGATCGAGTTGACAGAGAGGACAGAAGAGCCAGAGTCGTCAGAAGAGGACAAACGAAGACAGAAGAGTACGGAGGAACAGAAGGAACAGATCGTTACTGATAGAAAACAGACGACGACCGAAGGAGAACAAAAGACGACAGAGGATCACCGAGGTCATAATCATCAAGGGCTCATTGAACAAAGAATTCTTCCCATTGATGAATTCATCGAGCAGGCAATCCAGGCAACCTGCCCCACTGCGATCGGACAACGGAATCGAAACGTCTTCGAGTTTGCTCGCTGGCTCAAGTCCCGCGTCGAGTTTTTTGATGCTGATCCCCGTGACCTCGAATGGGTTCTTCGACGATGGTGGGAAAAGGCGTATCCCTTCATCGACACGAAGGACTTCGATGACACTCGTGTCGACTTCATTCGTTCATTTCGAAAGGTCAAGGTTCCGAAAGGTCAAACTCCTCTGGAAGGAGCGTTGAATCGCGCGAGAGCGTCTGCTGCGCCGAAGTCTGCAATGCGGTATTCGGACCCCAAGAAGCAACTGCTCGTCAAATTGTGTCGCGAAATGCAGGCCGTCACTAAGCACGATCCGTTCTACCTGTCCTGTCGCTCCGCGGGTGAACTGCTCGACGTCTCATTCCAGCTGGCCAACTCATGGCTGTGCTTACTTTGCGAGGATGAAATCCTGCATCTTGCGGTTCCCGGAACCGTTGGATCAAAAGGCAAAGCTGCTCGATATCGATATGTCGCAGCAGATGATTGACACCGCCAAGCAGCATCAGCGCGGTATTCGTCGTTGCGATGGGTCCTTGTCCCGGATTGCCTCCCCTCGACGAGCGCCTTATCCTAGAACCCTTCTGCAGTCCAAAAGCAGGGCCCCTGATGGACACCACTGGCCGACAACTTCTCTCTGGCGATCCTCCAGGCTCGCGGCACGCTGCAAGGGCGAGCCGATGACGCCTGAGCAATCTTCCCGTCAGACGATCGACCAGCAGCTGACGCTGTGCGGCTGGATCGTGCAGAACTTCAAGGAGATGGACATCTCCGCCGGGCGAGGTATCGCCGTTCGGGAGTTCCCTCTCGCGTCCGGTCCGGTCGATTACCTGCTCTACGTCGACGGAAAGGCCATCGGGACCGTCGAGGCCAAGCGAGCCGACAGCACGCTGACTCATGTCGAGTCCCAGTCCAAGCGGTACTCCCGCGGTTTGCCGCCGGACGTTCCGCATTACCGGCTGCCGCTCCCATTCGCATACGAATCAACCGGGATCGAGACGCGGTTCACCAACTTCCTGGAGCCGGAGTTCCGCAGCCGGGAGGTTTTCGCGTTCCATCGGCCCGAAGAACTGCTGCGGCTGGTCAGCCTCGAACATCAGCTGCGGACCCGGCTGCGTCAGATGCCGCCAATCAACGCGGAGCGGCTGTGGGATGTCCAGACGGAGAGCATCCAGAACCTGGAGAAGGCCCTCGCGGAGAACCACCCGCGAGCGCTGATCCAGATGGCGACCGGCAGTGGTAAGACCTTCACCGCGGTCAACTTCTGCTATCGGCTGATCAAGTACGCGGGAGCCAAACGGATCCTGTTTCTGGTCGACCGCAACAACCTGGGGAAGCAGACCCTCAGCGAGTTTCAGCAGTTCGTCAGCCCCGACAACGGCTACAAGTTCACTGAGGAATACACAGTCCAGCATCTCAAAAAGAACACGATCTCGCCCGCTAGCAAGGTCTGCATCACCACGATCCAGCGGCTCTACTCGATGCTGCGGGGGGAAGAAGACTTCGACGAGGGGAACGAAGAGCAATCGTCGTTCGAGGATGACGCCCCCGACAACGCCCCGGACAAGAAGAACGAGCCAATCCCCGTCGAGTACAACCCGAGCATCCCGATCGAGTCGTTCGACTTCATCGTTGTCGACGAATGCCATCGCAGCATCTACGGCGACTGGCGAGACGTACTCAGCTACTTCGACGCCTTCACGATTGGGCTGACTGCCACTCCGACGGTTCAGACGCTGGCATTCTTCAATCAGAACATCGTTCAGGAGTACACCCACGAGCGAGCCGTGGCCGATGGGGTCAACGTCGGGTTTGATGTCTTCTCGATCGTGACCGAGGTCACCGCCAAGGGGGCCAAGCTGAATTCGACCGCTCCGTTTGTCCCCGTCCGGGACCGTCGCACGCGGAAGCGGGGCAAGGAAAAGCTCGATGAAGACCTGACCTATCGCGGCAAGCAACTCGATCGCACGGTCGTCAACTTACACCAGATCCGGCTGGTCCTGCAGACCTTCCGAGATTCGCTCCCGCAGATCTTTCCCGGCCGGACCGAAGTCCCCAAGACGCTGATCTTCGCCAAGACCGATCTGCATGCGGATGACATCGTCAAAATCATCGCGCCCGGCTGGAACTACATCGTTCGCCTCTACCGCCCGCAGAAGGAAATCCTCGACGGCACGTGGCAATTCCCGGACCCCGTACCTGTCGGCGAATAGACAACTCCAGGATGAAACTCATTGACCGAGGCGGACACGAGATTCCCATCATCATGAAACTCCTTTTGATCAGTCTGATCCTCGCATCCGTGACCCACGCGCAGGAAATTCTGCCATTCCCTCCTGCGCCGTCCGGCTCCACTCCTGGGCTGACGATTCAGGATTCTGTCTACAAGAAGCGTGTGGAGCCCAGGCGGCTGGCTGAAGGGGCTCCCAACATCCTCGTCATCCTGATGGATGATGTGGGGCCGGGGACACCCTCGACTTACGGAGGCGAGGTCAACACACCGACACTTGACCGTGTATCGAAGCTCGGAATTTCGTTCAATCGATTTCACTCCACTGCGATGTGTTCGCCGACACGAGCATCATTGCTCACGGGGCGCAACCACACCCGCGTCGGGAACGGCCAGATCTCGGCGATCGCGAACGACTTCGATGGCTTCAGTGGTACAATTCCCAAGTCATCAGCCACAGTCGCAGAAGTGCTGAAGAACTACGGATACAACACGGGGGCGTGGGGCAAGTGGCACAACACTCCCGAAGAGCAGATCACATCCAAAGGGCCGTTCGAGTATTGGCCGACCGGCTACGGCTTCGAGTACTTCTATGGCTTTCTGGCAGGCGAGGCGTCGCAGTACGAACCGACCCTGACGCGGAACACTTCGCCGGTGACGGAAGAGAAGCCGAAGGGCTATCACCTCTCGGATGACATTGCGTCCGATGCCATCCACTGGCTCCGTGAGCAGAAGGCCTATGCGCCGGACAAACCGTTCCTGATGTACTGGGCTCCGGGGGCAGCTCACGGCCCACATCAAGTGATGCAGGAATGGGCGGACAAATACAAAGGCAAGTTCGACGACGGCTGGGATAAATATCGCGAACGCACGTTTGCTCGCGCGAAGGCAAAGAAGTGGATTCCTGACAACGCCCAGCTGACGCCGCGTCCGGAATCCCTGGCATCCTGGGACTCGATCCCCGAGGACGAGAAGCCTTTCCAACGCCGCCTGATGGAGGTCTTCGCCGGGTTCGCCGAACACGCGGACTACAACGCGGGTCGAGTCATCGACGAGATCGAACGTCAGGGGAAGCTCGACAACACGCTGATCTTCTACATCTGGGGCGACAACGGCTCATCGTCCGAAGGCCTGAATGGCACGATCAGCGAGCAGCTGGCGCAGAACGGAATTCCGACCAAGATCTCGCAACATATTGAGGCACTCAAGGAACTCGGAGGACTGGAAGCACTCGGGGGCCCCAAGACCGACAACATGTATCACGCCGGGTGGGCCTGGGCCGGGAGCACTCCCTACCAGGGCACGAAGTTGATGGGAGCCTACTTCGGGGGGATTCGCCAGCCGATGGCCATCTCCTGGCCGAAGCGAATCCAGGCTGATCCGACAGCTCGCCCTCAATTCCACCATGTGATCGACATTGTTCCGACAATCTACGAGCTGACGAAAATCACGCCACCTCGGGTGGTGAATGGGTTCGAACAAGATTCGATCGATGGCGTCAGCATGGTCTACGCGTTCGGCGACGCCACCGCTCCGGGAACTCGGAAGACGCAATTCTTTGACATCATGGCCAGCCGCGGTATCTATCACGACGGGTGGTATGCCAGCGCTCGTGGTCCCCGCGAACCGTGGGTGGGTGGAATGCCGAAGGGGATCAAGGAATGGTCACCTCTCACAGACAAGTGGGAGCTGTATCACATCGACGAGGATTGGAGTCAGGCCAATGACTTGGCAGCTGCGAACCCTGCGAAACTCCGGGAGATGAAAGACCTGTTCCTGATTGAGTCCACGAAGAACAAGAACCTGCCCATCGGTGGCGGCCTGTGGTCAACGGCGATGTTCCACCCCGAAGATGCCCCAGCCTCCGCTCTGACTGAATGGACGTTTGATGGCCCCATGACCGGGATGCCCGAATCGGCAGCTCCCAAGCTGGGCAAGATGAACAGCCGGGTGTCGATGGATGTGGACATACCCGCAAATGCAAACGGCGTGCTCTACGCCCTCGCAGGTTTCTCCGGCGGGGTCACCTGCTATGTCAAAGATGGGTTCCTGTGCTACGAGTTCAACCTGTTCGAGGTCCAGCGGACGAAGCTCAAGTCGAAAGACAAGCTGCCGAGCGGAAAGGTAAAGATCGAAGTCGAGTCGAAGCTCGTCTCCAAGATCGGGGGCCCGATGGATGTCACGCTGAAGGTAAATGGCGAGGTGGCCGCTCAAGGCCAGGTGCCAGCTGCGATGTCGCTCCACTTCACGTCGAATGCGACTTTCGATCTGGGGACTGACCTCGATTCGCCGGTCTCTCTCGATTACTACGATCAAGCTCCGTTCCAATTCAACGGCACCATCGTCGAGACGAAGATTGTCTACACCAAGTAAGGACTCTCGGGTTATGAGAATCGCATTCGCATTGTTGATTGTCGTCTGTGGTCTGATCGCCCCGAGTTTTGCGGAGCCTCCCAGCGATGGGTCCGTACTCCCATTTCCTCCCACCCCGTCAGCCAGCAAGGCGGGGCCGACGCTGCAAGAGTCTATTCACAAGCGCAGGGTCGAGCCGAGCCGCCTGCCCAAGGACGCTCCGAACGTACTCATTGTCCTGATTGACGATGCAGGCTTCGGAGTGCCGGACACCTTTGGAGGATTCGCCCACACGCCGACGCTCACCAAGCTGCGAGACGAGGGGATCTGTTACAACCGGTTTCATACGACTTCGATTTGCTCCCCAACCCGTGCGGCTTTACTCACGGGACGCAATCACCAGCGGGTGGGGAGCGGGACCATTGCTGAGCGAGCGGTGGACTGGGACGGGTATACGGGAGTCATTCCCAAGACATCCGCAACGATGGCCGAGGTTCTGAAGAACTATGGCTACAGCACCTCGGCCTTTGGGAAATGGCACAATACTCCCGCAGATCAGACCACAGAGGCTGGACCGTTTACCTATTGGCCGACCGGTTATGGGTTCGAGCACTTCTATGGGTTCCTGGCGGGAGAAACTTCACAGTGGGAACCGCGGCTCGTGGAGAACACCAAGCCGATCGAGCCTCCTCACGACGAGAATTACCACCTCACCGAGGACATGGCCGACAAGGGGATCACGTGGCTGAAGAAGCACCGGGCCTTTGCTCCCGACAAACCGTTTTTCATGTACTGGGCTCCCGGCGGAGTGCATGGACCGCATCATGTGGCAGCCGAATGGGCCGACAAGTACAAAGGAAAATTCGACCAGGGCTGGGATCAGCTTCGTGAGGAGATCTTTGCCCGCCAAAAGCAACTGGGGTGGATTCCCGCTGAGACGGAACTTACGCCGCGCGATAAGACGATGGCTGCCTGGTCGGATATTCCTGAATCCGAGCGAGCATTTCAGACTCGGCTGATGGAGCTTTACGCGGGCTTTTGTGAGCACACTGACGCCCAGGTCGGGAAGCTGGTGGATTACCTCGACGAGACGGGACAGCGAGAGAACACCATTGTCCTCTATCTGTGGGGGGACAACGGGTGCTCTGCGGAAGGCCAGAATGGTTCGATCAGCGAGCTGCTTGCACAGAATCAGATTCCCAACACGATTGCGCAGCAGATTACGGCGCTCGACGAACTGGGTGGCCTGAAGGCACTCGGTGGCCCATTGACCGACAACATCCAGCATTCGGGCTGGGCCTGGGCGGGTAACACTCCGTTTCGCCATACGAAGTTGGTCGCCTCACACTTCGGCGGCACACGCAATCCACTGGTTGTCTCGTGGCCGAAGAAGATCAAGGCTGACAAGACGCCGCGTGGCCAGTTCTATCACGTGAACGACATCGCACCGACGCTCTATGACGTCATTGGTATCAAATCTCCGAAGGAAGTGAACGGCTTCCCTCAAGATCCAATCGACGGCGTCAGCATGGCCTCCAGCTTTGCCGACGCAAAGGCCCCGGAGAACAAGCACATCCAGTATTTCGACAACAACGGCAGCGACGGGATCTACTCGGATGGCTGGTATGCCTGCACATTTGGTCCACTTAGCCCCTGGCTGAACGCACAGCCCGGTCTGGACAAGTGGGATTCATCCAAGGCGGTCTGGGAACTCTATGACCTGACCAAAGACTTCTCTCAGATGCACGATGTCGCACAGGAGCATCCGCAGAAGGTCGAGGAAATGAAGAAGCTCTTCTTGGCGCAGGCGGAAGAGAACAAGGTCTTTCCCATCGGGGCCGGGATCTGGTTGCGCATCCACCCGGAAGACCGGATCAAGTCGCCCTACACCAGCTGGACCTTCGACGACACCACCACACGGATGCCCGAGTTTACAGCTCCCGCTCTAGGCAATCACAACAACACGGTGACCATTGACCTCGAATGTGGTGAAGAAGCCAGCGGAGTGCTGTATGCCATGGGGGGAGCTGGCGGCGGACTGACGTGTTACATGGACAAGGGGCATCTTGTCTTTGAATACAACCTCATGATCATCGACAGATCGATCGCGAAGTCCGAGAAGAAGGTAGCACCAGGGAAGCATGCGCTCGTGGTGAGTACGACACTGAAGGCTCCGAAACCCGGTGCTCCCGCCGACGTCGTACTCTTGTTGGATGGCGAAGAAGTCGCCCAGACCACCGTCAAGATGACCGTACCGGCTGCGTTCACCGCCAGTGAAAGTTTCGATGTCGGAACAGACCTCGGCTCCACCGTCTCTCGCGACTACTTTGAGCGTCGTCCGTTCCAATTCGAAGGTCGGATTCGAAAAGTTGCCGTAGAGCTCAAGTAGAGCCTCTCCATGCACACTGCGAGAAGCCGATTGCCGTATGAGACTCGAGTGTGTATTCGAAAACCTCCGGGTGGAACACTACGAGTTCGAAATGATTACAATGCGAGCTGGAGGGGCATCGTTGAGAAGTTGAACGGAGGGGCGTTTTCCGTTCGTTCCTGCGGAATACTGGGAGGCATAAATGTCGACCTTCGAAAACGCCGATGAGCCCACCCCCGAGATGCTGGAAATGTACCACCAGCACCGGTGCCGGGGGATTCCCCAAACCAAGATTGCGGCACAGTTTGGGATTACGCAGCCAACCGTCTCCAAGCACATCGCCAAGGCGGAGTGTTGGTTCCGGAATCAGTACCGGGAGGAGGTTGCCCTATTCCGCACTCGAATGACGCTCCGGCTCGAGCACCTTTACGGCGAGGCGGTCCAGGGCTGGGAGGCATCCAAGCTGCCCGCGGTCGTAAAGACAACCCGCGTGGAGAAGGGAGTTGAGGTCACCACAATCCGCGAGACCGCCCAAACTGGGAACCCGGCATTCATCCGAGCCGCAAACGAGGTCTTGGGCCAGTTCGATGCGATTTGGTCCGAGGAAGCGGCATCAGCCGACCGCAGCAGCGGAGAGGTCCGGTACGCCGGAAAGTCGCACGTTGAAGCACTCGACGTGAAGATCAAGCAACTCCAGGAGATCCGGCAGAGGGCTGTGGTCAGAGCTGCTTCACACGCAGTCGATCCGTGATAGGCTGAACATCGGCAGCCGTATAGGTTGCCACCCGCGAGGGGGAGGAGCTGGCCCGCACTCCCCCTCGTTCGTTTTGGTAGCTGACATCATAAGGAACACCAACGGTCTGGGTTTTGGGGCCGCTGCTATCGCGATTTCAGACCATTACCACGTTACCACGAAATCACAGGTTTTTACGACAAACCTGAGTGAAAATGAGACTGTGTAAGACTTGACTAGCGGAGCAAGAAAGTCGATAAATGGCTTGAATTCCAGTGTTTTCATCGAAGCGAACTCGATTCACGAGGTCTTTGGGGTGCAAGAGGTCGTGGGTTCAAATCCCGCCAGCCCGACTTGCTGGCAAAACGGCTTGTCGCGTTTACTCGCGACAAGCCGTTTTTTGCTTCAGTATTCAGCAGGTTTCAAGGGCCACCGATTTTGGAAAGTCGAGACGGCATGTTGTCGCAAGTTATTGGCAGCAAAGATATTACCGAGTTCAAATCCCGTTGCCAGTTTCGCCAAGAATAACAAGCGCTTTTTGCCATTGGGTTTGGCAAGCCAATCGCTGTTCGATGGACTGCCTAACAATCGCTGGGCCTCGCTGCGCGATTCGCTTGCGTGCGAGTCGGCTGTTTACTTCACACGCTTCAAGGGCGGTGCGGTCCAAGTTCCGTCAAGCGCCTCGGCCTTGGGCCGGTAAAGACGCATGATGAGGGAGAAGTCCTCCCTGGGGGCGGGCAGCCAGTTGCTTTCCCGGTCCTTCCCCGGTGGTTCGTTCTGAACCAGCACCGTCAGCCCTCCGTCGGCGTCTTGCTTGAACTGCTTCAACATCGTGGAGTTGATGAGGTAACGGTTCAGCGGGTTGGCCACCAGCAGGCTGTTCGGCTGGTCGTACATCGTCACCGACCAGAACGCATCAACCGGCGGCAACTGTCCCGGTGCGAAGCGAAGTTCGTAACGATTGGCCCCACTGAGTTTCTGACCCTCCGCGTCGACGTAGTACGTTGGGTACATCGCCTCCTGCTTCGTGTTACCGTAGATGCCCAGGACCGCGGCCGTCATGCGGTATGCATAGTTGTTCCTGAGGAACGCCCGAGTCCCGAAAATGTCTCCGGAGGCTAACTCGCCCTTCTCGACGAGCTTTTTGTGAGCGGCGAATTCTTTCCAGGCGTCTGCGATGCCCGCCTCGTAGGCCTGCTTGATCTCGGGCGCGAGCTTGCCAAAATCGATCACTGCACCCGGGCCAACGCCGATCTGAGCGAACCGATCACGGAGTTCCTTTTCCGACGGCTCCGGGCTGCAGAATTGCAGACCGAAGTTCAGGTGGTTGAAGAACTCCACTGAAGACTTCTGTTCATCGGGCGACAGCGGCTTGGGAAAAGCGATTGCAGGTGCGGCCTTCGGTGCCGGTCCGCCAAGAAATCCGGAAAGCGGCCTTACGATGTATTGCGACTGAATCTTCTTGACGTTGTCGAGGTCGTCGGCGTTGTAGAGCTGGGTGCGGAACTGGGCCGATGCAATCTCTGTTTCGCAGCGGATCACCTTCGTGATGCCCTTCGGCGTTTCGCCCTTCCAGTTCGGCCCGGCGATCATGTAGCTGCCGCCTTCGTTGCCCGTCGTGCGGGAACCGAGGTACTCGAAGTTGTGCGTGTAGAGGTCGATCAGTTGCAGACTCCAGTATCGCTCCTTTTCGATCCTGGGAACTGTGAACACGATGGGGTCGCTCCGCAGGTCCAGGCCGATCCAGGAATAAGGTGTGTCCGAGTTGGGAGTCTGGATCGCCTTGTCTTCAGGAGTGTAGACCCGCGGAATGTTGAACAGCTGGTTATACGGGAACTTGAATTCGGGACTCGAACGGTCAACGAAGTACGAATACTGAATGCGCAGATTGTCCACCATCGGGTAGCCATAGATGTACGCTTCTTTAGCGACGGCCCGAACTTCGGCGGGTGTGATGTCCGTGGCCTGTGCCTGCACAGAGCTAGCGGTGGCGATCAGCAGGAGAACGACAGTGATAAAATTCATGGTGACGTGGTGTCCTGATTATTTGACCGGTTCGACTTCTGGAAGTGTGTAGCTGCCGTCCAGCACGGATGGGCCAGGGCGATAGACACGCATGAGGAAATTCCAGCCCTCGGTGACGTCGAGTCGGTTGGGCACATCGCCGCAGATTTCCTTCGAGCCGTAATACACAGTGAAGGTTCCATCGGCGTTGAGCTTCGCATTGGAGGAATTGATGATGCAATTCTCGCTCTTCATGAAGCCGTCGTTGCCATACACGGTGATGGACCAGAAGGCATTGTTCTCCGGCACTTTATAAGTGGCTTTCCAGCCGGTCTTGAGGCTATGGTCGCCGCTGTAGTTCAGATAAGTCGCGTCCCATTCCGGAAACGCACCCCACGCGGCGGCGGCCATGATGTGGCGGGTCTTCTCATCCACCTTACCGCGCGGACCGGCCATTCCCTTCCAACTACTGTAGGCTTTCGAGTCCTTCTCATACTGCACGGTCAAGACTTTGAGTGAGTCACGGTCCCACTTGAAGGCAGGCAACGGCTCGGCACTGCCAGCCTTGATGATGAACTGATCCTGCAACTTATTCACGAGGGCGATCTCGTCCGCGTCATTGGGATTGAATACCTTGATGCGGACACCCACGCCGTAGTATTGCGTGTCCTTCGGCAGCTCGTGTGTGCCCGCCGTGTAGAACACCACAGGAGTGTAGTTGTCGTTGTCCACCAGGAAAACCGACGCGTAGCGACCTTCCGGCAGTTCCGGGATGGTGATTGTCGCGCCTTTCGATGTGTCCACGACGCCCATCGAGTACAGCGTGTCACGGTTCATCCGCACGACATTCTGCTTGTCCAGTGGGGTGGGGCTGCGGAAGTGATAGAAGCGATTCACCCCTCCAGCCATTCTGGCGATCTCACCGAACTGCCGATCAGTTTCAGCGCGGATGTATGTATCGGGTGTGACAACCACGCCCCTGGATTTCTCCTGAGCGACGGCGGCACCGATTGACAGCAGCGCAGCCGCAATCGCGCAGACCACGACGGAGCGATTGTCGATGCAAAGTTTCATGGCCTTCCCCTCCAGATGTGAAAGTCGACTACGCAAGTGAATTTACTCCCAGCGTCCTTTCGCTGCCACGGATGGACTTGCGTGTCTTCGCAGAATGGGACTTGTCCGTGGCGTCAACCATCACCACCGAAGCCACGGTTATGCCGAGAAAAGAGGGCTGTACGCTACCACGAGACGCCCGCAGCTGGCAGCTACTCCTTCTCTCTCGCATGTCGCCCACACGACGTTTCACCCCCGTCGACCACTTAAGGGAGCGGCTCGAAGTTGCCACCCGTTTTGCTGAGAACCTGCGGACGCAAGCTCATCCTAATGCAAGATTTCGGTCGAACATCTGCCGCCGCAACTCGACTTTCCAGCTTTGGAGTCCCACGAGAAAAAGTCCTAACGGTGTCTTGTCGCCCCGACTTCATGGCCTTCGGTCGCAAACTCAGCGAACGAAGGTTTTTTCTTGGGTTTCACGACGTCTTTGGAATCGCTCCGCCCCCTGATCGAAGCAACGGCCCCCGTCGATGAGACGACAGGAAATGACTCCGTTGCACCAGAAATGCAAGCGGTTGGTGCAACCGTTGGTGCAACGGCGCGGCCGCTCATTGCATCGGTTCCGGTCGCTTGAAGTTGCTGATTCTGCCGATTCGGAAGTTCGGTCAGCAGGTCCAGGCTTGGCAGTGACTCGACGGCCCCGTGAATGTCTAAGAGCTTGGGATCGGTGTAGGTCGTCATCGTGAGATCGATCGAACTGTGACGCATCGCAGCTTGTGCCGTTCGCGGAGTGACTCCCCCGGCGGAGAGCAGAGTTCCGAACGTGTGCCGCAGCGCGTGAACATCGACGGTCCGTCCGCGTTCGTCCCGCTTGGGGATGCCCGCCGCTTTCAGATCCCGGTCGAGAATCTTGACCAGTGCGGACGGAACCGAGAACAGCTTGCGGGCGGAATCCGGCTTTTCGCTGTGGTCTCGGAAACGCAGCGTAGCGGGCTTGGGAACGTCGGTCAGCCATTCCCTCAAATCCTCAACCAGATCGGTCCGGAGAGAAGCCCAACACGGCGGGCTGGTGGTTGATTGAGTCTGGCCCGACTACAACTCATCGCGAAAATGTCATTGGGGAATCCGGAATTGGAGCAGGCTCTCTTAACCTTGCACACCAATGCTCCTTTCCGTGCGGTACTCAGAATGGGCCTTCCTTTTTCTGGGGATGCGGCAGACACTGCGGCCCCACGGACAGCAAGCCCTGGAGTCCACTGCTGTCCACCGCCGAAACCTGAGACAGCGAGTCCGTCGATGAACGTTGGTACCTTTGCGGGTTCTGCGGAAGAACTTTCTGCCTTGGTGCAGCGGATGTGGACTCACTCCTACGCCAGCAAGATGAGTTTTCCGCTGTGGACGCCCGAGTACTTTCGCTGGCAGTTCCGGCTCGATGCGAATGGCTCCCGCGAGAACTTGCTGGCTGTGACGGAAGGATCTCAAGTCGTCGGCGTTCTGCTGGGAACCGATTACTCGTTCCGAGTTCTGAACAACGTAATCCCCGGATCTCAATGGAGCTGGCTCTCGGTTGATCCGGCGTTTCGCGGGCGCGGCATTGTTCCGATGCTGGACGAAGAGCGCGTCCGCCGCCTGAAGGCCTCTAACTCTCAGCTGATTGTGAGCTACCGCTTCGTCGGCTCGAAGCATTCCCTGGCCGAGCGCCCCAACTCCAAAACCCCAGGGAAGATTTTTCACAAGACTCTCGGATTCTGGGCGAGAGTGCTCCAGCCAGCCCGGTTTTCGAAGTGGCACTACAGCTGGTTCGACGGCTTGCTGGCACTTCTGGCCACTCCGATTGCAGGCGTTCCCAAAGGACATGCCAGCGACAGTCGAATCGGTGTCTACACGCCCGAGGATCTGGACGATTGCCTGAGCCTGATGCAGGAGTCCCAGCAAGGGGCTGCACTGGCGATCGACTGGACACGGGAGACACTGGGACATCAATTGGGGGGGAGCCCCGTCAGCCAGACGCTCGTCATGAAAGAAGCGGGACGGGTGACCGGGATTGTCAACTTCCACGTTCTGCCGTTTCAGGGGCGGACGGTCGAGAATGTTGGCATCGTTGAGATCGCGGCGTTTCATCGCTCAGTGGGGGCGGGGCGGCCCAGGCTGATCCAGGCCGCCCTGGCCCGGATGCTGGATCAGGGGGCAGTGCTCGCTCTGAAGCTGAATTGCGGGGATACCGATACCTCAGCCATGTTGCAGTGCCTGTTTGTGCCTCAACTACCGGAATCCGCACTGGTTCTCCAATGGACGGGCACTCCGGTGCCGATTCCTTCCAAATCGCGTTTGCATCTCCTGTGGAGGTGATGCCGATGCGGCTCTTCCTTCGGGTTCAGCGTTCAGTGTGATTCCATGAACCTTCTGAAGTACGTCCCCCGCTCGATCTTTCGTGTGACGCTGAATCTGATCCGGCGGCAGACGTGGACTCCGTTTGAGCGGCTTTTGCCGGAAGCCTCGCGACATCAGCGAGAATGGCTGTTCCGGCGAGTCCGGGCCAGCCAGAACACTCAGTTCGGACGAGATCATGGCTTTCGCGAGATTCAATCGCTGAAGGACTTTCGTCAACGCGTCCCGGTGTCCCCCTACTCACATTTCGCTCCTTACATCAAAGCGGTGTCCGAAGGTCGGCTGGATGCGCTCCTGCCAGAGTCTGACAAGCTCATTCAGTTTACGATCACGACCGGCAGCACCGGGGTGCCGAAGCTGAATCCCGTTACGGCGGACTGGCTCCGTGAGTACCGCCGCGGCTGGGACATCTGGGGAATCAAGCTGTTTGTGGACCACCCCCAATCGATCGGGTGCCGGGTCCTGCAGATGGCCGGAACCTGGGACATGGGACGGACGCCATCAGGCCACCAGATCAGCATGGTGAGTGCCCTGCTGGCCCGCCGACAATCACTGCTGCTGCGTCCGTTTTACGCAATCCCCGAGATATTGAATGCGATTCCGGATCCCGTGGCGCGGCACTATACGGCCCTCAGGCTGTCGATCACGGACAATATCGGCTGGATCATTTTGATGAATCCCGGCACCCTGCTGCGTCTGGCCGAGATCGGGAATCAGCACAAAGACGAGCTGATTCGCGACGTTCGTGACGGCACATTGACTCGGGCATTCGACATCCCGGAGCCGATTCGCCAGACGCTGATGAACTCTCGTATTCGAGCGGACGTTGCCGGCGGGCAGCGATTGCAGGAGATCGCCAACCGGACGGGATACTTACTTCCGAAAGACTACTGGTCCCAGCCTGTGATCGGCTGCTGGCTGGGCGGGACAGCCGGGTTTCAGTCACGGAACCTGGAGCCGGTCTTTGGGGCGTCTCCATTGCGGGACATGGGACTGGTGTCGAGTGAGGGACGGCACACGATTCCGCTCGAAGATGGTAAGCCCGAAGGGGTCCCTTCGGTCGGGGCTGGCTTCTACGAATTCGTCCCGGCGGAAGAGGCAGGTGGACCAACTCCGACAGCCCTGGAGGGGCACGAGCTGCTTCCTGATCGTGACTACCGCCTGCTCATTACCAACTCGGCTGGGTACTTCCGTTACGACCTGGGCGACACAGTCCGCTGTCGCGGGCATGTGGGCGAGGCACCGATCCTGGAGTTCCGCCAGAAGGCTGATCGCGTCGCGGATCTCGAGGGCGAAAAGGTCACCGAACACCAGGTCGTGGAAGCGGCTCATAGCGCAGCTCAGAGCGTGGGAGTCGCGCTCGGGCTAGTCACGGGAGTTCCCTGCCGCCCGCCGGGAGAACACCCCCATTACAAGTTCCTGGTCGAGATCTCTGACCTGCCGGAAAGTGAAGTCGCACAGCAGTTTCTGCAAAGGCTTGACAACGAACTGGCTCGATTGAATTTTCTATGGCGAGCCCGTCGAAGGGAAGGTGTCCTCTCTGAGCCTCGCTTGCTGCGTTTGGCCCCCCACGCGTGGGAGGCCTACATCGCAGCCGAGATTCAACGACGAGGAACCGGAGACTTTCAGTACAAGCATCCGGGCATTGTTGCCGATGAAAGCTGGGTGGATCAGTTTCAACCCATTGACATAATCCAAATTGCGTCAAGACCGTCGTAACGCTAGAACCGTGGCTGACGGTACCGGAAGTCGCCTAGTTTGCGAGCCTGCTCTTGCCCTCTTCCCAGTCCCCAAACACGACGATGACTCGCTACGAGTCTCCCGAGACGGTCCGTTTTGGCGTTCCGTGGGCGACCACTCCCTGCTCATTGTCTCAGCTCGCATCGCTTTCCAGTCAAGAGTTTGAAAGACTGGAGAACACCGCTTTTCAGCACGCGACGGCGCCCGAGGCGTATGACATTATCAGTTCCAGCGGAGCGCTGTTGCGGTCTCCCTGTGGCTGCGGCGCAGCCAGCGTCCATGAAGACGGGCGGCACTGGCATGTCGCGGGTGGGATTGTCGCTCCGACGGAACTCAAACCGCAGTTTGTTCAGTGGCTAAAGCAAAGCTGTGAGGCCCAGAAGCGGACCTTGGCTGTCTACTCGGTGTCCGCAGAGGACGTCGCGACCTACCAGCAGGCGGGATTTGCCGTCAACAAGTTCGGCGAAGAGCCGGTGATCGATCTGAAGAACTGGAACTGGTCGGGGCACCAGTTTGAGTGGGTTCGGCGGCAGACCAACTTTTGCGTCCGCGAAGGTCTGGTGGTGGAAGAGATCCCCCAGCCGCGACTGCCCGAGATGTTCAATGACCTGACCGAGATCATCGACGACGACCTGAGCGAGCGCGTCTATTCAAAGCCGCTGCGACTCCTGGAAGGCGAGTTTGATCCCCGTCGGATGTATCGTCGGCGATTGTTCGTCGCTCGCGACAGCCGGACGCAGAAGGTCGAAGGGTTCATGTCGGCCAGTCCGATGCACGGCGGGAGCGTCTGGGCGTTTGAGACCTATCGAAAGCGGCGGACCGCACCGCGAGGTACAGTCCCCTTTCTGTTTCGTAAGGTGATTGATCAGTTGCAACAGGAAGGCGTCAGCCGGGTCTCGTTGTGCCTGGTGCCCGGGCGAGAAGTCCGGACGGACTTGAACAAAGTCTCCGATGCCCGGGTCCGCTGGATGCTGGATTTGTGGTATCGTCGACTCAATTTTCTCTTCAACACCGCTGGACAGGACTTCTTCAAGAGCCGGTTTCGACCGAGGTACGAGGAACGGTTCTTGTGTGTCTATCCTCGTAATTCTCTGCGATCACTGATTTCGTTCTTGAATACGACCGGGGCGATCAAACCGCACTGGGGGAACCTCTGGCGACAGTTCTTTGCACGTCGCGCCGCGTAAGTGACTGGCGGCACCCTTGAGCCAACATCTACAGGTCGCTTGCTCGTCTCCCCGCGGTTCCTGCAACGGATAGCCGGACGCTGCAAGACTCGAAAGGATGGCCAACCCCAGTTCGAGTGCGTCGAATTCGAACAGACTCCGTGTTCGTTCTCCAAAACATCGCATCGGAGGCCACGATCCGCCACGGGCGATTCTCGACGACTACGACCTGCTGTGCCGAACCTACATCCACGGCCGCGTGAAGCACATCGATCGCTGCCTGTACATCTACCATGTCCACCCGACCAACACCTGTCGCGGCGACCAGAACGCGTTCATCCAAACCGAGACGCTCAGCATCCACGACCAGTACATCTACCCGCTCGTTGAACGCTGGAGCGACCTGAACTCCCTGAGAATGATCGACCTCTGCGGCGGCCTCAACCCCGCCCCCGGCTGCGATTCCGTTGACCTCCACGGTGCCCACATCACAGCCGACCTCAACCAGCGCTGGCCCTTCGGCGACGGCGAGATCGGCGTCTTCCGTGCCCACGACGCCCTCGAACACCTTCGCGACCCGATCCACACGATGAAGGAAGCTCACCGCTGCCTCACCCTTGACGGCTGGTTCCTGACCCTCACTTCCAGTACCGATGGCAGAGGTGCGTTCCAAGACCCGACCCATGTGTCGTTTTGGAACAGCAACTCGTTCTGGTACTTCACTCGCCCCGAACAGGCTCGGTTCATCCACAGCCCTGTCTTGTTCGAAGCCAATCGAGTCAAGAACTTCGTCCCCACGGATTGGCATCGGGAACACCAGATTATGTATGTGAAGGCGGATTTGATGAAATGGTGACTCGCGACATACGATGTTCGCTGATGGTCGTTTTCGCATCCTGCACAGGCAGGGTGTGCATGTCGCACAACGGATGGGGAACAGTCACTGACAGCGAGATGGTCCAGTCGCTAGCCCGCAGAACACTATGTCGTTCACTCAGTCGGAATCGAGATGAACTTCCACAGGGCACTCGGCCCCGCAGACTTCTTGTCGATCATATAGGGAGCCCCTTTGAAGCGAGCCTCTGCTCCGTCGGCGTCACCGACGTTGCCGTCCAGGACCTTGTTCTCCGGCTCCAAAGCCAGGGTCGTCAGGTAATAGTATCCCCCGCCAGCTGGGACCGCTTTCCACGACATCCCGGTGACCGGGCTCTTCGGCTGCATGGATGCCGCTTTCTGTCCATTGTCGCCTTCGAGCCCCTGAGTTTCTTCAAGGTGTCGCGACGTCAGAAAATAGGTTCCGTCGTCATCACGTTCTGCTTTCCACGCCATGCCGGTGAAAGTGCCGCGTTTCCGGAGTGTGAGAGGGGTCGACTCAAGCACAAGATCCTGACCTTCAGCAGACTTTGTGGTCATGTAGAAATAGCCCATAGGAAAACCCGCTTGGGCCGCAATTTCCCGGGGGTCCAAAACGACAGTCCTGAACTTCGCTACGTGCGGTTGCATCGCCAGCACGGCCGTTTCGGCAGGGATCGGGGCATCCACCTTAAAGTCGATGAGATCGTTCTTGTGGCAAGGGATCAGGAACAGTTTACCTTGCTGGTCGTAGCCCACGAACAGTTGTTGCAAAGCCGGCATGTGGACAGACACGTAGTCCAGCCCCGCTTGCCTGTTGGCTTTCATATGCTTCGATCGAGACGACTCCGAAAGTTTCGCCTGTGCTCCTCCAATCGTCGCGAGTTCCCATTTCCCGTCGCGCTGAACCAACGTGATGGACCCTTGGAACTCTCCATTCGCGTAGATGGGATAGATCACTTCCTTGGCATCGACCAGGAGTGAGTGTGGGTCGGTTCCACCACGGAATTTCTCAACTTCGTCCAACCCCGACATGAAGACCTTGATCGGACTGCCAAGCGTGCTGCGACGCAACCCCTCCTCCGAGTTGAATCCCAGTTCCTTGGCCGTCTGCTCATCCAGTTGCTTGATGTCCGCGTGGATCTTCTTTGCCTCAGCCTCTTGGGCCTCTGCGTTCGAGCACATGCACATCCATCCGGCAATCATCCCGAAGATTGCAATAGAGAATCTCATCGATTGTCTCCTGAGTTGGTTTTGGTAAGTGGTCACGTCGATTCTCACGTGTTGCCTTCTGAAGCTGGCGAACAACATGGCGAGCGGTGGGTGTCAGCCCACGGGTTCCTCAGAGTTTTGCCCGCTGCTTAGGGATTCTTCATGATGTCGTATTCGTCAAATCCGTGCCTATGCTTTTCCGAATTGCACCAGTAATCGTAAGTCATCCATCTGGTGTGTTCCGTTGGACTCGATTCCTTGTCGACGTTAAGTGGCCATGGATCATTGATCTTGATCATTGGAACACCAGCGACAGTCTTGTAGCCAGTGAGCACCATGTAGTGCCCCCCGCCCGGGATACCTGGCGGGGATTTCCAATACCAGGCGAAGCCGATGGGTTGCTTGGCGTCGATCTGCGCCTTAATCTCTTCGAACGAGAGGTGACTATCTAACGTTGTTTGCTTGCGGGTGAAACCGTAATCCTGAAACTGGGGCAAGCCGCCGAGGACGATTCTCTCATCAACCGCCGTTCCTGTCCCTAAGAAGCCGCAGCAGTCGATTTTCAGATCTGTAAATTGTTCCTTGTACTCTTTGGGGTAATAGTCGTTGGCTTGCTTACATTGAGCGACCGATACTCCATGGTACTTCATGATCATCTCGCCACTGGTGGCCCAGCACCACATGCCCGTTTGCTGAGCATAGATGGGCACTTCGAGAATGTTGCTGTCCGCCGTCGCCTGACTCGTCGAGTGGAAGTGCCAGGTCACGTCCTGCTGGAAGACTTTTTCCACTTCATTGTCGTTCTTCGCACCATTGAAGACGTTGTGAGAAAAGTGTCTCAGGTATGTTCCGGGCTCATGGGCTGACTCAAGCGAGATGAAATCTTTCTCTCCCGGCTGGGGAGGAAACACGGGAGCGACTTCTCGGTACTGGTTAGCGGTCCCAACTTCCTGGGCGAAGTCCGGCAGATAGCGGTCGCTGACTTTGAGCGCCACAAGACCTCCGTCCAGCTGGACACGGGTAATCGTGAGCACGCCTTTCTCGTTCTTCAGCGCTTGTTCAAGCGGCATTTCAATGATTCTGAGTGTGCCGTCTTCGATACCAATGAAGGCCGGAGTTTGGTCTTGATTTCCCTGTCCACTGATTCCATAGGTTTGGACGATGAATTCCGTTGGCAGCTTGGGGGCCATCGTGACGGTGGCGTTTGAAGGCCCTGTCGTCCAGGCCTTGGCGGTGACCAGAACATGGTCCTTTTCCCAGTTCTTGTCTTCGCCACTATCCACAGCAATGTCGACGGTTTGGCCTTTCTTGAGCTTCACCACAGAACTCGTCGCCCAGGGGACGAGATGTTCGGTCAGTTGCTTTTCGGCCGCAGCTTGATCATCGATGTAGATCGTGACTCCGGCACCGGTGGGGTTCTCTTCAATGAGTTCCGCGGTGATGTTGAAGTGGTATTCACCGTCATTCATCGCCGTAAAGCGAGCGATCGCGACATCGCCAGGGTTCTTTCCAGGGTGCAATGCCCCGGTCCCTTCGGATTTGGCGGGATAAAAAACCAGGTCAGACTCCTGGGCTTTATATTCAGTCTCAAGAGTGTTTTGAGCATACGAGAAATACTCCCCATCAGCCCTGTTGCGTCTCGTGATACCGGGGTGGGGAGAGTCTGTATTCGGAAACTCCGTGAAGCCAGGCTGCTCTGTTGTGCGGTAGCCGAAAGCGAACGCGCCGCCTTCAACGTCCAGTTTCATCGCATTCTCCGGAGGTGCTTCGCTCACCACACCGACGCCGAAGTTCGCTGCATCCAGGAGATTTCCTTCTCCCAACTCTCCTGTGGCAGTTGAGACCGCCGAGTAAGCAAACATTACGGTATTCCCGATCGCCTTGATTTTCGGTTCGGTCGTGCTGTCGTAAACGGCCCAGGCGTCCTTCCCGGTAGTGTATTGCTTGGCAAAGAGAATTGTGTCATCTCCTCCACCCAGGGCGTTGTCAGCACCGAGGTCGCCGATGCTCAGCATCATGGTGTCATCGCCGCTGCGACCGCGATGAGCGAACGTGAACTCGAGTACGGAGCCTCGCGGAATCCCTGTGGAATCCTGAAAAAGAGTCCCACTGACGTACGCGTTGAGCTCCGCGAACTGGGTGCCCTCATGGGCTGGAACTTCCTTAAACCCCGTACCCCAGATTTCGAAGTGGGTGTCGGTGGTCTTCCATCCCGGTATGGTTTCGACGAGTACGAAAGTCCCCTCTTCCACATGGGGTTCCTCAAAGCCGGGGTTGGTTAACCCTGTCAGTTGGCCCGTACTGGATTGAGCCTGAGCCCATGCACTGATGGCCAACATTGCCGTGAGTGCGAGGATTCCGAGAGCAATTGCTCTGCGCATGGGTGGTGTTCTCCGTCGGTTCCGGGTGATCGATTTGATGCCGAGAGTGGCATGGCAGGCCGGGTGAACCAACCGGGCCTCACAACCAGAATGTTCAAATGCGGCTCAAGTCCGACAGCGCATGGCCAGATTCTCCGGAACTTCGCTGGGAGAAGCTTTCGCTGGTTGCTATCGTGAGTTCACAGATTTGGGCAGTCTGGGGCTTCGATGGTTGTTGGTTCTCGCCGGAGAAGTTCACAGTGGATAGCCCCTCCGTCACGGGCTGGATCGACCTGCTGGCAGCAGGTCAGACTCAGGCGGCCGAACAACTCTGGCGGCATGTTTCCGTGCGATTGGAGGAGTTTGCACGGCAGAAGCTCGACGTGCAGACGCGCCGACGTTACGACGAAAGCGATGCCGCGAACAGCGCATTCCACAGTCTCTGTAGCGGCCTGGCGGATGGCAGCCTGGAGGCCGGAAACCGTGATGCTTTCTGGGGTCTGCTGGCCGTCATTACCTCTCGAAAGATCTCGGCCCAGCGGCGATCTGCGAGTCGTAAGAAACGTGGGGGAGGGGCGGAACGCGGAGAATCCGGATTCGGCGTTGCGGGCATCAACGCGACCAAAGACAACCAGCTGACGCCCGATGTCCTGGCTGAAGTTTCCGAGAGTTGCGACCGTCTGCTCAATGCGATTCCTGACGAGACGATGAAAACGATCGTGTTGCTCAAGTTTCAGGGGGCCACGAATGGAGAGATCGCTGACGAAATGAAGTGTACTCGGCGAACCGTCGAACGAAAGTTGGAGAGAATTCGCCGAATGTGGGTAGAAGCGGGACTGCATGACAGCGAGCCGCCATAAGATTGGCAAAAACATGGATGGGCAAGAAAATGCGACACAAAGTGAGTGAACGTAGGTCAATCTGGCAGTTGAGCACTGTTTTTGTCGGCTCCTCTCTTTGCCTCATCCAATCGTCGAGTTTTTGTCATGTCGGATTGGACCGCCGTTTGACCATTCAAGACTACGAGCACTGCAGTCGACTGGACACTCATGACTGACCCGACGATCAGGAATCCCGCCTACCGGTCACTGACCGACCAGCAACTCTCTGAGATTGATGAGCTGTGTGACCGTTTTGATCGGGAGTTGCTGAACGGTCACGCTCCGCGCATCGAAGCATTCCAGGCAGAGGCTCCGGAAGCCGCTCAGGACGGATTGCTGGCCGAACTGCTGGCCATGGAACGTGAATATCGCACGACTCAGGGGGAAACACCTCGACTGGAAGAGTACGTCCAGCGATTTCCCCAGCAGGCAGGCGTCATCGCGAGGGTGTTTTCCGGTGCGAAAGGAACCCACGGCTCCGACGATCGGACCATTCTGAGCGACAGTCA
>JBIIOI010000121.1:0-7206 GCA_044337025.1 Planctomycetaceae bacterium
GCGCTCTGGCATGCGTCTAGATTCTCTCGGCTCTTGCGCCCATGAACTGCTCCCAACGTTGGATGATCACATCACAGTAGAGCGGGTCGAGTTCCATCAAGAACGCCCGCCGCCCTGTCTGTTGGGCGGCGATCATGGTCGAGCCACTTCCGCCGAAGAGGTCGAGTACGTTTTCGCCGGTGCGGGATGAGTACTGCAGCGCCCGCACGGCGAGTTCGACCGGCTTCTCGGTCAGGTGAACCATGCTCTGCGGGTTGACCTTCTTCACATGCCAGAGGTCCTGGGCATTGTTTGGGCCCAGGAAGAGATGGGCTGCTCCCTCCTTCCATCCGTAGAAGGCGAGTTCGAAAGCTCCCATAAAATCTTTACGGCTGAGAACGGGATGCTGTTTGTCCCAGACGATGCTCTGGCTGAAGTACAGCCCGTGCTTCTTCAGGTACGGCGGGTAGTTGCCGAGGTTCGCATATCCGCCCCAGATGTAGAACCCTCGGCCCGGGACCAGCACGCGGGCGATGTTGCCGAACCAGGCGTCGAGCAGCCGGTCGAACTCTTCGTCCGACACGAAGTCGTTGGCCAGCGGGCGGTCCTTGGCTCGCAGCTTCTTCTGCGTCGGTTTGGACTTCTCCGGATGGCGGGCCACGTCCATCGACTGGTGGTGCGTCGTGCCCTGGAACGATGACAGCCCAGCTGCGATGGCGTTGTTGGAACGCGGCTCGACCTTCACGTTGTACGGCGGGTCGGTGTTGCACAGGTGGATCGGCTGACCATCGAGCAGCCGGTCGAGGTCCGCTGGCTTGCTGCTGTCGCCGCAGAGCAACCGATGCTCGCCGAGAATCCACAGGTCGCCGGGCTTGGTGATCGCCTCATCCGGCGGGGCGGGGATCTCGTCCGGATCGCACAGCCCCTGCTGCATCTCGGGATCGAGCAGCTTGGCCAATTCGTCCTGGTCGAACCCGAGCAGCCCGAGGTCGAAGTTCATCCCCTGTAACTCAGCCAACTCGATCGGTAGCAGTTCCAGGTTCCACTCGGCGATCTCAGCTGTCTTGTTGTCCGCGATGCGGAGGGCCTTCACCTGCTCAGACGACAACCCGCGGGCCACATGCACCGGGACCTCTGCCAGCCCGAGTGACTTCGCCGCCTTGAGCCGCGTGTGCCCGATGATGACCACACCGGCCTCGTCGACGACGATCGGCTGGCGGAAGCCGAACTCGCGAATCGACTTCGCGACGATCTCGACCGCGTCATCGTTCAGTCGCGGGTTCTTGTCATAAGGCTGCGGACGGTCCACGGGCCAGGTTTCGATCTGCATCTGGGTGGCAATCATGTTTTTTCCTTGAAGGTTGATGGTTTGCGTGGCGAATCAGTGCGGTCTGCGTGTTGGACGACCGCACGACAGAGTTCGATGAACTCTTCGTTGGTGAGCGTGCCCTTCGCGCGGTTCACGTCCTCGTGGAGAACCTGGGCATTGGCAACGGTGTGTTGACCACCGCGAGAGACAGGTAGTCGGTGATCGAGCGACGCTGTGTGCGGAGTCAGTTCCCATCCGGTCAACGCACAGCAATAGGTCTGTGTCTCCAGTAGATCAAGCACATCCCTCTTGGTGATTGCTCTGCCCTGAGGAGGAGCCACCTCAGAGACCGGTACCTTTCGCTCGCGAGCAGAGGCCGGTTTGTGGCGTTCAAAAGCCAACCATGCCGCATACCGGATCAGATCAACTGTTCGCTGTTCTCCGATTCGATATCCGGCCACAGTCCGATGCCGAAATAGTTGGCGTTCGCTCGTGACTGTGCCAAGCGGTGTCGAGTTGAGGAGACGAACACACTCCGAAGGTCGGAGTCGGTTCATCGGTCGTCTTGCTTGATATACCTGAAGATTCGCCTTGAACGTTGCTGAGCCCAATGCTCCCAGGTCAGCATTCGGGCTTGCTGTTTGGCATTTGCCAGCAGGTTGTGTCGAATCCGATGAGCGGCAGTTTCCCAGCTTTCGTTCAGACATCGACAGCGCTTCCTGCTCGCCTTCGTCCCGTGGCTGTTTCGAAGCCTCCACGAGGTCACCATGCAATGGATTTTCCACTGCCATGGGTCCGAGGAAATTCGCTGATTCACTGCGTCGATCCTGAAACGGTCGATCAGTGAGGGAAGAATCGTCAGCCATTCTTGTTGCTTTCCCATTGTTACTGGCCGTGAGAGGGTAAGTTTTCGTCTGCAAATCCCGGACACGCGAAAGAATGTGTGGTCATGACCGCCACGGTTCCCTCTGGCATCGCAAACCGTTGTAGCGTCGGGAGTACCTATTGGGGCAGTTGACGTAAGTCGAGGTCTGCCAGCTTGGCACCGGGAGGCAACGTTGACTGGCCTAGACTTCGCAGCAAGACTGCGGCATTGATTCGTCGCACCATCTTGGAGAACTGTGAATGGATTTGAGCCAGTTGCTTGAGGCCCGTGATGGCCGACCGACTGAACACGAGGCAGCTCGGAAGATCGCGACATTCGCCGTCATCCCGGCAGCGATGGTTGGTCTGCTTGGCGGGACCCAGCTTGTTGGTCTTGCCGACCCGTTTATAAGACTTCTGTGGGTCTGCACCGCAACTTCGTCGGTGGCTGGCTTCGGTGTCGCGTTCCTGGTGCTGGGTATCTATCACCTGTTTGGCTTCCGAACGGTCGTCATGCTTGCGGATGCGCTCGTTGGAGGTCTTGTCTGCCTTCCATTTGCCGCGTTGCTGACCATGTTGCTCATGGTGTTCAAGGTTGTTCATCATAATCACGCATTGTGGGCGTTGCTGTTGATCCCGCTCGGTGCCATCGCCGTTCCGCTTTACCGGGCTTGGAGCAAGAAGTCGCAAGTGCCTGCAATCTTGGGAGAAGCACCAGGGCCTCGAACCGACGAACCAAGTGATGAACAGCCGCCGATGAGGTAGGCTCGGGAAGGCTAAGAGAAATCTCATCGTTTCAGATTTGCATTCGGTCCAAGCCCGTTGCATCATATTTCTCAGCTACAGGCATGGGTTGGCCCGCACGTGCCGAACAGCTCACGAAGGCGTTCCTGGATTGTGTTCGGGAACGCCTTCGCGTTTTTACGTGATGCGTTTGTATTCACCACACCACCAGTCGCACGCGACGATGGGGAACACAGCTTGGTCACGCTTGGGTTCGAAGAACTGACAGCGATCACAGCGATACATCAACGTCTCCGAATCGAAGGGTCTGGGGGAATTATGTCCATTTTGTCCACTGATCACGCGCGCCCACACGGGAACAGGTGGAAAACAGGGTCTGGAGAGGGAGGTAGGGACAAAATGGACATAATTGATTTTCTCACTCTGTTTACTCCCTATCCCCAGATCTTTTCTGCGTTTGCGTCCACGGAATTTTGTCCCAAAACAGCACGGTCAAAATCAATTCCGTCCACGGACGGAATCCGATTCTCCGCCTGCCGGTGCGACACCCTCCTTGGACAAAATATTCTGTCCATGGTCATTTTGGGACGTAATTCGGCACACGAGGCGGGGTCGACCAGCGCCTTCGTGACGGATGATCGCGGTCTGGATCAGCTCCTGATCGACGAGCGTTTCGCGGACTGCGTCATGGTCGCGGCGTGACCAGCGATGCTTGCGAGCGAGGTCGCGATAGGACATCCATTCGTCGCCATGTTCGCGTTGCCACTTGGTGAGTGTGGCCAGGACGGCCTGACACTTCATCTCGAACTCGCTCTCGTGGAACAGCTGCCCGAGCATGTAGATCGTACGGAGAACTGTGTGCCGGATGAACGTGCTGGCCCAGGTCACGGCTGGGAGCTCGATAATCGGGCTTGTTCCATGCTGGGAGCAGGCGTGGAGCAATGCGAGCTGGGTGGCCTTCTCGACGGCGCGAGCCCAGATCGCCATGACGGGTTCGTTCCCCGCTTTGTACGCACGGTGGTAGGCTGCATCGCATTCCTCGGAGAAGGCGACGATCGCCTTGTGGGCCTCGTCAGTGAACGGTGCAACGAACGGTGGGGCCTTGCTCGATGATTGATCGCTGAGGTTGCCCCAGTCGGGAGGATGAAACTCCGACCAGGCCTTGGCGATGGTCACGATGTCGTCTGGGGGATCACTCCAGACGGCAGAGTTATTCCGGGGGCCACGTTCCCCGGCTTCGATGGTGATCATGCGGGCCAGCAGGCCCTTGTTGAGCATCTTCCCGGACAGAGAAGCGTAGAACTCACTGGGTGTTGTCGTACCAAACAGCACGAGATGCGGTTGATAGATCAGTCCGCTCTCCTTTCCCGCCTTATCGCGGATCGGTCGCCAGGCGCCTGCCTCGCCAAACAACTCCAGCAGGATGCTGAACTGGTTACGGTAGCGGGCTTCTTTGTTGTCTCGCATGTTCTCAAAGAGCGTGTCGATTTCATCATCCTGTTTGAGCACGATTGGATGCCGAATGAGCCGGTCCTCAATCCCTTCGCCGCTGGACGACTTGCCACCCAGCTTCCGGGCTTCACCTGCATGAAGCAGGATGTTTGAGTTGACCTTGCGCGGTCCATCCTTGCCAACGCCGGAGTTGGCCAGAGCCAGGATCTGGACGTTGGTTCGTACGTTCCCCGGTTCCGTGACCTTGCGACCGGTGAGAGCACCCAGGAGAGCGATGGCTCCGACGAACGCCAACGGACGGTTTGGGTACTTCACTGATCGGAGCGTGTACTGCATGACGTCGTCGACGAACCCCGGCACGTGTAGCAGAGCGTCGGGGACCGGCCCCGGATCAGTACTGACTGGAGGCTCGAGATCGTTCGCAACCGCGATGGGGACCGAAGGCTTCGTGATTTCGGTTGCCTGTACCACCAGTGCCGAGATGTCGACGGACGTGTCTTCCGCTGGTGGTTCGCGTTCCTGATCCCGCAGCCAGCCGTGAGGACGGTTGTGTGCTTTAGAGGCTGCGTCCTCGACCTTGTGGCGTAGCTCCTTCTCGGACCACGGCGGTTCGCAGCGGGGGTTGTACTCCTGTTGGAGCAGTGCCAGCGCCAGTTCTGGATCGAGACCGAATCCGTGGACGAGGGCAGTGGCCGCAGTGTAGGTCGCGGCGTGGCCGCCCTGGCCGCTGATGGCGGGGGGCAGCTTGGCCAGGTAGGCCAATGCCCGTCGTTCGAGGTCGATTGGCGTCTCAACGCGACTGGTAGCGTTTGGGTGGTGAACGGGTTCCGGCTTGGCGGGAAGAGTGCCGTAACGGAGTTCGATCACCCGTTTGGCCAAGGCCTCGACGCAGGCTGCCAGCATCGGTGCCGAGACCGTCGCTGGTTCGGCGGTGAGGATCTCGTACGGCTCGTGAACATCCGGATGGATGCTCGGGCCAACGACTGTCTGTACGCCGGTCGAGCGGAACTCGGCGATCATGTCGCGAGTGACCGGATCGGCATGCCTGTCTGTCACCGCCCCCGGAGCGTAATACCAGTAATGCGACCGAGGCTTGCTCGGTCGACCCGTTACAGCTGGGGTGGGAGGCAGATACTGCTCGGCCAGTTCGATCGCTTCGGGGCAGTCGAGATCGACATCGACCAGCCAGCCAGATGGCTCACCCAGGATGAGGCCGATGTTGGCAGGTTGATCGAAGTAGGTGGGCAGATCGGCCTCAGTGAGATCCATCTTGCCCCAGGCGTCGATCGCCGCTCCCTTGCGTTTGAACGGGATCGGCACGACGCGCCAGCCCCGACGCACGTACTCGCGAGCGGCTTCGAGAGGCCATACAGGCTTGCTGTCTGTTTCGATTGCCACGGGTTTACCGCCCCGGTTCTGGAAGTACAGGAGTGGACCAATTCTGTCTGTCGGGAGTTGTCATTCGGATTCGCATGCAGTCGAATCTCACGATTGACGTGTCAACGTGGAGTGGGAATCTGTACATGGCGATTTCACATCAGACTGAGCAGCCGTTCTCGAGAATGCTGGCTTGGCTCTTTGTGGCAGCTTATCTTCCACTTCTGGGATGTGGCCCAACTGGTCTGACGGAGTCGCCCGCAAATCAACGACCAAAGTCCGTTCAAGACGCGATGACCGAAGACCTGCATCAGTATCACGACATGGTCGTCGCGGGGTGGGCTTATCGGAAGACGAAGCAAGATCTTCAAGAAGTCGATGTTGCAAGAATTCGTGACCGCCTGTTGAGTCAGGTGAGCAACACCACCAGCGAGGAACAGTTTGCGGAGTTGCTTCAGGAGTTCGCCGCCTCGCTGCAGGACGGACATTCGCAAGTCGACGTCAGTCCGTTGAAGAAGCCGCTTTCCCGAACATGGCCCGTTGGGTTTGGACTCGTCAAAGAGGGGGTCATCGTCGTGAACCTCAATTGGTTGCCAGACAACCCAGGCGTCAAACTGGGCGACCGCCTCATTCAAGTGAATGGAGAACCCATCGAGAATCTGGTGGCCCGGGTAATCCAGGTCACATCGGCATCAACAGACGGTTCGCGAAGAGTTCTGGCTGTCGATCGGATGCACCGGACTACCGAAGAGTCGATTCGATTTACTCTGGAACGAGCCGACGGCAGCCAGTGGGAGGTCAAGTTGCCATGCCTGGCTCATCAGGTGGACTTTCGATTCCGAGAGCGAAAGGTGTTCTGCGAGCATGTGGTATTGGACCCTGGAATTCACATGATTCGTATTCCACAGTTCACGTGGAATGAGGCGGAGTTTTCGAAGGCCACCGCCGACTCCGAACGTGAGGTCGCACTGACTGAAGCAAAAAAGCAGATCGATGCCGCCTTCTCTGCCGCAGAGAAGTCTAAGGGACTCGTTCTCGACCTGCGTGGAAATGCCGGAGGATACGAACTGCTTTCATCGTTCGTGGCGGAGCATTTGGTCGCCGAGGACTTTCTCTATTACTCAATGACTCGCCACGATTCCGAGTTCATTCGATCCATGCAGGCCTACGCTGGTTATGAGCCTGGTCACTTTGGTGTCCAACTTCCCACTCGCCCTCGACACTGGACAGGTTTCCGCCACTTTTCAGGTACTCCGTTCAAAGGTCGATTGGTAGTTTTGATCAATCACCGCTGCTTCAGCACAACCGACAATCTCTGCGCCTTTCTGAAAGACTCAAGACCCGATACTCGGTTTGTCGGCCAACAGACTGGCGGCGGCACCGGCGAGCCGATGACCGTCGGGACACTGGGCAATTCTAAGGTCACAGTCCAGTTCTGCGTTTCAATCGTCCACTCTCCGAATGGGCGAATCATTGAGGGT
>JBIIOI010000122.1:0-7203 GCA_044337025.1 Planctomycetaceae bacterium
TCATCGTCTCGGCTGAACTGATCCTGGTCGCCACGATCTGTGTTCTGGGTCTGGTTGTCGGCCTGAGCGAGCTGTCGCTGAACATCAACAACGAACTCGAAGACGTCGGTTCGGCCTTCAGCAGCGTGCAGCAGAGCTACAACACTCAGACGATCTGCGGCCACAAGGGAGCCCTGACCGGCAGCTGCTTCGATGACAAGGCGGACTTCTGCGATGGACAGGATGACGTGCAGTAAGTTCCTGGTTGTTGGTTCTCTCGACGCGACTCTCACTCGCGTGAACTCTCTCTCAAACGAGTCCTCTCACGACTCGCACTCTCGACTCTCTCTCAAAGCCCAGGGGTTGCAACCCCTGGGCTTTCTGTTTTAGAACGCTCCCAGATTGGAGCGAACATGCTGAACTTTCTGTTGAGATCCCTGCGCGGCTGGCTGGGAGTCGTGGTCGGAGGAGTCGTGGGGTCACTGGCGGGTTACCCGCTGGCCAAGCTGTTTGTGTACCTGATCAAACTCCATCCCTGGATTGGAGAGTTCATCGGCACCCCGCTGATCGCGTATCCGATTACGATCATCGCGGGAGCAGGAATGGCCAGTGTCTGGGCCACAGAGACCACGGCGGAGGAGGACATTCGCCGGATGGCTGCTCAGCACAAGAAGAAGACGAACGACCAGTCGCCGAAGGCCTGACTTCAGCGGCTGGCCTGAGCCTGAATCCACTCTTCCACGATCTTCTCCAGGACATCCAGCGGCACAGCTCCCTGGGCCAGGATCAGGTCGTGGAACGCCCGCAGGTCGAACCGGTCGCCCAGCGTCTCGGTCGCGCGGCGGCGAAGCTCCTGGATCTTCAGCTCGCCAATTTTGTAGGCCAGGGCCTGACCGGGCCAGGCGATGTAGCGATCGATCTCGTTCTCGATATCAAGCAGCGACTTGGCTGTGTTCGAGGCGAAGAACTCGATCGACTGCTCGCGAGTCCACCGCTTGTGGTGGATTCCGGTGTCGACGACCAACCGCACCGCGCGCCACATTTCGTACGTGTACCGCCCAAAGCGCGAGTACGGATCTTTGTAGAGCCCCAGCTCGTCGCCCAGACTTTCAGCATACAGAGCCCACCCCTCAATGTAAGCGGTGTACCCTCCGTAACGGCGAAAGTTCGGCAACTCGCCCAGTTCATGCGACATCGCAATCTGCAGGTGATGCCCCGGCACAGCTTCGTGCAGTGAGAGGGCCTCCATCTCATACTTGGGGCGGACCTCGGGCTTGTAGAGGTTCACAAAGTAGGTGCCCGCCCGCGAACCATCCGCAGCGGGGGGACGGTAGTAACCCGTGGTCGTATCGGGGGCGATGTGAGCGGGGATCGCCTCGACTCCATACGGCATCCGCGGCAGCTTGCCGAACAGCTTGACCAGCTGGGGATCGATCTGCTTGCAGAGCAGCTGATAGGCCGCCAGCAGGTCGGCCTCGTTCTTGTAATAGAACTGCGGATCGGTGCGGAGGAAGTCGAGGAACTCGGCGAAGGTGCCCTGGAATTTGACCTCCTGGACGATCTTCTCCATCTCGGCCCGAATCCGCTTGACCTCAGCCAGCCCGATCTCATGGATCTGATCGGGAGTCAGGTCAGTGGTTGTGAACTCGCGGCAGCGGAGAGCGTACAGTTCTTTCCCTTGGGGGACTTGCCAGCATCCGACCTCGGGCAGACACGCGGGCAGGTAGACCTCGTCGAAGAACTGCGCAAACTTGCGATAGGCGGGAACGATGGCTTCGGCGACAAGCTGCTTGGCTTCGCCCGAAAGCCGTGCCTGATCGGCCGGAGAAATGTCGTCCGGCATCCGCTTGAACGGCTTGTAGAACAGGTGCGATTCCGGGTTGTCAGTGATCTGCTTTTTGATCTGCGAGGGAAGCCGCTTCATGATGATCTGCGGATGGATGATCCCGGACCTGGCACCCTCCCGCATCAGCTCGATCGTCTGGTCCATCGACTTGGGAAAGGCCCGCATCCGCGCGAGCCAGTCCTCGTAGTCACGGACCGTCTGGAACGGCAGGTCATCGCCCAGTGATCCGGCATCCTGAATTCCCTCTCGCTGATTGAGCGGCACCAGATGCCAGCGGAACTCCTGCGCGGCGACGCGGATTTCGTACTCGCGGCGGAACAGCTGATAGTTGAGCCGCTGAGGCGGCGCGAGCTGGGACTCCAGCTCTTGCAGCTCGTTGAGGACTGCGCGGTCCGTGGCCTGCGACTTGGCGATCGCCTCGGGGCTCAGGTCACTCCATAGAGTGTTGTAACGCCGATCTCCCAGCGAGGAGGCCCAAGTCGGGGCTTCCCGCATCGAGCGTTGCCACTCGTCGTCGACGAGCTTGTCGAAACGCGGCGAAATCACGGGTGGCTGTTCTGCAAGAGCGACCTGATTCATCCAGAACACTCCGCACCCGATCAACAGACTTCGCAGCAGCATCAGATCCTCAGTTCCCCAAACGCACTCATCTCTGACGTCCCTCTTCTCCGGCTCCCCTCTCCCTCCGGGAGAGGGGCTGAGGGTGAGGGTTCGCGACCGAAGCCAGCGGATTCCAATCTTCTGTGACGCATTGCGGACGGCAGAATTCTTACGAATTCTGCTACGCCTCGTTCTCGCCTGGACGCGGTTCTAGCTCGGCTTCTTCTCTTCGGCCTTCGGCTCCTCCTTCTTCTCCTCGGGCTTTGGTTCCTCGGCCTTCGGAGGTTCCGCCGGCTTGTTCTCAATGGCTCCGATCACCTGCAGTTCCGGCATCGCCTGCTTCAAGGCGGCCATCCCTTCCGGCGTCACCTTCGATTCAAAGACAAACAGCCGCCGCAACTTCTTGAGTCCGTGCAGCTGCGCCAGCCCGGCATCGGTGACCTGGGTCCCATACAGATTCAGGTAGGCGAGGTTCTCCAGCCCCTTGAGGTGCTCGAGACCTGCATCGCTGATGGCTGTCTTCTCCAGATGCAGCCGCTCAACGGTCTTCATCTCCTTGATCGCAGCCAGTCCCGCGTCGGTGATCTTGGTGCGGGCCAGGTTCAGCCACAGCACGTTTTGCAGCTTAGCGACCTGCGGCAGTACTTCGTCCGTCACGTCCTTGTCAGCCAGATGCAGCGTAACATCCAGGCGGGGATCATTCTGGGCAATCGCCATCACGTTGCCGCCGAGTGCTTTGACCGCAGCGACCGCTTCCGGATTGGGGGGAGCTGCATCCTCAGCCCGTACCATCCCAGTTCCCAGAATCACAACCAGCGCACAGTGCCACATCCGCATGATGACCTCCCAGTGGATCGTTGTCTCAAGAGCCGCGTACGGCTCCCAGCTACGTGGGAGTATAACAATTAGTGAGCTCTCCCGTCTGTCGTAAACAGATCGACGCGGGCTCTGGCCCCAGCCCACTTCAGGGCTTCGCTGCCGTACTCCTTGACACTGGTCCCCTGGATGTCCCGAATGTGGACCTTGTGATTCGCTTGGTAAATGCTGGCACCGTAAATCAAAGACATGCGGCTGTTGCGGTTCTCGAAGATCGGGCGGTCCTCGGGGATCGTGCCGATCGGGTAGATGAACGATCCGAGAATCTCCGTCGACGCACCCGCTTCGGCCAGCAGCTTCTGGCTCTCGTACTCGGTCTTGAACCCTAGGCACCAGATCGACGCACCGCGCGAGTGAATGCAGGGACCGGACTCGTGGCTCTCGGGGTTCCACTGCCGCACCCAGACTCGCTGCGGATGATCGAAGTGCCAGTCGGCACCGCCGATATCCTCCGCGAACAGCTTGCCGCCCGCGATCCCGGTGGTGTATCGCTCGGGAGAACTGCTGCGCAGGACGAGTGTGGCGGGCGATGCGTGCTGCAGATGGATGACTCCCAGGCGGTCAATCACGACAACCCGGTCGGGATTCGGGTCATCAAAGATCAGCAGTGGAGGAGGGGCCAGTTCGGCCAGCGTCTGATTGCGCTGGCGATCGCCCTTCCAGACGGTTTCGTTCCAGTGCAGCTCACCCCCCAGGCCGATGAGCCGTTCGACTTTCCCGTGCAGCCGAACAGGCGTCGAGAACCGACCAACCTCGCCGCGCGGGAGGTAGATCACGCGGGCTCCGCTGTCGATGGCGGCCTGCAAAGCGGGGCCCCAGTCGTCGTTGACCACGCGGTCGCTAAACCGGGTCACGTTGACCCATTCGCCGACGGGAGGCACGGGCGGCTCGGGTGTCTCCTCGATCGCCAGCTTCAAAGCACCTAGCGGAGATCCGAACCCGCTCAGAACTTGATCGCCGATGTACTCGTCGATGTCCGGTCCCGCGATCCGAGTTTCGGTCCACTCCGCGGGCATCTGATTCACGAGCGTCCGCTTCTGTATCGCGCATTGGTACCCGCTCGTCTTCACTCGCAAGGCATACAGCGCTCCCTCACTGCGAAGCGCTGGCTGGTCGGGGCTGCCTCCGATCAGCTCCGAATCGAGCAGCGTGATCATCGAGTTCGGCCCCTCCCCTTCGATCGCCGTCACGGTGTTGTCCGAGTGCAGCTGGCGTATGGCGAGGATATTGCCTCGGTTGCGTATACCGACGACCTTCTGATGACGGAGCGTGATCTGCTCCAGCGTCATTGAGTATTCCTGATAGTGAATCTGAGATCCAATCTCGAAACCATCGATCGTGACATGCTTGACCAGTGCCGGTCCGACATCGTGATGAGTCAGGTCCAGCCCCATCACTCCCTGCCCATCACCGCTTCGCAGAACCACGTTCTCCAACCGGCCCAGGTTGTTCGAGTGGTACTCGAGGGCCTTGGCTCCGGGATTGTTCTTGCCGGTGTCGATAGTCACTCCATCCAGGTAGATCGAGATACTGCTCCCGTTGACCCAGTCATGCGATCCGGGATCAGTCGCAGTACTGCTCATCCGCAGGACCGGCACCGGATGGGATCGGTCGGTAAACGTTCCGTCCTTCAAGCGAATCACCGTGCGATCTGGTCCAGCCCCTTTGACGTCGATGAACCGCGAGCAGTGCAACATCCCGGACACCAGATACTCTCCGGGCGGAATGATGAGTGTGTTGTAAGCCAACGGGACCCGACTCGCGAGATGCTCAAACGCCGAGCTGAACGCAGCCGTGTCGTCGGTCCGGCCATCGCCCGCAGCTCCGAAGTTTTCCTTGAGATCGAGACAACCCGCGTCGCGCGGGACGATGGTATGGTTCGATTGAAACGAGACGTTCGCGATTGAATCAGCGCGTGCCCGCTGAAACTGTGCCGAGTTCAGTGCTCCTCGGACGACGCGCACTTCGTCGATCTGGCCAGTCAGTCCCCAGTGATCCGGGCGACCGCCGATCAGGAACGGGCCATCGTCCCAGGCGAGCGGAACCTCGACGGCAGCGCTCCGGCTCAAGTGATAATCGACCCAGCCAGTCACTGTCTTCGCGGTCGCATCGTACACCACAGCCACATGCCGCCAACGATCGACATCGCCCGCCAAGCGAGTCGACGACGAGTAATGCCCGATCGGGAATCGCTCGGGGTTCTGCCCAGGGGCGACGAACTCCAGACCATGCCAAGTCTGATTGGAGTTCCTGAGTTCGAACCACTGCACCGCGAGTTCCGAACCTTGCGGGGAGTTCCGGCTCTTGCCCGCCAGCCAGGCGTCTCCGCCGCCCGCCTGGGGATCATGTCGCACGAAAGCCTCGATGGTGACGCTCTGATCGTTCAGCCCGAGTTTGGCGAAGTCGACGCTGACCTGGAGTCCATCGCTCTGGCGTTGGCCACCTGTGAGGGCTCGACAGGCTCTGTTCGGGCGACTCCTCTGCGTCAGGGGATCGTAGATGAACGCTCCCGGCACCTTCTCTGAATAGTTCGCAGCCGGGGAGGTCGGTGCCGCCGCCGGAGTGGCTGCCTCAGAACGCTCGAACGACCAGCGAATCACCTCATCCGCAGACAGGGCCATTCCCGGAAAGAACACCAACAGCAAACAGACCAGTCGCATCGATAACTCCCGAATCCGCGCGGATCTCCCCGAACTTTAGTGCCCGCAGCTGACGCAACCAGTCGGAGATTCTTTGCGGTTTTCCAATTTGCGCCGCGTTCAGGCATAATCGCGCTACCCGCCCCTTCGGAGATTTCCATGCGCATGGTCCTGACAATTGTCCTGCTGTTTTCCATGACGGCTTTCGCAACTGCCGAAGAGATTCGGCACTCGTTCTTTGTCGCGGGTCCCACGTTTACCGGGATCATCGGCGAAGACAACGCCGAGGTCTGGAACTCGGGCCGGCCGGGGGCTCGCGACGGGTATGTCCTGCCCAGTGGCAACGTGCTGATCGCCTGGTCGGATGAAGTGAAAGAGTTCACGCGCGAGAAGCAGGTGATCTTTACTTACAAGCTCTCACCGGAGAACAAGGAGATCGGCACGGTGCAGCGGCTGGCCAGTGGACGCACGCTGATCACGGAACTGGGGCCCAAGCCGCGGCTATTGGAAGTGAACGCCGATGGGACGATCGCCGTTGACTGCCCGCTGCAGCCTGAGACCGACAACGCTCACATGCAGACCCGCATGGCCCGTAAGCTGGCGAATGGGAACTACCTCGTCCCGCATCTGCTGGCGTTTCAGGTGAAAGAATATCGTCCCAGCGGCGAGGTGGTCCGTTCGATCAAGACGGACTTGGAGGCATTGGGAGGCCGCCCGGCTGAGAACTGGCCGTTCACGGCGATTGAACTCGCCAGCGGCAACGTGGTGGTCAACCTGACGCACGGCAACAAGACCGTGGAGTTCGACCGCGACGGGAAAGCGGTCTGGCAGGTCAGCAACGCCGACTTCCCGAACGAAAAACCATTCGCCGACCCCTGCGGCGGCCAGCGACTCCCGAACGGAAACACCGTCATCGCCAGCTACGGCTCGCAGGGATCGATCAAAGTGTTCGAGGTCACGCCGGAAAAGAAACTGGTCTGGACCTATACCGGGCCGCACCGGGCTCACGAGATTCAGGTGCTGACGACGAACGGCGAGGCGATCGCAGACGTGTGGAAATAGCCTTGCGCTACTTGGCGGGCCATATTGCCCTTTCTCGGTGGCCTGCATGCAATTCTTGCGTTTGGTCGGAAGGGGTGGCTAGAGCCGGTTTCAAAACCTGTTTGCAGGGCTTTCAAGCGGGTCGCCGCCGGATGGTCGTTTTCTACAACCGTCTGAGCACGATGACCATGCAGGCGGCATGAACGAGGCCTTGGAACAACG
>JBIIOI010000075.1:0-23986 GCA_044337025.1 Planctomycetaceae bacterium
TCTTCTCGGTGCCGGTCTTCTCGGTGCCGGTCTTCTCGGTGCCGGTCTTCTCGGTGCCGGTCTTCTCGGTGCCGGTCTTCTCGGTGCCGGTCTTCTCGGTGCCGGTCTTCTCGGTGCCGGTCTTCTCGGTGCCGGTCTTCTCCTCCGGATTGCTCTCGGGATTCGACTCGTTCGGCTTGTTGCGTTCCTGAATCCTGCGGATCAGGTCATCCGGCGCAGCTTTCTCCTTGGGAGGCTGGGGCTTGTTGCCGTTCTTCCGCCCAGTCTTGGGATTCGGTTCGGGCTTTCCGGGTTGATCTCCCTTGTTCGGCTCACTCGTACCCGAATCACCCGTTTCGCTCTCCGACGAATTGGACTGAGGCTGGCCGGATTGAGGCTGCGACTTGGCGGAATTGCCGGTCTTCTGACCGCCATTGGGCTGAGGCTGTCCGGATTGCGGTTCTCCGGTCTGGTCCTCGCCGGTTTGTGGTTGCCCGGTCTGGGGCCCCTTCTGTCCGCCGGTTTTCTGCTTCTGGCCGTTCTGGGGCTTGCCTTGAGGCTGCCCGTTTTGTCCGTCGGCCCCCTGTGGCTGACCCTGTTGAGGATCGCCTTGTTGTGGCTCACCCTGGTTGGGCTGTCCGGCCATCGGTTCCTGCTGAGGCGCCCCGTCCTGTGGCATCGGAGGCTGCCCTTCAGCCATCGGATCATCCTGCTTCGGCTGATCCGGAATCGGTTGCTCTGGATTCTCCGGCATCGGCTCCTGAGGCTGACCGTCCGGCTGCGCCGCGTTCTCCATCGGATCTGACTGCTCCAGCTTCTGGTCTGCAGCCTGTTCCTGTCGCTCCTGCTGATCGGCGGCGGCCTGCGGATCAACGGGAGCAGTGATCGTGATTGTGATCTTCGGCGAGCGAGTCAGGTTGCTGACACGATCGGCGAACGGCTCAAAATTGTCTTTGGCCTCCAGCCACAACACGAGGGTCTGCCCCGGCTCGAGACCGAACGGCTTCATCGCCAGCGAGTGCTTCCCCTTGGTCTTCGGTGCCAGCGGGGGCGAGTCGAACAGAATCTCCTGCCGGGGCAACAGCTCGCCATCCTTCTCGAACTTCATCACGACCGACTTCAGCATGAAGTCCGGATCGCTCGCCTCGTAGGCGACCGGCAGCGTCGCGTTGGCGGGCAGCTCCAGGTCGCCCTGCGGATAGAGCACCTCGATCTTCGGAGACAGGTCCGGGCGAATCCGCTGGGTGTGCAGTGTCATCCCGATACCGCGTTCCGCTCCTCGAACCGGCTCAATCCGATAGAACCGAGGGAAGGTTCCATCGGGGCGGAACTTCAGCTGTTGCGTGAACGTCAGGTTCACGCCGTCCTTCACCTGCATCGGGAGTTCGACTCCCCGCTGCGTGGTGTCATCGGTGTCGAAGAACTGGATATTCGCACTGTCGATCGGGACGTTGGCTTGGGCCTTGATGGTAACGTTCGTGCCTTCCCAGGCATCAATCGCCGAGTCGGCCTGAGTCCGGTCATCGATCCCCATGTAGGTCGGGTAGTCGTAGACGACTTCGTTGACCGTCGCAGTCGGCGGCTGTCGAACCGTGATCGAATACGTCGGCGATACGGCATCACCCGCTTCGACTCGATAGGTCATGTTCTGCAGCAGCCCATCGCCGCCTTCGCCGATCAGACGACCGCGAAAGCGATGAATCCCCTCTTCGGTGTCCTGCAGCTGGACGATTTCGTCGACAATTTTCCGGTCCGCCGTCGAGAAGACAACGCGTACCTCTTCGGGAATCGCGCCGCTCAGGACTGTGGTGATCTCGGGCTTGGAGTGCGACAGCAGCGTCGTGTCGCCCGGCAGCACTTCCAGAATCGTCGTCCGTGTCCCCGCAGCCACGTTCGACATCGGGAACAGGGCTCGCCAGGCCGACGACATCAGACTCTTGGGGCTGGCCAAGGTGTAGATGCACAGTACCACCACCATCGCCAGCAGAGCGTACGACAAGTGGGTCAATGGCCGACGGTCGACCGCGTCATCGACATTCACCTGCTGCAGATTCGTCGCCGCCCGGCGTTCCATCGACTCGATAATGACCGGAGACACTGGCCGCCCGGCCTGCTGCAGGTCGATCAGCGTCAGCAGGTTACTCTTCAGCTCCGGATGGGCCTGCTCGAGCTGAGACGCGGCATACAGCTGGGTCACGCGCTGTGACCAGGGACGAAAGATGCGTGTCCAGGTCCAATAACCGACTCCGGCCAGGAACAGGCCCCACCAGACGTAACGGGCTCCAATGCCCCAGCCTCCGCGCACGACCCAGTGGTCCGTCACTGCGAAAACGAACAAGTATCCAGCCACGAGCAGCAGCAGGCCCACGATTCCCGACAGCAAGTCGGCCCCGTGAATCCCTTTGCGGGCCACGCGGAGCTGGTACTCGATGTACTCCTCAAAGCCGACATACTGGCGACCGCCGTCGCCGGATGCGGGAGACTTCAGTGTGGACGACATTGGGAAACCCCTCTCGTCGACTGCCGGGGCCGCGGTCAGATCGGATCGCTCAGTGCGCACCGGGACCGGTCGGGAACCTGCCCAACATCATACTCGACGCGGCAACCCGCTGGTATGTTCCCTGGAATACGAAAAGTCGGCGAAATCGCGCTGGAACGTTTTGCCGGATCGATACATCCGGAATAGACCGGTGCCTCTCCGAAGGCGTCTGGTCAGCGGATCACCCGGACAATCTCCCCTGGATACCGTCGGTGCGCCCCTTGCGAAGCGATTCTGGTATACTGCGAACCACACGAATCGGACGAGTGTCCCCCACTCGACCAAATCTCTGTTCTCTCATCCCGGGGCCACGTCCCCGAGGACCATGAACAACGACAAACTGCGGCGGCGGATCATTTTTGAGGCGGCCCGGCTGATGTACTCGCGCCGGGAATCCGAGTATTACCGGGCGAAGATGAAGGCCGCCCGCAAGATCTGCGGCGGCTGGGTCAAGCCCCGCGATCTGCCCTCGAACGCCGAAATCCGTGACGAGATCCAGCGGTTCGCTGCCCTGTACGAGGGACCGGACCGGCAGAAGAACCTCCGCGAAATGCGGCTGGCGGCCTTGGGACTCATGCGGCTGCTCAAGAACTTTCGCCCCCGCCTGATCGGCAGCACGCTGACGGGGCATATCCGCAGCGGCAGCGATATCGACATCCATGTCTTCTCCGCGTCGCTCGAAGCTGTCGCGGGAGCCCTCGACTCGACCGGGCAGCTCTACGATGTCGAGCACAAGATGGTCCGCAAGCACGGCGAAGAGCGCGTCTTTACGCATATCCACATTCAGGGACGATTCGAGTTCGAACTGACGCTCTACTCTCCCGAGAAGTCCCGGCTCGTCTTTCGCAGCTCGATCACTGGTCAGCCGATTGAGCGGGCCTCGATCAGCCAGCTCGAACAGCTGCTGCAGGCGGAGTACCCGGACGAGCCGCTCGAATTCGTGCCGCCTACGGGGGAAGAGATCGACCGGTTCACGGTCTACCGCTCGCTGCTGGTCCCGCTGGCGGCGGTCACGCAGTCGCGGCAATATCACCCCGAGGGAGATGCGCTCTATCACAGCCTGCAGGTGTTTGACCTGGCCCGGGAAGAGCTCCCCTACGACGAAGAGTTCCTGCTGGCTGCGCTGCTCCACGATGTCGGCAAGGCGATCGACAAGCAGGAACACGTGAAGGCTGGTCTCGAAGCCCTGCAGGGGTTCATCACCGAGCGGACCGTCTGGCTGATCGAGCACCACATGGAGGCCCACAAGCTGCGGGACGGGTCGATCGGGGCCAGATCGAATCGCCGCCTGCGAGAGCATCCGGACTTTGAGGAACTGGAACTGCTCTCTCGCTGCGACAAGGCGGGACGCGTGCGCGGAGTGCCGGTGCCCGATGTTGAGGAAGCCCTCGACTACATCCGCGACCTGGCTCGCATGTACGGGTAAGTCTTTCGGGAGGGCGAGGCTCCTGCCGAGCCGCACGATAAATTCGACCGTCCTCCTGCGGCTCAGCGGGAGCCTTGCCGCCTCGCTCCGGCAGATTCGCAGACTGGCCCGCGCTGGACCGACCGCGTGCAGCCTGGCTGCGGGTCGAGTAATCTGTGTGACTCACATCCCTCGAACAGGTCTGCCGTTGTCCACTGAAACTGCCTCGCATCCCGCCTCTGCTGCCCAATCTCCGCGACTGCTGGTGAGCGTCCGTACCCCCCAGGAAGCGCTGGATGCCCTGGCCGGGGGAGCGGCGATCATCGATGTCAAGGAGCCCGCACACGGTCCGTTGGGAATGGCTCCATTGCTGGAACAGTATCAGATTGCCGCGACTGCGCGGGCCTCATCGACGGTTCCGCTGAGCGCCGCGCTGGGTGAACTCGCAGATTGGCAATCCCAGCCGATGCCCGCTCTGCCGCCGCACCTGCAGTACGCCAAGCTCGGACTGGCGGGAATGGCCAATGAGCCCCACTGGCGGGCGATCTGGAAACAGGTGCGGGCCGAGTTCGATGTCCTGCGCGGGCGACCGCTCGAATGGGTGGCTGTCGCTTACGCCGATGCGGAGCAAGCTGCTGCTCCGTCTGTGAAGGAAGTTCTGCTCGCCGCCATCGAAGACGGTTGCCGTGTCTTTCTGATCGACACTTTTGGAAAGGGAGGCCAGCGCCTGATCGATCTGCTGCCATTGCCTCAGCTGCGAGAGTTGATCGAGCGCGCCCACTTTCACCAGCTGCAAGTCGCACTAGCGGGGCAGATCGTCCTGGCCGATCTGCCAGTCTTGCTGTCGGCCGGACCGGACATCATTGCAGTCCGAGGGGCTGCGTGCGTGGCGGGTGCGCGTGCCGGCTCGGTGGCTTCCAGCGAAGTCGCCGCCCTGGTCACAGCGCTGAGTTCGGCAAAAGTGACGCCGATTGCCATCACGGCGAGTCCCCCGACTCGCGCGGACAAAGATCGTAAGCTCACCCTCGACCAGTTCATGAAGCTGCAGGGGTGGGTCGGAACGGGTGGTCAGGCAAAGTTCACCATTCAGCAGGGGCTGGTCAAAGTGAACGGAGAAGTCGACACGCGGCGGCGGCGCCAGATGGCGGTGGGAGACCGTGTCGAGTTTGAGGGGCAGTCGGCGGTCGTTGAGTCAGTCGACTGAAACAAACTGCCGGACGAACTACGCCTCGCCGCTGGCCGGCTTGGGGGGCAGGGCACGCTTGAACGCGACATCGGTATCGATCACGTAGTCGTTCACCAGAGCCTGCTCGAAGCGGTACACGTCAAAGAAATCGGTCAACTGATCGCGATCGGTCTTCCGCATCTCGCCGCGTTCGATCAGCTCAAACACAATCCGACCAAAGTCGTCGGTGGTCTTGACGCCCCAGTAGTTGAAAACGGTCTTGGCCAGCAGCCCGAACTTCTTGAGCCCCAGCACCCGAACCCCTTCCAGGAGTTCCGGACCGCTGATGTGCGCGGACTCGTCGTCGGCATCCTGAGCCGTCCGCTTCAGCCGCTCCTGCGCCAGCTGGAGGGCTTCGAAGACGAACCGATAGGCGTCGGTGTGGAATTTCAGTCGCAAGGATCGCGAACTGGTGGTTGTCATGTCTGTTCTGCCCCGAGCCAGCGAAAGAGGGGTCGCCAGTCACTCAGAGAACTATACACCTCCCAGGCGATCGAAGGAAAGCCCCTTCCGGACGATCCTGCTTCTGTGAGTACAAGAACTCAACAGGACGACCGTTTCAAACTGTTCGACCTGCCTGGACTGGTCAAGTCTCCGCCGGGTCCCGGGCCATTTACGGCTGTGTCTCAACAGCGACCACCGCCCAGGAGATCGGTCCGGACTCCACTCGGTGAATCGACTCCAATTGGGCACTGTTCGCGATCCGGTACGCTGTGACATGGCCGCTGGATTCTCCCGCCGCGTAGAGATGGCGACCGTCACGGGTGATTGCGAAGGAGCGGGGCACAGCCTCGGTCGGAATCATACAGACGCGCGTCAGCTGACCGGACTGCGGATCGATCGAGAAGCCAGCAATGCTGTTGTGTCCTCGATTCGCGACGTACAGAAACTTTCCATCGGGAGTCATGAGACAGCGCGATGTCGAGTTCTGAAGGGCGTCGAACCCCTCCGGGAGCGAAGAGATCGACTGCAGTTGAGTCAATCGCATCTCGTCATCGCGGGTGTACATGGACGCGCCGTCTTCGGCGCTGCCTCCCGCTTCGTTGCTGCAGTAGGCCCAGCAGTTTGAGGGGTGCAGGACAATGTGACGGGGATTCTGGCCAGCCTTCGCGGCAACGAACGGCGGGTCAAGAGGAGTCAATCGCCCCTGTTCCGGATCGAATCGAAACTGATCGACTCGATTGGCCCCCGTATGCGAGACGTAGACCGATCGATTCTCGGCATCGATCGCGATTCCATGGGCGTTATCGGCGGTCGCAATCGATTGCACTGGAGTGTCAGACAGTCGCCCGTCCGACGCGACCCGATGAACGGTCACTTTGTCACTGACGTAATACGCAGTCAGCAGGAATCTCCCACTCCGGTCAGAAATCAGAAACGCGGGATCCTCACCCCCTTCGACGACATTGATCAGGCTCAACTGTCCGCTGGAAGGATCGACCCGAAATGCCGCGAGCTGCCCGGAACTCCGTAACGAGGCGAACAGGGTTCGGCCATCTTCCGCAGCCGCGAGGAAAGCCGGTTCGGCGGGGCAATCGGTCGCTGCCCGCCGTTCCAGTTCTCCTGTTTCAGAGTTCCTGTGGAATGTGACGATCTTTCGCTGCTGCAACAGGCTCACGAAGACAAATGATTCCGCTTGAGCTGTGAGCTGTGCGGCGATCAGCAGCAGCACGCACAGGGCCAGATTGGTCGGCAGCTTTCTCATGGGCGGACTCCAGGTTGAGTTCGCAGCTTCGACCTGCTGGTGAAAACTGCGAGAGAGAATGTTAGCGGACTGAGGAACTGATGCGCCACCACAGAGTCAATACGAAAACAGCCCCGTTGTGAAACGGGGCTGCCGAAGAATTCAGGAAGTCACAGCGAGCTAGGCCGCTTCAACCGGCGGGACACCCTGGGGCTTGCCTTGCAGGAGTTCCAGCGGGTTCGTCGACTTGGTCGAATGCAGATCCTGCGGCAAACGATCATCGACATCGTAGGCCTGACCGATCAGGCGCAGGAACTTAATCGCCATCCAGGTCGGATCGACTTCCCACCACTGGTGACCGGCCCGAGCCAGACGCGGGTAGGCGTGGTGATTGTTGTGCCAGCCTTCGCCGTAAGCAGCCACAGCCACCCACCACAGGTTGCGGGAGCGATCCGCCGTTTCGTAGGTCCGGTAACCCCACATGTGTGTTGCCGAGTTCACAAACCAGGTACTGTGATACGCGAACACCATCCGGACGCACATCCCCCATAGCAACATCGACATGCCACCATAGAAGTGTTGCGACGACGCGACGTAACCGACCAGGAACAACAGCCCTGCGGTTCCAAACAGGACGGGCAAGAACGCCTTTTCAAAGAACCACAGCATCTTGTCCTGGACCAGGTCCGGAACGAAGTGCTTGTACATCGTGGGGTGCAGGCGGGAATCGCGCCCGACAAAGGTCCACAGAATGTGCGACCACCAGTCGCCTTCGTTCGGAGAGTGCGGGTCCCCTTCCTGATCGGACTTCGAATGGTGGATGCGGTGGACCGCCGACCAGTGCAGTGGAGTCCCTTCGCCCGCGACCGTTGCACACATCAGCCCAAACATCTTGGCCGGGGCCTTGAGCTTGAGCGACCGATGGCTCAGGTACCGATGCATCGTCAGGCAGATGCCGATGCTGCAGGTCAACCAGTGCAACACCACAGCCACGCCGAGTGCCGACCAGCTGAAGTAGAACGGGGCCGCAAGAGCTCCCGCGTGCATCAACGTCATCCAGCCCACGACATTCCAGTCCACGTTGTTCCAACGCAGATTGTCGCGGCCAAACGTCGAAAGCAGCAGTTCACGCTCTTCCGTTTTCGTCTTGCGCCACTCACTGCGGTCAGTTGCAGGGGGAGTGGTCTTGGTGGAATGGGCAGGAACGGGCGACATGCATGCTCCGAAGTGGGTGTGAATTCGGCCTCAGCATCCGTGGATTCGGTGCGCTGAGGCGGCGGGACTCTAGAGTAAGTTTCGGTGTCTGTCTGTCAGGAGGAGTTCAAACTTTTGTCAAAATGCCGTCTGAAAGTGTCACAGCATTGTCATCAGCCGCAAGTCTCTTTGTATGAATGACTTGCGAGCCTTCAGGAGTTGCAGAAGCCGCGAGAAGAGTTCGAATTCTCTTCGCGCGGCTTCAACTTGCTGATCAACTCTTCGGCACAATCAGACAGCTTTGACAGGCGGAATCGGTCGAGCCTTGCCGGTCTGCAGCAGCTTCAGTGGGTCGGCAGCCTTTGACACCGGCAGGTCTTCCGGTCGCCGGTCGTCCACATCGTAGGCCTGACCGATCGCTCTCAAGAATGCGATCAACAGCCAGGTCGGGTCGAACTCCCACCAGCGGAACCCGGACCGCGCCAGCCGGGGAAACGCGTGGTGGTTGTTGTGCCACCCCTCTCCATAGGCCAGTATCGAGACCCACCACAGGTTACGCGACCTGTCGGTCGTTTCGTAGCTGCGGTAACCCCACATGTGGGTTACCGAGTTGATCATCCAGGTGCTGTGATACGCGAAGACCATCCTCACGCACATCCCCCACAGCAGCATCGGCAACCCCCCGATTACATAGAGCAGGATCCCCGTTCCAACCAGAATCGCCATGAACGACTTCTCAAAGAACCACATCATCCGGTCCTGTGCCAGGTCGGGGACGAAGTGGGCATACATCACGGGCCTCAGTCGCGTGTCCCGGCCGGTGAAGGTCCACAGGATGTGCGACCACCAGTTGCCTTCGTTGGGCGAGTGTGGGTCGCCGGGCTGATCCGACTTCTGATGATGAATGCGATGGACCGCCGACCAGTGCAGCGGAGTGCCCTCACCCGCGATCGTGGCACTGAGCAGGCCCAGGAACTTCGCGGGATTCCGCAGCTTCAGCGAGCGATGGCTCAGATACCGGTGCATCGTCAGACAGACCCCGAAGCTGCAGGTCAGCCAGTGCAGGAAGACCATCACGCCCAGCGCCGGCCAGCTGAAGGTGGCGCTACGCCACTCCGGAACAAACAGTCCCGCCAACGCCGCGAAGGCTCCCAGATGCATGGCTGCCATCCAGCCCACGATCACCCAGTCGACATTGCCCCAGTGCAGGTTCTGGCGGCCGAAGGTCGACAGCAACAGCTCGCGCTCTTCGGCCTTGGTGTGTCGCCACTCGGCCCGTGCCTCATGTTGCTGAGCGTTCTCAGTGAAAGTCGACATGTCAGTTCTCCGAAAGAGAAGTCGATCCGTCGCCATCCCGGACATTCCGGGACCAGCGACGCAATGACTCTATCTCTCTATTCGGCGAACATCAGTCACGATGAATTCAAACTTGGGTCAATCCGGCGTCACGCCGTGTCACCGCTGAGTCACGTGTCGTATTCGTCGTATGCGACGGCAGTTGCAGCATCCGGGTCCGCCACAAACCGATAACCGGTACCCCGTACCGAGACCAGATGCCGCGGGGCCGCGTGATCGTTCTCAATGTATTTTCTCAGCCGCATCACGAAGTTGTCGATCGTGCGCGTCGTCACTTCGGCACTCTGGTCCCAGACGACCTTCAAGATGCGGGTCCGCGACAGCACTTCCCCTTCGTGCTCGATGAAGAACTTCAGCAGCTGCATCTCCATCGTGGTCAGGCGGTGAACCTGATCGCCCCGCCGCAGCTCGAATGTCCGGAAGTCGACCTCAACATCTCGGAACTTGAAGCTCTCAATCGATGGACGCTGAAGTTCGCCGCCGACCCCCAGCCGATTATTGCGTTCGAGCAGGTTCCGCACACGGCTGAGCAGTTCCGGCAAGGCAAACGGCTTGGTCATGTACTGATCGGCGCCGCAATCGAACGCGTGCGAGCGATCCTCGCTGAGGGTTCGGGCACTGAGCACCATGATCGGCACGCGTGGGTCGTTTTCACGGATCGCCCGGCAGATCTCATAGCCGCTCATTCCAGGAAGCATCAGGTCGAGCACGATCAAGTCGGCCCCTTCGCCGCCTTCGGCAAAGTGGGCGAGCGCCGAGCGTCCATCGCCGACCACGGTCGGGGAGTACCCCTCCTGCTCGAAGTTGAACTTCAGGCCGGTGGCGATCGACTCTTCGTCCTCGACGATCAGGATGCGCTTGCGGTCACTCACTTCTTGCCCCAATTGGTTTCCAACACAATGAAGCCGCCTTGTTCACCGTGGCCTTCCCAACCGCATGGCACGCGGCCCGACTCCTAGATCTCTATCAGTTCGTCGATGAATCGCTTCGGAAATCCGGTGACCTGATAGGTGAGGCCCGTCAGCAAAATGTTGGTCAGATCGAACTCCACCGAACCAACAACCCATTCCATTAAGTCTAACTCGTACGGATCGGCATCTTCGAGTTTCACTGGAATCTGCCGCTTGGGAACAATCGATTCGACACGTTTGCGAATCTCGCCGCGCAGGACATCTCCATCTTGAAACTTCCGAGTACTGATCTTGAGTCGATCTGGGTGAGCAAACATGACTTCATTAATTTGCCCACTCACGTCCTCTTCGGCTTCGTTCCAACTCTCCCAACCCAAGGTGGGGTCATTGCGTTCGGCTTGTGCCGTGTTGACGGCTTCTGTCTCGTCTGTGATGACCTTTCGAACAAATTTCGGGGCTGTCCCCGAAGGCACCAGAAATGACGGTGCTTCAAACACTTTTCGGACTCGTGCCACTGCGGATTCATACTGCAAGACGAGATCAGACATGCTTGTTCCTGGTTCAGGGAGTGGAGCAGGAGGAGTGACTTGCGGTTGGTCTTGGCAGCCAGCGGCTGTCAATAGAACGGTCGCTGACACGGAACAGAACTGCCGCCGCGAAAGTGAGGAGTGGCTCATGGGGTCCTCCCAGGGAAGAATCGGTCGAAGTGTATATCTACAGAATTAGACATCGGCAATCTCGCTTGCCATCGCGGAATCCCCTTTCGGCAGGACCACTCCCGGCAGGTCAACCGCGAACACACACCCTGGCTGGGCATCGTCCCGATCCTCAATGCCGATCCGCCCTTTCAGCTTTCGCACCAGCGTCGACACAATGTACAGGCCGAGCCCGGTGCCCTTGGTACGTCGTTGCAGCTCGCTGCCGCCGCGGTAGAAGATCTGAAACACCTTCTTACGGTCCTCGTACGGCACCCCGGCCCCGTTGTTCGAGACCCGCACGTGAGCTCGCCCTCCGGTTCCCAGCAAGGCAATCACGTCGACCTTTGCCGGGTCGCCTCCGTACTTCACCGCGTTGTCGAGCAGGTTCGCGAAGATCATTCTCAGCACGATCCGCCGGGCCTTGATCCGGATCGGGGGGATCTTCAGCGTGAAGACCTCGGAGAACCGCGTCTTTTGATTCGTGCACGCCGCAGCTGCACATTCCCGCAGCAGTGGCTCAAGCTCGATCTCTTCCTCGATTTCGTTCTCGCCGATCGCGTCGAGGCGACCGACCTCCAGCAGCTGATTGATGAGCTGATCGAGCCGATGCAGCTCCCGCTCCATCGTGCCGTAGAACTGATCGCGCTGCTCCGTGGTCAGCTGTCGCATGCGCACGGTTTCGAGTGACAGCTGGAGCGCCGCGATGGGGGACTTGAGTTCATGGGTGACGCTGTCGACAAAGTTCGCCTGCCGGTTGTTGAGGGCGATCTCTTTGAGAGTCAGCACCAGCCACAGCGACATCCCGACCAGAATCAACGTGAACAGCACAACGCCGATCGTCAGGGCTGTCCAGCTGGACCCACGTGCCAGAACCACGATCCAGCAGATCATCAGCGTCACATTGAGCGCCATCAGCGATGCGCTCAACGTGATCGGAAAGTGAAACGAACTGCGTTTGCGAAAGCTGCCAACCATTGGAGGCCTCGTCCCGGTATCGAAACAAGTTTATCGAGCCACCGGGGCAGGCGTCAGGGTGAACGGCGATTCGCCCTCCGGATCCTGTTGTCACAGAGACGGGAGACGCGTGATCGCAGGATCGTGTGTCACTTTCCGGACTTTCCGGGAGGTTTCTTGCCAAGGGTGTCGATAATCCATTAGAGTTGACTGATGTGTTTGCGGAGGCGAAACCACTCCCGGTGGGAGCAGGTCTCGTTTTTGCGTCCCGCCTGGATTCACCATGACGTTCCCCGACCTTCCGCGATTTGTGCCGGCAGTCTGGCAGGGCGTCTGGGGGATGATTCTAAGTCTGCAACTGCAAGCTGCGGAACCGGTTGAGCGTCCCGTTAGTTTCGTCAACGATGTCATTCCGGTGATGACCAAGGCCGGTTGCAATATCGGAGCCTGCCACGCCAAGGCCAATGGCGGCAAGAACGGGTTTCAGCTCTCGCTGCTGGGGTTTGAGCCGCAGGACGACTTCGAACAGCTGACCAAATCGGACCGAGGGCGGCGGATCTCGACATCGACGCCCGATCGCAGCCTGATTCTGCTGAAGGGGTCCGGACAGCTGCCGCATGGCGGCGGAGTCCGGCTCCCCGTGAACAGCGAGGGCTACGCAATCCTTCGCGAGTGGATTCGCCAAGGAGCCAGCCACGACCGACCGGATACTCCGAAGATCGTCTCGTTTTCCGTCCAGCCGCAGCGCGGGACCGTCGCTCGCAAGACGCAGCAGCAGCTGACCGCGACGGCGACCTACTCGGACGGAACCAGTCGCGACGTCACGAAGATGGCCCTCTTCGAGTCAAACGACACTTCAATGGCCGTCGTCGACGACCAGGGACTCGTGACGATCCAGGACATCTCGGGCAAGACCGGGGTGATGGTTCGGTTCCAAGGAAAGGTTTCGGTCTTCAGCATCGCCGTCCCGTTGGGGGCCCCGATCGAGCAGTTGCCTGCTTCGAAGAATTTCATCGATGATCTGGTCTTTGCGAACCTCAAAGAGTTGGGGATTCCGCCTTCTCCGGTCTGCGATGACACGACTTTCTTGCGGCGAGTGTCGCTGGACATCGCGGGTCGGCTACCGACCGAAGAAGAAACCACACGATTCCTCAGCAATACCGAGCCCAACAAACGCGATCTGGTTATCGATGAACTGCTCAAGAGCCCCGAATATGCCGACTTCTTCGCCAACAAGTGGACCGCCCTGCTGAAGAACCGGCGGGATGATGCCAGCGATACGGTCTCGAACTTCGCGTTCCACGCCTGGGTGCGTGATTCGTTGCTCGCCAATAAGCCGTACGATCAACTGGTTCGCGAGCTGCTGGCTGCGACCGGGACCGTGATCGGCAATCCTCCGGTAGCGTGGTATAAGCGAGTCAAAGAGCCCAAGCAACAACTCGAAGATGTGGCCCAGCTGTTTCTGGGAGTCCGGATGAACTGTGCCCAGTGCCACCATCATCCGTTCGAGCGCTGGAGCCAGGACGACTATTACTCGCTCGCGGCGTTCTTCAGTCAGGTCGGCCGCAAGCCCTCCGCCACGCGCGGGGAGGACTTGATCTTTCACAAGCGAGGAGTCGCTCAAGCGGCCAATATCAAGACGGGGTTGGCCCTCAAACCGGCAGCGTTGGGAGATATGATTCCACCGATTGCTCCCGACGAGGACCCCCGTCTGAAGCTGGCCGACTGGATGAGTTCGCCCAGCAACGCTTACTTCGCTAAGTCGCTCGTGAACCGGTACTGGAAGCACTTCCTGCAACGCGGCCTGGTCGAGCCCGAAGACGACATCCGCGACACCAACCCGCCGACTAATCCCGAACTGCTGGCGGCGCTTGAGAAGCACTTCATCGACAGCAAGTTTGACCTGAAGGGGCTGGTCCGGGTCATCACACAATCGAACGCTTACCAGCTCAGCGCGACCCCCAATCAGTACAACATCGCCGACCGGCAGAACTACTCGCGCTATTACCCGCGGCGGCTGCAGGCGGAAGTGCTGCTGGATGCCATCGATCGAGTCGCGGGGACGCAGACCGACTTCGCCAATCTGCCGCCGGGAACGCGGGCTGTGGCCCTGCCCGACAACAGCTACAACCGCTCGACGCAGTTCCTGCGAGTGTTCGGACGGCCGGAGGCCGAAAGCGTCTGCGAGTGCGAGCGCGTGCAGAGTTCGAGCCTGGCGCAGAGCCTGTACCTGGTGAACTCTGGCGAACTCAAGGGGAAGCTGGCCCACGGAGCCGGACGGGCGGAACGATTGGCCAAGGAGGACAAACCCGCGGAGGTCAAGGTCCGCGAGCTATATCTGGCTGCGTTCTCACGAGAACCGCGGTCGGATGAGCTGAAAGCCAGCCTGGAGTTCCTCGCCGAGCCGAAGCTGAATGCCGAGGGAAAGCCCCTCGACCCGCAGCAGGCGGCCCGCGAGAACTTTCAGGATCTGATCTGGGCCTTGGTGAACACGAAGGAGTTCCTGTTCAACCACTGACACGCAGCAGAGTTCGTCAGAATTCTTCCGTCCATACGACATCCTGAAGGGATGTCAGAACATAGCCGGTGGTGGAGCGCAGTGATACCACCGGTTCACGACATCCAACAGTCGAATGCATCCCGGAGGGATGCGAGAGAGGTTCGAATGACGAGACTCCAGTTCCTCGCATCCCTCCGGGATGCCATGCAGTCCTGGCCGCGCCAGCCCGGTGGTATCGCTGCGCTCCACCACCGGCTATGTTCTCAAACCCCTGTCGGGGTTTGCATCCTGGCTCTGGCTGTGTTTTGTTCGTCAGTCGTCCAGGCCCAGTCCGTCGGCCTCCCGACCCCGCGTCTGCTGACCACCACCCCGATGGGTGGCCAGGTCGGCACTCAGGTCGACATCACGATCACCGGCGAGGAACTCGACAACGCAGGCGAGATCCTGTTCTCGGACCCGCACCTGACAGCCATTCCCAAGCTGGATGCCAACGGCCAGCCGATTCCGAATCAGTACACGGTCACGATCGCTCCGGACTGTCCCGTCGGCGTCTACGAGACTCGCATCCGGACCCGGCTGGGGCTGTCGTCAGCCCGCATTTTCTCAGTCAACAATCTGCCGGAGTTGATGCAGAAGGCTGGGAACACGACCGTCGCGAACGCGATGGAGCTGCCGCTGAACTCGATCGTGAATGCGGTCATGAGCGGTCGCTCGGCGGATCATTATTCCTTCACCGGCAAGAAGGGTCAGCGAGTCTTCGTCGATGTCGCCTCGCGCGGGATCGACTCGAAGCTCGAAGCGGTCGTTGTGATCGGCGATGCGCTGGGCCGCGATCTGGTCGTCGAGCGCCGCACCGGTGCCCTCGACTACACGTTGCCGGAAGATGGCAAGTACATCATCAAGATCCACGAACTGACGTTTCAGGGCGGAGCTGCTTACTACTACCGTCTGGCCCTGCGAGAACTGGCCGCTGATGCCCTGGCTGTCCGGCAGCCCGCGACCAGGAAGGTAAGTGCCTTCTCGTGGCCGCCAACGGGGCTGCCGGAGCAGGCCGCACTCGCCGAAGTCGAACCCAACAACACCGCAGCTCAGGTCCAGAAGATCACGCTCCCCTGCGATATCTCGGGGGCTTTCGCCACAGCTGCCGATGTCGACCTGTTCCAGTTCGAAGCCAAGGCCGGCGAGGTCTGGTGGCTGGAAGTCGCCTCCGAGCGGTTCGGGCTGCCGACCGATCCGAACGTGATTGTCCAGCAGGTCACTGGCACTCCCGAAGCCCTAACGCTGACCGATGTCGCCGAGCTGGCTGACATTCCCAGTCCGGTCAAGGTCTCCAGCAACGGCTACGCCTACGACGGCCCGCCGTACGATGCCGGATCGTCCGATGTTCTCGGCAAGATCGAGATCAAGGCCGACGGGGTCTACCGAGTCCAGATCACCGACCTGTTTGGCGGGACTCGGAACGATCCCAAGAACGTCTATCGCCTTGTCATTCGCCCCGCCGCTCCGGACTTTGCCCTCGTCGCCTGGGGACTGCACCAGGAGCTGCGGAACGGAGATCGCAACGCGGTCTCGAAGCCGATCGCTCTGCGCGGCGGAGCGACTCAGGCTCTGGAGGTTATCGCCATCCGCCGCGATGGCTTTGATGGCGAGATCGAACTGACGATGGACAACCTCCCGCCGGGGGTGACTGCCACCGGAATCAAGATCGGAGCTGGCAAGAACCGCGGGCTGATGCTGATCAGCTCCAAGGCCGACGCTCCTGCCGGACTGGCTTTTGCAATCTTCGTCGGCAAGTCGACGCTCGATGGCCAGCCGGTCACCCGCCCCTGCCGAGTCGCTTCAGTCGCTTGGCCGATCCTCGACTCGTGGGGAGAGATCCCGGCTCCGCGATTGACTGCCGACATCCCGGTCTCAGTCAGTGGCGTCGACCAGTCGTCCATCACGATCGCTCCCGCAGCTCCGATGCTGGAAGTCGTCGCCGGGCAGAAGCTGACAGTGCCGTTTACCCTCACTCGCCGCAGCGAGTTCCAGGGAGCCTCGACTCCCTTGCGAGCGATCGGCTGCGGTCTCGAAGCAGTTCCCGCGCTGGAGATCAACTTCTCGAGCGACAAGGCCGAAGCGACCATCGACACAGCTGCCCTCAAGTGCGCTCCGGGCGATTACGTCCTAGCCTTCCACGGTCCGGCGGTCACCAAGTACCGTCACCACCCGGAAGCTGTGCCCGCTGCGGAAGAGGCCAAAGTCAAAGCCGAGCAGGCCGTCGCTGCCATCGAGACCGAGGTCAAGCAGGCGATGGAACTGGCCGCCTCCGCCGGAGCGGCAGCCACTCCCGAACAGAAGGCCGCCGCCGACAAGGCCCTGGCCGAGATCACCGAGAAGCAGAAGGCGGCTCAGGCCGCACTGGCTGCTGCGACCGAGAAACTCAAGCAAGCCACAGCTGTGGCCCAGCCGCGCGACATCGTCGATATCGTTGTGGCCGAACCGATCACCATCCGAGTCCAACCTGCGGAGGCAAAATGAACCACTCACACAACAACCCGCCTTGCGGTGGTCCCTGGGACTGGGGTATCGGAAGCCGTCGCGGGTTCATGCGAACCGGCCTCGCGGGGATGGTCAGCCTGAGCCTGCCTGGGATCTTGAAGATGCGGGCCGAGGCGGGGCAGACCAGCCGCGAGAAGACCGCCGTCATCATGGTCTGGAAGCCGGGCGGCTGTTCGCACATCGACACGTACGACCCCAAGCCGAATGCTGCGGCCGAGTACCGCGGCCCGTTTGGCGTGATCGACACCAAGGTCCCCGGGCTGCAGTTCACCGAACTGCTCCCTCGGCAGGCGGCCATCGCCGACAAGTTCGTCGTGCTCCGCTCGATGCACCAGACTGCGGGCGGCCATCCGGCAGGCTCGATGCAGCTGCTCTCCGGTGACCCCGACACGCGTGACAAGCCCAAGCCCAAGCTGCCGGACTGGATGTGCGTGACGAACTATCTGCGCGCTCAGCAGGGTCCACGGACCTCGCCGCTGCCGGCCTATGTCGGGATCAACCCGCCGCTGGAGTACAACGGGCCGGCCTACCTGGGCGATGCATACAACCCGCTGACGGTCTCGGGAGATCCGAACAACCCCAACTTCTCGGTGCCGAACATCGGCCTGACGAACATGGGCGAGGTCGCCCGTTATGGCCGCCGCTCGACGCTGCGGCAGACGCTCGACACGCTGGAGCGGACGTTCGATCAGCAGCGCGAGCTGGCCGCCCTCGACGAATTCGAGACGCAGGCGATGACGCTGCTCACCAATCCGCAGGCCAAAGTGGCGTTCGATCTCTCCAAAGAAGATGACCGCACCCGCGATCGCTATGGACGCAACACCTGGGGCCAGCAACTGCTGCTCGCCCGGCGGCTGATCGAGGCGGGCGTGGACGTGCTAACCACCAGCCTGAGCGGTCCACTGTGCGGACGCGTCAACAACTGGGACGACCACGCCGTCAATCACCATGTGTTCGACGCCCTGAAGTTCCGCTCGGGAGCGTACGATCAGGCGGTCTCGGCCTTGATCGAAGATATCTATGAGCGCGGCCTCGACAAGCGAGTGCTGGTCGTCGTGACTGGCGAGTTCGGTCGGACTCCCAAGATCGAGCACTCTCCCAGCACGGGAGCGGGCGATGCCAGTGCCCCGGCGGGAACGGTCCAGCCCGGTCGTGACCACTGGCCGCGGGCGTTCTCAAACATCTGGGCGGGCGGCGGGATCACGCCCGGTCGAGTCATCGGAGCCACCGACCCGCGCGGCGAAGACGTCATCGCCGCCCACGCCGGCCCCGGCGACTTCCTGGCCACGATCTACCACCACCTGGGAATCGACCACACGACGCCGATCCGCGACTTCACGGGACGCCCGACTCCCATCGTCGACCACGGTCGACCGATTCCGGAACTGCTGAGCTAGTCACGCGTTAGCCGTCGAGCTTGCTCGACGTGCCAAACGCCGGGTGCCAGGGTCAGCAGCGCAGTGAATGGCCCCGCCCCCCCTGCTCTGTGAAACGAAGAACCAAGAACTAACAACCAAGAACCTCCTCCCAACACTCCTCCGTCATCACAAACGGCTCGCGAGGAATCGCTTTGGGGTCGTAGCGATGCAGTAGTTCAGCGATGGTCGTTGGGCTCCGGTCCGCTTGCCAGCCGCAGGACCAGGCAAGCAGGCCCAGCAGGCGCTCGGCGGGAATCCCCTTCTCACGCAGCAGCGAGATCCGCGTGTCGCCATGCCGCTTGGCCAGTCGCCTCCCATCGGGGCCAATGACCAAGGGAACATGCATGAAACGCGGAGGCTGCCAGCCCAATGCGTTGTAGATTTCCACTTGGCGAAAGGCACTGGGCAGCAGGTCATCGCCGCGGCAGACTTCGGTCACTCCCATCTCGTGGTCATCAACGACGACCGCCAGCTGGTAGGCGGGCGTGCCGTCCTTCTTGCCGATGACAAAGTCCCCCAGCTCGCGGGCCGGGTTGCAACATACATCCCCCGCGAACAGATCGTGCAGCTGCAGCGTGTGATCGTGCGTGCGGAAGCGCCAGGCGAACGGGGTCGAAAGCGTCTCGGCCTCGCGAGGAGATCGCCCGGCGCACGTCCCGGGGTAGATTGGCCCTTCCTGACCCTGATGCGGAGCGCTCGCTGCTTCGGCAATGTCGGTCCGAGTGCAGGTACAGGGATAAACCCAACTTCCCGGCGCCTCTTCAACTTGCTCCTGCTCCCCTCTCCCCCCGGGAGAGGGGCCGGGGGTGAGGGTGCCTGCCCACGGAGTACTGCCCCCTCCCAGAAAAGGCTCTTGCCCCTCAATCAACCGCCTCAACACCTCTCGATATCTCTCCACCCGCTCCGTCTGTACGTACGGTGCGTGCCGCCCGCCCAGATCCGGTCCCTCGTCCCAATCGAGCCCCAGCCAGCGCAGGTCATCAATCGCTTGCTGCGTGGCCCACGGTTTCACACGCGGCGAATCGATATCCTCAATCCGCAGAATCACGCGCCCACCCCGCGACCGCAGCGATAACCAGGCGATCAAATAGGTCCGCGCATTCCCGACATGCTGCGCCCCCGTCGGCGAGGGAGCCAACCGCCCGACCAGTGGTGGGGGTGTCGGACTATTCATGGACAGGCAGCGTTTCAACCAGCTTCGACGGATCAAGCTGTGCCAGGCGGGGTTCCAAGTTCTCGACAAACAGCTTCCGACCGCGCTGCACGATCGTGTGTCCTTCCGCTTCCAGAAGGGCCTGCTGGCGCTGCGGGCCGCCGGGGAACTTGGGGTTCAGTTCGCCGCCGGTCTTGAGGGTTCTCCACCACGGAGTCACTCGTTTGGCCCCCTGTTCCTCGGACTCGACGGCGGCATGGGCGGCGATCCAGCTAAAGATCCCCGTCGTGATGGGGCAGGCGATTGTCGCCTCGTGCCGCTCCGCCACAGCCTGCCGCAGCTCGCGAATGGTGATCAGCTTCCCTTTGCGAACTTGTCGCATCAGTTGATCAATCTCGGTCGGTGCGGGGATCGCACAGGTTCCCTCGCCCCATTTCTTGGACAGTGCTCCTGTGATCTCGAAGACTCGGGGCAGGTCTTTCGAATCGTGCAGCTTCTCGTTCCAGGTCTTCTTGCGAGCCATGGCGATCCTCCGGTGAGAGGGTATTCGCAAGGGACCGTTGATCGCAACCACCGTGCTTTGGAGCAGAGGGCTTTGGGTCACATCGCACATAACGACCACTGCCCACTGCCCATTCCCCACTGCCCTGCCGCTCTTTACCCTCGAAATCCCTCAACCGCTACAGCCTGCAAAGTCGATACATCTTGACATGCGCGAACTCCATTCACTGGCGGGGCCGACGTTGGCTCACCGCATCTGCTGAACTGCCATTCACTTGCGGACGACACTGCTTATCGCCGTGGCACTGTTCACCGGCCTGATCGCGCGATCCGGTTCGGGGGCTGACGCTCCGCTTGCTCCGCACAATCTGCCGGTTCGCAATCCGGATCTTGTGTTCCGCAGCCAGTCACCGGAACAGTCGGATATTCCCGAGGCCTGGTCGATCGATGGCCAGACTCCGTACATCCAGCGTTTCGGGGCCGGGTATCGATCCGGCGATGGCGTCGGCTTCCGACAGGGGATTCTCGACCTGGAATGGATGATCCCGATCCGGGGCGACGCCGAGTTCGACAACTTCTTCATCGATACTCACTTTCTGCTCCGAGACGACAACAAGGTCGCAGGAAACGTCACCCTCGACTATCGCCGCTACAACACGGAATGGAACCGGATATTCGGGACCTACGTCTTCTGGGACGGGATGCAGACCCCGCTCGGCAACCAGATGCAACAGCTGGGTGTCGGGTTCGAGACGATGGGACCGATCATCGATGCCCGCACCAACGTCTACATCCCCGATGCGTTTGGCGTCCGCGGCAGCCTCCCCAATCAGTTCCAGGGACATGAGCTGATCGTCAATCGGGCCGAAGTCGCCATGACCGGAGTCGATGGCGAGATCGGCGTCAACCTGCCGGAGTTCCTCAACATCCGCTCCCGCGTCTTCGGCGGCGGCTATTACTTCGATGGCCACGGCCAGGAAAACACCTCCGGCTGGAAGGTCCGAGCCGAAGCGGAGTTTGGCCGCAACATCTGGGTCGATTACTCAGTGCAGGACGACAAGCTGTTCGGACGGACCTGGAATGTCGGGCTGATGGTGCGTTACTCGCACCGGTTCCTGGACCATCAGCCACAGTCGCCCGCTTCGATGGATCACAAGTACTTCCGGGGCGAGGGCTACAACGCGACTCGCGTGCTGTCGGATCGTCTGAGCGACCCGGTCCGCCGGATTCAGAACCTGGTCCTGACGCGAGACGACGGAGTGGCCGCGACCGATCCGGGCGGCACGGTGCTCAAGTTCTATCATGTTGCGAACGGATTCGCGGGGGATGGAACTTTCGAAAATCCGCATGGCACTCTGACAGCAGCCATCGCAGTCGCCGGAACCAATCGGGTCTACACGCCCTTTGGCGGCAACTATGTGGAGAACGTCGCTCTGAATGCGGGGTCGAAAGTTCTCTCAAACGGTCCCGTGCAGACCGTCGAGACGCAGTTCGGGCGACAACAGCTGCCGTTCTCAGGAGGTCAGGCCGACTTGATCGGTCTCCCGACCGTGACCGGAAGCGTCACGATGGCCAGCAACTCGCAGTTTAGCGGATTCGACGTGACCGGCGGGCTAACCAACGCAGCAGCTGCGACGGGGTTTACGGTCGACAACAGCGTGATTACCAACCCCGCAGGGGATGCCGTCAGTATCACGGGGGCGGTGGCTTCAACTCTGACGAACCTGAAAGTGACTTCCGGCGCGGGACGTGGCGTATTCCTTAGTGACAGCGCCTCGGTAATTACCGATCTGCAGATCGTCAATGCGACCAACAACGGACTGGAGGTTACGACCGGAGCCACAGCTCGCACAGTGACCGTCAATAACCTGAAGGTCGATGCAGCTGGCCAGCATGGAGTTGACCTCAATAGCGGCGCGGCGAATTTGACCTATTCGCAAACTGGGAACATCCAGGTGAAATCGACGGGGAATGCCATCGATGGGTTGAAGGCCGGCGCGGGTAACCTGAATTTGACCTTGGGCAATGTGAATCTCGAATCCACGGCAGGGGCGGGGATCAACCTGGATGGCAACGCAGGGGCTGGGCGGCTCAATGTCGTGAGCTTCACAGGCGGGACAATCGCCAAGGCCGCGACCGGCGGGATCCTGATCGATACCGTCACATTCGACGGCAACTTGACGACACCCGGGAACCAGCTGGTATCGACTCTCGGCCTGACGATCGGCAGTTCCACCGACACGACTCAAGTGACAGGAGACGGTGTTCGCCTGCTCGATCCCTCGGGCTTGTGGAGTGTTTCGAATCTGAACATCTTCAACGACACGGGGACGGGCCTGTTCGTCGATACCAAGGGCGGCGGGACGACTTTCACGCTGAGCACCACCGGTGGCAACATCACGACCACAAATGGACCAGCGATGAACCTGGACCCGTTGACGATCGCCATGAACTTGAGCACGGTCCGCTCCGACACCAGTCCGACAAACGGCATTCGCCTGGATGAGGTTACCGGTGCACTCAACATTGGGACCACGATCCTCAACAGTGGTGTCGGCACACCCATCCTGATTCAGAATACTCCGAATCCGTTGATCGCCCGGTTCGGCAACACTTCAATCCGCAGCACGATTGGCCCGACCCAAGCTGACAACGTCGATACAACCACTGGCAATGGCGACAACCTGACGCTGAGCTTCACGACACTGAATATCGTGTTCCCCTAATTGCCGCTCTCTCAACCGACTCTTCAACGCAACGAAAAAAGCCCAGGGGTTGCAACCCCTGGGCTTTGTCTTTTGGAGAGAAATTACGCCGCCCGACGCATTGGAATCGAGGTCCGGCCAGTCTCGATGCCGAAGGCCTTCGAGACCGACTTGATGACTCGCTGCTGACGGGCTTCACCCAGCTCGGCGAAGATCGGCAGGGCGAGGATCTCGCGGCTGGCTCGTTCGGCTTCGGGGAACTGGCCCGCCTGATAGCCCAGCGACTGGAAGCACTTCTGCAGGTGCAGTGGGGCCGGGTAGTAGACCGCGTGACCGATCTGGTTGGTCTTGAGCTGGTTCATCAGCTCGCCCCGCCGGTTGTCGTGAACGCGAACACAGTACTGGTTGTAGACGTGGAAGTTCGGTGCCAGCGTCGTCGGTGTGGTGATCACACCCTGCAGCCCCATGGCGGCGAACGCCTCGTCATAGCGGGCGGCATTCTCGCGACGCTTGTTCGTCCACTCGTCCAGCTTTCGCAGCTTGATCCGCAGCACGGCGGCCTGCAGAGCATCCAGGCGGCTATTCAGACCCACTTCGACGTGATCGTAACGACCAACATCGCCATGCACTCGCAGCCGACGCAGCCGGGCGTTGAGGTCCTTGTCATCGGTGGTCAGCATGCCGCCGTCGCCCGCTCCGCCCAGATTCTTCGTGGGGAAGAAGCTGAAGCAGCCGATCGTTCCCAGAACCCCGGTACGGCGATTGTCATAGGCCGCTCCGATCGCCTGGCAAGAATCTTCGATGATCGGCAATCCATGCCGGACCGCGACGCGCCACAGCGGCTTCATGTCGGCGCACTGGCCATACAGATGCACCGGCATGATCGCCTTGGTGCGGCTGGTGATGGCTGCTTCGACAGCTGCGGGGCAGATGTTGTACGTGAGTGGATCGATGTCGACGAAGACGGGAGTCGCCCCGACGCGCACGATCGAACTGGCGGTGGCGAAGAACGTGAACGGAGTGGTGATGACCTCATCGCCGGGACCGATATCCAGAGCCATCAGAGCCAGGATCAGCGCGTCGGTTCCCGATGCACAGCCGATCGCAAATCGGGAATCGGTGTGGGCCGCGACCTCTTCTTCGAGAGCTGCGACCTCGTCCCCGAGAATAAAGGCCTGTTTACTGAAAACCCGCTCGACCGCCTGCAGAATCTCGTCCCGCTG
>JBIIOI010000076.1:0-23642 GCA_044337025.1 Planctomycetaceae bacterium
CGATACCGCCCATAGGACGGAAACCACGACAGCGTGATGAGAATGACTGAGCACTCCTTTGCTCAACACTCATGCAAATGCCTTGCCAACTGAAAGTTGTTGTGGAAGGGTTTTGAAACCGGCTCTAAGAAGTCGGGCTGGAAATTAACGGCTCCCGGTCTTGCCGCTGCGGCAGCACTACTCAAGTCTTCAATAAGCAAAGTGTCTAAATGATCTCTCCATCACAGGCGTTGGTCACCCTGCCAGCAGGGCTGCGTGATCCTTTGATAAGCTGCTTCAACGAAGTCGCTAGAAATTTCGCTGAACATCGCTGGGAGCCTGCGGAACTGAATGGAGGTAAGTTCTCTGAGGTTGTCTACACTATTTTGGATGGAGCTCTTGGCGGAGCTTTCGCCGCGACACCTTCGAAGCCCTCAAACATGGTCGATGCATGTCGATTGCTTGAGAATCGACCACCAATCGCCGGTCGCGTTGGTGACCGAAGTCTACGAATACTCATCCCACGCATGCTACCCGTATTGTACGAAATAAGGAATAATCGGGGCGTAGGTCATGTAGGCGGTGAAGTTGACCCAAACTATCAAGATGCTGTCGCTGTTTATCAAATGACATCTTGGGTGATGGCCGAACTTATCCGAGTCTTTCACCAAGTCTCGATAGGAGATGCACAAGAGGCCGTGAATTCACTAGTCGATCGTAAGCACCCAATCGTCTGGCAATCGGATGGTATGCGGCGAGTACTCGATCCCTCGCTCTCCAAGCGTGACCAAACACTTCTATTGCTCTACTCTTCCGGAGGGTGGGTCGAAGAGACGGAATTGGTGAGCTGGGTTGAGTATAGTAATCTCACTCAGTACCGGAATAGAGTTATCGTGCCTCTTCACGAATCGAGGCTTGTTGAATACGACAAGAACTTGCGGCGAGTCCAGATGACTCCGCTTGGCTCGAAGGCAGTCGAAGAAGAGCTCCTTCCGAGGTACAAGCTGTAAACTTGTTGGCGGCTAAGGGGGCACGCCCTGAAGGCTTTGCGAAAGGGCGTGGCTCGCAAAGGCGGGGTGCCCCGGACGCTGCTTTGAGCGTCAGGGTTGCAGAGCAACCAAACGTGGCAGGAGTTCCGGCAGGTCAGGTTTCACCTGAAGGTTCTCTGGCCCCCGCGTCGACTTGAATTCCACGCTGTACGTGATTGGGAGCGGGGGAGAATCTGATCGCCACGGGTGCATTTGCCGAATGGTGGTCCCTCTCTTTCGGCCCAAAGGGTCAGGCGTTCGCCCAGCCCAGGCCAACGGCCTGGGTGGCGGTCACGTTGATCAGTGCCTGAGGGCCAACGGCCCGGCAGTTCGGCGAATGCATGGGGAACAGTCGGCCCTTCAGGCCTTGGGGCAACTCACGGCTACGTCGTCCAGGGCCGTTGGCCCTGGCTGGGGGAATGAACGGCCCGTTGGGCCTCAAGGCTGGGATCGAGGACCACCACGGAGCGAATGCCCCCGATCTCCACTTACCTTTCTGCCTCGCACCTTCGACGGGGGAGTGCGGTTGCTAGACTACGGCACGATCTCCTTTTTCGCCTCTTGAGACTCTTCCATGAAGTTTGGCTGGTTGACCCTTTCCCTGGCCGTCGGCCTGATCATCCCGCTTCAGCAGGCGATGAATGCCAAGATGCGCACCTTCGTCGTGAACCCGATGTATGCCTCGCTCGTGAACTTCTTTGCGGGCGCGGTTCTGGGAATCGTCGTCGCTGCCATCATGTCGGCCTGTGGGGAGCCCGGAAATTGGCGGCGGGCGACCGAAGCTCCGTGGTGGGCGTGGTGCGGCGGGTTGATCGGCATGGCCTTCATCACGGCGGGCGTGCTGTGCGTTCCCCGCATTGGGGTCGCCAGCTTTTCGGCAGCGGTCCTGGTCGGCCAGTTGGTCGGTGCAATGCTGCTGGATCACATGGGCTGGATGGGTGTCATCCAGCGGCAGATCACCGCCACCCGCATGTGCGGCGTGGCCCTCTTGCTCCTGGGAGTCTGGCTGATCCATCGCGACAACTAGCGGCTCGGGTGGGCCCTGGAAGGCACAAGAGGCTCTGACGAGTATAGCCAGGCGTCAGATGTTTTGCTGGACGGAGACGATTGATTCAGACATCCAAGGCGATGTCTGGTGCGGCACGTCGGGCAAGCCCGGCGGCTAACGTCGGGCGATCCTGAGTCGCACCCATGCAGCGATGGCTGTCGTTTCTGCTGTGAATGAGTGCTCGAAGACCCTACGATTCCGATCCCGAGGCCCCATGCTTCCGCGATCGTTTGGGTGTTTCCGAAATGCACTCGATTCTGCACGTCCTTGGAACGCTGGTCGTTCTGCCCTACCTGCTGCTGGCTACGGCGTTTCTGCTGATTGGTGACGTGGCCAGAACGCGGGGGCTATTCGAGATCATGACGGTGGTCGCCAACCATGCGAACTGGATTCTCCGCTGGGGAATCTACGGGCTGCCGGTCGTCACGCTGGCACTCCTTGTGGCGGGCTTGATCCCGTCCTGGCAGCGGGGCAGTGCAGCTGTCTTGTTCCTGGTGGCACTGGGGAGCTTGGGAGTGATCGGCCTGCTGCATTCTGGAAAACTGGAGCTCGGTCATTACGTCTTCCTGTTGCCATGCGCCGCTGTGGTGGCCGTGAGCGCCTGGCTCTTCATCCGGTCCGGCACTGCGGCGCTCAGCCCTTCAATGCCTGCGACGATTCAGCAGGAGTCAGGGACAAATCCCTGAGGAGTTCTCCGATGGTCACGATTCCATGGACGCAGGTTTCATCGCTGGATGAAGCTCTTGCACAACTCGTCGCGGCGGCGGCACGTCTGCCCGCGGACACGCTGCCGTTTCGACTTGGGGGAGAGACGCCAGCTGCGATTGAGAAACGGTCAAAGGCTCTGGCTCGCCCGATTCCGGAGCCGATCTGTCAGCTGTACGGGGCGATTCGGGGCTTCAAGGGGTTTCCGAATACGGGCGACAAGAGTGTGTTCCTGTGGGACCTGTCCGAGGTCGGCTGGGTGAATACCGCGGAAGAACTGGAAGTCGACGATAGCCCGCATGAGATCTGGCAGCGCTCCCACTATCTGGCCTTCGGTCAGAGTGAGTTTGGGGACACGCTGGCCTATGTCGTTGATCCACCGATCGGCACACCAGGCTCGATTGTGATGCTCGACCATGAAGCTCAAGGGCCGTTTTGCGATGCCCAGCCGCCCACGGTCGTGTTCTATGCGGATAGCCTCGCCCAGTGGCTCGCCCGCTGGACAGCTCAGCAGTTCGAGGAATATGGATTCATTGCCGGCATGATTGCCGAACTGCCCGCGCCGCTCAGTACTCAGATGAAGGCCGACCACTTGCGGCTCAATCAGGGCGAGGCCATGAACTGGGCTTTCGATCCGCACTGATTTCATTTCCTCTGAAATTCCCAATTCTCACAGAATCCGTGAACCAATCGCATCGGGATCGGGAATCAACCTCATCGTGAGTCTCCCCCCGGTTACTGATGACCAGCTGATTCACCTGTCGCAGCAAGGCGACCGGGCGGCGTTTCGGCAACTGGCGATACGTTATCAATCGTTCCTGCTGGCCTGTGCCAATGCGCGGTGCCGGGACCGTCATCAGGCTGAGGATCTGGCCCAGGACACCTTAATTGCCGCCTGGCGATCGCTCAGCCGATTTGACGGCCGCTGCCGATTTTCGACATGGTTATTTGGAATCTTGAGGAACTGCAGCTTGAAGCAGTTCTCCAAGTCGGGAGCGACCCGCCTCGACGATTCATCGCTCGAAGTGGTTCCAGCCGACTCCGCTTCACCCGCTCTCGAGGCCGAAACTGCGGATGATGCCCGGCAGTTGCGGCAGGCAGTTGCAGCGCTGCCGGACGAGCACCGGCTGGTGATCGAGCTGCGATTCTTTGCCGGAGCCAGCCTGGAAGAGATCGCGGTCGAGCTGAGCTGTCCACTCGGGACCGTGAAGTCACGTCTGCATCACGGGCTCGAAAAGCTGCGGAATTCTGTAGTTCGATTGAACCTCGAGACGCTCGGACGGCAATCACCAGAGAGGACGCCATGAACACGGAATCATCCCTGTGCGAATCGATGTCGGAAGCGATCAGCCTGCTGGCTGCAGGCTGCGCGACCGATGACGAGTCCGCGGAGGTGCAGCAGCATCTGGCAGAGTGCGCAGCGTGTCGCGAGAGTTTCTCGCGGCTGCGGGCCCTCTGTGGGGAGCTGAGCACTCCGCCCGCGAACGATGAATCTGAGGAGCTGGAATTCGTGACTCGGGCTCTGGAAGTGATTGAGAGCGAAAACTCGGTCCGCATCGGTCGGCCCCAGCCCCAGTCAGCCTGGGGACAGCTGCTGACTGCCATGGCCTTGGGGCTCTTGATTGCGGTGGCTGGGCGGCTGTTCCCGCTGTCCGTCGCGGACAAGCAGGTGGCGGTCAACCCGCCGCAGGCTGACAGCCCCGCGAGCCCGGTTGTCGCGGATTCCCAACCTGGTGTTCCTTCGCTCCTGGCACTGCGACGAGCTGCTGATTCGGAAGCCGATCTGGATCGACTCCTCGCCCAGACTTATCCACCCTTGCAGTCCACGCGGTTGGGACTGCCCCTGTTTGACGAGGATCACTCGAAATGAAACGCACATGTCTGTGGTTGGCTGGAATCTCTTCGCTTCTGGTCCCGGCGTACTCGCCGTTGTTTGCGGAGGAACGCGCGGTGACCGCGCAGGTGGCGGAGGTCCCGACGCCGAATGCGGCTGTCATTTACTGGTCCGCCTTTGGCGTCATGCCGGCGCTCTCGCAGCAACAACGGGAGGCCATACGAGAGGCTGCCTACTCATCAGAAGCGATTCCGGAGCCCGTGCAGACCGATGTGGCTTACTACACGTCGTCACTGCGAGAGTTGCATCGTGCGACCCGCGTGCCAGCATGTGACTGGGCTCTGGATGAATCCGCAGGTCCGCTCATGCTGATGCCCCATTGCCAGCATGCCCGAGATCTGGCTGCGGCGGGCGTGCTTCGGGCACGAATGGCATTTGCCAAGGGGGAAACGGCGTCCGCAATCAACGATATCCTGGCCGTATTGCGTCTGGCCCGCGACTGCGGTCGCGACCCTGCCACGATCGCGATTCTGGTGGATGTCGCGGTCGAACGGAACGCGAATCAGGTATTGGCTACTCACTTGTCGCAACTGACACCCGCGCAATTGGACGATCTCCGCATGAGATTGCAGGCCTTACCCGCCACTCAGAACGCAGCTGCGGCGTTCCGCGATGAAAGCGATCTATTCGCCGGTTGGGTAGCCAGAATGATCGAGGAAGAAGCTGCCAAAGATCAGGATCCCAAAGCGGGTGAGCGAATCCTGATGAAAATCCAATCAGAGGCGCAGATCGGCGATTCCCTGAAGGGGGCCACGGAAGAGGAAACGCAGCGGCGACGGGACCTGATCTCGTCCGCAACGGTCGATGACCTGCGGGCTATGGTCCAGACGATGAGAGCTGACTATGCGGAACTCGCTCGCATCGCCGACTTGCCCTACCTCGACCGGGCCGCACAGTTCGCGAAATTCGACGAAGGGCTGGCCAAGTCTCAGCAGCTGGCCAATCGCGATGACCTGCAGCGAGTTCTCTCGATCGACTTTCTACCGTCGTACACGATGGTTTCCCGAAGGATCGAAGAATCCTATGTCCGGCGACAGTTGCTGGAACTGGCGATCCGTGCGCTGCGTGACGGTCACGAGACGATTCGAGGAGCGTCAATCCACGGCGTGGAAGTCAAAACCGTCAGCAGCGATATGGGCCTGCAATTGACTTACCAGCTGCCGGGTGCCGAAAAGCCTGAGGTCTTGATCGTCCCCAAGAAGAAGTAGTGACTGATACAACCCCTCCGGTTGGCTCGAAGCGAGCTGACCGGAGGTTCTCTAAAATACCTTACGCTGCCGCGATGACGGGATATTCAGGGCCTTGCGATACTTTGTCACGGTGCGGCGGGCCAGGTTGTAGCCGTGCTTTTTGAGAGCCTCGACCAGCTCGTCATCGCTCATCGGGTTCGCCTTGTCTTCGGCGTCGACCACTTCCTTGAGCTTGATGCGGATGATATCCCAGGCGACGTCTTCGCCCTCAGCGGTCTTGGTTCCGCCGCCGAAGAAACGCTTCAGCGGGAAGATCCCGCGCGGCGTGACAATGTGCTTATCGTCGACAGCTCGCGAGACGGTCGTCACGTGGACGTGCACCACATCGGCGATGTCCTGCATCTTGAGCGGGACGATCGCCTCGGGACCGGACTCGAGGAACTCTTTCTGGCGGTTGACGATCTCCTGGGCCACCCGCTTCAGCGTGTCGTACCGCTGGGCAATCGAGTCGATCAGCCAGCGAGCCGACTCGACCTTGCGCTTGATGAACTCTTTCGTCTTCTGATCGGGGTTGCCTTCGAGCATCCTCAGATAGCGTTTGCTGATCCGCAGCTCGGGCACGAACTCTTCGATCAGCGATACGACCCAGTTGCCAGCCTCGTCCTTGTCGACCTTCAGGTCAGGAGTGACGGTCTGCACCGTCTCTTTGAGGAACCCGCGACCCGGGTAGGGATCAAGAGTTCGCATCTGCTCCATGGCCGACTTGATCTCATCCATCGAGTAGCCGGTCTTGCGCTCGATCAGCGGCAAGCGGTTCTGCAGCAGGTCATCGAAGTGGCCCGAGATCAGCGTGATCATCGGCTCGCGCAGAGGCGTGTCGGGCTTGATCTGCAGCAGCAGGCACTCTTTCAGGTCGCGGGCTCCGACACCGACGGGGTCCAGCTTCTGAATCAGCTTCAGAACATTCTCGGCCTTGGTCAGCGTCATCGTGGAACCGAACACCTGGCACAGCTCCGGCAAGGAACTCTGCAGACGCCCGTTGTCGTCCAAGTTCTGGATCAGGTACTCGCCAAAGGCCCGCTCTTCCGGCGGGACGTCGAAGTAATGGAACTGGTCAATCAGGTAGTCAGTCAGCGTCTGCGGCCGGGTCTCGGCGTTCGACATCACATCGTGCTGCCGGTCCGAATCGCTGTCGATCTGGTTGCCGGACGGGCGGGAACCGCTGGTGTAGTTATCGTCCGGCCAGTCCTGCGAGATCTCGACCAGCCGCTCGAAGTCGCTGGCATTGTTGTCTTCTTTTCCGGCCACCAGTTCCTGGCGATCGATCTCCAGCCGGGGCTCGACTTCAAACGGGTCGCCGACGCTCGACTCCGCGGCGTACTGCGGTTCATCCGACTTGCGATCGACCTGCTCCAGGCAGACGTTCTCGGCCAGCTCCTGGTCGATTCGCTCCTGCAACGCCATGAGCGGCAGCTGGAGTATCTCCATCGACTGAATCATGCGCGGCGCCAGCTTCATCTGCTGGGACATCCGCATCTGCTGAGAAACGTTCAGGTGCATGGTTCAGGGGCGAACGGTTGAGGGTTGAGAGCTGAGTGAGGGGGAAAGAGGTGAATGGACAGGTGACCGAAGATCATTTTTGGATTGGAGTTAAGCTCTGGCTCTCAACTCTCATCGCTCAACCCTCAACGATCTTCAGAACGATTGCCGTCCCCGCAGGGCGTCGGACAGCATCTCCTTGTTGGCGAACTCTAGCACACTCCCGGTGGCGATCCCGCGAGCAAGGCGCGTAATTTGCACAGGTTGTCCCTCAAACAGGTTGGAGATGTAGAGTGCTGTGCCATCTCCCTCGAGTGTCGGATTTGTGGCCATGATGATTTCTGTCACCCCGTCCCGCTTGACCCGCTCGACTAGCTGATCGATTGTGAGGTCCGCAGGGGTTATCCCTTCGAGCGGCGACACGCGGCCACCCAGGACATGGTAGGTGCCCTTGAACACACCTGTCGCCTCCAGAACGGTGACATCCCGTGGCTGCTCGACGATGCAGACATGCGTGCGGTCTCGCCGCGGATCGCTGCAGACCGGGCAGAGTTCCTTGTCAGTCAGGTTGTAGCACAGCGAGCAGTGCCGGACGGTCTCTTTGACGACCTTGATCGCCTCTGCCAGAGCCAGGGCTTCCCGCTTCGAACAGCTGACAATGTGATTTGCCAGCCGCTCGGCCGACTTGCGTCCAATTCCCGGCAGCGAGGCGAACTCGTTCACGAGCCGCCCGACTGCGGGGCCGAAGGGATGTTCGTCACTGGGAGGGTGTGGACGTGGCATTCAAATGGCGGAAAAGAGGAGAGAAATTCGAAATCCGAAGCACGAAATTCGAAATCCGAATGGGTGATCTGTTTCGAGTTTCGGATTTCGTGCTTCGAGTTTGTTGGTCACCGCATCGCTCCGAACTTCTCCAGCATCTCTGGAGGCAGCCCGAGGCTGTCGGCGACGGTCTTCATCTCGGCGGCAGCCAGGTCTTTGGCCTTGCGAAGACCATTGTTGATGGCCTCCAGGACCAAGGCTTCGACCCCGTTCTTGGACCCGATTTCCGAGGGCTCGCTGGCGAATCGGACAGCTGTCACATCCATCTTGCCATTCACTGTGACCGTCACTCGACCGCAGGAAGAGTGGCCATCGACGGTCTGCCGGGACAGACGTTCCTTGACGTCGGCCATCCGCTGCTGGATGTCGCCGGCGTTCTTCATGATGTTGGTCAGGGCAGCCAGTTGTTTGAACATGATGTTCTCACGCAAAGTGTTCGCCGTCGGACTTGTCCGACGTGCTCCGCGAAGAGGAGTCCGCACGTCGAGCAAGCTCGACGGCTAACGACTACTCGTCACCGACTTCGCCGATCAGTGCCGTCCGGACGTCCGCGACCTTCGCGGCGAAGATCTCGACAGCCTGCTGGACGAACGGGTCGTCGTCGACCGAACTGGGACGACGACGCTCAGCTTCCTGAGCGATGGTCGGTCGCGGGGCCTCCACAACCGCCGGAGCGGGGGAGGAGGCGTCCTCGGTCACCCGGCAGGTGACCTGGGTTCCGGTGATCTCCAGCAACGCGTCCGAAACCCGCTTGAGCAGATCCGGTCGGTTGCTGTAGTTCCGACTGAGAGAGTAGGTCTTTGGGAAAACAATTTCTAGACCATTTGGCCCGATAATTGCTTGGGAACTGGACTTGACAAGGTGCCCTCTCGCAATATCTGCAAACTTAGCAACAACTTCCGGCCAGATTCGCGGGAGATTCGCGGTCGAGAATTCAATCAGAGTGACCGCTACGGGGGCCGGTTCCGCCGCTTGGGGAGCCGGGAGGGCGACTAGTTCAGAGTTTTTTTTTACCGGGGCAGTGGCGCTCGTTGAGGGTTGAGAGTTGAGGGTTGAGGGGCCGGAAATCTGCGGGATCACGCGCGGAGCTTCCGCGACGGCTGCTCCCGGATTCGCCGCCACCTGATCGATCAGCCGGCGGATGTCGTCGAGGTCCTCCAGCAGCGACATCCGCACCAGAGCCAGCTCGATCAGCGGGCGACCGTAGCTGACTCGGGACATCCGAACCTTTGTCTCTGCAACGATTTGCATCGCCGCCGAGATCGTCTGAATTCCCCAGGCTGCGGTCTGGGCCTGAATCCGGGGACGGCTGCGTTCGGAGACTGACAGCAGCGGAACCCCCTGGGCTCCCGTCGAGACAATCATTAGGTCGCGGAGATACCCTAGCAGCTGGTCGCTGAACATCCCCAGCTCCACCCCCTCGGACAGAGCGGAGTTCAGCAGCTGGAGGACCTGGTCCCGCTGCTGCTGGATGATTTTGTCGAACAGGTCGATCAGTCGCTCATCCGGAGCTGTGCCCAACAGCTGATGCACATCCGCCGCGGAAATCACCTCGCCGCCGAAGGCCAGCAGCTGGTCAAATAGCGACTGGCTGTCGCGCATCGAGCCGGCCGCCCGGCGGGCGACCAGTTCGAGGGCCTCTTCGTCGACCTGCTTTCCTTCGGCTTCAGCGATCTGCCGCAGCCGATTGGCGATCGAGGCGGTCGCGATCGTTCCGAAGTCGAATCGCTGACAGCGCGAGAGGATCGTGTCCGGGACCTTGTTCGCCTCGGTCGTACAGAACACGAACTTGACGTTCGGCGGCGGCTCTTCCAGCGTCTTCAGCAAGGCGTTGAACGCCTCTTTGGTGAGCATGTGAACTTCGTCGATGATGTACACCTTGTTCGGTGACCGCATCGAGCGAACGTTCACGTTGGCCCGCAGCTGGCGAATATCATCGATTCCGCGGTTTGAGGCTCCGTCGATCTCGATCACGTCGACATCGGAGCCGGCGCTGATTCCCTGGCAGACGTCGCACTGGTTGCAGGGAACCGCATCGACGACATGCGGGCAGTTCAGGGCCTTGGCAAAGATACGGGCGGTCGAGGTCTTGCCGACCCCGCGGGCCCCGGTGAATAGATACGCATGGGCGACCCGGTTCGCCTTGATCGCGTTGCGGAGGGCCTGCCCCACGTGCTCCTGCCCCACGACCTCATCAAAGGTCTGCGGGCGAAACCGCCGGGCCATCACGGTGTATTGGGGGGACTTCTCAGACACGAACCGCCTCGCTGGATTTCCGGGGCGTTCAGGATAGCAAAGATCGCTCAAAACCGTGAGTGGGTGAGCGCAACGGGCCAACCATCAGCCACCCCGAATTCAACACCTCGCTCGCGTGGCCTTTTCCTGCGAGGACTTCTATCATGCGAATCGCGCATCGGTTCCGACCGGCACCTGTTTCGGATCAGAGAATCCTGATTCCGGGTGTCGTTTCAGGCCGCCCCACTGAGGACATCACAGCTCCATGAAGATTCACGAATACCAGGCGAAAGCTCTGTTCGCCAAGGCCGGTGTGGCGATTCCTCGCGGCATCGTCGCGAAGACTCCCGATGAAGCCGCAGCTGCGTTCACCCAGCTCGGTGGGCCGCTGGCCGTCGTCAAGTCACAGGTCCACGCCGGGGGCCGCGGCAAGGGGACGTTCAAAGAGCATCCCCAGCAGCGCGGTGTGGTGCTTGTGAAGACGGCGGAAGATGCCAAGGCCAACGCAGCTCGCATGCTCGGCAGCACTCTGGTCACGATCCAGACCGGCGATGCGGGCAAGCAGGTCAACACCCTGTTCGTCGAGCAGGGGCTGGAGATCGACCGCGAGCTCTATCTGGGGATCGTCGTCGACCGCGAGACCGGGTTCCCCTGCGTGATCTTCTCCTCCGAAGGGGGGATGAACATCGAGGATGTGGCCCACAACACTCCGGAGAAGATCGTCCGCGAGCACTTCGATGTCTCGCTCGGTCTGCAGCCGTTCCAGGCCCGCAAGCTGGCCTACGCAATCGGGCTGAGTGACGCCGGGGTCAAGTCGGCTCAGAGCTTCCTGCCGAAGATCGCGAAGTTCTTCGTCGATTCCGACTGCTCCATGGTCGAGATCAACCCGCTGGTGCTGACCAAGAGCGGCGAGCTGCTGGCTCTCGACGGCAAGGTGACGTTCGATGACAACGCCGCCTTCCGGCACAAGGATCTGGCCGAGCTGCGTGACCTGACCGAAGAAGAGCCGACCGAAGTTCAGGCTCAGGCGGCGGGGCTGAGCTATGTGAAGCTCGATGGCAACATCGGCTGCCTTGTGAACGGCGCCGGTCTGGCAATGAGCACGATGGACCTGATCAAGTTCCACGGCGGCGAGCCAGCGAACTTTCTTGATGTGGGCGGCGGCGCCAACGTCGAGCAGGTGACCGAAGCGTTCCGGATCATCCTGGCCGACAAGAACGTGAAGGCTGTGCTGGTCAACATCTTCGGCGGCATCATGAAGTGCGACACGATCGTGACGGCGCTGCTCACCGCCTACGACGTCGTCGGTTTCACGGTCCCGCTGGTCGTGCGGCTCGAGGGAACCAACGTCGAACTGGCTCGCAAGATGCTTGCCGAGAGCGGTCGCAAGATCACCGCAGCCAGCGACCTGACCGACGCTGCCCAGAAGGTCGTGGCGTCTCTCAAGGCGTAACGTTAGCCGTCGAGCTCGCTCGACGTGTTCCTCCCCCGATGGCACGCCGGACAAGTCCGGCGGCTAACCACACACTCAGACAACTTCACTGACAAATCATGAGCATTCTCGTCGATCGCGAAACCCGCATCATCACCCAGGGGATCACCGGCAAGGTCGGCCTCTTTCACAGCCAGCAGTGCCGGGCCTATGCCCAGCAGTACCGGCCCAATGAAGTCGTCATGGCAGGCGGAGTCACTCCCGGCAAGGGCGGGACCGAAGTCGATGGGTTCCCGGTCTTCAACTCGGTTCACGAGGCGGCCCGCAAGACGGGGGCGAATACCTCGCTGATCTTCGTGCCGCCAGTCGGAGCGGGCGATGCGATCATGGAAGCCGCTGATGCCGGGATGCGGCTGATCGTCTGCATCACCGAAGGGGTGCCAGTCCTCGACATGGCCCGCGTCAAGCGGTTCATGGACAAGACTCCCAAGTCGCGCCTGATCGGCCCGAACTGTCCGGGGATCATCACCCCGGAAGTCGCCAAGATCGGCATCATGCCCGGCTACATCCACAAGCCCGGGACCGTGGGCCTGATCTCCAAGAGCGGCACGCTGACCTACGAAGCCACCTGGCAGCTCGGCCGCGTCGGTCTCGGCCAGTCGACTGCCGTTGGCATCGGCGGTGACCCGATCATCGGGACCAAGTACATCGAGCTGCTCCAGATGTTCCAGGACGACCCCGGCACCGAGGCGATCCTGCTGATCGGCGAGATCGGCGGCAACGCCGAAATCGACGCAGCTGAGTACATCAAGAATCACGTCACCAAGCCGTGCGCCGCCTTCATCGCCGGCCAGACCGCCCCTCCCGGCAAGCGGATGGGCCACGCCGGTGCCATCATCAGCGGCGGAGCCGGTACCGCAGCCGAGAAGATGGAAGCCCTGCGAGCGGCTGGCGTGGAAGTGGCCCCGAGCCCAGCTGACATGGGTGAGGCTGTGAAGAGGGCGATTGCCAAGGGGAAGTAGGCCTATGAGTTTTCGCAGGAAGACTCCCGAGCTAACTGTTCCGCTCCTGCGATTGGCGCATCTTCATCGGCACTTAGCCTTAGGAATGCTCGGAGGCTGTGCCTGTTCTTCATTATGTGGCGTCGATGGCGGGCCAATGATATGGCCCGCTCCGCTTTCCTTTGCCTTGATGGTCCTTGTACTCGGGACTCTCGTTTATTTAGGCATCACGACATTTCAGACTGCTCGAGAGCTACATAGCGTTCCATTAGCAGGGCTATGTGCAACCGCGCTTTTGTTTCCTCCTACAGCTCTATTTGTCCTGCTGGTTCTCTACTTTCGAGTCTCCTCCATACTCTGGTCAAAGGGGTATGCCGTGGGATTGCTGGGGGTAAGTGCCCGAGAGCTGAGGCACTTGAGATCAACTTTCAAAGACACCGAACCATGGGACTCAATCTCTGTCCCGTGACGACGGTTCGTGATGCCCCCATGCCTCCCTACCACCAGACCTTTCGCAGAATAAACTCCCACACGTCGCCGAACAGTACGTACCCCAAGCTGCGTTTTCCACAGTGAATCTTGGCCGTGACTTCGGCTCCGATCCGGCGACCGGGGAGATCGTCGGCGTTGATGTCCACGTACAGCTCCACAATGGTGGAGCCTTCCTTCTGCGACTCGTTCGAGCGGGTCGCGATCTCGGCCAGCTTTCCCTGTTTGCGGTTGCCGACGTCGGTAGCTGCGATGTAGTCGACGGTCAATTGTTCCGCCTCGCTGAGCTTTTGCCGGAGGGCCGGTTGTCCAGGAGTCGCGGTGGAGCCGCTCTTGGCGATCACGGCTTTTTGCAGATGGCCCATACGGTACTCGGGGGCATCCAGTTCCAGCCGCCAGGGGCCGTCGACCTTCATGACTTCAATGAGCCGGTCGCCTCGGCGCACGGGGCGGTCCAGCAGGTTCTGCTTCACCTGGAACGTCGCGACCACGCCCTCGATCGGTGAGCGGACCTGTAGAGCTTCGATCCGCTTTTCGTACATAGCCGCCTTCTCGTTCGCGCCGATCAGCTGCGCTTTGGTCGTCGCGATTTCGGTATCGATTCGCGTTACCTCTTGCCGATCCCCAGAATTGTCGGCTTCAGATCTCTGCTGTTCCAGATTGATCAGCTTGTTCTTGGCCTCACTGGCCATGTTCTTGGCGGCGAGCAGTTCGGTATCCAGATCATCGCTGCGGAGTACCAGAACGATCTCGTCCTTCTTGACGAGTTGCCCGTTCTTGACTCGGACGTCAATGACGTTCCCGTCCCATGGCGCAAAGATGTCATGCTGCTCGGACGGCATCGCCCGTCCGGTGGCTTCGAACCGGTACTCCCAGGGAACCACGCTCAGGGCCCCAATCAGGACGCCCACCGCAGCCAGAATCCCGATGGCAATCGCGAGGCGTCTTCCGCGGAACCAGCCCAGCGTACGACCGATCGTGCGCCACAGCGGCAGCAGGAAGATCGACTCCTGATTGCGCGCATTGCTCAGAGCCGTCGACATATGGTCGGCGACGATGTTGATGCGCTGCGTCACAGCCGGGGCCGGGTCGCTGTCTTTCGACTGCTCTGCGATCAGGCAGGCAATCACCTTCGCGGGCTTCATCCGCCGCTGATCGGCCAGATCCTGCTCGGTCTTGTGATGTGGAGTATTCTCTCGCAGCGGGATCAGATGCACCATCCGCGAGCGGCTTTCCTCCAGGTACCTGGAGAGCGGCTCACGGAACGATTCGGGAAACCCATCGGTCGTTCCGGTATAGAGGACCGGTTCGCCCAGCTCACAGACGGCTTTCGCGAGCAGGGACATCTGGTAGAGCAGGTTGGCCCGCTGCTGAGTCGATTCCTGCCCGCTGCAGGCGACGACCTTGGCCCGCGGCCCGTGCCGCATGGCGATGCTGACTCGGTCACAATCCAGCAAGACTCGCCCATCGTTCGCCGCCACAGCTGCGACGTCATGGACGGACAGGCTCCGCTGGAGAGACAGGCTGAACTGGTCGAGCTGTTTCCAGAATTCGTCGTTGAGGGTGTTGACCTGCGGTCCTGTGGCGCTGCCGTTCAGCACTTTCTGCAGGAGCGCGACCACTTCGTCGGCGGCCAGGTCGATCCCGGCGTTGTCCTTCGAGCGGGCCATCGGGAAGAAAATCTCGATGGCCAGCGGCGTATTCTGCGTGACCGTGACCCGGCGGATGACCCGAAACAGGGTCACTCCGTTGATGGAAGTCCATGGTACCTGGGCGGGTGGCTTCTCGCCGAAGACCTCCTTGACGGGGATCAAATGGGTCGCCGCATCGAGGTTCAATCCGCCCTCGGGCCCGGAGATGCGAGTCAGCCCGCCTCCCGCCGCAGGCTGGAAACGACCTTCCCGATCGACGGCCCACAGCAGCGCCGAGACAACGTGCTCACCATCGCACACCGCTTCCAGAAACTGGTTGGCACGATCAGCTGGTGGCTTGGACAACGCCCGCGCGTTCGCCCCCGCCTGCCGCACTTTGGACAGCCAAGGGCCCCAGGGGGTTTCCGCCATAATCCAATCCCTTCTTGCACTTGTGGCCGGATCGCGCGTAGCATCTCCGCAAAGCCGACTTCGATGCAAGCGACGTTCTGCAAACGGACCCGCTGATCGTGCTCAGTTTCCACGGAAGGAACTCGCATGAAGAATACCGACAATCGCCACGAAGGCACACACGCCCGCAACGAGATCGATCTCGTTCGAGGGTCTGCGCACCACGCAGGTCACAGCCGCTTGCCGCGGCGGCCGTTTGACTACTGGTCGGTTTGTCTCGGATTGCTCTGTGTGGCGATTGGGCTCCCTGCGTTTTTCGTGAGTGCCCAGGACAAGGCCAGCCCCGACAAGGCCAGCCCTGAGAAAGCCGCACCTGCGGCGGCGAATCCGGCCGCGGCGCCGGCTGTCGGAACGACGATTCACAAGGAAGACAAAGTCCGTCTTACATTCGTCGAGAAGCGGGATCTGACCTTCGACCGCGCGGGGGTTCTGGAGTTCGTCCACGAGGACGGCGAGACGGTCGAGGTCGGCAAGGTGGTGGCGCGGTTCCTCAGTGCCAGAGAGCAGGCCGGGCTGTTGGTGGCTCAGGCCCGGGTACTCAATAAGGCGGAAGTGCTCGAAGCCCAGGCGCAAGCGGATCTCGCCAAGATCAAGCTCGATTCTTCGCAGAAAGCGATGGAAGATCACAAAGCCAAGAAGGAGAAGGAAGCTGAGGAACGCCGGGCCGCTGGCAAGCCGATCCCGGACGACTTCTTTTCTCCTCCCTATTCAGCGTCCTACATGGCCGAACTTCAGAAGTCTCAAGAGGCCGCATTGGCTGCGGTCGGCCGGGCGGAAAAAGAACATGCCGTCAACGAAAAGGGCGTCGAGCAGGCCCAGGCGGATCTGACCCTGACCGAGATCAAAGCCCCGATGGCTGGACTGGTCACACGCGTCTACAAGCGATCAGGCGAGGGGGTCCAAGCCGGAGAAAAGGTCCTGCAGGTGATCTCGACCCAGCGGATCCGGGCGTCCGTCGAAGTCCCCGTGGCCGTCGCCGCCCGGATGACAAAAGGAATGCCGGTCACCGTGATCGTCGATCAACCGGGCGACGGAAATGCGATGAAGACGCAGCGGTACACCGTCCCACTGCGATCGATCGATCCCTCGGTCATCCCCGGTGCCCAGAAAGTCACCGTCTGGGCCGAGATCGACAACACCGACGGCCAGCTCCGCGAAGGACTGACCTCGTCGCTGGAGATCGCATTCGGGAATTAACCCCAGGGGTTGCAACCCCTGGGCATGATCGCCAACGCGCGACTACTCATCATCCTCACGCAGCTTGGCCAGGACCGACAGGTCTTCCAGCGTCGTGGTGTCGCCCTTCGATTCGCGACCCGCTGCGATGTCTCGCAGCAGACGACGCATGATCTTGCCGCTGCGGGTCTTGGGCAAAGCGGGGGTAAAGCGGATCTGATCGGGAGTGGCCAGCGCCCCAATCTGCTTGCGGACGTGGGCGATCAGCTCCTTCTTGGCTTCGTCCGCCGGGATTTCCCCCTTGGGGATGACGAAGCAGCAGATTCCTTCGCCCTTGATCTCGTGCGGGAATCCGACGACAGCCGCTTCGGCGACGAGCGGGTGAGCCACCAGGGCCGACTCGACTTCCATCGTGCTGAGCCGATGGCCCGAGACGTTCAGCACGTCGTCGATACGCCCCATGACCCAGTAGAAGCCGTCCTCGTCCTTACGGGCTCCGTCGCCTGCGAAGTAGAGGCCTTCCAGCTTGCCGAAGTAGACGTCCTCGTACCGCTTGTGATCGCCGTACAGGGTCCGCAGCATGCTGGGCCACGACTGCTTCATGACCAGCAGTCCGCCCTCGTTGGCTCCGAGTGGCTCGCCCTTCTCGCTGACGATCTCGGGAACGACGCCGGGCAGCGGGCGGGTGCAGGAACCCGGCTTGGTCGACGTGATCCCCGGCAGCGGGCTGATCATGATCGCCCCGGTTTCGGTCTGCCACCAGGTATCGACGATTGGGCAGCGCTCCGCTCCGATCACCTTGTGATACCACATCCAGGCTTCGGGGTTGATCGGCTCGCCGACCGAACCGAGCAGCCGCAGCGACGACAGATCGTACTTGTTCGGCCACTCGTCGCCCCACTTGATGAACGCGCGGATCGCCGTGGGAGCGGTGTAGAAGATCGAGACCTTGTACTTCTCGATGATCTCCCAGAACCGTCCGTTATCCGGCCAGTTGGGAGCCCCTTCGAACATCACCACGCTGGCTCCGTTGGCGAGCGGTCCGTAGCAGATGTAGCTGTGCCCGGTGATCCAGCCGATGTCGGCTGTACACCAGTAGGTGTCTTCGTCCTTGAGATCGAAGACCCACTTGGTGGTCATCATCGTGCCGAGGTTGTACCCCGCTGTGGTGTGGAGCACGCCCTTGGGCTTTCCGGTCGATCCACTGGTGTAGAGGATGAACAGCGGGTGTTCCGAATCGACCGGCACCGCGTCGCAGTCGGCGCTGACTCCGTCCATCAGCTCGTGCCACCAGTAGTCGCGGTCTGGTGTCATCTGCACCGTACCGCCGGTGCGGCGCACGACCACGACGGTCTGGACGCTGGGGCTCTTGGCCAGGCTCTCATCGACGGCCGACTTCAGCGGAACTTCCTTGCCGCGGCGCCAGCCGCCATCGGCGGTCACGACCAGCTTCGCCTGTGCATCGTTGTTCCGGTCAGCCACGGCGTCCGCACTAAATCCGCCGAAGATGATCGAGTGCGTGGCTCCGATGCGGGCACAGGCCAGCATCGCGATCGTCAGCTCGGGGATCATCGGCATATAGAGCGTGACGCGGTCGCCCGTCTTCACGCCCAGCTTGATCAGGACATTGGCGAACTTGCAGACCTCGCGATGCAGGTCCTGATAGGTCAGCACACGGGTGTCGCCGGGCTCCCCTTCCCAGATGATGGCGGCTTTGTTCTTGCGCCACGTCGACAGATGCTTGTCGACGCAGTTGTAGCAGGCATTCGTCTCCCCGCCGACGAACCACTTGGTGTTCGGCATCGCGCCGTCCATCGCCTTGTCAAACGGCTTGAACCAGTGCAGATGCTCCTTGGCCAAGTCGCCCCAGAACCCGGCGGGGTCGTCCTTGGCCCGGTTCCACATCTTCTGGTACTGCTCTTCGCTGCTGATGTGCGCCGTGGAGGTGAACTCCGCAGGCGGCGGGAAGCGACGAGTTTCGTGGAGGACGCTTTCGATGGAGTTGGACATGGCGGGTTGAGCGTTGGGAGATGAGGGTTGAGGGATGAGAGTTAGGAAACTCGAAATCCGAAGCACGAAATCCGAATGGAGAGCTTGTTAGCCGTCGGACTTGTCCGACGTGCCCCTAACTCTTGGGACCGTCTGTGGCTGTCGCAACTGGCGGAGCAGCCGGTTTGGCACCATGAGCTCCATGCGGCGTGAACTTGGCCACCAGCACGATCCCGACGGCAATCAGAGCCATCCCGATCCCCATCTTGGGGTCGAAGTGGGCTCCCTTGCTCCGGAACATCAGGTACTGCGTAATCGCAGTCACGGTCACAGCACCGCCGAAGACAATTGGCATCACCAGTCCGGGACCGGAGCCAGCTCGACCGGCATTCATCACGGCGAACGTCAGCGTCAAGGCTCCAAACGCTCCTAGCGAACCGGCCAGGAAGCCCCACTTCATCGCGGGGTAGTACTTTCCGCTGAACGAGAAGTTGTCCCCCATCCCCTTCATCGCAGCTGCGCCGCCGAGACAGGCCCACACCAGGTAAGCGACCCCGATGAACAGGTACGGCTTGAAGGCACTCCATTCCGGCGGCTTGGCGGAACTGCGGGCATTCCCCAGCGCCGGACCGTAGACGCCCCAGAAGAAGGCTGTCAGGACAGCAAACAGAATCGCCAGCGAACGCTCACTCATTGACTCGGTTCCTTGAACTCGGGCCGGGTCCGGCAATTCCGGTCCCGGCAGTCGATCCATGGTAGCGGCGAACGGGGACATTGTCGTCCGATCCAGTGCCAAACTCCCTCGCTCGATGAGTGGACAGGGCAGTGGGGAGTGGGCAGTGGGCAAGTGGTTCAACGGTTGATCGCCTGTTCGTCAGCCGGTTCCGACGGCCATTCCCGAGTGGAAACGCGACCCTCATCTCTAGTTTCCCACGGCCCATTCCCCACTGCCCAGCCATTTTGGGTTTGACAACATTCCCCCTTCCGGGCGATCCTTGCGGGCATGTTCGAGTGGATGCATCTGGCCCGGATTCGACTTCAGGCAAACGCGATTCTCGCGCGGGCCGATGCGATTGCGCGCGACAGCAGTGCTCCTTCCCTCAAAGAACAGACCCTGCGGCTCAAATGGCTAGCCAAGAGCGGGCACAGCCTGAAGTCCCTGCTACCGGAGGCTTTCGCCCTCGGCATCGAGGCCTCGCGGCGGGTCCTGGGCAAAAAGCATTACCCCGTGCAGATCATGGGCGGAATCGCCATGATCGATGGCAATATCATCGAGATGCAGACCGGGGAGGGAAAAACGCTGACGGCTGTGCTTCCGGCGATGCTGCGGGCGCTCCCGGGCCGCGGATGCCATGTGCTGACCGCGAACGAATACCTCGCCAAGCGTGACGCCGAGGAGATCGGAAAGGTCTTTCGAGAGCTGGGGCTGTCCACCGGCTGCGTCTACGAAGAGATGGAAGACTCCGACCGCATCCCCGAATACCAGTGCGACATTACCTACGGCACCGCCACGCAGATCGGTTTCGACTTCCTGCGGGACCGACTCAAACGCGGGGCCGACCCCAACGAGGGTCCACGCATTGCCTCGTCCCAGCTGGGAGCGGCCAGCGGGGTCGTCCAGCGGGAGCTGTACTTTGGCCTGATTGACGAGGCCGACAGTATTCTCATCGATGAAGCCAAGACGCCGCTGATTATTGGTCTGGAGACCAAGGACGCGGCCTCGATCGAAAGCCTCTACCGCTGGGCCGACCACGCGGCTCGCATGCTGAAGCCCGGTCCCGACTACGAGATCGATGACCGCAAACGGCTGCTCGATCTGACGGATGAGGGCTGCCGCAAGGTGATCCTGATGTCGAAGCCGATCGTGCTCGACCAGATCGACATGGAGACGATCTATCAGCACGTCGAGAAGGCCCTCAGTGCCCGGCACCTGTTCCAACGCGACCGGGATTATGTCGTCACCGATGGCGAGATCGAGATCGTCGACGAAGGGACCGGTCGCGTGATGGAGGGCCGCAAGTGGCAGGACGGCCTGCATCAGGCCATCGAGGTCAAAGAGAGTGTCAAACTCTCCGCTCAGACCGGTTCCGCCGCCCGCATCACAGTCCAGTCACTGTTCCGGCGCTATGAGTTCCTGGCCGGGATGACCGGAACCGCCCGGCCCGCCCGTCGTGAACTCAAGCGGGTCTACAAGCTTCCGATGGTGGTCATCCCGACCAACAAGCCGTGCATCCGCCGGGGACTTCCGACACGGGTGTTCATCTCGCTCGAAGCCAAATGGAAAGCAGTAGCGCAGTCGGCCAAGGCGATGGTCGCTCAGGGGCGGGCGGTGTTGATCGGGACGCCCTCCGTCGAAGCCTCGATCGGGCTTGGTGAGATCCTGCGCGAGGCCGGAGTCAATCACCGCGTGCTGAACGCCTACCGCCACGCCGAAGAGTCCGAGATCGTGGCGCAGGCCGGACAACCCGGTAAGGTGACGGTTTCCACGAACATGGCGGGACGCGGGACCGACATCCTGCTGGAGGACTCCGTGCGCAAGGCTGGCGGTCTGCACGTCATCGCGACCGAGATGCACACCTCAGCCCGCATCGACCGCCAGCTCATCGGGCGCGCCGCTCGCCAGGGGGACCCGGGCACCTACCAGTTCTTCCTGTCGCTGGAAGATGAACTGCTCCGAGTTCTTTCAGCCACCGAACGCGCCGCGATCAAGGCCAGTGGAAAGCCCGACGCCCAAGGCGAAGTGACCTCCAGCTGGCGAAAGAAGTTTGAAAAGACCCAAGCCAACCTGGAACGCCTCTACACCAAGCAGCGTAAACAACAGCTGGAACACGAGAAACAACGAGCCACCCGCTATCACAAGCTGCGGCTCGATCCGTTTATTGAGTTGACCGACTGAGCTGTTACTTCCACTGCCCACTGCCCATTCCCCACTGCCCTCACCCTGATTTTCCGATCCCGATCTGTTTCGTCTGGCATTTCCTCCAGTTTCCACCGATACTCACATCAGTGCGAGTGGATGCACGTGGTTCAACCCGGTTCGAGTTTTCTGGATGTTCTCGTTTCGTGCCCCTGGAGTTCGTTTGTGTGACCAGATGGTCCGGCGGGAGGTTCTCCGCGCGGGCGGGCTGGGCGTTTGCGGGTTGTCGCTTTCCCATCTGATGGGCCATTCGGCCGGTGCCAGCGGTTCGACGCTGACAGGCGGCCGGGCCAAATCGTGCATCGTGCTGTTCCTGATGGGCGGACCGCCTCAGCATTCGACGTGGGACCCCAAGCCACTGGCTCCGGACAATGTCCGCGGCGATATCGCTCCGATTGCCACGACGATCCCCGGTGTGCAGTTCGGTGAGCTGATGCCGCGGCTGGCTCAGCGGGCTGACAAGCTGGCAGTGCTGCGGGCCATGTCGACTTACGACAATGCCCACTCGTCGAGCGGCTACTACATGCTGACCGGGCGACCGCATACGCCGATGAATGCGGAGAACGCCAATCCGGGGGCTCCGAACGACTGGCCCAACTGGGGCTCGGTCGTACAGCGACTGACCCAGCCGCGCGGCTATCTGCCGGGTGCGGTGCGGCTGCCGAACCATATCTTCAATACCGACGGGTCCGTCTGGCCGGGCCAGGATGGCGGGATGCTGGGACGCAGCATCGATCCGTGGCTGTTCCGCTGTCAGCCAGCTTCGCCCGACTACCGGATCAGCGAGTTTCAGCTGCCGGAGAATATGTCGCTCGATCGGCTGGCCTCGCGCCGCGAGCTGATGAAGACTCTCGACCAAGCCATTCACTCCCACCCCGAGACCAAGGTCGGCAGCTTCGCCGCGCAGCAGGAGCGGGCCTATGGCGTGCTCGCTTCATCCACTTCGCGCGGAGCGTTTGATCTGACTCAGGAGACGCCCGAGACTCGGGCCCGCTACGGTAACACGCAGTTTGGGCAGAGCTGCCTGCTGGCTCGGCGACTGATCGAAGCTGAGGTCCGGCTGGTGCAGGTCAACTGGTATCGCGGTCCGGAAGAGCCGACCGATGCACCCTGCTGGGACTCGCATGTCAACGAGACGCAGCGGCTGAAAGATGTCCTCGTGCCTCCGACCGATATGGGGTTCTCGGCTTTGCTGGATGACCTCTCGGATCGCGGACTGCTGGATGAGACGCTGGTCGTCTGCATGTCGGAGTTTGGTCGCACGCCGCGGTTCAACGGACGCGCGGGCCGCGATCATTGGGGCCCTGTCTTCTCGGTCGCGCTGGCCGGTGGAGGAATTCGTGGCGGCATCGTCCACGGAGCCTCCGACGAGATCGGAGCCTACCCCAAATCAGGCGTCGTCAAACCCGAAGACCTGACAGCCACCATCTTCCACTGCCTGGGCTTCCCGCCTGAGACTGAGTTCCACGACACGCTGGGCCGGCCCTATACGATCAGCCGTGGTCGCCCGATTGACGCCATCCTGGGATAAGACGCCGTCAAGCTTTAAGTGTCGCCTTTCGCTCCGCGAAAGAGCGCTCTTTCGCGGAGCGAAAGGCGACTAAGGCAGCGACTTAATGTTGTACGGTTCCCCACGGCAACTGCGCCTTTTAGATCAGAACTTGAAAACCAACTATAGAATGGTTGAAATTGATTTCGATTCCGTGAGTCCGAAGTCCAGATACTGACGGACTCGGCCCCTCAAGAAATGAGCCCGCACCGGTGAGATTTGGCTGGCTATGGACGCTGTTTGTCGCATTCGAGTTGACTCACTCGCTGTATCAACTGTGGAAGACTGCCTGCGAGCGTGACACCAGCGATGATGAGCTGTTGGTGGCCTTCGAAGGCAAACAGAACCCCTGGTCGCTGAAGCACCTGTGTGGCAAGCTCATGCTTGTTTTGTTTGTTTACCTGCCATTACAGCTCAGGATCGGACAGGGCATAGATGGATGGCTACTATCGCTTTCGGTCCTCTTCAATTCCATTTCCTTGATGATCTACGTCCCTCCGACGGTCGGTATCCACAAGAGCGGACTGTTTATCAATCACCGCTGGTT
>JBIIOI010000014.1:0-99053 GCA_044337025.1 Planctomycetaceae bacterium
CGAAGAGGAAGCTCAGGACACCGTTGAAGCAGAAGGTCCCGAGGCGGTCGAATCCGAGGCGACTGAGTCGAGTGACGCGGTCGACGAGAACCCGTTCGTCCCCTCGGTCAGCATCTACGACCGATTTGCTCAAGCGGCCGGCGAGCCCGACTACGAGACGTATTGGGAGCGAAGATTCGAGCACAATCTCTCGGTCGACAACTATCGGCAGACATCGTTTCGATTCGGAGCCGGGCTGCGGGAGATGGAGGATCTGTCCCCCAAGTGGTTGGCTGAGAATCTGGTCCGCGAAGCCTACATGCGGCGGCGAATTCAGGAGGTCCTCAGCGCGGGCGTTCCGCCACACAAGATCGTGGTAGTCGTCGGGGCCTTCCACGCGCCGGTCCTCGGGGCTGAATACCCAGCCATGACCGACACGGAACTGCACTCGCTGCCCAAGCGGTCGTCTAAGTTCACGTTGATGCCGTACTCGTACTTCCGACTCTCATCGCAGTCGGGGTATGGAGCGGGCAATCGAGCTCCCGCGTACTTCGAACTGATGTGGGAGTGCCTGAACCGCGATGAGCTGAAAGAGCTTCCCGCGCGGTACTTGTCCCTCGTCGCCCGCGAACTCCGCGAGCATGGAACGTTCCGCTCGACCGCTGAAGTGATCGAAGGGGTCCGGCTCGCGGAGACGCTGTCGGCCCAGGTCGGCGGTCTCGCTCCCACACTCCGTGATCTGCACGATGCAGCCACGACCCTGTTGGGGCAGGGCGAAATCCTGGTGGTGGCCGATGCTCTGGCCAAGGTCGATGTCGGGACTTCGATCGGTCGCCTGCCCAAAGGGGTCAGCAAGACCTCGATCCAGGACGACTTCGAACGCGAGTTGGAACGACTGAAGCTGGAGAAGTACCGCGTCGCGACAAAGCAGGAACTGGCTCTCGATCTGCGAGAGAACCGCCACGCCAAGACCGAGGCAGCAGCGTTCCTCGACCTGGGGCGATCGTCGTTTCTGCACCGGTTGCGAGTGCTCGATATCGGGTTCGCGGAGGGGCTTGCCTCGCGGCAGCAGTCAGCCACCTGGGCGGAGAAATGGTCGGTCCAGTGGACTCCCGAGAGCGAAATCCGCCTCGTCGAAGCGGTGCTGATGGGCGAGACGGTCGAGCTGGCTGTCGCCTTCAAGTTCAAGTCGAAGCTTGAAGAATGCAGCTCAATCGCTGACGCCGCTTCGATGACCGCCGATGCCATTCAGTGCGGCATGCCGCAGGCGATGGATCAGGCCCGCGCCCGCCTGCAGGAGCTGGCAGCCGGCAGCAGCGAGTTCACAGCTGTGGCCCACGCGGCGAATCAGCTCGGGATGATTGCCCGGTACGGAGACGTGCGGCGGTTCGACCCGGCTCCGCTGCTGCCGCTGATTGACGATCTGTTTGTGCAGGGGGCGTTGGCTTTGTTCCCGACCGCCAACTGCGATGACGATCACTCGAAAGCCGTGATGATCGGGATGGAGGAACTGAACCGGGTCTCGCTGGAGTACCACGACCGGATCGATGAGCCACTGTGGCTGGATGCCCTCCGCAAGCTGGCCGACTCCGACGACCGCAACCCGATCCTGTCCGGGTACGCCTGTGCAATCCTGCTGGAACGAAACCTGATCGAGAATGAAGACTTGGCCCGTGAGGTCTCGCGGCGGCTCTCACCGGGGATCTCGGCCGATCTGGGTGCGGGTTGGTTCGAGGGGCTGTCGAAGCGGAACCGCTATGCCCTGCTGGCCCGGCAGATGCTCTGGGAGCAGCTGGCGAATTACGTCTCGTCACTCGATGACGAGCAGTTCCGCCGCTCGATTGTGTTTCTGCGGCGGGCGTTTGGGCCCTTCACTCCTCGCGAGAAACGGCAGATTACCGAAAACCTCGGCGAACTCTGGGGGATGAACAAGGACGCGACGGCGGACCTGCTTGAGAAAGAGTTGACCGAGGAGGAGCAGGAAAAGCTGACGGAGCTCAACGACTTCGACTTCGGCGATCTGTGAGCATTGTTCACGAGGCGACTGCCTCAGCGTCGCCTTTTGCTCCGCGAAAGAGCGATCTTTCGTGGAGTGACGGGGCTCACGAGACCCCACTTTCGCAGGTCAGGCAAGCTGGCCCAACCACTGACACCAGATGGTCGGACTTGCATAGCAACAGTGGTGGGAGAAACTCTACCCTACGAAGCCGTTCCCCCACCCAGCACAAGACACTCACCATGCGCGACCCTCGCATCGAAAAACTCGCCCGGCTCCTGATCGAGCACTCGACCCGCCTTGTCCCCGGCGAGAAGGTGCTCATCGAGGCCTTCGACCTGCCCGATCCCCAACTCGTCTCGAACCTCGTCGAGATCGCCGCCGAGAAGGGGGCTCATCCCGTTGTCTCGCTCCGCAATACGAGCGTGCAGCGGTCGCTGTTCCGGACGGCAACAGAGACCGGCATGCAGCTGATCGGCGAGATCGAGCGCGACCAGATGGCTCGCATGCAGGCCTACATCGGGATTCGCGGGGCGAGCAACTCGAACGCCATGGCCGATGTGCCTGCCGACAAGATGGACCTGTATCAGCGACTGTGGTGGCAGCCGGTCCACACAGCTCTGCGAGTGCCCAAGACCAAGTGGGTTGTGTTGCGCTATCCGACCGCGTCGATGGCCCAGCTGGCCCGCATGAGCACTGAGGCGTTCGAGGACTACTACTTTGATGTCTGCACGGCCGACTATGCCGAGATGGCCCGCCGCCAGGAACCGCTCCGCGAGCTGATGCTGGCCACCGACCATGTGCAGATCAAGGGGCCGGGGACCGACCTGTCGTTCTCGATCAAGGACATCCCGGTCATCCCGTGCAACGGTCGCCGCAACATCCCGGATGGCGAAGTTTTCACCGCACCCGTCCGCACGAGCTGTAACGGCGTGATCACCTACAACACGGGATCGCTCTACCAGGGGACGGTCTTCGAGGGGATCAAGTTCGAAATCAAAGACGGGAAGATCGTCCACGCCGACTGCCGCGGAGAGACGGCTCGCTTGAACCAGATCCTCGACTCCGACGAAGGAGCCCGCTACATCGGCGAGTGGTCACTGGGCTGCAACAACCGAGTCAAGAAGCCGATGCTTGATACGCTGTTCGATGAAAAGATCGGCGGGTCACTGCACTTCACCCCCGGGCAGGCGTACGAGACTGCGGACAACGGAAACCGCAGCCGCGTCCACTGGGACCTGGTCCTGATCCAGACGCCGGAGTACGGCGGCGGTGAGATCTACTTCGATGGGAAGCTGGTTCGCAAGGATGGAAAGTTCATTCCGGAATCGCTTCAGCCGCTGAATGAAGGGCTGTAGCCGATGCGATCGGGAGGGCGAGGCTCCCGCCGAGCCGCATTTGCGAGAGGATGCCATCCTCAAAAGTACGGCTCAGCATGAGCTTCGCCGTCCCGAAGCTGATATCGCTGCAGAGTTCCGTCACGCCACAAACAGAAACACCCCGCTGTCACTCCCGAAAAGACGGGGGCAGGCGGGGTGTTGCAATTGGCCAGGTTCGAGACGAGCCGTCGCCCTGTCGCAACGGCGTCGTCCGAATCGAGCAGAGTGGATATCTCCGATTAGTGAACCGGAAGTGGATTCAGCATCGCAGCCTGCATGGGAGCCGGATACATCCCGGTCTGATACACAGCTCCGTTGTACGCAGCTGGCACTCCGTTTGGAGCGTATGCACCACCGCAGCCTCCCGGTCCGCACGGGCTGTTGGGATAGCTGTAGGCTCCGCCATAGCCGCCGCCGCAAGGCTGGCATCCGCCGCCGCCGTAACCGCCATAGGGCATACCGAACAGTGGTCCCAGACAGCAGCAACCGGAGCTGCTTCCCGCGAGCAGAACCACAACGGCGAGAGCGATGAAACGCTTCATGACAGAGCCTTCCGTGACAGGGAGTGTGTGAATCGAGACCAGTCTGGTCTCAAGATCGCCGTGGAAGGCGAACCAGTTGTTGAAGGGAGTTTGACGAGGTCCAGGACGGCCCCGGTTCAAGGCACGCAGAGTGGTGCGTCAGAGGTGAGTCTGGCCCGCAGAGGGTTCTCCCGAGCCAGTGAGAGGAAAATACGAAGAATTCGAAAAAAGGGTCAAGACGAGAAACCGAGATGCCGAAGAGTCTTCCGGCAGAAAAGTGACACTCGTTCGTAAGGCGTTCTGCCAGAAGAGTTTGCGGGGCGTTGTAATTAATACCAGATTTCGGCTGGGGAGGCCAAATTCTCTGGCAAGATCGTTCTGCGGCCCAACGGGCCAGCCATTCGTCCAGCCAGGGCTGAAGGCCCTGGGTTACTCCCGAGTGAACGGGTCGAGGGCTGAAGGCCCGGTCGTTCGTCGCTCTGGGTGAATCTCGCCAGGAACGGTCGCCCCGTTGGGGCTCAGAAGTGTGAGCCTGATCACGTACCAGGGCCGTTGGCCCTGGCTGGACGAATGGCTGGCCCGTTCGGCCGCATGTTTCTCGAGAAACTTGTTAGATCGAAGACCTCCGTAAAATCTGGCCACCCACCTCCATGCGACTTGGTATCAAGTAGCCACCCGAACCGCATCGCTCAAGGTGTGTGCCACTGCTGGCTTGTCCAGCAGTGCGATGCACTGAGGGTTCGTGTGTTGAAACCGCGGTGGCTTCGGGAAGCAGGACTTCTTCAGGATCGACGATGGACCCACTCAAGTTCGATGCACAACCGGAGTTTCCCATGAGCCCCTTGTGACTCCATCGAACATCCAGCGGCCACTGCTGGGCAAGCCAGCAGTGGCACCCGCAGCGCCACTATTCCTCTCGCAGAGTCCGAGTCGGCATACCCTTAGCATTGCCACCCTGCCGGGATAACAAGGCTGATTCAATCAACCTTGGCTCAGAAAACCCAGTGACCGGTACTCGTGGCCATTGAGAAGAACTTTCATACCTCGTGCAGCGGCCCGCCGTCCTCCTCGAAGTAAGGGCTGCGAAATTCTCCGAACCGTGATATTTGGTCCCAGTAGATGTCTCCAAACCGATAGGAGACGCGACGAGGAAGTTGCAATGCATGAGTGCGAACCAAATCCTCGAAATACTTCATCACATCTTGGGTGTAGGCATCTTCACAAACGACCAGAGGTGTGAAAGAATGAGGTGAACAGTCGCGCCACTGATCAATGGGGATTCTCAGATACTCCTCAAGGTCCGCAATCATTTCCTCGCAGCTTGTGTATTGGCCAATACATTTGAGTACGCCCTGCTCAGCAGGATCTTTGAGAAAGCAATACGATGAAATCCACTCGATGGAAACTCTCACAGAGTCATCTCGGTGGCCGCCACGATGAATGGTTGTCACACGCATAATCCCAGGAGGAAGAGCGTCGCGAAGGTCTACAATTATTGAATGGGCCGGGCTCAGATCGAGAATTCGAGACAACTCTTCTTTAGTCATGCCCCCTCACCTTGGAATGATGATGGCTGGGTGGCCCAGGCGCTGCTTGGAGCGTCTGGGGTATGGAACAGCAAGAGGGTACAGAGGACGCACACGCCATTCCATCCCTCTTGTGCCTGCGTCACCCAGACATCCAAAGCGATGTCTGGGCCACCACTGCCAGCCGAGCCGCGCTTACCCAGCATCCCGCTTGGAATGCGGGTGAGCTGCCTCATAGGTCTCTTTGAGTCGCCGGGTGCTGACGTGCGTGTAGATCTGCGTCGTGGTCAGGCTCTTATGCCCCAGCAGCTCCTGCACGCTGCGCAGGTCTGCCCCGCCATCCAGCAGGTGAGTCGCGAAGGTGTGCCGCAGCGTGTGCGGTGAGACCTTCTGCTGCAGCTGGCATGTGGCGATATGCCCTTCCAGCAGGCGACCGATGCTGCGCGTGGTCAGGCGCTTGCCGAACTTGTTCAGGAAGATCGCAGCCACTTCCTGCGGTTTGCCGGTCGGGGACTCGACGCGGACTTCCATCCAGCGGTCGAGGGCCTTGGCGGCGTAGGTGCCGACCGGGGTGATTCGTTCTTTCTTGCCCTTACCGCGAATCCGCAGGATGTTGGCCTCGCGGTCCCAGTCGTCGACGTTGACCCCCACCAGTTCCGCCACGCGGAGGCCAGCTGAGTACATCGTCTCCAGAATCGCCCGGTCCCGCAGCCCGGCTGTCGTATTGGCGGGAGGGGCCTCCAGCAGCTTGACGACATCTTCGGCTGTCAGGAAATTTGGCAGTTTGCGACCCACGCGCGGGGTCCGCAGAGCCTTGGCCGGGTTGGTCGGGGTCAGGCCCTCGCGAGTCGTGTACCGAAAGAACGACCGCATGCAGGCCAGCCGCCGGGCAATCGTCGTGCGGGCGTATTGGCACTCATGCAAGTAAGTCACATACCCGCGCAGCACCGGGATCGTGATCTCCTCCGGCGACAGCTCCGTCCCGACCCGATCGTTGAGGTACTCATTGAAGCTGGCGAAGTCATCCTTATACGATTTCAGCGTGTGCTCGGACGAGTTGCGTTCGATGCGGAGGTAACGCAGGAAGCCTTGGATGGCGTTATGCATATTGTCATTGGTCCCTGGTCATTTGGGGGGCGGATGGCTTATGGCAGATAGCAAATGGCCAGAATCATCTTCTGGCACCCCTCTCCTCCTGGGAGAAGGGTTGGGGGTGAGGGTGGCCGCAGTCACGGGCTGACTTTCCGGATTGGCCCCAGTGTGTCGGGTTCCTCTGGCTCTTGCCTCTCCGCTCTCACCTCTCGTCCCTCTTCACGCCGCTCGGCGGAACGGTTGGTCGTCGTCCAGGTTCTCGGCCAACTGGCCTTTGCGGACTTTCTGGCTCAGCACAGCTGCGTCATACCAGGTGAAGCACAGCTCGGGGTCAGCGGCGAACTTGCCGAGGGTCTGGAGAACCTGCGGGGTGCTGTGGTTGTCGTACAGGAAGATAAATCGCTCCCCGTCCTTGACCAAGGCCAATACATTCAGGCTGCGGTCCATCGCGCCCACCTCACTCTCCGGACCGGCAGGAATCGCGGGTGGGACGAGCCCAACCCGGAAGGAGTGCGACTCCCTGCCGGGACGTCTGCGGGAGTTATCGGACCTGCTGCCCCGAGCAGTGGTCAGGGAATCGCTGGGGCGGCTCGACCAGAACAACCGCTACGAATTACCTGACGGGAACCTCCACCGACCGAGCGAGATCAGCCCGACCGACAGGAAAAATCTGGAGAATTTCGCTACCCTGCCGAGATCCCGTCAGCATTTTCCAGCGTTCGTTCGTAAACCTCATGTCCTCCGGAATCGCCCATGACTTGGACTACTGACTGCAGCGAGCCCAGCCAGGCCTTCCGGTTTCGGAGGGTGTTGACGCTTTTTGCCTGGAACGTGGCCTGTCTGTTGCTCGCCAGCTCGACAGCCTGGGGGCTGGAGTTCCGAGAGGTCCGCTGGGGCTTCAACGGCGGGATTAAGCGGCACGAATTCAATCTCTGCACGATTGAGTTGATCAATCCCACTGCCGAGGCGTTTCAGGGACCGATCGAACTTCGGCCGACCCAATCGATTTACACCGAGGTCCCGCTGATTGAGCCGGATCTGTTCATCGGAGCGGGCGAGACTCGCACGATTCAATTCATGCCGTTTATCAGCAGCGACAACCCGGACTGGGAAGTCCGCTGGGGACGAGGGGCCAAGCAGCGTCAGGAACTTCCACGCCCTTCGCGTGAGCTGACCAAGCCGGTCGCGGTTCAGTTCCTGACACCTCAGGCGGTCTCCTCACCGATCCGCGGGATCGAGGGGTTCTCGGAGTTCGACTTTCCGATCGGAGCCACCGGGACCGAAGTCCTAGGGGTGGTCGTGCTGGATCACGTCCCACGCTGGGACGAACTGCGTCGCCGGGCGTTTCGGGACTGGCTGGGACAAGGCGGAGAACTCTACCTGCTAAATGACCGGGACGGAAAACGGCTGGATTTCCCGCCGCCGCTGGAGGAACTGAATGTCGCCGCGGACCGCTTTCAGGTTGGCCAGGGGACTGTCATCCGGCACGCTCCGATCGGAGACGCTGCCGAGATCGCGGCGCTGAACGCGCACCTCTTAGCTCCGCCGGTTTCGAATTCGGACGGGAACGGGAATGGGAACTGGAATGCGAGCTACAACGACCCCAAGGCCAGCGGGTTGAGCCAGCTGTTTCAGAACCTGCAGGCCCAGGTTCGCCCGAATCACAACTGGCCGCTGATCTTCTTCCTGGCTGTGATTTACCTGCTGGTGCTGTTTCCCGGGATTTGGCTCTTCAGTCGCAAACGGGGAGACTTCCGCGTGACCTACCTGGCGATCCTGGGGACGGTAGCGCTGTTCAGCTTTCTGTATGCGGAGATCGGGAAGCGGGGGTACGACGAGTCGACGAGCCTGAAGGAGATGATCATCGCCGAGCCACTCGGCAACCAGCGGCTACTGGTTCGGTCGTATGCCAATCTGTTTGTGACCGAAGGAGGCGAGTATCCGATTTCCCCGCGCGGTGAGGCGGCTGTGGTGTCACTCGACACCGGGGGGCAAGATGCGGCCCGGTTCTCGGGATCGGCGTCGATTCTGTCGCGTCCCCAAGCTGGGCTGATCGCCGATATTCCGCCGTTTTCGTCCTGCTCGTTTCAGACCCATTCCGTTCTGGCGATGCAGTCCGACTACTCACTGGCCGTCGATCAGCTCTCGCTCGAAAAAGGGAATCTCAAGGTGAATGCCCGTCTGGGGGCCAGCTTTCCGGCTGACGTGAAGGTTTACCTGGTGACCGATACCAACTCGGTTCTGGAATTGACGCGTGCTGGTGAACTCTGGAGCGGTTCAGGATCCCCGATGCCGACATCTCAATTCTTTCCCGTGACGCAGCAATACGGGTGGTCTCGCGCGGGTCAGAATGAGATTGACCAGAACCTGCTCGCCAATCTGGTGCAGATCGCAACTCGAAATCCGATTCAACAGCAGATGCAGTACGGCTATCAGCCCGAGACCACAACGTCTACTGAGACAGCCCTCGCTCGTGGGTATCTTGTGGCGATCTGTAAGGCCCCGTCTGAGTTGCTCATGGAACAGGTCGGAGCCAGCGGCCAAGCCGTCTTTGTCAGCCGGGCCCAGTTTCAACAACCACCGGCGGCGCCGCCGTCCGCACCTATCAACACTCCCTGAAACCACATCGTATACGCCAGACACCAGGACTCGAGACAAGGATCCCTGATGAGCACTCCCGTAATTGAAGTCGAGAAAGTCACCCACCTGTTCAAGGATCACCGCGCCTTGAACGGGATCTCGTTCCAGGTCGAGGCCGGTTCGCTGCATGGCTTTGTGGGCCCGAACGGAGCGGGAAAGACCACGACCCTCAAGCTGATCTGCACACTGCTCAAACCGCAGACGGGGCGCATCCGTGTGTTCGGAATGGATGTCCGTTCCGACGTAAAGGCGATCCGCCAGAAGCTCGGCTACATGCCCGATCACTTCAGCATGTACAAGCAGATGACCGTCTACGAGTACCTCGACTTCTTTGCAGCTGCTTACGGCCATGTCGCCAAGCGCCGCGAAGTCATCGTCGGGGATGTGCTGGCCCTGACCGATATGGAAGGGCGTAAGGATGACCTGATTCAGGGGCTCTCTCGCGGGATGCAGCAGCGGGTCAGCCTGGCGCGAGTTCTCGTCAACGACCCGGACCTGCTGCTCCTGGATGAGCCCGCATCGGGTCTCGATCCCCGTGCCCGTATTGAGCTGATGGAGATCCTTCGCGAACTCAAGCGGATGAAGAAGACGATTTTCATCAGCAGCCACATCCTGAGCGAACTGGCCGAGCTGTGCGACAGCGTCACCATCATTGACCGCGGTCAGACCAAATACAGCGGCGATATGGACGACTTGCTGTATGCCCAGGGGGATCAGCCGGTCTACCGCCTGCGGATCGAGACCGAGACGGAAGCCTGGGGAGCCAAGCTGCCCGAATTGCAGGGAGTGACTGCGGTCGAACCGGTGGAGGGGAAGCCGGAGTTCCGACTGACCGTGGCCTCTGCGGAGATCGACGCGAACTCCGTGCTCGTCCAGTTGCTGAACCTGGGTGTTCCGATTGCGGGGTTCCAGCGTGATCAGCGCAAGCTGAATGATGCCTTCATGGACCTGACCGAGCGGGGCGTACGCACGTGAACAAAATTCTGGCACTGCTGGTCCGAGCCCTGCGGACGGAGTCACGCGACATCAAGAGCCATCTGTTCCGGTTCGGACTGGCGGCGCTGATCGTCATGATCCTGATGACGGGAATGCAGGCTCTGGACTACGAGACTGCTCCCGGGCGGACGATGTTCAAGGCAATGATCGTCGCCAACTGGGTCGTTGTCACGCTGGCCGCCGGCACGTTCTTCTCGATCGCCATCAGCGAAGAGACGGAGCAGCAGACCCTGGGCCTGTTGCGGATGGCCAACGTCAGTCCGCTGGCGCTCTTGCTCGGGAAATGGCTGCCGCGGCTGCTTTCCGCGATCGTGCTGATCCTGATTCAGTTTCCCTTCACGTGGCTGACTGTGACTCTGGGAGGAGTGAACTGGCAACAGATCTGGGCCAGCTATCTGATGCTGCTGGCCCACCTGTTCATGGTCGGAAATCTGGGGCTGCTGTGTTCGGTGCTGCGGCCCAATTCCGCTGCGGCCTGTGGAATGACGTTTGTGATCATGATTGTCGTGCGAGTCGCCCCGTTCCTGATCTGGGGCCTTCTGCAGTTGCTGGCCTTCAACGATGTCGTATCGCAATCGGTGGTCGGAGAGTTTAGCCAGAAAGTCTATGCGCCGTTGAGCGAGTGGTCTGCCAGCGGCCGTCTGTTCGGGGAGATTCTCAGCACGTCGTTCAAGGGGACCCCCTGGAGTCCGCAGGTGATCAGCAATCTGATCGTCGGTACGGTGTTGTTCCTGCTCGCGTGGCTGATCTTTGACCGGGCCACGATGCGGCACATGAGCGGCAGCCCGGCCCAGGAAGGGATCTTGAAGCGGCTGTTCACTCGCAAGACACGGACGTCGACGGGAGTGTGGGACTGGGCCATTGGCTGGAAGGACTTTCGCCAGGTGGCGGGCGGACTGCGCACGATCGTCGTGAAGTTTATGATGTATGGAGTCCTGTTTTTCGGGATCTACTACCTGAACCTCCTGAACCGGTATGGGGATCCCTGGGAGAGCTTCGAGACAACTTGTGTCATCCTCGCTGCCATTATCTTCTGGGCGATTTTGCCGTTGGAGCTGTGCTTCGTGGCTGCCCGGCTGTTTCGTCCGGAGCTGAATGACCATACCTGGTCGACGCTGCTGGCACTGCCCAAGTCGCTGCCCGAGATTGCCTACTCGAAACTGGGAGGGAGTATTCTGGCCGTGATTCCATCGGTGACAGTGCTGTGCCTGTCGTCGACTCCGTTTCTCGGGGACTTGGTGCGTGATGTTTTGAGCGAAGGGGAAGCCTACATTTTTATCGGGTATGGCCTGTCGATCATTGTGACAGTTCTGCACTTGATCACGTTTTACTCGATCACTGTATCCTGGGCTGCGTGGCCGATCGCAGTGATCCTGGGTGTCGGTACTGCCTGGCTGGGGAATATGGTCTGCTGGTTCATGTTTGCCATGCTGATGATGACCGCCGGCGGGAATGATGACGTCGCCATGGCCTTTATGGTCCTGCTGACAATGGCCAACGTCGTCGTGACGGGTGTTCTGCACTACGGCATCGGGCTGCGTCTGGAGGCGAAGGGAGCTGAGTCTTAAGGTAGATTCCGATTTCGTGTTCAGTCGGGAGTTTGGAACGCGCACCGTCGCAGTTCCACACTCATCCCAACCAAATTTCGTTCTGATTCCGATGAGCGTGGATCTGCGACGATGTGCGTTCCAATTCCCTCTTTCCGAGTGCTCGCAGTAAGACCAAATCTGAAACTGTTTTAGCAGGCCACGGCAAATCGGCCAGTGGAGATATGGCCCCGCTGTCCTGACAGACGAGGGGCCGGAACCGGATCGAGACTTTTCACGAACTCTGCAATGGCTCTACCGCCCTTCGCCGGACTCGACGTAGTACTTGGACGCCCGCTTGGAGGCTCCATAGACGCCGTACTCGTAACCGTAGCCGCCGTGCTTGGTCGGGTCGATTCCGTTGGCGATGACTCCCAGGACGTTGGCGTCCAGACTGCGTAGGGACTCCACAGCTCGGATCGCAGCCATGCGGGTGCGACCGTTCATTCGGACGACCAGCAGGACTCCCGTGACCATACGGGAGATCGTGGCGGAGTCGGTCACAGCCAAGACCGGCGGCGAATCGATGATGATCCAGTCGTACTGGTCTTTCAGCATCCCCACCAGATCCGCAAAACGCTGAGACATGAGCCGCTCACCCGGATCGCGCGGGCACTTTCCAGCGGCGATCACATGCAGCAGGCCTCCCTCAACGGGCAGGCGGTGCGTCACACTCTCCACGCTGGTGTCGGAGTTCTCCAGCAAGTCCGACAGACCCGGCGAACGTTCTTGCCCCACGAGTGTATGGACCGTCGGGCGCCGCATATCGGCATCGATGAGCAACACCGACTTGCCTGACTGAGCCATTGCCACAGCCAGGTTGGTCGACATCGTCGATTTCCCATCGCCGGGCTCGGGACTGGTGACCAGAATGATCTTCGACTCTTCTTGGCGAATGGCAGCCATCAGATGAGTTCGCACACCGCGAAACGCTTCAGCGGACTGCGACCGGGGCCGATGGACGGTGACGACAGCCGGGGCAAATGGGGAGCCCTCTGCGGGGCGGGCGACCTGGAACTGGGCACTGATTCCGACGAGTGGTAGAGAGAGAACCTGGCTGATTTCATCGGGAGAACGGAAGCTCTTGTCGGCCGATTCAACCAGGAATCCCAGCAGCAGACCAACGATGGCGCCCAGTACGGAGCCCATCATCATCGTCTTCTTGAAGTTGGGTTCGACCTGAAAACCCCGCGTGGCTGGGGTGATCACCTCGGCCTTGTACTGGCCGCCCTTGGTCGCCAGATCGACTTCCTTGAGACGATCGACAATCGTGTTGAACAATTGCTGGCTGCGAGTGATTTCGTCGCGCAGACGGCGATCGGTGATCTGCAGGTCGGCTTGTTTCTTGTAGGCTTCGGCTTCTCGCTCGAACAGCGCGTCCAGCTGTTGCAGCCGCTCGCTACTGGCCTGCAGTTGCTGGCGCAGCGACTCCACATAGATCGTCAAGAAATCCTTCTTGATGTTGGCATCGGGAACCACAGTTCCGTCGACAGACGTCAGGCTCTGCATGTGACGCTGAGTCATTTCAATTCGTTTCCGAATCAACCGGACTCGCGGGTGGTCCTCGCCCACTTCTTCCAGAGCCATTTGCTCTTCCATCAGCAGCGGGAAGAGGGTGGCCATCAGCGATGGCGTCGATTTTGAAGTCTCAGACTCCCCTTTCTCGCGGAAGGTGTCGACCATCATCATAATCGCTTCCCGACTGCCCCCGCGATCAAGAGCCTTCTGGATCGAGTCGAGTTCCGCTTGAACGTCCGTCTGGGCGATGATCGCCAAGGACCGCTGGGCTTCAATCTCGGCCATACGGGACTGGTGAACGCTGGTCGCGGTTTCCCCATTAAAGAGCAGAGACGAGTTCTGGACGAAGTTCTTGTAGTCGTCCTCGCTCTTCTTGAGCGTGCTTTCCCACTGCTCTTTGGCATCTCCGAGCAGCCGCGCAGTGACCGCTCCGACGTCCTGATAGGCTTCCTTCAGTCGCGCATCGTAGGAGGCCACGATGGCATTGACGATCTTGGCACAGTCTTCCGGGTCCGAGCCTTTGTAGGAGATATCCAGCAGATCGCCGTCGCGGGCGGTCCGATTGACCGAGAGATCGGCCAAGATTGCCTGAACAGGGTTGGACGAGCCAGCCAGACTCGGGAGCTCATGCAGCCGGGCCATCTCGACGGCTGGCCCCACCGTACTTTCACTGGAAATCAATCGGACGTCGTTGGCCAGCGGATCGCGGTTGCCGGTCGGGTCAAATCCATTCACGGCAGAGACGGGCAGGTTGGCCTGCTGCTTGATGACCAGCACCTGCGCCTTGGCACTGAACTTCACCGGCCGCTGCAGGTAATAGTAATACGCGGCCCCGGCTCCGATTGTGCCGAAAAACAAGGCCAGCCAGGATCGTCGCCAGAGGAATCCGATGAAGTCAAAGCCAGCGTCGTCAGCCTCCTGGCTCACAGCTCGTCCGTACTCTGCCATGTTTGACTCCCTGAAGCCGCGACCGGACGATCCCACCAGTGACGGCTGCCACCAGGCACCACAGCCAGCCCCGGCCGTAGTACATGATGTAAAAGAGGAACTTCATCCACTCGGAAAGGACTGCCTGCCTTCCCGCCCGGCTGGTCCACCAGATTCGAGCATCAAATCCGTTGGGAGCCGAGTAGAACCGCAATCGATCCTGATGACCCCGCAGAACCTGCCGAAAGACCCACCTCGCTCGGCGCGAGTGATACGCGTTCGTCACGATGAGCACGTCAGCAACACCAGTCTGCTCAAAGTATCGGCTGAGTGCCAGTGCATCTCCAAACGTGCTGTCGCTGGATCCCGATAGCATAACAATCTTTGAGTCGGAAATCCCCCGCTTCAGCAGGATTTGCCGACTGGTCTCGGCAGTCGCCGGAGCGATGCCATCCTGAATGTCAGGATTCGAAAGAGTTTCGGGGATCAGAGCAAGGTCCGCATACCCCGCGCGAATCAACCCCGCAGCCACGAACGGGCGTGTTTCTTCACTTCCCGGAAGGATCAGCACTGCATTGGCGCGCCGCAACGGCACACCCACATCCAGCCCAGTCCCCAGAAACGGCAACCACAGGCTGCGGGTCATCCAAATCACGAGACCACTCAGGCAGATTCCCGTGATCAGCAGCTTTCGTCGCACGAGCGTTTCGCCTCCGCCGGACCCGAGTGTTCCGACGATTGTAGCGGGCGGTCTCGGTGACGGCATTTCCTGCCGCAACCGCACCGCGGAAGTCCCGTTTTCTGTGGCTGCAATTGCCGAATCTCACCGACGTGGGGTACATGACACCGCTTCAGCCCCGACGGGTCCGTTATCGGAAGAGCGCCCATTTCCTCACGTCAGCCCCCATCCATGATCACGCGCCGCGGCCTGCTTCTCGCAGGCTGTGCGTTGGTGTCTGGTTGCCGAGGGCTCTTTGAACGAAAAGACCCGATCGAGAAAGAGATTGCCACCGCCGACAAGTTCCTGAAGCCACTTCCGACGATTCGAGACGGAATCCGTCTCGATGTCTTCAGTGTCGATCGGCACGTGGGCGACCCACGCATCGGGGAGTCGATGTGGCGGACCGTCAGCCAGGGGGGCTCGCTCGAGCCCGCAGCTGTGGCGAAGCTGAATTCCTTTGGAATCCGGTTCGGAACGGTCCCTGCCAATCCCCCCCTCTCGGTTCAATCTCTGATTCTGAGTACCGAGTCGAACACCCCCGAAAGAACGCTGCACCAGTCCTTTGAATTCCCCACCGGTCAACACTCGATCCAGGAGGTCGTGTCGCTGCCCGAGGGGATGGAAGTCGCGGTCCCAACTGCAGAGGGGCCGAAGACCCTCAAGCTGTATCAGGCCAAGTCGGTGCTGCGAATTCGCGCTGATCGCATCGAGTCCGCGTGGGCGAAGCTCGAAATCGTGCCGGAAATCCATCACGGCGAACGCTTAAATCGCGCGGTTCCCGGAGAACGGGAATGGGTGATGTCGGTCACCCAGGAAGTCGTACCGCTGTACCCACTGCGGTTTCATGTCGAGCTTAGCCGCGGCGAAATGGCCGTGATCGGCATGAATGCCCAGAGCCAGTCAACCATCGGGCGGATCTTTTTCCGAAACACTCTCAGCGACCCGCTGGAACGAGTGATGATGATCCGGCTTGCCGACGTGTTCAGCGTGCAGGCAATCTCCGGGGCTTAGAGCATTCTGCTCTACCGTGTGCGGGCGGATGAAGGCAGATCTTAGGCAAAATCCTCGCGACCGCCCGCGAGAACCCGCACACTCATTCGAAAGTCGCTCTAGCCGACGGAAACACACGGTATCTTTGGTCATCGCCACGCTCGCCAGAACGTGGCCAGGGCGTGTTGGAACCCCACGCTCTGGCGAACGTGGCGACGAAGGCAAACTGCGAACGTGCGGCCGGGGACACGCGTTCCCCCACCGAGAAATTCTCCGTTTATCATCGCGAAATTTCTTTGACATCTCGGGAACTTTACGGAAGTCGCTGTCGTCGCATGGAAGCCTGGGTGCCGCAAGTGATCAGTCCTGCGGCGCCGAAAACGCCGGTCGGAGTCCCCGTATGAAGAGTCGCATTTCTGCCTTGTCTTTCGCGCTGTGCATGGTCCTTTCCATCCTGATCCCCATGCGAGCCAATGGTGCTGACCCAGAACGCCAGTGGCAGGCCTATTGGCTGACCAGCGGCTCAAACGCGGAGAATAAAAATCCATGGCTGTTGATCAGCCGGTTGAAACTCGAAGCGCTCGCGGTGCCTGAAGAACTTGTCCCTCTCATCACACCGAAGAGTTCGTCCCAGATTCTGGACTCAAACGCCGTTTGGATTGAAACCTATGGGAAAGATTCGATTTTGAACACCGATGGTCAGCCGCTCAAGATCCCCTCCCTGATCAGAAACTACCGGCCGAATGAGCAGAAAGTCATTGTTGGCGATGTTGAGTATCAGGTCGAACAAGTGCCACTCGCGGTGGCTGTCGAACTGTTGAGAAAGCCAAACGGTCGGCGCGGAATCCATCGACGGTGGCCTCCACTGACTGGTATGGAGCACACTGCTCAAGCCCTCCTGGCGATGCTGGAAGCGGAGTCGAATTGGCAGGCCTATGTGCTGAAAGGGGGACCGAACGCAGATCGCGGCTACCGACGTCTCCTCGTGAGCCAGTTGAACCTGCAGGAGCTGGCGACTCTCAAATCGCCAAACGCTTCGCAGCAGGATGCCGCCGCCATCTGGATCGAAACGTATGACCGGGGGGCGAACTGGACTGCAGTCGAGACGTTTGAGATCGCCCCACCGATCACGAATCTCCGCTTGGATCAGCAATTGGTCACGATCGATGGTGTCGTGTACCAGGTGGAGTCGGTTCCCTTTTCGAAGGCAGTGACTCTCCTGCGGAAAGCGATCGACGAAGAGCTCATACGAAAAGCATCCGGCGGGCCACTCTCATTGAGGAACCGCACTGCGATGGCTCTCCAGGAGCATGTGGAGTCAGCACTGAAGGAGATGGAAGCTCCTACCCCACTGAACATTGGAAGTTCCTTCGGCGGAGAACGCAGCGTCATCGAATCCAAAATCGCTGAACCGGACCCGCGTTCAGGAACCCTGCATGGATTGCAGGTCACTTTGGGGCCGGAGAAGCGACTCCGCGAAGTGGCCATTTACGACAACGGTTATCTGGAGCGACGTACGAACTTCATCGAAGACGGTTTCGAGTTGGTCCACGAACAGTTCCAGCAGGAGCCCTTCCCCGGCGGGCACGGCGGAAACGGATATCGTCGCGTCGACCGTCGAGGTGTTCCAGGTGAACCCTCGACGACGATCGCCGAAGGTTATTTGCTCGACGGTCGCGTCTGGCACGGCAGTTTCCTGTTCGTTGAGTCTGTTCCTGGGGCGGATGCTTTCAATCCCTCATCGCATCTGGTGTGGCGTGAGTACTCGGAAGGAAAAATCACGACGTCCAAGACCGACATCACTCTTGGATTTGGGGATCGTGAAAAGGACCAAGCCTGGCTGAAGAGGCTGCCAGCTGCTTTCTTGGACCGATAGCCCGACGTCCTCGGGCATCGTTCTCGAATCAGCCTACTGGAATCGAAAGGGGTGGCGGGCGTGGCTGGGGCGAGTGAGCCTCAAGTTTGGGTGGCTGGGGTCGACCAACGGGAGCCCCCAGCGAGCGGGCGGACGTCAGTCCCCCGTGCCAGACCGAACTTCTCCAGACACCGCCAGTTTCTCTGGGGCGAGATCGGGGCTGTGATGACTTCTCCCGCGTGACACCCCCGACTCACGTCGGGGGCTCGCTAAACCTCCGCCGTCACCGTCACCAGTTCGTTCTTGAACGCTGGGGTCTTCGACTGCGGGTCGACCTCGCGGCCGAAGAGGACGTTGCACTCGGGGCAGTACATCATCGCGTTGCCGGGGCGGACGTCGAACTCGCGGACGCGCTGGTACCGCATCTCGCCGGTGCGGCTTTTGACGCTCACCAGCTGGTCGACCTTGAGTCCCAGGCGGGCGATATCCTGCTTGCTCATCAGGATGATGTCGCGGCGGTCCTGGCCTCGGTACAGGTCCTCGTCTTCGTAGACGACCGTGTTGAACTGGCCTTCGGAGCGGATCGACATCAGTCGCAGCTGGGGGCCGGTCTCGTCGTGGGCGGCGGGGATGGCGACGGCGTGGAACTTCGCTTTGCCGCTGGGGGTGGGGAAGGCGGGACGAGAGACGAGAGGCGAGAGGCGAGAGCCAGCAGGGAGAGAGGAGGAAGCAGGGGGAGTGCCGTCGAGGACTCGCCCGGCAATGTGGAATTCCTTCTTGGTCTTGGCAATGTCGCGAATCGGCTCGAAGCCGGGGATCAGTTCGGAGATCAACAGCCGGACGGCGTCGTGGCTTTCGAGCTTCTTCCAATCGACGGGGCCGGATTCGCCGAGGACAGCTTTGCCCATCGCGGTCAGGACCGAGACCTCGCTGCGCGGGCCGGCGTAGCGTGTCGGGCCGCCATCGCTCAGACGCACGTAGCTGAACATCGACTCCTGCGTCGTCGGCTCAGGCTCTTCATCGCGTGGCAGGATCGGCAGCACCAGAGTCTCCTGCCCCCGGCCCCACGCGTGCCCAGTGTTGAGCGTCGTGGTCAGGTAGGTCACCAGCCCCAGCTTCTTCATCGCCCGCTCGGCATAGGCAGCGTCCGGGTTGCTGCCGTAGAGGTTCCCGCCCAGGCAGAGTGCGACATCCATCTCGCCTCGCTCGGAGGCATCCATGCAGGCCATCGTGTCGAGGCCCGGCGAGGTCGGCAGCTGGACGCCCAGTCGCTCTTCGAACTTCTTGAGCATCCCGAGCTTGAGCTGCGGCGTGACGCCAACCGAGCCCATTCCCTGCACGTTGCTGTGCCCGCGAATCGGCATCAGCCCGGCATGCGGCCGCCCGACCATCCCCCGCAGCAACGCGATGTTCGCGATCATCTTGACGTTGTCGGTCCCGTGCAGATGGTGCGTGATCCCCATCGTCCAGCCGATCACCGCATTCTTCGACGCCGCATAGGTCGCAGCCACCTGCTCGATCTCGGCACGCTTCACGCCTGATCCGTTCTCGATGGTGTCCCACGAAGTCGAATCGACCATCTGGCGGAAAGAGGCGAACTCCTCTGTGGCTGTTTCTATGAACTGCGCATCGTGGGCCGACTTGGCCAGGAGCGACTTCGCGACTCCCGTGAGGAGGGCAATATCCCCGCCGATGTGGGGCTGGACATACTGGCTGGCGATCTCGGACCCGAACAGCAGGCTGCGAACGTCGCTCGGCACGCGGAAGTTCACGAGCCCCAGTTCCTTGACCGGGTTGATCACGATGATCTTCCCGCCCCGCCGCCGCAGCTCCATCAGGCTGCGCATCAGTCGCGGATGGTTCGAAGCCGGGTTGCCGCCGATCAGGATATACAGATCGGCATGCTCCAGATCGTGCAGCTGGATCGTCCCCGTGCCGGTCCCGAGGGCTGCCCCCAGCCCGACGCCGCTGGCCTGGTGGCAGTAGTACGAACAATTGTTGACGTAGTTCGTCCCGAACAGCCGGGCGAAGAGCTGGAGCAGGAACCCCGCCTCGTTGGAGGACCGCCCGCTGGCGTAAAAGAAGCTGCGCGTGGGACCGGCGGCCTTGAGTTTGTCGGCCAGCAGCTGCAGGGCCTCGTCCCAGCTGATCTGGCGGTACTGCTTGTCGTTCGGTCCGGCGTAGATCGGAAAGACCAGCCGCCCGGCCATCTCCATCTGCCGCGGCGAGAAGGCCCGCAGTTCGGCGAACCCGTACCGCTGAAAGAACTCGGGCGTGATCCCCGACTGCATGTCAGAGACCATCGCCTGGAACGACTTCTTACAGACCTCGGGGAAGTAGCCGCCTTCGTTGACCATGCCGCCCATCTGCCCGCCCATGCCGAGCGCACAGGTCTTGCAGGCGTTCTTGGAGCGCATCGCGGTCCACAGCTTCCACCAGCCGACGCGATTGGCCATCCGAAGGGTATAAGCGATGGCCTTCCAGCCACCGCCGCTGCGAGGTGCTTTCATCTCGGTCTGTTTGTCCTTGTGATCGGCAGTTCTCATCGAGAACGGGACGAACGAATGGAAGTCATGAGGGACTGATGTTCGGCCACAGTTCGACAGCGACGAATCGCGACAAATGTCCGACATTGGTTGTCGCGATCACGAAATCAGTCAGCCCCAATGCCAACGCCTGCCCAGCCAGGATCATATCACCATCGATGGTTTTGTCTCCGGCGGTCGGTTGTCCCTGCTGGCGAGCCAGCGCCCACAGTCGGGCTGCCTCCCGCATGGCGAGAGTCGTGATGGGCAGAAACTCGGACTTCTCACCCAAGGTATCGAGAATCGTCAGGCTGCGAGGCTTACTGGCTCGCAACAGCTCGCGGCGGACCTCATAGTCAGCGATCTCGGGAATGATCACTCGGGTCCCTGCCAAAACCAGCGTGCGTAGCCACTGAATGCAGGCCAAAGCCTGTGGAGATGGATTCGGATTGGTCACCAAACCGAGTGGACCGGCATCCAGCAACACGACGGAAGCTACCATGTCACCCCCTGGAGTTCGGGCGGATACAGCCGACGATCCGACGGGCGTTCCGCGTCAAGCTCATGCAAGATTGCATTGTTGGGTGATGAAGCCGCCGCAGCATCTATCCATGACTGCAATTCCCCAGCCAATCCTTCGCGCCGAGTGGCTGCGAGGCTGTTTTGCTCCAACACTTCGATCGCGTATCTCTCGACCGGCACCCCCAAGACGGCGGCTTCCCGAGAAAGTCGTTTTTCCAGATCTGGGGAAAGTTCCAGTGTCAGTGTCATGGGATCTCCGTTGGGCGGGCAGTGACGCACACCATTCCATGAGCTTACTCAATAATCACTTAGATTCGCCATTCATTCTGAATTCGTCAGCTGTCTATCCGCGATCCTCGATTCCTCAGGTGCCTGTTGAAGTCACTCCGTACCAAAAAAAACAGCCAGACGATTCTCAATGAGAATTCGTCTGGCTGGTGAAGCAACTCGAGCGTACTAGGCCACAGGCCGGACGATCGAAGCGCGAGCCCCCTTGGGGCCTTCCTCAGATTCGAACTCAACGGCCTGGCCTTCCGTGAGGGATTCGAATGGAACGTCCTTGACCGAAGAGACATGGAAGAACAAGTCCTTCCCCTTAGCACCTCCGGCGATGAAGCCGAAGCCTTTCTCTGCGACCAGCTTCTTGATTGTACCGCGCTGCATGGCAGCCCTTCCTGACGAGACGTGAAGACGAAATGACACCTGGGGGCCAGTGACTGACCACCCTCGGCATCTCTCGCCCGCAAGCAGTCCACGACTGCTTTCGTTCAAGTTCACATTGGATCACTGAGTGAGGGACGACGAGTCCCAGACGAACGAATGAAAACGTGAGACATGATGGCATGAGCGCCGATGGGCAGGTCTGACACCTGTCCTCCAAACGATCCTAACGCATCCTCTTTGGATTCGCCAACGTCGATGAGTCGTTTGTTGTGAAAAATTGAAGAGTTCGCGGATTCTGGGCCGAGCGGTCCGGAGAGCCCCTGAGGCATTGGGCCGGGGGAAGTTTGAGGCGGTCAAGAGCACCACGCTTATTGATCTGTGCCTGGCGCCAACGACATCAGCCCCGTCATCTCTCTCAATCACAAGGAAATCGGTAACCGAAATCGTTATCAAACAGAGCGGAGAGGGAGAGATTCGAACTCTCGATACCCTTTCGGGTATACCGGTTTTCGAGACCGGCGCATTCGGCCACTCTGCCACCTCTCCAGGTTCCCTGAGTGGGACGCGGAGTGTAATTCTGAGGTTCGCCCGATTCCAGCGTTCTCAAGCATCAGTTTCCTGCGATTCCGGGATCGGCAGGTGGAACGACTGTTCTGGGCTGGCTAAACTCCGGTTCCGCAGTGTTGTCGTCCCGGAATTGGCCGGAGACTGCCGACCGTCCCTCGAAAGTCCCATTCGATGTCCCGATCGCCTCTCGAATCGTCCGATCCTCAAGTCTGGCAAAGCGTTCAGCGCGAGCAGGTCCGTCAGAAAGAGGGCCTCGAACTGATCGCGTCCGAGAACTACACCAGCGCCGCCGTGCTGGAAGCGGCCGGGACCGTCCTGACCAACAAATACGCCGAAGGCTACCCCGGTCGCCGTTACTACGGTGGCTGCGAATTCGTGGACGAGGTCGAGAATCTGGCCCGCGACCGCGCGAAACAGCTGTTCGGAGCGGAGCACGTCAACGTCCAGCCGCATGCCGGGTCGCAGGCGAACATGGCTGTGTACATGTCGGTCCTGCAGGTCGGGGACACGATCCTGGCGATGGATCTGGCTCATGGCGGCCACCTGACGCACGGGATGTCGCTCAACTTTTCGGGCAAGCTGTACAACGTCAAGCACTACGGAGTACGCGAGTCGGATCACCGGATCGACTTTGATCAGGTGGCCCGGATGGCGAAGGAACACAAGCCCAAGATGATCGTGGCAGGCGCCAGTGCCTATCCCCGCGAGATCGACCACGCCAAGTTCGCCGAGATCGCCCGTGAGAACGGGGCGATGTTGATGGTCGACATGGCGCACTACTCGGGTCTGGTCGCAGGGGGAGTCCACAACAGCCCCGTGCCGCATGCCGACTTTGTGACCACGACCACTCACAAGACATTGCGCGGGCCCCGGTCCGGTATCGTGATGTGCCGCGAGAAGTACGCGAAGGATGTCGACAAGACGGTCTTCCCGGGCCTCCAAGGCGGTCCGCTGATGCACATCGTGGCAGCCAAGGCCGTCTGCTTCGGAGAGGCCCTCCAGCCTTCGTACAAGGCTTACGCACAGCAGGTTGTCAACAACGCCAAGGTGCTGGCCGAGACCCTGGTCTCGGGCGGGCTGCGGCTGGTCTCGGGCGGGACCGACAACCACTTGATGCTGTGTGATGTGACAGCCATCGAAGGTCTCTCGGGCAAGGTCGCCGAGCACGCCCTGGATCATGCGGGAATCACCGTCAACAAGAACATGATCCCGTTCGACAAGCGAAAGGCTCTCGACCCCAGCGGTGTCCGGATTGGAACCCCTGCGCTGACGACTCGCGGAATGAAAGAAGCCGAGATGAAGCAGGTCGGCGGCTGGATTCTGCGAGTGCTGAAAGCTGCGGGCGACGATGCGGCACTCGCCAAGATTCGGAGCGAGATCGCCGAGTTCGCCAAGGCGTTTCCGGTGCCGGGGATCGGTTAACGATCCGGTGCCAGAGTTGACGCCTCGGTTGGTCGCTTCGGAACCGTCTGACAGCCAGATTCCAGCGAATGCCGCTGTTGAAGCGTTTCGCGTAAATGCGGGACTCTTGCCGTCGCTGCATCGATCAAAACTGCAACAATTGCATCGGGCCAGTCGCATGCCGCTGCTGGGCTGCAGGTGCATTGGTCACTAGAACGTCAGTCCGCCTCCTATACCAAAGGTCGGTTCCGAGCTGCGGCTTCGGAATCCGATTCCGCCTTCAATGAACACTCGCTCGTGAGGCCAGATAATCAGTGCGCTCCGGGTCCACCACCGAGAGAATTCGAAAGCATTCGTTCCCACCGCGAGCCGGTAAGCACAGAAGTCCGTGATATCGTATTCGAGTCACGATTCAATTTTTAGACGGGCACCTTCGAATCGAGTCGTCGACGGGTCACCCGGGCCGTACAGTCCTTTGACGTCCTCCCGAATTATGTCCAGGTCCATCTCGACATACGGGCGGAATCGTTCCGTCACAGCGGTATGGATCACCGTACCCATAACGAAATTGTTGCGTTCCCAAGTGGGGCCATAGGGAACTCGATCCCAATGAACACCCGCCTGGCCAAAAAGGCCCAAGACATCCACGTTGATGGGAAGATCTGTGCCAAAACTGGCAATTGGCACATTCACCATCGCCGAATACCCACGGGCATCCCCGACGTCGCTGGCGTAGCGAGTCGAGACACTCGCTGTGAAAAAGGAGCCTCTCAGGATTCGCTTTCCCAGCAATCCCGCATGCTCAGGGGATTCCGTCATTGCGAACACAATTCCCAGACGGCTTTCCGGGGCCGACTGGGGAAGAATGTCGGTTTCTGGCTCCTGTGCTTGGACATAACTGCTCAGGCTCGCCAGCACACAAAGTATGAACAAGAGTCTTAGAGCCCGATTCAAGGTGTGGGTCCTTTCTGATTACATCTCTCCGTCAGATGGCACGGTCCGCGCGACTCTGATGACCGCGTCGTATCCGGTCAACTCCGCTCCGGAATCTCGACTCGCATGTCGATGGCAATCGGCAATTTCTGCTGCACTCGTGGAAGACGATGCGGATCACCGACAGGCACGCATCCGTTAACTCGGTGGGTTCGTCATCTGCTCGCTCGCGGCAGCGATTTTCAGTAACTGAATCGCGATGGCAGACAGGACAATGACTCCTGCAAAGACGAACACCCAGACCAGAGTCGAGTGTTCCTCCGCCCAGGGCTTGCGCGGCAAGACCTCGCGGTAGGCCGGGTTCCTGGTGCCTCCGGTCACTGCGACAGAGACGATTCGTTCCACATCCGGGATCTGGCTGATCCGAGCCAGATCATAGCTGGGGGCACTGACGGCTCCGCCCACGTAGAGCGCCACATTGCGTCCCGTGATCGACTTCGTGGGCACCACGATCGAGCGTTCGATGCCGAACGCCCGCGCAGCTGTCACATTCAACGGCTTGTCGTCGCCGTTCTGGATCGTCAGTCGCAAGCGGCGGATCGGTTGCGAGGCGAAAGTCGCGGTCGCGACATGTCCGGGCGTGACTCCTTCCAGGTGAAACAGTTGCAGACTCATCAGCGGTGTCGTCTGCGTGTCAGACAGGACCGACAGGTCGGCAGCGCGGTGGTACTCGTCGGCTCCCGCGACATCGAATTCGACTTTCTCCAGCGGGACCGGGCCGGGCAGTGTCGCTTCGACTTCGCTGATCTTGAGGTCGAACCGGACCGACGTATTGACCTGCACGGGATAGCTGACGCGCGGGGCGGATCGCCTGCGGACGAGGTGCGCCCGGGCTTCGGTCACGTGGACCGCCGATTGCCCCTGATTGTGGATCTCCAGCTTGTAGTACCGAAACTGGCTCTTGGGACAGGCGATCGTCGATTCGATCAGTCGCAAGGTGTCGCGGCGGCGGTCGATCAGATGGGCCGTGTTGACCAGCAGTCGCCAGTCCCCCTCGCGTTCTTTGGAACCGAACAGCTCCAGCGGGCGCACATATTCCGTTTCGGGACACTGCACGGTCAAATGCAGGCTCTCTAGCGGAGCGTCGATCGATTCGGCTTTCAGAATCACACGGGTTCGATCGCCTTGCGTCTCCTGGTGCTCGATCGTCAAGGCGCGATCGGCTTCACCGAGTTCATCGCGAGGAGTCACCAGCACGTAAGGAATCTGCGTCGACATTCCCTCAGAGTCCACGACAAGCAGACGCACATCATCCAGCTGACGGCGACTGGCTGCGTAGACTTCTGCTGTGACGGGGATCCGAATGAACTCGGGATCGAAGTTATCGCCGATCAGCCCGGGACCAACGGGAGCGATCTCGAAGCGGTGCGTGAACTGCGTCGAGAGGTCGACCGCAGCTGGTTCGTCGGCCTGGGCGAATCCCGGCGCCCACAGCAGGCCGGCGGCCAGCAGCAGGCTGGTCGGCTTGATCCAATCCTTGATCCGCTCGCGATAGCGGCGATACAGGAACGACGTCGCCATCAAGGCGACTCCCAGGCCGATGAAGGCGACCGTCCGAATTTTGGGATCAAGGTACCAGACGTCGTACAGAAACACCTTGGCGGTAGTCAGACCGAATACCCCCAGCGCGCACATGCGAACCTCTGCCGAACGCCAGATGATCCCGCCCACGACGGTCGCGATTGCCAGCCCGAGCCAGGTGCCCGTGACCGCGAGCGAAGTGGCAGTGCCCCAGCCTCGTTGGGTGCCGAGTGCATAGACTTCGATCGTGAACATCAGGAATGTGACAGCATATGAGAACCAGGCGAGTGGAGTTCCCTCCATCGTGGGAATCTTGACGCTGGCATCTGGTGTCTTTGACTCCGGCGGCAGCAGCTTGCGACAGACCAGTCCCGCAGCGATTGTCAGCAGAAACGCCATACCGCGCGGGTTGAAGAACGGAATCCGCCAGATGGAGCCGACAGAGGCTGCGACCTCTCGCCAGGCGACCAGCGTGCCCAGGAACAGGATCGCGATCACAGCTGAAAGCCCCACGAAGAAGAACTGCGACATGCCGAACACCCAGCGTGGCTCGCGGTCAAGTTTCACGCCCGCCAGTCGAGTCGGCACGGTCAGCAGGGCCAGCACGATCCCGGTAGCACTGACATACGCAGCCCAGATCCAATGATCTCTTCGGCCGTAGGCGTAGCACTCCAGCAGGCACAGCAGCAGCGCGGACAGCGGGATCGAGACTTTGAGTGCCACCATCAACTTCTCGTCGCGGTGCAGCGATCTCGAGTGCCCGAAGGCTCCCAAGGCCAGAGCCACGCCGCTGACGAACAGTGTCAGAGCCCGCGGGTTCGCGAGCACTCGCGAGTAGGTTTCCAGCGTGACGGTCTGCCCACGCCCGACGATATCTCCAAAGCTCAGCGCCGCCATTGCTCCAGCGAGCAGGATCGTTCCACAGAAGAACAGCCCTGATTGCAGCGTCAGTGGTCGCGAGTCAGACAGCTTCCGCGCCGCGATCAAGGTTCCAACCGAAAAGACAGACAGCCAGATTGTGATCTGCGACAACTGCGTCGCCCAGATCCAGCTATGACGCTGCCCAAAGGCGAACGTCTCGGTCAGGCACATCCCCAGCAGCACCAGCGGCACACCCAGAGTGAGAGTCGCGGCGATCTGCTTGCCATCGTGTTCATCCGGACCGCAGCGCGAGAACTGCAGCGCTCCCACGAGTGTGGCTGTGAGTGCAGACAGGAATCCCAACCCGCGCGGGTTGAACAGCGTCCACCCCCACAGGGCTCCAGCATCGCTGGACCAGTCCGGGAAACGAGTCAGAAAGAAGACCAGGAACAGACAGCCCGTGACTCCGTACAAGAACTTCGACAACCCGCCGAGCGTGGTGACATCCATCATCCGGCGATATGCGACGATCGTGGCGAGTGCAAACAGTGACAGCCAGATCGGCAAGATCGACAGATGGGTCGCCACCGACCAGCTGGCCCGGACTCCATGAACGAAGGTCTCGAGCAGCCCCATCACGAGGACAATCACCGGCACCATCGGGATCAGGATGGCCGAGACTTTGCTGGCATCGGGGACGCCGGTCTTGACCCCCAGTCGCTGGTAGGCCTCCTCCGAGCGGGCCATGTAGTCAGTCTTCTCGCGCCGCCGGTATTCCCAAGCGAGAATCGCCAGCACAATCGCGTTAATTGCAAAGCTCAGCGAGCGACCGTTGATGACTCCGCCCAGAGCCGAACGCGCGGGTTCGACCGAGACGGGGGCCTCCCACATCCGCCGTACGAACCCCGTATGGAAGTCACGCGGCCCGGACAGCGTGCCCCCGGCGTACAGGATCATGTGGACCTGCACGATGGTCAGCAGCAGGAACCCCGTCAGCCGGAATCCCGGCTTCTCGTAACGCAGCCCGAGCTCAATCAGCAGCAGGCTCTCAAGTGCCCAGGCGATCACGATCCAGTGCCCGGACAACTGCAGGGGAACAGCCAGTGTGACGAACGAGAGACCGACGCCCACCAGAGTGACGACGACCTGTGTCTGGCCGGGGTTTCGCAAGTACCCGAACGCTCCCAGCCCCAGGTAATACGTCGCCACCAGTAGCGCGAACAGCCCGTGATATTGTGAGTAGTCCGCCTTCGTCAGGAGGTACAGTGCCCCGAAATAGGCGATCGGATTCAGGAGCATCAGGACCGTGTCCTGGTTACTGCTGACCTCTTTGCGGATCACGTGCCTCCACATCCCCAGCAGCGAGAACAGGATGCCGAACACCGAAATCCAGAAGACCGTGATCCCCAGATCCTCGGCCTTGTAGTTGTTCGCCAGCCAGCCCAGCCACATCAGCAGCGTGCCAAAGAAATTCAGCAGATGCAGCTTCCCCCAGCTGCGAAAAGTCGCCAGCCCCAGTACTCCCAGATCGAGGATCAGGATGTAGCTGAACAGAGCCGTCACAGTGCCGCCGCCCCGCGAGAGCATGATTGGCGTCAGGAAACCGCCGAGCATTGCCAGCACCGCAGTCGGCTGCGAGTGGAAGACTCCCGCGAACGAGAGTCCTGCGGCCGTGACCAGGACCATCCCGACATAGACGGCATTCATCGGCAGCAGGTTGTACAGATGCTCCGAGGCTGCGAAGAGCGAGAAGTACAGAATCCCCATCGCCGCGCCGGCCAGCCCTTCGGCCAGGACGCGGAAGTCCTTCTTCATGGCGAAGGCCGCCCCGACGAAGGTCGCAACGCCTCCCAGGATTCCGAGTGCAACGCGGCCGGTATGACCCAGCCACCCCTCGTTGATGGCGTACTTCAGAAACAGTCCGGCCCCGACCATGACCGCGACGGCTCCGACCCAGCTGAGCCACTGGCTGGCGACCAGCTCCTCGAACGAACCGGTATCGCGGGCGGCCTTGGACGGCGTCACAGGTTCATCCGTTCCAGAGACCTGCGGGACCGGTGGCTCCGCAGACGCGGGACGGCTGGCGACCGCAGCTGCGGGAATCGTCGGGCGGTCTTTCTTTCGCTGTTCCTGCTGATCCCGAAGCTGGCTGAAGACCTGCTCAGGTGCCGAGGGAGGAGTTTCATTGACAGTCGGTGAGGCGAGTTCGATCTCGTCGGTGGGGACGACATCGGCGGAGTCGTGGCTGTGCTCCTGGGACCGGTGTCCAGGCAGAGTTGTCGGACGTGACTTCTCTCGATCCCATAGGGGCTTCTCGGAGTGAGGGGCGGGACTTGGCGTCGTTGATACCGTCTTTTCGGGACGTGGAACCGGTAGCTGGGACTTGAGCTTATCGATCTCCCGACGGAGCCGGGCCAGCTCCTGAGTCAGGTCACCCAACCGCGACGACTGCGTGAAGAACAGAATCGGCGCCAGCAGAATCCAGGCAATCGCCAGCATCCCGAGCAGCCCGAGAAACACTTCCATGGTTCCGTTCCTTCAACGGGAAATGCCAAGTGGCTTCATACAGTCGAGCTATCGTCCAGCGGGAGTCTTGATGTCCGACGCAGCATGGAAAAACGAATCGACAGTCGGCGGTCCCTGCAGATAACCCAGCGATGCGAGAAACCGATCCATCGAAGCGGTCGTAGCGAGGAAGTCTTTTGTCTCCTGGCGACCGTAGTTAAAGAACCCATGCTCACGCCCTTCGTACAGATCGAGTTCGCAGCGGCGGTCAGCAGCTTTCATCTCTTGAACGAAGTCGCGGTTCCCTTCAATCAGGAAATCTTTGGTGCCAATCATGATCAGCGTGGGAGGTGTCTGGGCACTGATATGCTCGATTGGCGAGAGATTACGAGGCTCGGTCCCCAGACGAGACGGCAATTGAGCCAGCTGCTTCTGGGCAGCTGCGTCGTCGGACTTCGAGCGAAACGAAACAGCGGGATTGAACAGGACCAGCGCATTGGGGCGAGACGATACCGCTTTGTCTTCACCGGGCTCATCGAGGTCATTGAGTGTTCCGGTACAAGCAGCCAGATGCCCCCCTGCAGAACCTCCTCCCGCAGCGATTCGATCCGGATCGATCTTCAGCTGGGCGGCATGCGCCCGCACCCAGCGGACGGCCGATTTGGCATCTCGAACGGCGTCGATGGCTTTGGTCTTGTGGCGGCTGGCGACTCGATAGTCGGCCGTGATCGCCACCATCCCGCGTGAGGCCAGGTAGCGGCACTGCTGCTCAAACTGCTCGGGCGATCCACCGGTCCAGCCGCCTCCGAAGAAGAAGATGATCGCCGGCTGCTTCTCCTGGGGCTGATTCGGCGAATAGACCCACAGCGAGAGCTTTGTTTCTCCCACGGTCTTGTAGACGTGCGTTTTCGCCCCTTCCAGACTCGGCGGGTAGTTCCGCTGCGCCATGACCGGCGAACAGCAAGCCATCCAGACAATTGCCCATTGCAGAATTCGAACCAACATTGCATGCCTCCAGACTCGGATCTCAGAATCTCCAGAAAGTGTAACAAATGTCAGGCGAATCGATTCACTGAGCGTTGCTCGGCGCGCTCAGTGTCGGAGGAATAACGAGCATGGCAACAAACTCTGCCTGGTAAACTGCGAACTGCTGCCGAATCTCTTCACCAGCTCGGACCACCTGCTGCTGCTCCGAATTCGACAGCTGATCCAGGAGTCCATTCCACTGAATCCCCGCTGGAGTGATTTGAACGATCTGCCAGTCCCTCAGTGTCAGCTGGAGGGATCGAAGTTCCGTCGAGCAGTCGATTAAGGCTCGACCCTGGCCACAGGCCACCAGCAGGCAGGGCCCGACAGTATGTGCAAGATCCAGATCAATCTTCGAGATCCATTCGGGCTCATAGGTGGGCTCGGGAGCCTGAATGGTCAGGTTCTCGGTGATCCGAGCTGGTCCACTTCTCTAAGTCGTCATGAACCACTGAGGCGGATAGGAAGTCCTCACTTCCGCACGTGTGTGCCGATCGAGAACGCTGGATCTGATGATGCGGCAGTTATTCACCAGTAGCTGGGGCTGGGGTTTGACGGGAACACTGGCAAGTCCGATCAGCAGCCCCAGGCCCCCCACGACCGACAGGATTGTGGAAACGCTGCGTCCCGTCCAGTGATGATGCTGAACATACTCGTCCAGCTCCTGCGCCAATGAGACGGCGGACGCATGCCTCATCGCGACATCAGTCGCCATCGCTTTCCGGCAGATCTTGATCAGACGGTCTGGAGAACCTCGGAGCAACCTCCAGTTCGGCTCCAGGGTCATCTGCTTCTCAGTGCGCGGGGGCGTTCCAGTCAGGATGGAAAACAGCACCGCCCCCAGTCCATAGACGTCGCTGGCTGTCCCAATTCGCTCTCCATCACCGGCACACTGCTCCGGCGACATATATTCGGGAGTCCCCGGTGACATCGTCACGGTCTCGGAACGACCGCTCGTGACCCGTGCCATTCCGAAGTCGATCACGCGCGGATTGCCCAACGCATCAATCAGGATATTCTCAGGCTTGATATCCAGGTGCAGTGCCCCGTGCTGATGGACAGCGTCCACCGCACGTGCCACCTGAGCCAGGACGGTCATCATCCGGAGCTGGGACGGTCGATACTTTCGAATCCAATCTCCAAGCGTATCTCCCCGAACAAACTCGATCACCTGAAACGGTCGCCCTTGATCCACCCCGATGTCGTAGAGACGCCCCAGATGGGGATGGTTAATCGCGCACAACGCGGAAGCTGCCGCTTCCCATGTGCCCTGTGCAGATCGAGTGATGCGGGTTCGATACCACTTCACGACAACGTCGATCTTTAAGCGAGGATGCCAGGCTCGATAGACGTCAGCCTGCCCTCCGTGCGCTACAAACGACAGGACTTCGAACTCCCCAATTCGATCAGGGAGATCGGTCGCCGTTGTCAGTGTGACATTACAGAACGCTCCGGCCGCGCGGAGCGAATGCAATTCAGCCCGCAGAGCCTGGACTCGCTGCGAACACCGATCGCACAATGCCACATGAGATTTCAGAGAGTCTTCGAAAGGTTCGCCGGCGGCCAATGGCCAAAGCTCTGAGTCACCGGGGCAGTCATCAGTCATCACGGATCGCCCCCTGCAGGAGCTGGCCCGTGGATCGAATTCGCTCTGCCACGCGACTGGCATTCACATACACCGCATTGGGCGAGATCTGCAACTCCTCGGCCACGTCTCGCGCGGCCCGCTGCCCCAGAATGTGCTGCTCGAAACAACGCCAGACCATGGGATTGGATCGCTGCTGGGTCATCTCTATCGCCCGCTTCAGAATGAGCTGTCGATCATCGTCGCACGAATCCGCAGGAGACTCCGTCGGCTGCTGCTCTACGACTTCAGACGCCTGCGGATGGCGCTTTCGTTTTCGAAACCAGTCAATGGCCGTGTTGCGTACGATCCGCCTCAGCAGCCGACGAAACCCTCCACGCCCCGTTTCATACTCGAACCGCGGCAGCACCCGAAACAGCGACAGCCAGACGTTCTGGACGATGTCGCCTTGATCATGTTCACTCCGACAGTAGGGCCGGGCATGGTCATCGACAATGCGCGCGTACTCATTCGCAAACTCATTCCAGCTCGCAACATTGTTCGGGTCGCGCAGGCGTTCCAAGAGCGACAATCTGGTCAGCGCCATCTGTTTCTCCCGGAAAGGCCGATCCCGGCTCACACATTCTTGACCGCGAATACTTCAGATACGTTCGGGAACAGGCGACCTTTCAGAGATTCCAACGGAAAGTCCGAACTTGTGCGAGAGAGTCTGACTGCGGAAACTCTGCGTCGCCGGCTGTTCGTCGAGAACGGTCGTTAATGGACACAGGATCGCGAGAGTATGCCGTCTAGAGTGACTTTTCGGTCCCAGCCCGTGATGTTGGACTGGTGAGGGGAACAGTCGATTGATAGCATGAAACAGGTGCCTGGAACGGATTTCGAGACCCGGTCGCGGTCGGCTACGGCGATCAATTCAACACGCCGTCTTCAACTGCCTGAGGGTCCTGAAAAGTGCGGTAGGCACAGCAATAGGGTGGACCGAAAGCGGGCGCTGAGATGGCCAGCCGTTGGTTAGTCAATAATCGCGAGGACACTTGGCTCACTTTTGGCGAGCTCGTTGGTCTTGCGCGCTCCGGAGCGTTGTCACAGGACAACCTGGTGAAGGCGGAATGGGAACCAGAATGGCGTCCCGCTCACACCGTGGTCGGGCTGTTCTATCGCGCCAAGCGATCCGAATCGACCGTCACTGCCGAGACCTCAGAACCACCGCCGCCAGCTCTGCAAGAGACCAATCCCGGATTTCACATCGACGACCTGGAAGCTGCACGGGAACTCCAGTCTGCGGAGGAGATCGCGAGTTCGGAGCTGGCCGGATGGCAGAAACGCCTCCGTGAAGTCCAGGAGGCTCGAGTTCCCGAAACTTCGCCGGAGAAGCCCGCCTCGTCCGCTTCGAGTGCGATGCAGCTATTGTTTGAGGCCGCGATGCCGCGCAAGCCGGTCTCACGCTGGCAACAGCGAGTCGAACGGTGGCAGTCTCGGTGGAACACGTTTTATGAATGGCTCAACTCCACGGCAGCGCTGCGGCTGATCGGCGGCGCGGTGTTCTCGTCGCTGTTGAGCTGGGGGTTGTTCAACCACTCCCGGAAGACAGCGCTCAGGTTTCCACGGGCCGACATGCCAGAGCGTTTTGTTGTCCCGCTGCTGGGAGACTGCACCCCGATTGAGTTCTATTTCATCCTCGCCGAATTCGTGGTTCTCTTCATGACTCTGATTTACTTTGGGGGGATGTGGCTTGAGCGGTGGTTGGAGTCACGATCTGGCTATTCGCAGGATGCCGCATGATGAAACGCACTCTCCCCCGATCGCCCCGGACTGGCTTTACGGTGATCGAACTTCTCGTGTCGATCGTCATCATCGGGTTGCTGATCGCGCTGCTGCTGCCCGCGATTGGGAATGTTCGCAGCACCGCCCGAAGAACTCAGTGCCTAAGCCACCTCCACAATCTGGCGATCGCCATGCACGACAACGAGCAGGTGCAGCGGCGACTGCCCGCTTCGGGGAACTGGGGGCATGATGCGGCGCTGAATTCCTACCCGCTCCACACCTGGGCGGTGACGCTGTTGCCGCACGTCGAGCAGGGAAACCTGTTCAATCAATGGGACCGCGACAAGCCGCTCGACGATCCTCAGAACGAACCGCTGACGCGCGCCCTGGTTCCCGTCTTCGTCTGCCCGGAGGACATTTCCGCCACAGGCAAGGGGGATCTGAGCTACTCGGTCAACGGAGGGATCGGCTACACGAACAAGCACCCCAATGGGACTCGCGACGTCCCGGTCGACAGCGAGAATCGGTCACTGGATCTCAACGGGGATGGCATCTTTCCACACGATGCGGCTCAGCCCACGACTTCGCCCACGGATCGGGAGATCTTCAAGCGGATGGGGCTGTTCTTTATGGAGACCTGGAACACGCAGATCACGAAACGTCATCACGCGTTGGCCGACGTTCACGACGGGACCTCGCAGACGATCATGCTGGCCGAGAACGTTCGCGTGGGGGCGGATCCGGCCTATTCGCGCGGGAGCTTTGCCAACCCCGATCCGGCCCGTTGTGCTTTTTACCTGCCGGACCCGTGTCGAGATCAAACCTGCCGACCGGGGCATGTCGACTACGCTTCGTCCAACTCCGGGAACAATCAGATTAACGACGGAGTGAAGCGGCCCGAAGGTCTCTCGACCATCCCCAACAGCTTTCACGCGGGAGGGGTGAACGTCGCTTTGGCGGATGGCAGTGTGAGGTTCCTCAAAGAGAATATCGATGGTGAGGTCTATGCGGCCTTGCTCAGCCCCCAAGGGGCGGGATTGACTGGGTTGCCCCTCGCTCAAGTGATCGTCAATGAATTCTGAGCCGCAACCCTCGCATCGCTCAGTCTGGTTCGCGTGGCTCTTGCTGCTGATCGCAGCCATCCTGTTTCGTCTTCATGAACTGAGCGACGTCTCCGCCTGGTATGACGAGGCTGCGTCCTGGAAGACGATCTCGCTCTCCTGGCCCAGCATGTGGGAGTCGCTTCGCCGGAACGTCCACCCACCGGTCTATTACGTGGCCGTTCGCAGCTGGGCGGCGGTGCTGGGCGATTCGATTGTGAGCCTGCGACTGTTCAGTGTGCTGTGCGGCATCTTGACGCTACCAGCGATCGAGATGCTGGCCCGCGAGGTATCCATCGGCACCTCACACTCCGAGCGCAGCCGCCTGCCGCATCTGGCGACCTGGGCCTATGCCCTCAGCCCGATTGCAATCGAACAATCGCAGCAGACCCGGATGTATGCGCTCGCAATTCTATTCGCAGCTGGTCTGAGCTGGGGACTCGTGCGGGTTCTGCGAGAACCCGCTTGCTGGTCAGGCTGGCTCGGACTGAGTCTGTGTGGAAATCTGTTGTCGTTGACGCACTATTATGGACTCTGGAATTCGGCGATGGCGGCGCTGGTCCTCGTGACCGTGTCCGTGTTTCAGATCCGCCAACGCCTGATCAACTGTCGCTGGCAGTGGGTGGCGGCGTTGGGCATTTCGCTCGCGGCATGGGCGGGCTGGCTGCCGGAGTTTCTCGATCAGCACTCGCGAGTCCACGATTCGTACTGGATTCCGGAGTTCACAATCTCCGAGCTGACGATCTTCATTGCCGAGTGGAGTTCGTCTCCCCACGTGCGCGAACTTGGTCTGGGAGTGATCTGGCTGACGTGTGGCCTCACGCTGGTTGCCGCCGCAGCGCTGCTCATGACTCGCTCGCCTGGTCGATTGGCTCTGGCAGCGCTGGCCATCGGTCCGCCGGTGCTCAGCACTCTCTACAGCCTGTGGACACGGAATCTGCTGCAGGGGCGTTACTGGTGTTTCGCCCATTTGAACTATCTGGTGGCGGTGGCTCTGCTCATCGCAGCGCTGCGAGTGCAGGCAGTGCGGCGGGTCGGATCCGCTGTTCTGCTCGTTGGATTGCTGGGCTGGTCCGTACAAGGGCTTCGAGATCGATCCGCTCTGGCACAGAACGCCGGGCTGCGAGAGTGCGGAACCGCGCTGCTGCAGCGACGCTTGCCTCACGAGCCGGTGTTCGTCGCCTCTCCGTACTATGGTCCGAGTATCCAGCGATATCTGCCCCAGGCATCCGGTGTCTACATCTTGAAGCCGTATCAACCGCTCAGTCACTTTCAGGGGCAGGCCATCATCCGCCCCGACGAACTCCGGACGATTGAGAACGATTCGCTGGTCGACACTGACCGCTTCTGGGTCGTGGCTGACGAACTGCTCAGCCTGACGATTCAGAATCCGCAGTTCGTCGCGATTCCGCCGGGTTGGAAGAGGGGCTCCACGACGGCCTACCAAGAGGCGAACCGGCTCCCCACACGGCTGGAGCTCTGGGAGTACGTGCGCGAAAAATAGCCCCGTAGCCACGTTCGCCAGAACGTGGGTCGAACCACGGTGTAACGCTCAGAGCCCCACGTTCTGGCGAACACGGCTACGACGGTTCAGCGGCTGATCACAACGCGCGTGGCATCGGCCTGGGACTTCAATCCCGCCTGACGACACAGGTCTTCGATCAGCGTATCCGCTGTGGCATCCTCGCGCTGCAGGCTGACCTTCTGCTTGAGGTCGATCCCTGCTTCGACCAGTGCCGTGGCATCCCACTCGAGAGGCAGCCCTTGCTTCTTGAGGAGTTCCAGCACGTCAACGAGCGGGGCATTCTCCAGCTTGAGCGTGAACTTGCGGGCTCGCCAATCGTTCCGCAGGGGCTTCTTCTTCGATCGATCGGTCGTGGCCCCTTTCAGCCAGTGCTCCAGGGCTTCGATCTCCTCCACTCGTCCGCGCGCGGCCAGAGACTTCCCCTGAGGCTCCAGTTGGAGTTCGGGAAACTCCTCAGCCACCGCGTCACGATCCACCGAGAAGTTCGGCAGGACACGCGAGACTGCGATCGGCAACTCGATTGGAACCAGCGTCGCGGCCCCCTTCTCGCCCCAGTGCAGCCGCTGGTCATACTGCCAGGCGATGACCGTGATCGCCTCCCCCGGAGTCAGCCCCACCAGCGAACCGCTGCCCCACAGATCGTACGGCAGCTTGTCGAGTCCCTGGACCTCCACAGACAGACGGCGAACTTCCTCAGACACGATCTTCCGGGGTTCGGAGGCTTCCTCCCAGTGCCAGGTTACCGGACGGCTCAGCTGGCTGATCCGGGCGGCGGGGAGTCCGCTTCGCTGCAGGTCGACACGCTGAAGTTCCGCCAGCGTCCGCAACCACTGGATCGACTCCTTCGGCCCGACGATGACGGTATCGCCCAGCAGGATGGCCTGTGCATGCAGCGGTTCGACCAGTGTGGCGATGATTGCGGAGAGTGGAGCGGAGCCTGCGGTGTAAGACACCAGCTGGTCCGGGTCGATGCGTCGGTCGAGTATCCAGGCCAGCTTACGGTTGTCACACAGCGTGCCGAGCACCTCGCGCAGCGAGATCCCCTCGACTCGCGGTTGCAGTGGCTTGTCCCAGGCCTGACGAGCGGCGGCTCCACGCAGGTATATCACTTTCTCCGCCGCAGGCACGGAGCGTCCCGCGAACAAGGCGGCAAAGAGAACGATGCTGATGAGGAAGGGATAGGCTCTCATCGCCGGCGGCCTCCGCGATGGGGCTTCCGGTGAGGCCGATGGCCGCCCTCCAATGAGTCGAGTTCGATGAGCCGGCGATCTGCATCAAATGTCGGGAGCGGCAGCGACTGGGCCAGCGCCGCAGCCTGCTCGGGGTCGAGGTCGTCGCGGCGTTGACCGACTCCTCGAAAGATCGACAGCCCCTTACTGCGGGCAATCATCTCGCGGCGCGAGCGGCCGGCGGGAGCATCGGGCCAGGGACCAGGCTGTTCGGTAAACTCAAAGAAGACCGAGCAGATCTCCCGCATATACCGCCAGTAGGCCGGGTGATCTGTCTGCAGCACAAACTGCCCGCCGGGGCGCAGCGCCAGCCAGACCAGCTTGAGGAACTCTGGTGTCACCAGTCGGCGGCTGATCTCGTCCGACTTGTAATAGGGCTGGGGATGGTACAGATGGATCTCTGCGACTGAGCCGGGAGGGATGTGCCGCTCCAGCAGATCGCGTCCGCCGATGACTGCGAACCGCAGTCGGTGCAGGCCGCGCTGGTTGCCGCGACGGGTCGCGTATCGAATCACAACCGGCAGGATGTCACACGCCAGCACGTTCATCTCGGGCTGTCGGTAGGCATGCGTCAATGCCGAGCGCCCGTTGCCGACGCCGATATCGATCAGCACGGGATCAGAGTTTCCGAACAGCTCAGGCCAGTCAAGCAGTCCCTCGGGAACTCGTTTGAGAGCCGTCCGAGCCCAGTGTTCCGGCTCCAGAATCCGACCGGGAAACGGAACTCCAAACTCCGTTTCGATGCCATCGCTGGTGATTTCTGTTCCGGACAATTCCGGTTCAACCTTCCCAGAGTGAGGTGCGGCTCCAGACCAAGACAGTCGACACGACTCCCCCGATTACCGTCGCGATGACCAGTCGGCGAATCGCGTCGTCGAACTCTTGGCGAGTCGCCGCCCAGCGCACCAGACCATCCGCGGCGAGAGTCAGCCAGGGGATCAGCAGGGGCATCATGAACCGATCCCCCGCTGCAATGGGAATATACCATGCCATGACGATCCACGTGATCCCAGTCCATAGAACCAGCGATAAAGCGGCCTCCCTCGTCGCGGCCGACACCCCGAGCAGGCCAAACGCCAACAGCGGAAGCCCCCCCAGAACTCGCGCGTCGTCCCACGGGGCCGGGCCCAGAGTTCGCAGGCCGATGAACGCTTCCCACGCCAAGCCGGTCACCTCGCGGCGAATCAGGTCCGCGACCGAATGACTCTGAAGGTAGGCGGTGCGGGCCTCGGACAAGGTCATCTTCTCGGCCAGAGCGTTCGGCGACTCATACGTATCCACCCACAGCAAATAGGAGTTCACGTTGTAGGTCGGCGAACCGAACCGGATGCTGTTTCGCACCAGCAGTGGTGCAGCCACGATCACGAATGCCACCAGGACCGCTGCGAGGCCCAGGACTCGCTTCCTCCGCGTGGGGACTTCTGAGATCCCGAGCCACAGGAGTGAGACCAGCACAGCTGCGAGGAGCAGAAGCCCGGTGCCCTTCGTCAACCAGGCCAGGCCGATCAGTCCGCCGAGCAGCAGCCAGCGGCCTCGCCCGGGTAGCTCGCCGCGACGGGCCAGCTCCAACCAGACCAGGCCGCTGATTCCCGCCAGCTGACACTCGCACACAAAGCGCGGCGTGTGGTAAACCCAGGCCCCGTTGCTGCCCAGCAGGATTGCCAGCAGCCCCGCCGTGAGCGGGCCGAATCTGCGCCAGACGAGAATCAGAACCAGCCCCATCAGCCCTGCAGCGCTCAAGCACCCCACGAGTCTGGCGAACTCCACCGTCGGATGCAGCGACTGCAATGCCAGCGGGAGCGGGTGCCGATTCGACTCTTCGAATCGCCCGCTCCACAGGTCTCGCCACAGCCGAGGGATACCGCCGGTCTCGTGAATTTCCTGAGCGGTGATCAGGTAGGCCATCTGATCATCATCGTCGGGCGGGTCCTGATGATCGAGAACCCAGGCGCTGTTAAGCACAAACAGCCCGCAGCCCAGTGCCACCAGCCCGAGCCCCAGGCGGCGATGCCCGCTCGGTTGGATCGCCTGAATATCAGTCAGGAAACGCGAGAGGGAGTCGACTCGCTGCTGGATCGACGACTCCGAAACCAGGATCGAAGCCAGACAATTCACGACGGCTGTCAGCCCGAGCAGTCCTGTGGCTCCCCACAGCAGGCCCGACCGGCTCGAGATTGCCAGCCCATGCTGTACTCCCACCAGTCCACAGAGCCCGGCCAGAAGACCGGACGCCGCGAGCAACCAACGAACAGTGCGAGGGCTGGGGGGGAACATAGATCCCGCGCGATCACTCAGCAGTCGGGGTGATCGGCTCGATCACGGGCTTACTTCCGCGATCCTCGGCGGCGGGCCTGAGCGTGGCCTGCTCCACAGCTGCGGTCTGACCGAACGGCAACGGGAAGTTCGGCATCCAGCCCAGTGGGAGAGTCGTTCCGGTGATCCAGCGGGCCTCGGGGGAAGCCAGGAAGGCGACTGCGGCTGCGACGTCACGTCCCGCGCCGACACCGAGAGGATGGGACTGATCCAGACTGGACTCCATCGCGGCTCCGCCCGCTGCCAGGTGCCGCTGCATCATCGGAGTGAAGACCAGAGCTGGAGCGACAGCGACGACACGCTGCCGCTTGGGAGCCAGCTCAGCTGCGAGCGACTGCGTCAGGCCAATCATCCCGGCCTTCGTCGCAGAGTAAGCCCCGAACCCGCCACAGCCTGCCATACCGAGTACCGAGGCGATGTTGACGATCACCCCTTCCGGTTCCGTCAGGTACGGCAACACGCCGCGAATCATCCGCATGGAACCCAGCAGGTTCACATCGAGCAGTCTTTCCCAGACATCGTCCTGGCCGGCTTCGAACGGGTGGACGTCCTCAATGCCGGCGTTGTTCACCAGGATGTCAACCTGCCCGAACTCGGACATGCAGGCATCCACAGCCGTGCGCACCGAGGCTGTACTCGTCACATCGCAGCGGCTCTCGACGAAGGGCCGATCCCGCCGCTCCAGGCGTTGAATCAAACGGCTCGGTCGTTCCATCCACAGGATGGCCACTGCCGCGCCGTCATCGGCCAGACGTTCCACGATCGCGCCGCCGATACCGCGGTCACTGACGCCGGTGATGATGGCGACTTTTCCGTCGAGACGGTGAGACACTTCGAATCCGTACGGTTGGAGGAACAATGACGGGTTGATGGTTAGCGAATCATGGTCGATTGACTCACCGCTGGGTACCGCCAGTCGATCCAGATCTCTCAACCCTCCGGAGTTTCTCCCTGTCCTGGGGAGTTGTTCCGGACACCAAAACGGGCCAGTCCTCGCACCGCTTGCTGGAGAGTGACAGCTCTGATCGGGCTCAGACACCCTCGCACATTCTGCCGATTTCGTAATTGTCTTCGTGAAAATCGAGAAGATCAAGACGTTTTCCGACCGGTTTCCCGGAAGCGGTCTTGAGGCTCGCGAATCGCCGGGCCTATCCTCAACATCGCCACTGAAATCGCCCCGGTCTCCCTCCGCAAAGTCGGCACGCTCGGCGGAATCGGAACGAGGCTCCAACTCGCTTGGAATCACGCAGTGGCTGACGGTACGTGCTTACGCGACACGGAGGTCGCCCATGCGTCGAATTCTGGCCACACTGATGATGCTCCTGAGTCTCCAGGCAGCGCTCTGCCGGGCTCAGGACATGCGCGTCTATACGACGGTCTCCCGTATGGGATCAGACGGCGTCTGGGAGCCGTATTCTCATTCACTGACGCTGTTCCACTCCGGGAAGGTTTACGACTTCATGGAGGAAGTCGGCGAAGTCGTCATCTACGAGCCGATGAATGACCGGTTCATCTTCCTGGATGGCAACTACCGCGTGGCCGAACTGCGGATTGAAGAACTGAGCCAGTATCTGAAGGCCTCTGAGTCCGAGTCGCAGAAATACCTCGCTGATCTCAAGACCGATGTGACCACCTCCAGTGACAAGGCCAAAGCCGCTCTGGAGTTCCAGCTGCGTCCGCAGTTTGACGAGAAGTTCGACGCCCGCGAGCAGCGGCTGCGGATGGTCAGCGATCAGATGACCTACGAGCTGAAGACCGGGGCCTGTCCTAATCCGGATCGGGCACTGGACTATCTGGCCTACGCTGACTGGGCCGCGCGCTTGAACCATATCCTGCATCCCAAGGCGATGCTGCCCGAGCCACGGCTGGCTGTGAATGCCGCCTTGCGTCAGCGGAAGCGGATCCCGCTGTCCGTCGTTCGCAAGCTGCAAGCCGAGGGAGAGACCGACCTGAAATCGGAGCACCAGTTCAGCTGGGAGTTCACAGCCATCGACCGCCAGCAGATGACGCTGTGGGAGAGCCGGATCAGCAGCAAAGATGCGGTGTGGGTCTCGTTCCGGGATTACCAGAAGAAGCTTGTGACGTCGAAGTGATGTGTCGGGTATCACGCTCCAAAGCACAAGGCGACCGAAACCGGGCAGGTTTCGGTCGCCGTGACGTTTGGAGTGAGAGGGATGGTCTACTTCAGATCGAGATCAATCTTCAGCGTGTTCTTCCCTTCCTTAACTTCGATCTCCACTCCGCTGGTGCCAGTGGCCTTGTAGCGAGCGGGGATCTTGGAAGTGATGAGCTTGGAGACTTTGACCGAACCGTCCTTGTTGAAGAAGCTGGCGGGGTCGGCATTCTGCGGCTCGTCCGGAATGCTGGGCATCACCGCGATCCGGTACTTTCCGACTGGGATGTCATTCGAACCGTTGAATTTCATGCGGAACTCGCCTGTCCCGTCGAGAATCGCGGTTGACGTGTACCCATCCGTGGACATGAAGGTCAGCGTGGCGTTCTCTGAGAGCGGCTTGTCTCCCAGATTAACGACCCCCGTCACCTGACCCCACGGTCCTTCATAGCTCCCCCCTTCGCTGGAACAGGAACTCAGAACCAACACCAAACACAAGGCGATCCAGGACTTCATGAAACGCGAAACCTTTCGAAAGAAAGCCGACTCTCCGTTGTGGAGAGTCGGCTCAAAGACACTGTGAGGAATTCCGAGTCGACTCTGAACTAGAACTCACCAATCACCTTGCCATCGTCGCGAGTACACACGTACTTCAAGTTGGCCAGGTTCATGTTATCGCTCAGGAACTGGACGTGACCGTCAGCAAACAGACCATGCGTTCCGCCCGTGTGAGCTGACAGCAATGGATTATTCGGGCCGTGGTTGTTGTGCACACCGGCCAGGTTGTAATCCTTGGTGCCCGGCTTGTAACGGACACTCGTCAGATTGAACTGACGCGAACCCGGACCGTTCCAGCCCGTGATTCGTCCGCCGCCACTCGTCCCCATCAGCCAGCCGTGAGGCGAGGAGCCGCGCGGGTCGTACGCATTGCCTGCCGCGTCCCGCATCCAATCGGAGGTCTCGCCGAGCATCATCGTGCTCGATGTTCCATCGGTGATCCGGTTGATACCGACAGCCTCGTTGACAATGAGAACACCCCCTGCGGAGAGATACCCGTTCTGAGCGTTGGTCGCACAGCAGTCGGCACCATTGCGCTGACGCAGTTCCAGGAAGTTGTCGGTATCGGTCGTGGGTGTCGTCGCCGATGTCCGATCTTCGTCCACGGCCCCAGCGATTCCGACGTAACACGCACCGGTTTGTCGTGCGCCACCGTTCGAGTCCACAACCCACTGGTCCAGTGGGCTGGAAGGACAGAACAACGGAGGAATCGGATTGCCGTTAATGACTTGACCGTTTGCGTTTCCAGCGGTTCCTCCACCCGCTCCGGTCCAGCCGGTGTGGGCGCCATTAAACGTCAACCGGTTGAACAGAGGAGCCTGGTCCATGTACGGCAGCATGCCGGCGTAGAACGAAGGTCCGAACCCATTCTGGTTCATGTTCCCCAGCGGAAACGTTCCGAACACATCGTGATAATTGTGGAACGCCAGACCCAGCTGCTTCAGGTTATTCTTGCACTGCGACCGACGGGCCGCTTCGCGGGCCTGCTGGACAGCTGGCAGCAGCAGGGCAATCAGCACGGCGATGATCGCAATCACCACCAGCAACTCAATCAGTGTAAATCCTCGACGACGCATCATGACATGAACTCCAGAAGTGTGATCGAAACAGCTTGCCCTGTCCGAATGGACAAATGGCAACACAGATAGGCAACGACTGATGCTATGGCCGGGACAGCGTTTCGTCAAGAAATCCCAAAAGGAATCCACGGCTGGCTAGTAAGTCGGGATGCGTAGTCTGTGCAGGAGGACGTGGGGCTTGGCGGCGTGTTCTTGGCACATGTGGGTGGTCGAACGGTGGAGGATTCCGGCCAGATTGACTGCAAAATGGCGGATGGCAGACAGACCATGAGCCGTGCCGCCGGTGCGGGCGCGGCAGTGGTCTTCGCCCAGTTGGGTATCGAGGATGTAGAAGCGGCTTTCGATCAGCCAGCGGCCGCGCAGGTGCTTCAGCAGGAATGCGGCGTCGGCCCTCTCGCGAGGGAGGCTGGTGATGGCATAGGTCGTCGTCGAGCGAGCCTTGCCCTTCGTGATGGTGCGGCGTTCGAGGCGGATAATCTGCTTCGCGCCGGGCCAGTGGAGATAACCGGTATCGATGACGTTGGTAGTCGTCGTGACGGTTCGCGTTTCGAGACGGCCACGGCTCTTCTCAGTAGTCGTGACGCTCTGGCGAATCGCCAGTTCCTCTTTAACTGCATAGGGGGGAAAAGCCCTCGGGGATGGCGAAGGCGAGCTCAATGTCACGCAGCAGCTGGGGCTGATTCCCCTTCACGGTGACAAGGTAGTCACCGCCCGAATCGATGATCTGCTGGCAGGTATCTCGCTGGCAATAAGCTGCATCACCCACCACCAGCTTGCCCGTCAGAACCAAGTTTTTCGCCATCTCAAACGCAGCCCTCGACTCATTCGTGTCGAGCGGGATGCGCACGCTGGCGATGATCTGTCCAAGAATCGCCTGCATCCGCACCAGGATCGCCTCAGCTCGTTGCTCGCCATTGCGAGTACCTCGCAACGCCTTGCCGTCCCAAACCTCGACGACCAGGTCGGCCATCGCAGCTCGCTCAGACTCCGGAACGCATTGCTCAGAGAATTCGAGCAGCGTCCGTTCGAGAGCCTCGACATCGATCTCTTTCAGCAGCTCCGCATACGTATGCCGTACGGGCGGCTTGCGACGAAACCCTAAAAGATGCCACATCACGACCCCATGGATTTCGAGCCACCGACCGGTCGCTCGCAAGCCGCGGAACCCGCAAAGCGTCGCACAAATAATCGCCGCCAGCATGGCGGACATCGGATGACGAAGTCCCTCTCGCCCGCGTGGATCAGGGATCTGCTGGAGAATCTCCAACAGCCCCCGAACGGGCTGATCGCTCACAATTCGCTCCTTCAACAAGCCACTCCCCCGCCTCCAGGCCGGGGATTCGCACTGAATTCACTTCCCATTCTTCGCAGACGTTGCAAAAAGTCAAACTGGCCAGCCGTGAAAGGAATCGCGATGGATCCAACGGATTTTCTACGCCAACCGCCTCGGCCAGTTCTCTGCATTTCATCGGCCCGAATCCGAGCGAACTGTTTCGTCCCTGCGCCCTTAGGGTTCCCCGGTGAGCTTTCGTACTGGCTGCGCCGTTGCATTTCCCTCAACCAGCAAAGTTTCACTCCCCACGGGGACTCGGTCCCAGTTCTCGCGGGTTCCATCTGGCCACTGAACCGTGACGGCCACGGTGCTAGAATCTGCGGGGACGAAGAAGTGGTGCGAGGTGTCATTACTGGCCACGAAACCGCTGCCGCCGGTCTGCAAGCTGTAGGACTTCTGCTCGCCTGCCTGAACTTCGACAATAGCACCGATCGGATCGCGGCAACTACGCGTCCCGACCAGTCGAATCACGACGGGTAGCTTGGCCGCTCCCTCCCATGCCTCCGGACGGCTCAAAAGCGCAAACGGGGCGTGCAGATGTGAGATTCCGATATCGGTCCGACCGTCTCGATTCCAATCGAGAGTCGCCATTCCACGACCGAGGTAGTTCCCCGCGAAGAATGCTCCCAGTGAATTGCGAGGGACTTCCTCAAATCGCCGCCCGTTCTGGTTTCCAAACACTTGCGGCGGCATCCGGTCCATCGTTCCGTCGCTGGACACTTGGTCCACATGACCATTCGTCGCAATCAAGTCCGGCCAGCCATCGCAGTTAATGTCCGCGAACTGAGCGCCAAATCCGAGCATCTTAAAACTCGCATTTCGCAGGTTGAAAGGGCGCGTCAAATCGGTAAAGAAGCCATCAGAGCTACGCGAATAATAGGTATTTGAGTCGTTGTAGAAGTTCGTGATAAACAGCTCCAATTCCCCGTCCCCGTTGGCGTCACCAGCTGCGACTCCCATGCTGGCCTGGGCATTGCCATCGACGTCAAAGGCCACTCCCCGCGCGACGGCCTCCTCCTGCATCTGAGGGACACCTGCGTCATTATTGCCCTGATTGACGAACAGATAGTTCTCCGTCGTGTCGTTGGCGATAAACAGCCCCAGGCGATTGTCCATTCCGTACTTCCAGGCGATGACGCCCAGCCCGCGCCCATTGGGATCAATGAACCCGCTGTCCGCCGTCGCATCGCGGAACGTTCCGTCTCCCTGATTCAGAAAGAACCGGTCCGGGCGGGCAATCAGCACGTCCGGAGTACACGCCGACTGCGTGCCATCGCCGCGGTGGCACAGCTTCTCCGCAGTCGGAGTTACGGGGGCGTAGTTGAGTACATACAGATCGGGAGCCAGATCTCCATTGAGGTCCGCAAAGACGCTGCTGATCGACCAGTCTTCCGGATCTCCAGCGGCCCCGGAGGCTCGGGTGACATCCTCGAAGGTTCCGTCGCCACAATTGTGATAAAGCCGGTTGCGCCCCTTGTTGTTAATGTACAGGTCCGGAAACCCGTCCTGATCATAGTCGCCGACGGTCACGCCATGCGAAAAGTCGGGCTCCGCGACCCCAGCATGGTACGAGACATCGGCAAATCGCCCCTGCCCACTGTTGCGGTAGAGTCGATCCGTCAACTCGGGCTGGGGGGCCGGATTGGTCCAGTCGTGGGCCTGGGCCAGATGCAGATCGGGCCATCCGTCCCGGTCATAGTCGATCGCCCCCAGCCCGCCTCCGACCGTGCAAAAGATATGGTTAAGGCGGGTCGCTTCGCTGGTCCCTTCGATGTAGTCGAATTCAATGCCGACCGACTGAGCCACATCGTCCAGCCTCCAGGCTGCAGAGTCGCCCTCGGGACCATTATTCCCTTCGGAAGCCTGAGGAGCCGCTGACCAATCGGGCCAGTCGAATTCGCCCGGCTGCAGCTCCAACTCCGGTCGCTTTGCCGTGAAATTCGCGACGGGCTCGAAACAGGCCAACGCACGGTACTCGTCGAACGTCTGCCGTGGAAACTCCTGGTCGATGTTTTCGACCCATCGCATCACGTAACACCAGCCGATCGTCTCCCAGAAGCGGCCCAGGTCTCGATGTGACTTCACGACACCGACCATGATCACTTCCGACAGGTCCGACCGCACCAGATTCAGACCCGACTCCAGCTGCGCAAGGAGCTTGCCACGGGTCACAAACCTCTGCGACATGTCGGATCGCTGCAGCTTCTCAAGGCATGAAGCCAGCTGAACATTCGAAGCCAGATGATTGGGAGAGAGTCGCAGCGCCTCGACAAAACACCGCGCAGCGCCCACGGTCTGCCCCACACGGGCCGCCTGCAGCCCCAGCGAGAACAGGACTTCCGGATGGTCCATCGCCGGTTTTGGAAGCTGGCTGCGCCAGGTCTCGAAGGCCGCCGGGTCCCCCTTGTCGCTCAGCAACCGGCCGAGTCGCCCTTGAGCCTCACCCAGTTCCGGACGCGCTGCAATGATCTTCCGCAGCAGCTGTTCCGCCTCGTCATTCCGGTTATCCAGGATGGCTCGGCGGGCATGGCTCAAATAGATGAGCGGTTCCGGAGGATCGAGAGCGAGTCCCATTTGCTCCATGCGCTCATCGCGGCGAAAGAACCGGTCGGTGGCCGACATGCCCAGCAGATGGTCCCCGGTACACTTCCCATGCAGTAGCAGATTGAAGAACAGTGGCCCCGCTTCCCAGACGCGACCCGTACTCTGCAGGATATGCCCAAATCGCAAATTGCAGTCGATGTGGCCGGGGTCGAGTTGCAGGGCCGCCTTGTAATGCGTCTCGGCCTGCGAGAGCCGGGCCTGGGACTCGTACCGTTTGGCGATCCCGTAGTTCGCGAGAAACTCCCACTCCCCGCCATCACGCGGCAGCTTCTGGTAGATCGCTATCGCCTGGTCATGTTTGTATTGCGAGGCCATCGCCTCAGCGGCGAGAGCGATCCCCTCAACGTCATCGGGGAACTGCTGCAGGTGCTGCTCGGCCTGCTTGACGACGGAACCGTGCCGTTCAATGAGAAGGTCCAGGACGGCTGACCGAGACCGTTCGACGGGCTGCGGAAACACCACGGACCGGAGCGAGACCACCAGCCCGATGACCAGGATCGCGAACACGATCTCGGGCATCCCGAAGAAGGATCGACGGCGTGGGATCGTCGTCATGCTCAGGGACTCCCAGCGGGTCCAGAGGGAGCTTTCCGGTTCTCAGTCAACAGCCCCCAGAACAGCATCACCACTCCAGCCACCAGCAGTGCCCCGGAAGCCGGCATCAATACGGTGCGGGCCTCGATGTGATTGGGGAATTGCACCAGGTGAGCGTGGGCAAACGCCTGCTCCGCTCCCACAAGCAACAGGGCTCCGGTCAACATGCGCATGAAAACAACCCTTCCGGCCAACGCGGAACATGATCGAGAGACAAATCGATCTGCCAGTCTACTCGCCGGATTCGGAAACGTCACGACTGCCGCGCAATGGGATCCTGCTCGTCTACTCGGAATCGCCCTGGACCAGACTTTCTTTGTGCCTGCGGATGATGTCCGCTGCCTCTTCGGCCACGGACCCGAACTCTTTCTTGGGGGGCTTCGGAGCGGGCGCCGGGGCTTTGGCTGCCGCAGCCGGTCCTTTGAGTATCGTCGTGTCGGGGGTCGGCAGCCCCAAGCTCGAATCATCGGTCAGCCAGCTGGCGATGTCATCGTCAGAGGTCTTGGAGTCGGGCTGTTTGCGGTTCTTGGCGCTCGCAGCCTTGGCCTGCTTGTCGGCAGGGTCAGCTCCTTCCAGTTCGAACGTCATCGGGCCGACGGTCAGCGTGTCGCCGGGCTTGAGGATCGTCTCACCTGCAGCTGGGGCTCCGTTGATAAAGGTACTGTTCCGGCTGCCCAGATCGCGAACGAGAACCCCCTCGGGCACAATCACCAGCAGGCAGTGCTGGCGACTGACCTCGGTCGAAGCGATCCGCAGCTTGGCCTCTTCGTCGCGCCCGACGAGGGTTTCCGCCTCGGTCAGCTTGAAGCGTTTTCCCTTGTGCTTGCCGGTCAAGACAATCAGTACAGGCGGGTTCATCGCGAACTCTCCTCTGCTCGATCCGAGCGACTCTAGGCGTGCCAGGGGACCGAAACGGGCTGTCCGCAGCGCGGACAGTTCAGTGTTCGACCGCGATGGCTGGCTTTCACACGCAGCCGCTTCTCGCACTCCGGACACGTGAAGCTGATCTTCGTTTCGTCAGCCTCGCTGTCCCCCAGATGCTTACGCTTCCAGGCGACCTCGGCGACTTCTTTCATCTTGGTGACGAGTTCTTCCGGGTCGTACGGTTTGGTGAGATAGTCGTCCGCGCCGACTCGCTTGGCCAGCTCGCGCGCGTCGTCCATATCGATCCCAGTCAGCATGATGACCGGGATGTGGATGTTCTCCTGCTTGAGACGTTCGATCAGCTCAAACCCCGAGACCTCGTTCGGGAGCATCGCATCGACCAGCACGATGTCCGGAGGATGCATGTGGAATGCGGCCCGAGCCTGGCCGGCGTCACGGGCGACATCCACGAACATCTGTTTCTGTTCGAGGAATGCCTTGAGGAATTCGACCTCGTCCCGATCGTCCTCAACGATCAGGACGCGGGAGACGATTGCCTCAATCGAAGTCAGATCGGCCATGTCGTACGCACCAGCCCAGCAGGGAGACACCGCAAGTCATCGTCGAGTTCGATCTTACGCGCTCGGGATGTTGCCGCCAAGCGGAGTTCCCGGACAGGAGCTTTTCCGTGAAGCCGCGCATCTGGGTGCTTTTGCCCAAATGGAGTAAGCGGCGACTCTCCTTCTTGATCGCCCTGAACGATAGGAGCAACGGAAACCCCATGCATCGGCAAGAGCTTATGCTATCATCCTGGCTGTCACTCCTTATGCCGGATCATCGCTGATGAGCTTCCTCCGCATCACACTCGGGCTCGCAATTTTGCTGCTCGGTTCCCCATCGATCGGCCTGGCTGCCGATTTCGTGACGGATGTCCGACCGATCCTGCAGAAGCACTGCATCGGCTGTCATGGACCGCAGAAGCAGGAGGGCGGCCTGCGGCTTGATCAGCGCGCAGCGGCGCTACGCGGGGGCGAGAATTACAACCCGGCGATCGTCCCGAAGTCGAGCGACACCAGCCCGCTGTTTCAGTTCGTCAGCCGTGACGACGCCGACCTGCGGATGCCGCCCAAGGGGGATCGGCTTTCCGCAGCAGAGATTCAGACCCTGAAGGAGTGGATCGACGCCGGAGCCGATTGGCCCGATGCGGTCGCCGACCTGGGAGAGCGGTCGACTCACTGGGCGTTTCAGCCGGTGAAGCGTCCAGCGGTTCCGGGTGAATCGGGCCGACAGCCAATTGATGCTTTTGTCCAAGCCAAGCTGGCCGAGCACCAGCTGACTCCCAGCGCCGAAGCCGACCGCCGGACTCTGACTCGGCGGCTCTCGTTCGACTTGCTGGGGCTGCCTCCTGACCCGGAAGAGGTCGCTGAGTTCGTCGCTGATACCGACCCGCTGGCCTACGAGAAGCTGGTCGACCGGTATCTGGCCTCGCCCCAGTTCGGAGAGCGGGCCGCCCGGTTCTGGCTCGATACGGTCCGGTTCGCCGAGAGCGATGGATTCGAGACCAACCAGCCGCGTCCCAATGCGTGGCGCTATCGTGACTATGTGATCGATGCCTTCAATCGCGATCTGCCGTACGACCAGTTCGTGCGTCAACAGCTGGCCGGAGATCAGCTCGGAGCCGGGATGGCGACCGGGTTCATCGTCGGAGGTGCCTGGGACCGCGTGAAGAGTCCCGATCCCGTGCTGACGGCCCAGCAGCGGGCCGATGAGCTGCACGATATGGTCAGTACTACGAGCTCGGTGTTTCTGGGCCTGACAGTAGGGTGTGCGCGGTGCCATTCGCACAAGTTCGATCCAATTCCGCAGACCGACTATTACGCGATGAAGGCGGTCTTCGAAGGGGTCGTGCATGGCGAGCGCGATATCTCCCTGCCGATGACTCCCGAGAACCAAAGCCGCGTCGAAGAGCTGACACGCCAGATCGCAGCGCTCGATGCCCAGCTGAGAGAGTTCGAACCGCTGGCGACTTTGCGAGCCACCAGCTTCATTCGCCCAACCGACACACTCAAAACTCACGCATTCCAGGCCCTGCCCACGCCCGCCATCGTCAAGGGGGAACAGCGCGGAGCTTCGCTCGATCCCGGGCAGGGCAGCTTGTGGCCGAACCTCAGCAGCGGATACCTCTACTGGAAGGTCGTTCCCGGCACCGACGTTTTTCTGTGGAAGCCCCAGCTCAAGGGGAAGTACCGCTTCTGGACCTCGTGGGGCAGTGGACACAAATCACACACGACCGACGCCCGCTACCTGCTCGACCGCGATGGGAACCCGGAGACCAAAGATGACCAGCAGGAGTTCCTGCGCGCCAACCATCAGCGGTTTGCCGACGAGTCGGACCAGATCCCGGAACAGCCGCTGTGGAGTGGCCTCAAAGATGGGGGAGTGCTGGACCTGACCCCCGAGAGCGCGGTTCTGCTGCGGCAGGGCGACCAAGACAGTTACGTCACCGTCGACGTGGCAGTATTTCAGGCTGCCAGCGATGTCATCGAGGACCGTCCGGCCCTGCGTGTGCCGGTCACGCGAGATCTGAACGTCGAACGGTTCCCGCCGACGATGGCGAAGCATGTGCGATTTACGATCAATATGACCTCCGATGTCGAGCCGTGTATTGATGAACTGGAAGTCTTCGGGCGAGTCGATCAGCCGTTGGCGCAGCGACAACGGATTGACCCCGCAGGGGTCACAGAAATTAGCCGGTGGTTGAGCGCAGCGATACCACCGGCTCTGTCTGGGCACAGTTCCCATCCCGGAGGGATGGGAGAGAGGGACGCATCGAAGCTCTGGCATCCCTCCGGGATGCATGATTGTCTCCGCTCAGCTTCCGGTGGTATCGCTGCGCTCAACCACCGGCTAATCGCTTTCATCGCTCCGGGATGGATTTCGGTCCTCAACCCTCAACTCTTAACCCTCAACCCTCAGCGGCTGGCTCCGTGCCTCCGTGCCTCCGTGGTGAATCATTCAGCTCCCGCCGAGCTCACGAACGTCGCCCTCGCCTCCAGCGGCACCAAGGCCACAGCCTCCGGGACCTATCCGAACAGCGACATTCACAAACTTGAGCACATCAACGACGGGATCTATGGCAACTCGAAGTCGTGGATCTCGAACGAACCTCGCAAGGGCTGGGTCCAGCTGGAGTTTCCGCAGCTGTGCGAGATCAGCGAGATTCGCTGGAGCCGAGATCGCGCCACGCCTCCGCAGTATGGTGACCGTGTGGCCACCAACTACGTCATCGAGACCTCGCTAGACGGTGAGAAGTGGACCCGTATCGCCACCAGTGGTGACCGGCTGCCGTTCGGAATGCCCGTGCCGGGAGGACGCCTGATTCGAGCTGAAGGAACAGATGCCCGGCAGCGGTTCGAACAACTCCAGCAGCAACGTATGAAGCTGGACAAGGAACTTGCCCCGCTGGTCGCACGGCCGAAGGCCTATGCCGGGACGTTCGTGAATCCGCCGCCGACTGTGCGTCTCAATCGCGGGGATGTCACCCAGCCACGCGAAGTGGTGGCCCCGGCCTCGTTGTCGGAACTGGGGGCGCCTGTCCGACTCAAAGAGGACACCCCAGAAGCCCAGCGGCGGCTGGCTCTGGCTGACTGGATCGTCAGCCGCGACCACCCGCTGACAGCGCGCGTCATTGTCAACCGCCTGTGGCTGCAACATTTCGGCGAGGGAATCGTCGATACCCCCTCAGACTTCGGAGCCAATGGAGGCCAGCCGACGCATCCGGAACTGCTGGACTGGCTGGCTGTGGAACTGATGGAGGGCCAACCGCCAACAGATAACCAAGAACCAAGAACCAACAACTCCTCGACTCCCTGGTCCCTCAAACACATTCACCGTCTGATCTGCCTGTCCGCGACCTATCGGCAGTCGAGCAGCCCGCGGGATGACGGACTTGCGGCGGATGCGGCCAGCCGATTGCTGTGGCGCTATCCGCCGCGAAGGCTCGAAGCCGAGTCGATTCGCGATGCCATCCTGGCAGTCAGCGGACAGCTCGACCTGCGGGCGGGCGGGCCGGGGTTCGATCTGTTCGAGCCGAACACCAACTACGTGAAGGTCTACAACTCGAAACGCGACTTCACACACGACGACTTCCGACGCATGATCTACCAGAACAAACCCCGCATGCAGCTCGAGGATACGTTCGGGACATTCGATTGCCCCGATGCGGGACAGGTCACGCCGAAGCGGTCCAGCAGTACGACGGCCCTGCAAGCACTCAGCCTGCTCAACAGCCCGTTTCTGCTCCAGCAGTCCCAGGCCTTCGCCGATCGCATTCAGCAATCAGGAGGTTCGGTCGAAGCACAGATCGCACGCGCCTTTGAGGTCGCCTATCAGCGAACTCCCACGCCCGAGGAGCTTCAAGGTGCGACTCAGTTTGTGGAACAGCATGGCCTCCCGATGCTGTGCCGGGCGATTTACAACACGCACGAGTTCGTCACCGTGCGGTAGACTACTTGTTCCCTTTGAGCCGCTTGAGCCAGCTGAGCTTTCCCGTGGCGGGATCGTCGGCTGCGGGTGTTTGATCGGCTCCCGAAGGTTCCGCCGACGCAACCGATCCCGACAGTCGCTTGATCTGGCTCTCGAGCTGGGTCTTGACCAGCTCCAGTTTGGACCGCTCGCGAGCGATGCGAGCCCGTTCCAGTGACAGATCGAGTTCTTCGCGAAGCATCTTTGTCTTCAGCCGGTTCTCCATCTCGAAAAGACTGGCTACCAGCTCTTCCGGTGCAATGCCCGACTCCTTGAGGTCGGACGGCAGGATCGGAAACGGTTCTGCGGTTCTCAGCTCCGAGATCAGCGCGGAAATGTAATTTTCGCGCGTGGTCACAGCTTCGCGGAGTTCCTCGATCGAAGCCGTATCGACGTCAATGACGACCGGAGCCGGAGCACTGATTCGCTGGAGGACTGCATCGGCGGACTGAGCGGCGGTCGCCCCATCGGTGGCTTCTGCAGGCGACGAGTGAGTCGGACCCGCTGGGGCCACAGCTGCCTGAGCCACCGCCGGGGCCGGGCCGCTGCCGTCCATCATGTTCGACTTCATCTTCTCCCAGAAGCTTCCGCCAGCACCTCCCGCAGCTGAAGGGGCCTGAGCTTGGGACGGAGTCGGGCTCGGAGCTGACGAACGCGAATTTCCTTTGGTCGGAGTGGCACCGCCCTGAAGCGAGCCAGCGATCTCATCGAGGCGCTGGCAGATATAGTCAAACTGCGGACCGGTCTGGTTCCAGGCCTCCAGGGCCTCTTCCACGCGAGTGGTCAGTGCGCCGGTCTGTTCGACCAGTTCGCGCGAACCACCGCCGCCGCCCCCTCCGCCGTGACGCTTATCGGCACCGCTGCGATGCAGGCGGTCCAGCTGTTCGGCAGCCTGCTCCAGCCGCTCGGTGAGCTGCATCACCAGCGTATCTTTCGACCGGACCTGATCCATCAGGGAGGCGATCTGCTCAGCTGCGGTTTCGCTGAGCGTGTTGTCGGTTGAGGGTGTAGCCACGATCGGTCACTTTCGAGAGAACTCCGCCTCAATCACGCAGTGCCGGAGACTGCGCGAAGTCGGGTATCTCTCGAAGCGTAGTTTCGATTTGGCAACATGCGTGTTGCCCTTCGAAATCTCATGTGGCAGACCGTTCCGTCTTTAACGGCCCTGCAGGACCTGCGGATTGATCACGTTCTCCGGCGTGCGTCCGCTGAGGACATCGACCACCTGGCGAGCGGTCCGCTCGCGCAGGTTGATGAGTGATTCTTCCGAGACGAACGCGATATGCGGGGTCGCGATGACTCGCTCGTCGCCATAGAGCGGGTCCGCCAGATTCGGCGGCTCCGGCTCAAAGACATCGAGCCCCGCCCCACCGATTTTGTTGTCCTGAAGTGCCTGCCAGAGCGCCGCGTGATCGATCAGCGGACCTCGCGAGGTGTTGATGATGATCGCATGCGGCTTCATCAACCCCAGCGTCCGGGCATTCACGACGTGCTTCGTGGAGGGAGTCAGTGGTGCGTGCAGTGACAGCACATCGCTCCGCTGGAACAGCTCATCGAGCCCGACCATCTCGCAGCCGGTCCCCTTGTCACTCCCCGATGCGGAGTGAGCAATGACTTTGAGCCCCAGCCCCTGGGCCTTCTGGTGCAGCAGCTGTCCCGTACGCCCAAACCCGAGCAGCCCCAGGGTTTGCCCGGCGATCCGTCGCAGCGGCTGTCCCGCTCGGAGGTCATAGACCCCGGCCTTGGTCTTGCGATGGTGAAACGCCACATTCCGGGCCAGTCCCAGGAACAGGGCCAACGCATGATCGACGACTTCCTCGATGCAGTAGTCGGGGATATTCGTGACGATGATCTTCTGAGTGGTCGCATACGCCACGTCAATATTGTCGAGGCCGATCCCCAGCCGGGCCACGTGCTTGCAGCCGGTCGATGCGGCGATGACCTTCTGAGTGACCTTCGCCCAGCACGTCATAATCGCCTGACAGTCCGCAGCCAGACCGGATAGCGTGGCTTCGTCACCGGCAGGAGCCTCGATCAGCTCAATCCCCGCAGCCTGCAGGATCCCGCGTTCGATGGAATCATCCGCCCAGGGACGGTCAGTGAGCAGAACTCGTTGTGGCATGTCTCGCGTCCAGAATCTGTGTCAACGCGTCGACTCGCACGGAGCGGCGACTGCGTGGATTCGCATGGTAGAGAATCGTTCGTGACGACACGAACCACCGAGCCGGATTGCCTGAATGGTGCAAACTATCAGCCACTGCGGAACCTGTGAGCCAATTCGGGGTTTATCGGGTCGAGCGACACAGGAACCCGCTGCGGTGTAGACTCTGGTGCGGAGGTTCCGTTCTCTAACTCAGACGTGCTGCGTGACCGAACCTGAACCTACATCCGAAGTTCCTCCCCTTTCTCCCGAAGAGCTGGAGCTGCGCAAGCGGCTGGCTGCTGATCCGGACAAGGTGCTGGCTGAGGAATTCACGGCTCACAACGCCCGTTTCCGGCGGCTGGTGGCGTTTCGCCTGGAGCCGATGGCAGCCACACGGGTCGACCCCGATGACGTTCTCCAGGAGGCGTGGCTTGCCTGCTCGCAGAGGCTCCCCAGCTTCTTCACGACGGAGGGGATGACCTTCTTCGTCTGGATGCGGCTAATCGTCCTGCAGACCATCATCGATGTCCATCGGCGCCATCTGGGAGCCAAGAAGCGGGACGCGTTTCGCGAGGTGTCGCTGGAAGGGGACCGCTCGCGGGACACGTCGCAGGCCATTGCCCGGCAATTGCTGGGAGGGCTGACCAGTCCCAGCGAAGCCTTGATGCAGGCCGAGACAGCCCGCAAGCTGGAAGCCGCCATTGAGGGGATGGAGCCGATTGACCGCGAGATCCTGGCTCTGCGGCACTTCGAGGAACTGACCAACAGTGAAGTCGCCGAAGTGCTGGGGATTCAGGTGAAGGCTGCCAGCATTCGCTACATCCGGGCGCTCAAACGCCTGAAAGATCTGCTCGGAACCTTGTCGACCTTTCTGGGAAAACCACGGGATGCCTGAAACCACCGATCAGCACGACCTGCTGGACCGCCTGGCGGAGGAGTTCGTCTCCCGCCGTCGGCAGGGGGAGCGGGCGTCGATCGAGGAGTACGAACGCCAGTACCCGGACCTGGCCGAAGATATCCGCGACATCTTTCCGACCATGCTGGAGCTGGAACAGCTCAAGGTTCATAAGGCCATTTCGTCCGGGGGAACACCCGCCTCGATCGGGCCGGTCCCGCTGACGCGGCTCGGTGACTTTCGCATCCTGCGTGAGATCGGTCGCGGCGGCATGGGTGTCGTCTACGAGGCCGAGCAGGAGTCGCTGCATCGCCGCGTGGCCCTCAAGGTGCTGGGCACGCAGTTGGGGATGTCAGCTCGGCAGAAGGCCCGCTTCCGCCGCGAAGCGGAGGCCGCAGCGCGTCTGCACCATACAAACATCGTCCCGATCTTCGGAGTCGGCGAAGACCAGGGGCTGCAGTTCTATGCGATGCAGTTCATCGAAGGAGTCCCGCTCAGCCGACTGGTGCGAGCGTGGCGAGAAGCTGCGGGCGGCGGACCGCTACCGGACAAGGCGAATGTCCCGATCAGCTCAGCGGGCTCGCTGTCCTTGGTTGGAGCGGTGCAAGAACTTCTGGGACGGGATGCCGCCGAGTGTGGAGAGACTCCTAGCGGGGGGGCGGCGAAGACACTGATCGACGAGTCTGAGAGCCCCGTAGTCCCTTCCCCGCTGATGCATGTCACTCTGGAGCCGGACAGTGGCCGGTCTGGGCCTCCGCGAGTGGTGGTCCAGTCGTTGCCGCAGGCGCCTGTGTCAGCCGGGGCGAACTCGAATCCTGTGCCTCCCTCGCCCCGCGAGCACCGCGCCTTCTGGCAGGAGATCGTGCGGATCGTTATCGACGTCGCTCAGGCCCTCAGCCACGCACATCATCTCGGGATTCTGCACCGTGATGTGAAGCCCGCGAACCTGCTGCTCGACACGACCGGAGCGATCTGGGTCACCGACTTTGGTCTGGCCAAGGTCGAGACTCAGGACCATACGATCACACGCAGCGGGGACTTCATCGGCACGCTGCGCTATGTGGCCCCGGAACAGCTGCACGGCAACGCGGATCGCCGGAGCGATGTCTACAGCCTGGGTCTCACACTGTTTGAGCTGCTGACTCTGCAGCCTGCGTTTGCGGACGAACCGCTGGCTCAGATCATGCAGCGGCAGACGCGCGAGCTGCCGAAGAAGCCATGTGCGATCAACCCGCTCATCCCGCGTGACCTCGAAACGATCACGTTGAAGGCGTGCGCGTCCGATTCGGCCCACCGGTATCAGTCGGCTGAGGAGTTCGCAGAGGACCTGCGGCGGTTTGCCGAAGACCGCCCGATTCTGGCTCGGCCTGTCACCTGGGTCGAGCGCTCCTGGCGGTGGAGCCGCAAGAACCCGATCATCTCCGCACTGGGCAGCATTTCGGCGCTGCTGCTGCTGTCGCTGGTCACGGTCCTGGGGATCGCGAACTACAAGATCGGGAATGCCAACGAGCAACTCGAACAATCTGCAACCGCCGCGCGCGAGTCGGCCGAAGCCGCAAAGAAATCCGCAGCCGAGGCCCAGTCGGAGCGCGAACTGGCCGATGCCAATCTTCAGCTGGCGATTCAGGCGTTCGAAGACATCATGGACAACGTTGCCTCGCGCGGCAGTCCGGTGTCGCTGGTCTCTGAAGACGAAGCGTCCGGGATCTCGGAGCCCGTCGATGTCAGCCCCGCTGATGCCCGGCTGCTCGAACGATTGCTGGAGTTCTTTGAACGCTTCGCGAAGCAGAACCAGAAAGACCTGACCTCGGAGATGGCAGCCATTCGCAGCCGCATCGGGGATATCCAGCTGCGGCTGGGGCGATCCGAGGAAGCCAAAGCGAGCTATCTGGTCAGCATTGAGAGCTACGACTCGCTGCGGAAATCACGGGCCGAATCGATGCCGCTGCTGCTGGAACATGCGAAGGCCTTCAACCGGCTGGGGGTGGCCTACAGCGTCGAAGGCCGCATCTTCGAGGCGTTTGATGCCCACCACAAAGCCCGCCAGCTGCTGGAGCAGAGTGCAGCCAACCGCGATGCGTTCGAGGTTCAGCTCGATCTGGCCGAGACGATGATCCTGTCAGATACCGTCTTTATCCGTTCCGGAGCCGTCGAGAGCTTTTCGGCTCTGGCCCGCAGCGGCGACCGTCCGCCTCCGCCGCCGGGTGCCAATGCCAGCGAAGGACCTCCTCGCCGACCTCCACCGCCGCCGGACGGGCGTTTTGACGGTCGAGGTCGCGGCGATCGCGGTCCGGGACGCGGGCCCGGCGACTCCGGTGGCAAGGGTTGGAACCGACCCGAAGAGTGGAGCCGCGGGCTCGACATGGTGGTCGACCTGCTGGAGAAGCTGCGGGTCCAGCACCCGAACGATTCGCAAGTTCGCCTCCTGTTGGCGCAGGCCTATCGCAATCGACATTACGCACTGCGAATGCGTATGGACATCACACGGGCGAATCACGACCTGCAGACTGCCGTCGAGCTGATGACCCAGTTGGAGGAACAGGACCCCAAGTCACCGACCTACCGGTTCGAGCTGGCCGACCTGTTGTGCATTCCACCCGCGACAAGCTTTTCGCAGACTCCGGACGAAGAAACGATTCACCGGCTCGAACGTGCGATTCAGATCAGCGAACAGCTGCTCAGCGAGTCGCCGACGGTTCCGGAGTATCAGGCGCTGCTCGGTTCAGCCCTCAAGAAGCTGGCAGCGATCCAGTACATGGCCCAAAAGTACGACGCAACCCGCATCCACTACCGCCGGGCGATTGAGCTGCACAAGTCACTGGTCATGCGGTATCCCTCGACGCGGCTGCATCATGTGGCCTACGTCAATTCGCTGGCGGGGCTGGCCGATGTCGACAAGGAACAGGGCCAGCTCGGCGAGGCTCGGGCCGGACTGGAGCGAGCCATTGTGGTCTTGAAGGACTATCAGGCCAAACACAAGGAAGATCGCTGGATCGGCTTCCACTGCGAACGCCTGGAGCGACGGCTGCAAAAGTGGATGGAGCCGACAGCCCCCCCGATGCCAACCCTGTGAGCGAATCGCTCAGCAAGTTCTACTTTGCAGATGGATGGTGATCGGCCCAGCGATCCCAAGCATACGTCCATTCCATCCACATTCGCATCACCGACCAGAGCGAACGCATCTGGGCCAGTTGGTCGCCACTCAATTTCGACTGCGACTTGACCGATTCCTGGACTGTATCTTTCAAGCCCCAGCGCGTCGAAAGCGCCGAGCACAGCCCATCCGCCGTGAGGTTCGAGGGAACCTCATCGTTGACCAGTCCTGCCTGATAAGCCTCAACAAACAAAGCGAAGAGCTGGGTACGGGCCGGGTCCACCTCCAGCGGCCGCGTGGCCTGGGCCGCTTCCAGCATGATGTCTTCCACGCGGTCCAGCAGCTTGCGGATCGTGGTGGAGTTCGAAGTCGAAGAGTCAGTCATGTTCGGCGCGTTGAGTAGGATCAGGAACCGGGCATGATACCGGGACAGCAGGACGCCTGTCACCGAAACGGGCTGGTGGTCGCAGATCTGCAGCGACTTCTGAGAGAAGGTGGTCTTAGAACAGCCCATGCAGTGGGCCACCGGGAGCTGCGAGTTGGTCGACTCGGCGAGTGACTTCGGGGTCTTCCACCAGCGGCGGCGCGTGATGGGGCTTCAGTCGGGCATCGATCACCAGCGAGCCGTGACAGCCCCAGTGTTTGTCCTCGGTGAATGACTCCACGCCGTCGATATCGACCGCAGGGTTTGACCGCGTAAAGGTCACCCACAGGAAGTTTTGCAGATCCCGCGCCACGAACCGGCTGTCGTTGCACAGCACAATCAGCGGGAAGCTGCAGAGGGGAGCCTGGGCCGAGAGCTCGCTGCAGAATCGGCGCACGTCGGAAGCCGGGGACTGAGCTGTCGCCGGGGTGTAGTGCGGGGACTGGATTGCGATGATCCCGGGAGCCACCACCTGCGGATCGCTGAACCCTGCGGGCAACTGGAGACCGGCTGGCAGCGAAGTCGGCAGAGATCTCCGAGGTTTTCCCGCAGCTGCGATGACGACCTTGGAACCGAAATTGAGCCCCTGCCCCGAGTAATCGAGCGTGTCGATCGTCGTGCGCGTCTGGAAGTGCAGGTCGCTGGTCCAGTCGACTCGTTCCAGCAGGTGCCGCAGGAACGCTCCGATGTCGTGAATGTCGAGCTGGGGGTTGTCCTCGCCCGCCACGATCAGCAGGTACTTGGCAAGCGAGAGCTGCCCCTGACCAAGCAGGGCGTTGGCCTGGGTCAAGATCTCCATCGGCCGCCGCTGGCCGGCATACGGAACATACCGCTCGCTGCCGATCGCCAAGAGCAACGGATGAACTCCCGCCGCGTCGACGGCATGGACGGCTTTGACTCCCGGCAACACACTCGGAATCGCGGGCCCGGTGATCTCATGGATCAGCTCGCCGAACGAGGTGTCCTCCTGCGGAGGCCGCCCGACCACGGTAAACGGCCAGACCGCATCCCGCCGGTGATAGACCTTCTCGATTGTCATCACAGGGAAGTCGTGCGTCAGCGAGTAGTACCCCAGATGGTCTCCAAACGGGCCCTCGGGTTTCGTACGGCTGGGATCGATCGACCCGACCAGACAGAAGTCCGCCTCAGCCACCAGCGGCAGCCCGCCAACGGGAGACCGCGCGAGCCGCACCCGGCGACCACTCAAGGCCCCCGCGAACGTCAGCTCCGACAGCCCCTCGGGGAGCGGCATCACGGCACTGACCGGCAGCGATGGCGGACCGCCCACGAGGATATTCACTCGCAGCTTCTCGCCCCGACGAATCGCTGCTGCGTGGTGAACGCCGATCCCGCGGTGGATCTGATAGTGCAGTCCGACCTCGCCATTGGGAATAAAGTCGTTCCCCGCGAGCTGAATGCGGTACATCCCCAGATTCGACTTGGGCCAGCCGGGATGGTCCGGATGTTCGGTGTAGACGGCGGGCAAGGTCACATACGGCCCGCCATCTTTCGGCCAGGAGGTCAGCTGGGGGAGCTGGTCGAGCGTGGTCTCGCACTCCAGAATCGGCCCGCTGCGAACGAGCTTGGGCTGCATCGCCCACGCGACCGGGAATGCCCGCAGGTACCGGAACGGAGACTTCGCGATCACCCCTGGATCGATCTTGATCTCCACCAGTCGCCGGACCAGATCGAGTGTATCGCGAAACAGAAACCGCGTGCGGTCGAGCGTCCCGTACAAGTTCGCCAGCATCGGAAACCGCGACCCCTTGGGATGCTCGAACAGCACTGCCGGCCCGCACGCCTGATAGAGCCGCCGCTGGATCTCGGCCATCTCCAGATACGGATCGATTTCCGCCGAGACTCGGACGAGTTGTCCGGTCTGTTCGAGGTCGCGGATGCACTCCTGAAGATTGCGGTAGCCCATGGTCGATCGATCGTAGCAGAAGTCGTCAGACTTCTGGTGTCACTCGTGCTGTGCCCAGAGTCTTCAGAATCAGCCGGAACGCTCTAGCGTCCGGTTCCGTGCGGGAGCACGCTGCAGCTGAGGTTATTCAGCGGGACGGCAGAATTCTTACGAATTCTGCTACGTGAGCTGGAGCTGTCGGGCGGCAATCGGCTCTTCCCAGAACCGCAGTGCTGACCCCTCGGGCACCAGCCCCATCCCCGCAGCCAGTTCGTGGAACTGCCGCAGGCCCTGCTTCTCGGCCTGGCCCATGCAGTAATGCAGGTTGCGGGTCAGATAGCGGTAGGCGACTTCTTCCTGCAGTTTCAGTGGACCGCATTCTCGCGCGGCGATCTCGCGAATTCGGGAGAGTCCCTGGTCTCGCACAGCGGACAGGGCCTCGGGAACCGTTCGCAGATCAGCATCCCGGCGGGCAACCCACATCGCAAAGACAAACGGCAACCCCGTCCAGTCGAGCCACTTGGCTCCCAGATCCCAGACGGTGTGAAATTTCTCCATCGGCTCGTGCATGGCACGATCACCGATCAGCAGGATCGCATCGGCTCGGGTGTCGTGGGTGTCGGAGGACAGCGGCAAGGTTTCGAGCCGCGGCTGAACCCCGAACTGCTCGTTCAGAATCACCTTGGTGAGGCAGGCACTCGTGCGGGACCCCTCGTCCAGGGCCAGCGACCGGATCTCGCCCGGGTGAACGCGGCTGTAGAGTTTGACGCTCATCACCGGACCATGCGTGGCAACGCAGGCATCCGAGACGATTACGTAATCGGGATCGGAAAAGGCCTCGACCGATGGAATCAAAGCGACATCGAGCCGACCCTTCTGCAGCTGATCGGCCAGGCGGCTGGGGACGTCCAACGTCAGCGCAGCGTGCGGGAGCTGCTTCGAAAACCCCTCAATCAGGGGTTTCGAATTCAGGTAGCTCACCGCTCCGATTCTCAACGACCGCTTGCCGTTTCCTTCGGCAAGCGCGTCGATGGCGCTGATCATGTCGCACTCCATGGCCCCGTCAGCCCAGATTATAGGGATACGCGGTCCCTTCGCAATTTCCGATTTCCCCGGTATGGCAGCGATCATCGAATCCACCTCCGCTTAAGGAACCGAGGAAGAGCTTTCCGGATAACCGGGTTCTGCACTAGATTTCCGCTTCCGAAGAGTCTGACAGAGCGGAAAGTCGCGGATTCACCGCCTTCGACGCCATTCTGCCCGACCGCCTCGACGTGACACACAGCGGAAGACCTATGGACGCCTTGCGAGTTGGAATTGTCGGACTGGGAACGGTCGGAGCCAGCGTGGCCCGCATCCTGCAGGAGCAGGCCGCCCGCATGACACTTCGCTCCGGTCGGGAAATCCGGGTGACTCGCGGAGCCGTTCGGGACCTGTCACGGTCCCGTGGCGTCGACCTTCCCGCCTCCGCACTAACGACCGACCCGCTCGCCGTCGCCAAAGCTCCCGATGTCGATGTCGTCGTCGAGCTGATGGGCGGCCTCAAACCGGCTCGCGAGGTCGTGCTGACCGCCCTTCAGTCGGGCAAGGACGTCGTCACCGCCAACAAGGCCCTGCTCTGCGAACACGGGGGCGAGCTGTTCCAGGCAGCCCGCGAGGCGGGTCGCTGCATCGCCTTCGAGGCAGCTGTCGCGGGCGGCGTGCCGATCATCCACACCCTCGGTCAGGCGATGACGGCCAATCAGATCACAGCCATCGAAGCGATCCTGAACGGCACCAGCAACTTCATCCTGACCGAGATGTTCCAGAACGCGGCGGCCTACGGGGACGCCGTGGTTCTCGCTCAGGAACTCGGATTCGCCGAAGCCGACCCGACGATGGATGTGAAGGGGACCGACGCCGCACAGAAGCTCGGGCTGCTGGCTCTGCTGGCGTTTGGGACGCGGGTGACACCAGATCAGTTCCTGGTCCAGGGGATCGACACGATCGAGCTGACGGACCTCGTCTACGCCGACGAACTCGGATATGCCGTCAAGCTGCTGGCGACCGCCCGGCTGGTCGAGGGGAAGCTGGAGCTGCATACCCAGCCGACTCTGATCCGCGGCGACCGCCCGATTGCTCAGACCGACGGCCCCTGCAACATCATTGGGCTGACGGGCGACATCGTGGGCACCACCTGGTACTCCGGCTACGGAGCCGGGGGGATGCCGACCGCTTCGGCGGTGATCTCCGACATCGTCGACGTGGCTGCCGGACGTGCTCGCATGAACTTCGAACGGCTCGACCTGTGGGGAGCCCACGCTCCGTTCCCGCTTCAGCCGGTCGAAGAGATCCACCGCCGGTACTACCTGCGATTCCACGTCGAAGACCGCGCTCACGTCATGGCCGAGATCACCGATGCCCTCGGCAGCCACGGCATCAGCCTGGCCTCCGTCATCCAGCACGAGACCCCGGAACCGGAAGAGTCCCCGACTCCCGGCCCGAAGTTCGTCCCGCTCGTCATCATGACCCACCGCACCAGTGAAGGTCAGTTGCGCCAGGCCAGCGCCGCCCTCACGAAGCTCGGCTGCATCCGGACTCCGTGGGTCTGCATGCCGATCAGTGACTGAGCGAGGGTCGTCCCAGGACTCGACAGCCCAAGGGGCCCACGCTTGGACTTGGCATGTGATCATGAGTCCAACACTGGCGAACGGTCATGTCAACCAGCAATCCATTTTCGCTGCCGACGCAACCACCGCGATCTTTCTGGCGGTCTTGGCGGTTCCTGCTGCTGACGCTGGTTCTGCTCGCAGGCGGGGCATACTGGTGGTCGAAGCGACTTACTCCAGAAGAGCAGTTCTTGTTGGGGCGCTGGTCCGTAACAGTTCAGGAAACCGATGGTAGCCAGAACCGGTTCGATTGGGATCTTCGCAGCGATCGACGAGTCGCCTCGAACGGGTCCTGGTGGTACTGGACTGCGAATGGTGACCGATTCACAGCTCGCGAACAGATTCCAGCCCACGAAGCGCTGCGGAGATGGGCGAACACGGGTTTCAAGTCCTGGCCTCACGAACCACCGATGGATGCGCAGCTGGAGATCATCAACTCTCACGAAGCGAGAATTACACCTATCGACCGCAGCACCGGTCAGGAGGGGGCACGCGCGTACCTCCGTCGTGTTCCGCCCAAATGAGTTCTCTGCCAGAGCCTCACTTACGATCTGCCGTGAGTCGGCATGCAATCAGTGGGTTGTCCCGGGACGCTCGATCTGGCACGATACAGAAGCGTGATCCAAGCAGTCTTCGAGGTCATCATGGCTCCGGCGATCCAGCTGTTGGTGCTGATTGTGGCGGCATTGCTGCTGCCGATTCCTCGTTGTCACGGAGACGATGTCTTCGTGCCGCGTCACGGCTTGAAGGTCGAGATCTTCGAAGGCCGTAACTTTGAGAAACTACTGGTCACGGATGTCGATGCCACCATCGATCATTTCTGGGATTGGGGCAGCCCCCATGAGAGTGTCCCGAAAGATCACTTTTCGGTGCGGTGGTCCGGCTGGATTCGAAGCCCGCAAGACGGACGGTACAAATTAATCTTCACCGGCAACGATGGAGTTCGAGTTCGACTGAACGGCGTCGTCATCCTGGATGACTGGAAATTCTCGACCGAAGTCCGGGAAGTGTCGGTCGAATTGACCGAAAAGCCCCAGCCGCTGACGGTCGACTTCTACGAGTTCGATGGAACGTCCTGGATGGCCATGCACTGGCAGCCCGTCGGTGCCGCCTATCCCTCCATCGTCCCCGCCGAGGCATTCTTTCCTGATGAGGAAAGTGCGAATGCCAAGAGCATTCCGGATTTCACACAGGGCCTGCTCGTGGAATACTTCGATCGCCGAAGGCGCAAGTTGCACGCGGGGAGAGTCGGGCGTGCCGAAGGAATGTGGCAGCACGGGGCGGCGCTGGCGGTGCTGCCCAAAGATGCGGTCGCGCGCTACTCGGGATTCCTGCTTCCGCGATATTCGGGGAAGCACAAGCTGATCGGTTTCGCCCACGAGAACCTGAAGGTCTGGATCGACAATCGCCCGGTCCTCAATGCGGGGCCCAAGGCGACCGAGGCCCTGATCGATTTCGAGGCGGAAAAGCCGGTGGCGATCCGGCTGGAGTTCACCGGTCGGAACAATCACTCCAATTTCTATCTGCACTGGGTGGAACCGTTCAGCGACAAGGAGATCTCGATCCCCAGGAACCTTCTGTTTGTCAACAAGGCCGCTCTTCCGAAGAAGCAGCCGTGAGCCTGAGGTTCTTTGGACATTGTCAGCTTGCTGACCGAGCCGTGACTGCGATCCGGTTGCAGCCGCTCAGAAGTCACCTCGCCCGCGAGGCATTCCAGCTCCCAGAACTCCCCCTGGAATCTGAGGGGTGTAGTCGTTTTTGATTGTGAAGTTCGGGGATCTGTCAGGCAACTGCCGTTCATCCCGCAGGGATGAGAGATCATAGCCGGTGGCCGAGCGCAGCGAGTCCACCGGTCATGATCCGCTTGCCAATCCATCCTGGAGGGATGGGAGAGGGGCAAATCGCAGGAGCGTTCTCGCATCCCGTCCGGGATGCCAGCCGCCATCGCCCCGCGTCCGGTGGTTTCGCGACCGCTCAACCACCGGCTATTCTCTCTGACCCCATCCGGGGTCGATCAGCAGGCACTTCGAAGTTCCTGCGAAACCGAAATCCCCTCCTACACCCAATCTGAGTCAATCCGATGTCCCACTGGCTCCCCGTTTCGCTCCTTTGCATGACCTGCTGGGCTCTCTGGGCGTTTCTGGCCAAGGTGGCGGGAAAGTGGGTCTCGGAAGGGACGATCTCGGTCTGTGCCGCGATTGGGGCCGCTTCCGCGATTCCGGTCTACGCTTGGCTATTCCGGAACTCCTTTCAGTGGAACCCGCGCAGCCCCGGGACATGGCTGGCATTCTCCGCCGGGCTGCTCGGGAGCCTGGGTGGAGTACTGTTCTACCTCGCCATGAGCCGCGCGCAGGGGCAGACCGCGCGCGTCGTTGGGCTGACTTCGGTCTATCCGGTCATCACGACGATCTTGGCTGCGGTGATTCTCCGGGAGCATCCCTCTCCGCGGGAATGCGCCGGAATTCTGCTGGCGATTGCCGGAATGTGCCTGCTGGCCAAATAGGCGGATCGCCTACTGCGAGTCCGTCTTAAACCCAAACTTCGTGATCCCCATCCGGGCACAGGCCAGCAGCAACGGCTCGACGACCCGGTAGGGGACGCGGCGGTCGGATCGTACCTGGACCGAGAACTCGGGGCCCTGGCGTTCGAATTCCGTTTTAACCAGCTCGGTCAGCTCCGGGAGTTCCAGAACCTGCTCGCCGATGCACAGCTTCTCGTCGGCGGTGATCGTCACAATCAGGCGACGCGGGTCTTCACTGTCTTCTTTGGAGGTCGTCGCCTTGGGCAGTTCGACCGGGGCCTGCGTCTCGCTCGACGAGAAGTGCGAGGCGACCAGAAAGAAGATCACCAGATTGAACACCATGTCGATCAGCGGCGTGATATCCATCCGCAAAGGTCGCCGCGAGATGGCCGATTGAACTCTCACGGGCGGCGTCCCTCCGCAGCCGGCGGTGCCGGGGGAGCCGGTTTGGTCTCGGCCTTCCGCTGGGCCAGCTTCCGCTTGAGTGGCGCGACAATCATCTCGGCCGAGACCGCAGCTTCCGCGATGTAGCTGTCGATGCGGTTACGGAACATCGCAAAGGCCACTTGAGCGGGCACCGCCACGATCAGCCCGAACAGCGTGGTCACGAGGGCTTCGGAGATCGACGGAGCGAAGTCCGAGGTCCGCGGCGTGGCCTTCTCGGCGAACTCCGCAAAGGCCTGAATCATCCCCCAGACGGTGCCCATCAGCCCCAGCATCGGGCCGATGACGCCGATCAGGGACAGGTACTCAATCTTGCGAGTCAGCCGGGCAGCCTGCTCCGCAATGGCGTCTTCCATCGCCTTGATCATCGAGTTGACGCCCAAGTCCGCTTCCTGCAGTCCGATCCCCACCACATAGGACAGCAAGCTGGCCTGTTCGCGGCAGAGGGTTTCGGCCTGAACCAGCTGACCGTTGGCGACCAGCTGCTGGCACTGTTCAGCGAAGCCGCGCGGGACGAGGGTGCTGCGGCGGATCGTCAGCAGGTGCTCGACGATCAGGGCGACCATCGCGACGCTCAGACCAATCGTCAGGTAGCCAATGAACCCGCCCGCCCGCAGGAGTTCGCGAACGTCGAGCTGCCCCTTGTCGAAGATCTTACCGTCGGCAGCCAGCGCGACCCGCGAGTAGATCAGCAGGAACCCGATGGCCCAGAGGAAAGTGCGCAGGACGCGGCGCGAAGCCGGGTCGCGAGGTCGGTCGTTGGGGACTGCCGTCATGCCGCCCTCCCTGGCGGTGATGATTCGCGAGATCCGCTGCGGGCCAAGCCTCGCCGCAGATCAAGGGCGGGGATTGTCGCTCGAATCGGGCGAATGCGACAAGACCGATCGGGCCTCGCGAGCTTCACTGGCCCACGGAGACCACGGATACCGGGCGATCAACTCGTCGTAAACAGTCAGAGCCTCGCGGGTTTTGGCGAGTTTCGAGAGGGCCTGCCCCGCGTCACTCATGGCCCGCGCGGTCAGTTCTTCGTTCTCACGATAGACCGTGGGGAGCCACATCAACTCCCCAGCTGCGGCAGCGTGTTCCTGCCGCTGCAGCAAGCCTCGCCCCAGCAGGTACTGCGGCCCCGCCCGCAGAAGCTGAGGCATGCGGCGAACCTCCTGCCGCCATTTGGCGATTTCGATCTCGTTCAGATCGGGCCCCATTCGCAACCGCCACAGCTGACTTCGGACCAGAGTGGCCACGGTCGAATTGGAGTCGCGGGCCGCCTCATTCAGCTTCTTTTCCGCAACCTCGCCGTAAGCCGGATCGAGCAGGAGCCAGCTGGCGGCCAGGAGTCGGGCGGGGGGCTCCGGCTGCTGCAGCCAGCCCCGAGCGAGCGTCTTGTCCCCATCGCCGAGCGACTGCGGAGCCCAGATCAGTGGAGCCACATTCCAATGCCGAGTGCGGGGGTCCTGATTCGTGATCTTCAGGAACCGAGTGCCGGCTGTTCCCCAGTCACCTCGCCGCAATGCGCACTGAAGCAATGCAGCCTGAATCTCGCGCTGCACCCAGTCGCGGGGATCGTCGCGGAGGGCCTTGAGGAGTGTCTGCTCGGCGAGTGGCGTTTTCCCCTGAGCCAGTTCCGCCAGCCCCTGATCGTGCGCCGCGGTATGCCACGTCTGCACCGAGATGATCCGAGCGGACGGAAAGTGATCCGGGCTGGGAGCTCCGGCCCTTTGAATGATCAGTTCGGCCCCACTGAAATCCTCCACCGTGCCAACGATCACAACCGGATCGTTACTGCCCTCGGGGATCAGCGTCACACGATCATCGGCGGTGCTGACCGGGACCGAGACGACCGCCAGCGCAAGGCCCCAGAGGAGCCATCGGAAACGGACTTCGGAGAAGGGACCTCGTCTCGACATACAAGTCAGTCTACCGCACTGCCACGTTCGAACGGGAGGGGAATCTGCCCTGGCCCACACCGGAGGGTGCATCCGTGATTTGGTGGGACACTCACTCTCACCTTCATCAAAGAGGGATAAACCACGGAGCGACTGTGTCGCTGGTCAAGTTGCGAGTGCTGCGTCCGTGGTTGTAGTCACCCCACAAATTGACGGATGCACCCGTGGGTCGGATATGTCGGTGCCTTGAACCGGCTTTTTCACTCGCCCCCGCTAACGGCTTGATTCGTGAGCGAAACCTGACAACGGGGGAGAGGGAGAAGGCGATGGACTGGTGCTTGAGATGCTCGTACTCCAGATCGCAAATCAACGACGAGGGGGCAGTGTCCCTCGTCCAGCTGCAGGCAGCGATGGCGTTCCGTTCCGGCGCCCCTCAAAGTCTTTCATGAAGCCAGCGAACGCCTCATCCAGAATCGGTATCCGCGACTCGAAGACGGCTTTCTGATTGTCGATCGTGCCATCGACGCGGACGCGGACCCACTTGCTGCCCAGCATATCGATCGCGGGGGCGATGAGCGGGATCTGCGACCGAGACTCGGAGTAGAAGTCGAACCCCAGCCGTCGCTCCTCCTCACCCGCGAATCCGACGTAGCCCCGCCCCACCAGACTGACGGTGTCACCCACCAGCTCGATGCGAGGGAAGTCAAACACTCCGTTCCCCAGAGTGACATCGGCGTATCCATAGCGAAACGCCTGATTCCCCTGGGCCCGCATGTTCAGCCGCGAAAAGACCTGCAGCAGCACCGGCAACTCATACAGCTGGGCCTGCGTGACCTGCACGTACCCTTCGCCGGTCACGCCCAGGGGCGAAGGCCCCTTGCCCCGAATGTTGACCTTGCCATTGATCGGTCCGCGCAGCTTCTCTCGATACTGATGCTCCTGGGCCCACTGTTCGAGACGGGCATCCCGGACACTGATTTCGGCGTTGTAAGCTGTGTTCAGGATGCTCTGCTCGCTGACAGCCACATCTGCGTTAAGCGTGACTTTGCCATCGTAGAGAGTTCCGGTCACTTCCCGGTTCCGCTTGGGATTCGAGTCACTGTAGGTGAGTGTCGCCGACTGCGGTTGCCCCGCGACGATCCGGTTCCCGACGACCATAAACGGCCCGTTCAGCCCCTGAACCGGCAGATCCCAGACTCGCACATTGTCCAGATCGACATACCCTTCGGCGGTGACAGTGGCCCCGTTCCATGTTCCCTCCAGCAGGTAAACATGCCCCGTCGTGCGATCGAGGGTGACTCCAGCGTTGATCTGGTTGCCCTTGAGGGCCACATCCATCTTCCAACTGGCTGTGAGTTCGCTCTTCGGCTTTCGGAACTGCTTTAAGTCCAACGCCATGTCCAGATCGAGAGGACCTCGCGGGTCGAGCGTTTGAACCGTGGTCCGGATCGATTCGGGCAGCGCGCGTTCGACCTCTTCATCCACGACCAGGCGGGTGGCACTCAGGCTGGGCAGGTGCAACCGCCAGGCGACATCCTCAGCGGGATCGAGAGCAAAGTACGCCGGGGCCTTACCCGCCGTGCTGTCGATGCGGAAGAACGTGCCTCCGTACCACCCTTCCGCCTGTTCGATCTGGGCCCGCTGGCCGTCCCAGCTCAGAGCCCCAGCCACCCGATCCAGCGGCAGGGGAATCGCGGCCAGCATGACGGCTCCTGAGCTGAAGCGAACCAGCGGCATCGTCACGAGTGGATTGCCGCCGGGTGACCAGCGGATGTTGAGCTTCTGAAACTCCAGGTTCCCCGCCGAGGGGTTCAGTTGGTTCCAGACCTCCTGCAGCCGATCCGTGGCGGTAATACAGGCCGCTTTGAGCGTGGCATCAATCGGCACATTGAAGGCATCGAACGTCAGGTCCAGCAGCCCGCCGCCACCTTCTTGAACGGTATAGGTTCCGCGCCCCGTGACCTCTGTGTCACCGCGGCTCCCCTTGATATCTCGAAAGTGCCAGACGTTTCCCTTTGAGGGATCAAACGTGATCTGCCCCGAGACGTTCTGGAACGGGACGGGAAAGCGAACGTAGTTGACCTCGCTGCGGCGAATCTTCGCATCCAGAAAGGTCTGGAACTTGTTTCCCGGTCCTGGCTGGCGCCGGAACGAGGCATCGACGTCTCCCTCGCCTTGAACCCGCAGTGCTCGGAGTGTGGCAGCGATGGCTTTCAGCTTGGGAGTGTCAAAGGCCTTGATGAGTGTCTCGTCAATCGGCAGTCCCTTCAGGGTCTGGACCCGCAAGTCCGCTTCGAGGTCATCGGGGCCATGCACCCGCACAAACCCCGTCAGCTTCCCCTGATGGGCGGTCGCCTGCCCCAGCATGTTGAAGACGAACCGGTCGCCCTGCTGCACGATAGTGCCGGTGATCGTGTCGACCTGATACCGAAACAGATCGTGCTTGATGCTGCCGTCGCGTACCTTGAACTCGTTCAGCACGATCGGGGGCGATTGGCCCGGAGCATACGAAACGTCGACATCAAATCGCCCTTCAGGCTGCAGCATGTCGTACAGCTTGGTGACCTTGGGGGTCAGTTCGCGGACTCGCTTATCCACTGGCAGATTGTCGGCGTGCAACTTCAAGCTGGTGGACAGCCCGTTGTCGAGCAGCGGAACCATCCCATCGATCGTCAGCTGGCTCTCGCCGTTCGAGGCCTGCAGGTTCTGAATCTTCAGCCGGTCCTTTCCGAGGTAGATCCGCCCGGACATCTCGTACAGCGGAATCGGAAATAGGTCGGTCAGCTCCCCGTTCTCAATCTTCAGATCAACCAGATAGTCGATCGGTTCCCCGAACCCTTCGGACGTGATTTCCCACTGCAACTCCAGATCGGCTCGCAGTCCGATTCTGGGGATCAAGTCGCCATTGGGGAGTGGAGCCTCCTCGACTCCCTCGGCTGCTGCGGTCTGAATCCCGTTTTCGGAGTTGGCATGCCGCACGCCCATGTTGGCGAGTGCAGGGTTGCTGGTCTTGGATTTGATACTTCGAGCAACGGAGTTGACCTGACTCTTCACGGAGTCCGATAGCTCCGCCGCCATGCCGATCAGCTTGTCCTCGACCGGAATCCGGCGGGCCAGCCCCTCGATCTTCCACTGTCCGGTCGTGGTGTCGAGCATCCCGTGGATTTCGACGGGGCCTACCAGATCGAGGTCACCCTGCCCGCGGATTTCGCACTGGCCGCGAGCTGTGGGAGTCAGCCTGGCATCAAGGTTCGTCAAGCGAATCTCCACCGGCAGCGGGCTCTCTCGATGAGCCCGCAGCAGGATTTCGCCGTCGAGAAGTTCGACCTCGGGCCACGCCATGCCGACCGGCTTGGGCGGCGTAATTCCGTTCCAGCTCCAAGCACCGTCGGCAGCTTGCTCGATCGTCAGCTGGGGCCTGTTGATCGTGACTTTGCGAGCCGAGAACTGGCGATGGTCGACCAGCAGCTGGCGGTCCAGATGGACCACGATCTCGGGCAGGCGGAACAGCGTGCTGCTGTGGTCGAGCGAGTCCATGCGGATCGCGGAGACTCGCACGCGTCCATCGGTCTCCAGGGCGGCCTTTTCGAACTCGATCGGCAGATCGGGGGCCAGCTTGGCGAGCTGCTTCTGGATCTCGGTCTTCAGCAGGGCTTCGCTCTGGCTCCAGACCCAAAACAGACCCGCCCCGCCCGCGATGACTAAGCTCGCGATCAGGAACAGCATCCATTGCAATGTCTGGCGCAGGGCCATCCCACCATCCATGGAGGGGAAGAGCCCGCTCTGCGCACGCCCATCGGGCCAGCGTCCGGCGGACTCCGCGACCGGCAATTCTCGCCGATCCGGGCGGTTTCTCCAACGGGAGTTTCCCGGTTTGGGGAGTTTACGGCTTCGGGTGAGTCTCCTGCTGAGCCGCATGCGCGGGAGTCAAGGTTTCCCGAAGTCGCGGCGGGTGTAGCAATTTTCAACTGTGAAGTTCGGGGACCTGTCAGGCAACGCATAACTGCTGTTCATCCCGAAGGGATGAGAGATCATAGCCGGTGGCCGAGCGCAGCGAGTCCAACGGTCACGATTCGCTTGCGAATCCATCCCGGAGGGATGGGAGAGAGGCAACTCGTCGGAGCGTTCTCGCATCCCGTCCGGGATGCCAGCCGCCATCGCCCCCTGTCCGGTGGTTTCGCGACCGCTCAACCACCGGCTATTCTCTCTGACCCCATCCGGGGTCGATCAGCAGGCACTTCGAGTTTCCGTAAAACCGAAATCCCCTCCTGCACCTGTCGCGGCTCACCCGGAACTTCGTCGTCGACATCGATCCCGACAAACCGTATCGTCGAGACAGAGCGAAGCGGACGACTGACACCACGAGGAAAACTCCCAGTGCCCGAGATCACTTCATGTACGTTTGTGCTGGCGGTCAACGACCTGGCTGTCTCGAAGGCGTTCTATCTGGAGAAGCTGGGCTTTACCGAGGACTTCAGCGTCGACGGCTGGGCGTTTCTGAGTCGCGGAGCCTGCCAGCTGCGCATCGGAGACTGCCCCGATGCGGTCCCGATGTCGCAGACACAGGATCACTCGTGGTTTGCCTACCTGCATGTCCGCGACGCAGCGGGGCTGTTTCAGGAGTATGTGAGCCAAGGGGTCTCGATCTGGCACCGCCTGACCGACCACCCCTGGGGCTTTCGCGAGTTTGCAATCGTGACGCCGGATGGTCACCGGATTGCGTTTGGAGAAAAGCTGCCGGTGTGAAGTCTGCCCTACAGCAGGAACACGAAGAACAGCATATCAACAATCCCCATCAGGCTGGCCCCGGCGATGATGCCCGCGCAAACCGGCTCGTAGTTCTGAATCCAGAAGTGATTCGGGGCCTCTTCTTCCTTGATCCGACCGACACCCAACAGCCAGAAGATCAACGATCCGGTGAACATGCACAGGGACGATTTGAAGTCGATCACGAATGCCAGACCGATCGCGACAGGAGAGATCGGGAACTTGTTCTTGGAGGCGATTCGCAGGACTTCGAGGACGAGCCCCGTGATCGAAGCCACGATCACAGCCATCACGACCGAGCTGGGGAGTTTGTGAAATCCTTCGGTCAGAATCTTGGCAACTCCCATCCAGACTGTGACGGATGGCATCGGAAACATATCGGACTGCAGGTTGGCAACGGTCGAAGGGTCTTTGGGATCGATCCCTTTCGTGAACAGCACGAAGAACAGAAAGGTGCTGGCCAGCGATCCACTGAGGATTCCGATGATATGCCCGATCGCCTGCTGCCGGGGCTTGGCTCCCAGCATGTAGCCCGGCTTGATATCCATCAGCAGGTTCGAGGAATTGCTGACAATCTCGGCCGTAATGCCCGCGGTCGCCAGGTTCGATTTGATGTCCCCCGGACGGATCATTCCATAGAACAGCTGAGTGATCTTGCTGGTCGCTCCAACAGGCGTTGTACTGGTCAAGGCCGTGGAGTTCGCAGCCACCAATGACAACACAAACGTCAATGGAAGCCCGACAAGCGAAGCCCAGATCGGAACATGAAAGAACTGATAAGAGAGAACAGCGGCGACGACGCTCATGATTGGGATCCCGACCAGCGAGATCCACAGCGGGACTTCGATATCCTTTAGCGCATCGTCGGAGGTCTTCTTGGAGGTCAGTCCCTTAAAGGCACTGGTAATCGTCCCGGGCTTCGCGAAGAACGCAACGAACGAGGCAACCACCATCGCAGCCACGCCCGGCCACAAAGACCACAGAGTGATCTGCCGCAGACCGTACACATCGGTCGTCCCCGGCTTGGGAACGATCTGGCCCAAACTGATCATCCAGGGAGCCAGAATGAAATAGTTCAGCACCGCCCCGATCATGAGCGACACGCCCGACCGAATCCCCATCAGCCCCCCAGCTCCCATCAGCGCGATGTCGAGCGCCGGGCTGATCGTCAGCTGAGTGATCGGCACGCCCCCTAGTTTGGGCTCCTTGGGGCCCGTCAGACCAAAGAGTGTCAGCAGCTCCTCGTGGAGAAAATAGATCTTCTCCTTAGCGCCGAGCAACTTCTGCTGCCACCAGGTATGGATTCCCTCGGACTGCAGAAACTTGATGAACGCGGCACCGCCCGCTGCGTAAGCCAGCACCTTCGCCTTGAAGATCCCGACCGAAGCATCAGAAGAGTGGAGCGTGTCCATCACGACCCCAGCAGCCTGCCCCTCGGGGAATGGATGCTGCTCGTCATTGATAAACCGTCGCTTCATGGGGAACGCAAACAGCACCCCCAGAATCGAGATTGAGATATTCCAGGCGATGATCTGCCACCAGGGAATGATCACGCTGTTGACAATCATGTAGGCCGCCAGCGACGACGTCAGCGGAGCTGTCATATACCCCGCTGAGGTCGCGATCGACTGCATCGCGTTGTTTTCCAGGATCGTGAACTCGCGAAATCCGAGTTGCTGCAGGATCTTGAAGAACGCAAACGCCAGGATCACCGAGGTGATCCCCACTCCCAGCGACCAGCCGGTCTTGGCTCCGATGTAGAGATTCGTGGCTGAGAGCAGCCCCCCGAGAATGAAACCGGTCAGGGCCGCACGCAGCGTCAGCTGGGGCATATCCCCGCGGTAGACGTTTTCCAGCCACCAGCGGTCCTTCTGCTCGGGAGTCCAGTCGCGGATCTGCTCATCGGTCAGCTGCTGAATGGTCATCGAGAGGGACTCCAGAATCGGGACGCTGGCACGGTCGATGGGTGAGTCGTAACCGGAAATCGGGTTTCGGGAAAGCGCAGAAGGGGCGGATTGCGAGGTATCGCGTGCGAGATGCACTTCATTCCGCAGGAGCGAGAGGGCAGTGGGGAATGGGGAATGGGCAGTGAAGACCCGAAGAGTCGAACCTCAGTTTCTCATTCGCAAACTGCGAGTCGCACCCGATGCCGAGCAGGATCGGAGCGGCAACTCGTGGATACTTAGGGAACGAGCCGCTACTTCTTCTTGGGTTCCAGTGTCAGCGTGATCTGATTGCTATCGACTGGTGCGACCTCGGCGGTCAGGTTCGAGGTCTCATAGTCCCCGTAATGAGTCGGAACCGCACGGCCATGGTCCTTGTGATGGACCGTCATGCCATCTCCGATGATGAGCTGGATCACGATCGCCTTGTGCTTGCCCGCAGCAGCCCCATCGTCCGGGGTGTAGGTTCCCAGCTGAAATGTTCCGTCGTTTCGAATCGTGCCCGTGGCTGTCGTTCCGTGTTCGAGCGATTGGAGCTCGACGGTACCGCTTCGCACCGGCTGACCGTCGGTGAACTTGACGGTGCCTTTGACCGGGTAGGTATCGACCTGAGCTGGCCCGCACCCCGTCAGGCTGGCGATGACAAAAACAGTGAACCAAGAAAGTACACCAGCAAAGCGAGTAGGCATCGGACTAAAACTCTCCCACGGTGTCACCGTCATGGCGATTGGTCAAATCTCCCAGAACCGTCGTACTGATCGACGTAGAGATCGCGCGGACGCTGCCATCGGCCATGGCGAACTGGACAACCCCTTCGTGCGGACTACCGAACGAGTACGCGTTGGCCCGCTGGTCATCGGCGTTGTGAGCCATCGGGACACCCGGACCACCGATCCGGGCAAAATGGGTCAGGTGTCGCCCAAAGTAGCCGGGACCGTTGTAGGGAGTCTTCCCCAGTTCACCTCGGGGGATATGCGGCTCGCCCACGAGGAGGGTGTTGCTCGTTCCATCGGTCACATCGGCCATGCGAATCTTGTCTTCCCAGGTCCGCTCGATCTGGGTGCCATTGATGCGGGGGCGGCTGGAGATCAGGACACCGGTTCCGTTGCCTCCCCAGTAGAAGTCGGTCGGCAAGAGACTGGACCCGGGAGACAGATCTCCGTGATTGGCCACGTAGTCAACAATCGCTCCTCCGGCCACCTGCTGGGCTCCGCTCGGACAGCCGCAGGGCAGCGTAATTGTCACGATATCGGGCGGAGACACGGCAGAATCCGCCGAATGCCGATCCGGACACAGATAGACCGAGATTGCGCGGTTCCGAGCCACCACGGGCTGGGAACCATAGGGCAGGAACAGGTCGAACTGGCTGGCCAGATTGGACTGCTCGACATACGGAAGAATCCAGACCAGCCAGGACGGCTCGTCCATCCCCGGAGTGCTGTCCGGAGTCGAGACCGAAGCGGGCGGATATTGGATCAACCGCGCGGGCGGGAACGCCAGTTGCGAGTCGTGGAAATTGTGCAGGGCCAGGCCAATCTGCTTGAGATTGTTCTTACATTGTGACCGCCGGGAGGCCGCCCGGGCTTGCTGTACGGCGGGCAGGAGCAACGCGATCAGCACACCGATGATGGCAATCACTACCAACAGCTCAATCAGGGTGAAGCCCGAAGGATTCCGTCGCGGGCATCGGCAGGAAACTGTTCGACGTAGCATCATTGGCAAGATTCCTTGTCGAAACGTGTGGCCGGAGTGACTTCTGAAGATATCGTCAGGAACTGCATCAGGACATGAAGTCGGTGTCCCGCAAGGTCGAATGGATTATCACCACTCAGTTCACATCTGTCCATCACGACTGAAAAACACGTCTTAAAATCCACTGACGGGTGAACGCGACATGTTGATTTTCACACCGCGCATCGCAGCAACCGGGCTTTGAAACCGGCTCTAGGGAGCCGCCTTTGTTTCGACCGGTTTGTCCGCTGTGCCAATCGAAGTTGCCGTCGGTCCATCGATCCAGGGATCAACCGGAATTCGCTGGAACCAGGCTTCTTTGGTGCGTTCGGTAAACAGTGTGCGCGTGACCTTCTCCGGTCGCCGGTACTCCAGGAAGATCTCAATCAGTTCGTACTGAGACAGGTCCGTATGCTGCTTGGCCAGATGCAGCAGCGATCCGTGGTACTTTTCGACTCGGGAGTCCGGCTGCATCTCGTCGGTCAAAGAGAACTTATTTTCGTCCTCCAGCTCAGACTTCTCGGGACGCGGCAGACCCGCAGTGGGGTCAAAGTCGACGAGAATGATCATCCGCAGGCGAGCCTGGCTCTGGGGCTTGTGGCTCTTGTTCTTGCCGCCAATGACGCGCGGCATTGAGTTCACGTGCCGAGCTCCAATCGCCATCTGCAGAGCTCGAAATGGCCGGGTATGCAGCTCCCAGTACAGGAACATCAGCCCGATCATCGAGAACGCGAAGACGAACATCACCACGACCATCCACGTCCCCGACCTCCGCCAGGGTGTGTGGATTGCGTGTTCGGGGATCGTTTCCGGGGCGGTCGACATGCAGGACTCCGTGTGTTGGCTCTCACGATATCGTAGTCCCTGCCCGAATTCGAACAGGTCTGCGAATCGCCGACTGGAATCGCGAAATCCTGACCTCTCCAACAGTTGCAACTCTCTCGACCAGTCGGGACGATTCCGCCACCAGACTCGCCTTTCACAGGCGATCGCCGCCGTGCTCATGGCCCTCACCGCTTTCGGAACCTCTCAGATGCTGTCTCGATTTGTCGGGGCTCGGTTGTTTGCCGCCTGCCTGATTCTCGTTTTGAGTGCAGTCCCGGCCTGGGCCGCAGAGCCACTGATTGAGTCCCGCATCGATCTGTTTCGCGGAGGCGATGGCCATTACGAGCTGTACCGCATCCCCGGAATCGTCGTGACGGCCAAGGGGACGGTCATCGTCTATTGCGAAGCTCGCAAGAACGCGGCGAGCGACTGGGGCGATATCGATATCCTGATGCGTCGCAGCGTCGACGGCGGTCAGACCTTTGCCGAGCCGGTGCGAATCGCCGATGTTCCTGGCCCCAAGTCGAAGAACCCCGTCGCCGCCGCCAAAAATCTCGGAAAGGCCGGCGAAGTCACCTACAACAACCCGGTGATGATCGCTGAACCGGACGGACGCCTGCACCTGCTGTTCTGTCTGGAATACTTTCGCTGCTTCCTGTCGCACAGTGACGACGACGGGGTCACCTGGTCTCCGGCGGAAGAGATCACGAAGGCGTTCGAAGCGTTTCGCCCCGAGTACGACTGGAAGGTCCTGGCCACGGGGCCCGGCCACGGCGTCGCGATGCAATCCGGCCGACTGGTCGTTCCCGTCTGGCTCTCCACGGGAACCGGCGGTCATGCTCATCGCCCGTCTTCGGTCTCGGTGATCGTCAGTGACGACCACGGGCAGAACTGGATGCGCGGGCCAATCATCGTGGCGACGACGGATCAGACTCCCAACCCGAGCGAGACCGTCGCTGCGGAGCTCAGCGACGGCTCACTGTTGCTCAGCGTTCGCAACGAGTCGGCTCGCCACCGCAGGCTGCTCTCGCGCAGCTCGAACGGTTTCGACAACTGGTCGGCTCCAACTTTCCATCCGCAATTGTTCGAGCCGATCTGCATGGCGGGGCTCTTGAGTGTGGCACACGACAACCGCAGAGTCTTGATCCATGTCGGGCCCGACTCCTCGGACGCCGCTCCGCCACTGAAACCGATCAACGAAGTGGTTACTGGCGGCGGTAAGTCGTTACCGCGTCGCAACCTGTCGCTGCAGGTCAGCCGCGATGACGCGGGCAGCTGGTCAGAACGGGTCGCCCTGGAACCGGGACGTTCCGGGTACTGCGATCTGGCGTGGCATCCGAGCGGAGCCGTGCTGTGCCTGTTCGAATCCGGTTTCAAAGACGCTGCGGGCAAGGACCGCGGAGGACAGCTCACTCTGCTGCGGCTGCCACTGCCACGGGTTCTGGATGCGACGATGCCGCGGTGATATCTGCAACTCGGGCTCGCGAACGATCCAGCAGCGTCAAAATTGCAGGCAACGGGACCAGCGAGACAAACAGACAGCTGGCCACTCCGACCGTCAGAACCAAGCCCAGGCTGGCCAGTCCTTGATGCGAAGAAATGATCATCGACCCGAACCCGACGATCGTCGTCGTCGAGGTCAGCAGAATCGCATTGATGATCGATGCCGAGATCTTGTAGCTCCCGACCGCCTGAGAGCGATAGTCGTGGACCACATAGACCCCGGAGTCGACTCCGATCCCCAGCAGCAGCGGCAACACGATCATGTTGGCCGGGTTCAGATTGGTCTTCAGCAGGGCCAGAATTCCAAACGTCATCAGCCCGCCCCCGACGGGTGGCAGCATCGCCAGCAGGGCCTTGCCAATGTTGTGCGTGTCGAAGATCGCCGCGATGACAAACACCAGGGCGATATAGAGGATCGCAATCCCCGGAATGCCCAGTGATTCGCGAGCCACCGGACTGTTAAGGGCGAACCCCACCACGATCAGTGGGGACACCGTCGCAATCAGCAGCGGTCCCACGCTCAGCAGATCGATCAACAGCACGAACAGCACCATCGCGCTGGCCAGGATGGCGGCATGCTGGTAGCTCTCCTTGATCTGCCGGGCCGCCTCGTAATTCTGGAGCGGCGTACCCGTCGCTTCCGGGTCGATGTTGCGGACGTCGCTCACGAACTCGGCCAGAGGCTCCTCTTCCCAGACCTGTGACTTCGGGAAGATCCGCAGACACCAGTTCCCCTGGCTGCTGACGAATCTCGATCGCAGTGCCTCGGGGATTGCCTCCAGTACGGAGCCCGCATTGGAGACCTCGCCCATCATTCGCAGCTGGGTATGCAGAGCAATTCGCATCGCCTGCTGATACCCGGTCAATAGCTGGATCTGCTGCTCTGTCGGGATTGACTGGAGCGCATCAAAGAAGGCACTGAAGTGGCCGACTGCTTGCTGAGCGAGAGGATCGTTCAGGGATTTCATCACCGAGTACAGTCGCTCGAGCGCTCGGCCCGCCTGCTCGGGGTCGACGAGGCGGCTGTCAGCGGGCAGATCGGAGATCTGTCCGAGAATCTCCTGCAGCTGGACCAGATAGACCTGCGTCTCCTCTTCGGGAAAACGCGGCAGGAGCGAGGCCAGTTCCTCGACGCGCCCGACCGTCGGCAGAGCGAGAAATTTCTCTCGCAGTTCGCGGACCTCGGCAGGACTGCGGGCGACGGAGACTGCATAGAGAAGCGAGCCATCGGACTCTTCGAACATATGATGTTGCAGCTCGACCGACGGGACTCCGCGAGCCTGCAGATTCAGCAGATTGGAATCGTAGCGGACCTTGGAAACGTACTGGCCGTCTCGCTTGCCAAACGCCAACCCCGTCAGCACCAGAAACCCCATCAGCGTCAGCACGACGATGGCACCGGGAAAGCGGTTCGTGACAAATCGCAGCGGCGTTCCAGCGAACGCATGCGGCAGGTTGGCCTGGCTGACGTTCTGATCGGTCCAGCAGATGAGCGGAGGCAATACGACAAACGCGGCCAGTGCGCACAGGATGACTCCGCCTCCGGCAATGATCCCGAGCTCAGCAATTCCGAGGAAGCTTGTGACGGCCGCGCAGAAGAACGCGAGCGAGGTCGTCAGTGCACATGTGGCGATCCCCGCTCCGGTCGTCGATGAGGTCAGCACAATGGCCTCCCGCATCTCGTGCCCCTGGTGGCGGAGTTCGAGATACCTCTCCAGAAAGTGGATCGCAAAGTCGATGCCCAGTCCCATCAGAATCGTCGCGAACGACACTGACAAGATATTCAGGTGACCAACCGCTACGGTGATGAAACCGAGCGACCAGCAGATACCGACGACCAGCATCAGCATCGAGATCAGCGGATGCCGCAAGCTGCGGAAACCGAACACCAGCAGCAAGGCGACTCCAATCGCTGAGATCGCAGATGCCAGGGTCATGTCCTGCTGAGACTTGGCCATCTCATCGGCTTCCAGAACCGGAATCCCGGTGATCCCCAGCACGACGTCCCGGTGATCCAGTTCGGCCTCCGCCACGATCAGACGCAATCGCTTCAGCGAAGCCGCCCCGCCCGAGAAGTCGGTCGTCGAGTTCCGCGGCACCGCCAGGACGAACCCCATCGTTCCGGCGGAGTTCACGTTGTAGTGGACCTGCTGCAGCTGGGCGGCGTCTCCTGCGGCATCACGGGGAATCGGCTCGGGCCAGGGCGACTGAAACTGCAGTGGGTCCTGGATGAAGGCTGTCAGACTCGCAGCCAGCTGGGCAGCCTGTGCGATATCGGCGCGAACGGAGGCCTCGTCGCGGGCCTTGATCATCGACTCCAGGTGCCGACTGAGGCGTTGGCCGTAGCCGTGCAGGTTGATCAGATCCCAGCGGTTCGATTCGAGGACCGGAGCGAACTGCTTGACTCCCTGCACCGCCTGGTCGAGAACAGCTGGGGGGAGAAACTGCAGACCATGCGGCTTCAGCACCGCAGGATCAAACTTCCACTGCACACGCTCGAAGTGATCGGTGTCCTGCTCCAGCCGCTGGCCGATGTCATCCATCGCCGCGCGAACGGCGGCGACGTTCCGGGACTCGACGACAATGACGGCGTCGGCGGTCTCTCCGAACTCCTTGGCGAACGTCAGCCAGCGCTGATGAAAGTCGGCTCGATGGTCGATCAAGTCCGACCGGTCGGTCTTGAACTTCATCCAGAGAACAGAACTGCCCACACACAGCACGCACGAGACAGCCACACAAATCAAAGTCGTCCGCGGACTGGCAATGACCAGTCGCGTTAACTGCGCAAGGAGTCTTGGCAGCCAGCCAGGCTTATCGGAAGGAGCGGAGGACATGCGGGCGGATCGGGACAACGCATCGTGAACGGCGAATCACCGCTGCCGGATTGTGGAGAAATCCGCGAATTCAGGCAAAGGGAGTTTTGGGATCGCCCCTTGCCAGCGAGTGTTCGCAGGCCCGCCCCCTCGCGTCTACTTCCGTTCCTGCTCGAACACAAACGTCCCCTTCTTGTTCGAAATCGCAAAGTCGAGCAGCCCGTCCCCGTTGATGTCAGCCACTTCGAACGCGGTCCCGACGCCGCTGTCTTCGTCGATCGTGTGCTTAATCCAGGTCGCGGTGCCGTTCTCTCGCTTGAGTTCGTACCAGTGCAGCACAGCGGGTTCGCCGCCGCCAGGCCCGTGGCCGCCATGGGACCACCACCGTTTGCCAGTCACGAAGTCGGGCAGCCCGTCGCCGTTGATGTCGGCGAGGACGACCGCGTGAGTCTCGGAGAAGGTCTTGTCGATCTCGTGTTGTTTGAAGGTGGGAAGGGGTTGAGAGTTGAGGGTTGAGGGTTGAGAGGCTCCGGGCGCTGACGCTTCCGGCTCTTTCTTTCCCTCATTCTCGTGCCACCAGATTCCGTAGTCGTGCGGGCTGGCGGACAGCACATCGTTATCCCCATCTCCATCGAAGTCATAGACGTACATCTGGGAACAGCCGCCGCCGAACTTGGCTTCGTTGAAGGTCCACGGAGCTGAGGTCATCTCCTCCGGAGCCTTCCACCAACCCGCCGGGACAAGGACATCGGCCCGGCCATCCTGGTCGACATCGCCGATCCCCAGCCCGTGGTAGAACCGCTGAATATCCGGCGTGCCGGGGGCCCCGATGGCGATCATCTTCCACGGTGCCGACGGGTGACTCTGCCGCACCGAGATCCCCATCAGGCCGTTCTCGAAACCGGCCACCAGCTCACGCACGCCGTCGCCGTTCACATCCAGGTACTGCGGACTTTCGTTGTTAGTCACGGGGATCATCTCGTGACGCGCCCACCCGAGTTCCTGATCAAAGTTCAATGGTTCGGCAGGGGGCTGGTCTCTTTGAACCGGCTTGAGTCCCTGGTTTTCGAACCACCATGTTTGTTTTCCTGGGAAATCCACCATGACTAAATCAAGACGTCCGTCCCCATTGAGGTCGTCCGCATAGTTCATGAACGAATCGCTGTATCCCTTGGGGTCAAACTCCTTCGGCGGGTTGACGACATGGTGAATCTCCCAGCGAGGTGCTGGTGCGGGCGTCGCCTCGTTTGAGCCACTGGCTTTCGACACCTCCTCAGTCGGAGATCTTCTGGTCTGCTCGTACCACAAGCTGCCTGCAACAACATCCAGATCACCGTCATTGTCCAGGTCAGCGATTCCCGCTCCTTCGCTGCGGAACACGTTGTCGAGCTGGGTCTTCTTGAAGCGGATCTTCGTACCGTCAAAGGCTCCGCCGCGGGAGACTGGCCACTGGTTCGGCTGGGAACCGGCAGCGGCATGCGGTGGCAGCTGGTCGAGGATCGTCAGCTCCAGATGCCTGAACCGCACTTCGGTCGCTCCGCCGGAGTGCAACTGGACGGCGATCACGCCACTGCGGGCCCCCGCCGGGTCATCGCGATCGACGCACAGCTGGCCGTTGATGTAGGTCCGCACGCGGCTGCCGACGGCGATGATTTCGTAGGTGTTCCAGTCGTTGGGCTGCACGTGCTTTTCGGCATCGTTGTTCTCCAGAAGACCACGGCCCAGCTCTTCATAGAGCTTGCCCCACCAGCCGGGACCGACATCGGCCTGATACCCTTTCACCTCGCCATTGGACTGGGGGGCACTGCGGATCTGGATTCCGCTGTTCCCCTGATTGTCCTTCAGCAGCACATCGCACTTGAAGCGGAAGTCGGCAAGTGACAGCTGGCTGACCAGAAACTCGTTGTGGTCCAGTCCGCTGGTCTTACCGACGATGACGGCATCGTACGGATCGGAGGCCGGTTCGACGGTCCACAGCCCGCCCTTCTCGGTCTTGCCGATCCAGCCATCCAGGTTCTGGCCATTGAAAAAGTTGACGACGTTGTCGCGATTGGCCCGCAGCGGAGTCTGGCCGGCTCCCTGCAGGTAGGCCACCAGCGAGCGGACTTCGCTGTCGGACAGATTCCGCAGCAGATCGTCCGGCATCATCGACTTGTCGCTGAGCTTCGATTCCTCGACATCACTCAGCGGCATCTCGATCAGCTGTTCCGGCGTCTGCAACGCAATCAGACCCGGCCCGCTGGCCTGCTTCTGAATCCCCGTGATCACGCGACCCGAGGTCGTGACGACGATGGTCGGCTGATAGTCCTTGGCCATCACCGCCGAAGGGTCGACGACGTTCGACAGCAGATAATCGAGGTTCGTCCGATTGGCTCCCGTGATATCAGGACCGATCTTGCCACCGGTGCCGAACAGCGTGTGACACTGCTGACAGGTCTTGGCAAAGATCGCGCGCCCGACTTCGCGGTCGGGCTGCGAGCCATGCGGATTCGAGACCACCGCCTTGAGCCGAGCCATCAAGGCCTGGCGATCCGCGGGGCTCTCGCGCACCACGCCCCAGACCTCTTCGATCTGCTTCGAGAGCTTCTCGTCATTCAGGTTTCGCAACTGACGCACGAGGTCGGCCGACAGCTCGGTCTTGGGGATGCGATTGGCCTGCACCGCCTCGAGCAGCACACTCGCGTAGCTGGGGCGCGAGGTCAGCGTGCTCATCGCATCGCGGCGTTCTTCGGGCTTGAACGAGCCGAACTTCTCGACGATCGGTTTGATCGCTTCGACGTTGTTGATCGCGGCCAGAGCGCGGAGGGCATCCCCGCGCAGAGCGGCGTCATCGAGAACGAGTTTCGGCAACAGCTCATCAAGTCCGGGGGAGTTGGCTTCGACGACGAACTTCAGAATCTCGCGGCGGATGTTGAGCGGCCAATCGGTTCGTCCGGTGTAGACTTGGAGCTTGGTGATCCCATGGCTGGCCCCCGCGCGGTATGCGATGGCGGTTGAGAGGAAGACCTGATCGGGAGCCGAGGAATTCGGCGGGTACTTCGTAGGCAGCAGGACAAGATCCGCGAACCGCGGATGCTCCTTCAGCCCGCGCATCGCCGACAGAATACCTCGCAGGTAGAGCGACGCAGCTTCCGGCTTGGCCTTGTCGAGGGCATCAACCAGCAGGTCCAGCATCTTGGCTGGGTCCCCGCTGCCGAGGCGGCGAATCATGTACTCCTGCAACACGGGGATCGTTTCGCCCGCCGAGACCGCCAGAGCCAGCGCCCGAACCGGATCGACATCGGCCAGCGGCTCCATCGCATACCAGTACATCAGCGGCAGGTTGTGATCCTTGGCATCCTCGGCATGGGAGATGAGACCTTCGAGAATGGCCCAGCGATCAGCGAGTGGAGTTCGCTGAAGAGAGGATGCCAGAGCGAGCCGTACCACAGGCGACGCATGTGACTTTGCAAACTCGATTCGACGACGGATCGTTTTAGGATGTATCGACTTGCATTCCGATAACAGGCGTATTCCGAAAGCGACAAAGTGATCGTCACTCTCCGAAAAGTCGAATTCTCCAACAACCGGAGACAACAAGTTCTGAATCTCCTCGGGGCCAATAAGTGCATGGATGGTCCAGAGAACACGCATCTGTTGCTTTACCGCCAGGTGCTTGAAGTTCTTCCCGTATGTCCCCAGAACCAATTCGAGTGCCATTCTACGGTCACTAAATCGTCCAGCTGCCTCTCGCTCTTGCAGTAGCCGTCGCGCGTGTCGAGAGTGCCACTCATTGGGAGCGGTCACAGCCAGATTGACCAACTCGCTGTCGCTCAACTTCTTCAGATCCACCGCCGGATTCGGCGCATCGCCATAGCTCACACGATAGATTCGCCCATTGGTCGTGTCATGAGCCCCTTCTTTCGGCGTGTGGCACTGGTTCGCGTCGTACCAGTCGATCATCCAAACCTGGCCATCGGGGCCGGTCATCAGGTTGATCATCTGCGACCACTTGTCGCCGGTCAGGAGAAAGTCGGGATACCGATCCCCCGCGTAGCCCGAGCCTTCGGGAATCAGCTGGTCGATGTTCACCCGGTTGCCGTGGATGTTGTGCATGAACAGCTTGCCGTGATACTCCTCGGGCCAGGCTCCACCCAGGTAGACCATCGCCCCGGCATGTGCGTGACCGCCGCCGAGGTCGTCGCTGGCCTTGCGGTCGTTGTCGTTCCACTGGTTCCCGGTGTAGTGCCGGTGCCGGGCGATCGTCTTGATGTCGTCGTAGGTCGCCTTATTGAAGTGCGTGCCCGCCTGCCGCTCGTAGCGCCCGCCCTGGATGATGTGGTACAGGTGCGGAATCACACACGCAGTGCAGAACGCTTCGCCGTACTCGTTGAAGTCAACGCCCCACGGGTTACTGGAGCCGTGAGCAAAGACCTCGAACTCATGCCGCACCGGGTGATACCGCCAGATCCCGGCATTGATCGGAGTCCGCTCCGCATCGGGAGTCCCCGGCTTGCCGACCAGCGAGTGTGTGAAGACACCGTGGCATCCATAAAGCCACCCATCCGGCCCCCAGATGAAGGCATTGAGCGTCTCGTGCGTGTCTTCCCAGTGCCAGCCGTCGAGGAGGACTTTGGCGCCTGCGGGGACATCTTTGGGGAACTGGAGGGCGGGTTGAGCGGCGATTGCTCCGGGCGCTGACGCTTCCGGCTCGACTGGTCCATCGGGCACATCATCCCCATCCTTGTCAGGAATGAACATCAGATACGGAGCAGCCCCGACCCACACGCCATCGAACCCCACTGCCAGTCCGCTCACGAGGTTCAGCCCCTCCATGAATGTCTTCTTCTTGTCGAGCGTCCCGTTCTGGTCGGTGTCCTCGAAGATCACGATCCGGTCGGCCCCTTCGCCTTCCGCGTTTCGCTGCGGGTAGCTGTGAGCTTCAGCCACCCACAGGCGGCCGCGGTCGTCCCAGCACATTGCGATCGGCTGGGTGACTTCGGGCTCCTTGGCGGCGACCTGGACCTTGAACCCCGGCGGGACCTGCATCGCAGCAGCAGCTTCTTCGGCGGTCAGCCCGGCATGCGGGTAGACCTCGGCGATCGCGCTGAGGCTCTTGGGCTTCAGCTCCTGCCGTTTGAAGGTTGGACGCTTCTCGTGGAACCGGAAGTCGTCAAAGTTCACATGCCCCCAGCCGTCGGAGCTCTTGTCGACGATCCGCACCGAAATCTGCTTGTCCTTGCGATTCCGCAGATCGACGATCACCGGGGACAGCTCTTCAGCATTGGTTCCGTTGATCAGGAAGAAGACCTTTCCCGCTTCATCGAGCAGCTCCACGCGCGTGTCGGGCAGGGCCCCGCCGCCAACGAGCATGCTGGCCCACGGGTGCGTGACCTTGAACGGGACCGAGGTCAGCGTCCCTTGCGGCGGGTCCTGGAGCTTTTCGTAGCCGCCGATCCAGAACTCGCCGGTATGCAATGACTGCTTATCAGTGCCAAACGGACGGTTCTTGTCGATCCCGCCCTTGATCGGCTGCTGCTCCCAGGCATTCCCCTCGGCCTTCCAGTCCTGGAGATCCCCGGTCTCGAAGTTCAGGTTCAGCGGCTTACCGTCCTCGCCCACCGGGACAATTCCCGGCCCGCTGGTCGGCTCGTTCGTATCGTCTGCTGCGATCAGAGGGGCCACTCCCCCCATCGCGAGTGCCAACACTGTCACCCAGTTTCGCCACTGTCCCAGCATCATCTTCGTACTCCCAGCCACAGCCATTTCGGGACCGCGCCACGATCCGCGAACGGACCGAATCCCGTCTGGGAGTATGCGGAATCAACGCAGATTTATCAAAGCGACCCGATTCGACTTTCGCCGCGCGGGCGTGCAGCGGGATCGGTCGTCCCAAAGGGTTCCTCATGATTCTCGGGAACTCGCATCAGTGATTGCTGTTCAGTGACGTTTCCCGAGAGTACTATGAAGTTTCGGCAGTCAAGCGATCTGTCGTGTCGACCTCGACCCTCAACTACAGAGTTCCGGCCAGGAGAGACCTTATGAGTCGTCCATCATCACGTCGTACGTTCATCCGGAATACCTCGGCCATCGGAGCTGCGGTATTCGTCGGAGGTTCGGTCAATCTGCAAGCTCAGCAGCGTTCTGCGAACGGCAAGCTGAACGTCGCCAGCTTCGGCGTCGGCGGCAAGGGAGGCAGCGATTCCTCCAACGCTGCCACGTTCGGCAACACGATTGCCATCTGTGACGTCGACAAGGGCACGCTGGAAAGCAAGGGGAACTCGGAAGGGTTCAAGTCCGCTGAACGCTTCACCGACTACCGCGAAGTGCTGGAAAAGCACGGCAAGAACATCGATATCGCCACCGTCAGCACCCCGGACCACATGCACGGTCCGATCACGCTGGCCGCGATGCGGCTGGGGATCAGCTGCTACACGCAGAAGCCTCTGACCCGCACGATTTACGAAGCCCGCCTGCTGGCGACGGTCGCCAAAGAAACGGGCGTCTGCACTCAGATGGGAAATCAGGGAACGGCCCTCGATTCGTCCCGCGAAGCGATCGCTCAGATTCAGTCGGGCGTGCTGGGCACCCTGAAGGAAGTCTACGCGTGGTCGAACCGTCCGGTCTGGGCGCAGGGCCCTGGTCGCCGGATGACCATGGAGAAGTTCGCCGCTCAGGCCAAGGCCGACGACGCCGAAAGCGCTGAGAAGCTGATCGCCAAGAAGAAGGAAGAGATCGAAAAGGCCCTGGAAAAGGTCGACTGGAAGAACTGGATCGGCGTCGCCCCGACCCGCGAGTTCTGGCCCGGTATCTACCACACCTTCCAGCACCGTGGCTGGTGGGACTTCGGCACCGGAGCCCTGGGCGATATGGCCTGCCATCAGTTGACTGTGCCGTTCGCCTCGTGCGAGCTGCGTGACCCGATTTCGGTTCAGGCCAAATCGACCGGTCACGACTTTGACAGCTTCCCGGCCAGCTCGATCATCAAGTTCGAAATGCCCGAGACGAAGAACCGTCCGGCCATTCCGTTCTGGTGGTACGACCGCAAGGGGAACAAGCCCCCGATGGAAGTCTTCGCCAAGTGGGGCATCAACAGTGTCTCGGACAGCGGCGTGCTGGTCGTCGGCGAGAAGGGTGCCTTCTACAGCTCCGACGATTACTGCGGCAAGTACGAGCTCAAGGGTGTCGAGAAGGTCAAGGTCGACTACGAGAAGGCCGAAGACAAGGGGAACAACGACCTCAACAACATGTGGGAACTGTTCCGGGCCAAGCTCGCCAACGACCCGAAGATTTGCAAGTCGAACTTCATCGACCGCGCCGGTCCGCTCACCGAAACGATCCTGCTGGGCAACCTGGCTGTGTGGGCCGCGTCTCAGGGCGGAGCCAACGGCGAGATGGGCGAATGGGGCGAGAAGGTCGAATGGGACTTCAAGAACCTGGTTGTCACCAACCTTGCCTCGCTGAAGACCCCGAAGGTCGCCGACCTGATCAAGCCGGTTTACGCCGATGGCCATCGGTTGGATTAGTGATCTGATGCGAGGCGGGTGGAGGCACATGCTTTCACCCGCCTTTCGACTTACTCAGGGGTACTGTCCGTACCCCTGTTTCATTCGTGTTGCTTCTACCGTGGAACCCAAGGTCAACGTGATGAGTCAGAACTGGACGCGCGGAATCTTTACGGGAACGACCCTCAGCTTGATCCTCTGGACTGGTTGCTCCAAGCCACAGCCCCCAGCGGCTCCCGCAGCCACTCCTACAACAGCGCCCTCCGCAGCAGCGACCTCTCCCGCTCCGGCAACTCCAGTCGCCGCTCCGGCGGCACCCGCACCTCAGGCCACAGCCAAGGCCGACGACGTGAAGGCCGCCCGCGCCCGGCTGGATGCTGTGGCCAAGGCGACCTATGCCCCCAAGACCGGCGATCTGTTGACCGAGATCGTCATCCCTGACTGCTCCCCACTGACGGCGGACGATGTCGCACTGCTGGGCAAGTTGACCGATCTCAAGAAGCTCCAGCTGATCAACTTCCGGGCTCTCAACGATGAGATGGCGGCTCAGCTCAAGGGACTGACGGAGCTGACATCGCTGTCCCTGACGAACTCGGTCATCAACAACGCCACGGCGGAGATGATCGTTCAGTCGTTTCCGAAGTTGATTGAACTCGACCTGTCCTCGAACACTAACATGACCAATGGAGTCATGAAGATTCTGGCAGGACAGCCAAAGCTGCAGCGTCTGACACTGGTGCAGAATCAGGTCAACGACGTCGGAGCCCAGCAGATCAAGAAGTTTCAGGAGCTGCGGGTGATCGACCTGCGCGGCAACATGGAAGCGGGCGATATGGCTCTCGAAGTCGTCGCGGCCCTTCCCAAGCTGACCGGATTCAAGCACCGCAGCACGGCGGTCTCGGACTCGGGGATTGAGTACCTGAGCGCGAACGCGACCCTCGATTCGCTGCTGATTCAAGACTTCAACATCACCGATCAGTCGGGACCGCATCTGGCCAAGCTGCCGAAGCTGACCCAGCTGGAAGTCTTCCGTTGCCAAGGGTTCGGGTCGCAGGGATTGCTGGCTCTGAAGGGGAAGGGGCTGACCCGGTTGACCCTGCGTGACCTGCCCAACGTCTACGACGAGGGGCTGCAGGTGTTGGCCGAGTTGCCAGCCTTGAAGCGACTGTTCCTGCACGAGCTGCCCTCGGTCACCGACGCGGGGCTGAGTCACTTGAGCAAGGCCACGGCGATCGAACAGCTCGACATCTGGGCCGTTCCGCAGATGACCGACGCCACGATCGACGTGATCGCCGCGCTGCCGAACCTCAAGACTCTGTCGATCCGCGGTGCCGGAATCACCGACGCCAGCGTCGACAAGATCCTGGCGATGAAGTCGGTGCAGTCGCTGACGTTCAAAGACAACGGATCGGTGAGCGAAGAGGCCAAGGCCAAGCTGTCGACCAAGACCTGGAAGGTTCTGGACTTGGGCGGAGCAGCGACCTCTGAAGAGTAGTGCCGAAACATCGGCAAGACGCCGCCTTGGCTCTCTACCCCGAAGGGGCTACATAGCAGAGCCCAAGGTCGCGACCGCAGGGAGCGCACCCTGGGTTGATACCCAAATTCGGACGGAACCCTGAAAGGGTTCTACACGGAACGATTGGCGATTGTAGAACCCTTTCAGGGTTCGCGAGACATGGCGGATTTCCCCCAGGGTGCGCTCCCTGCGGTCGCGACCCTGGGCTCTGCTATGTAGCCCCTTCAGGGCAAAGAGTAACGTCTCGCGTTCCCGTGATCTCCAAGCGAAATCCTCGAGTTGACGCAGTGGTAGCCAGCGGACCGTTTAGCGTCCGTCGGTGACCAGACTCTCACGCCATAGGTCAAAGTGCTCGAGGCAGATCAGGGCCCCGCGGATCGAGGTCCGCTCGGGGTCGTGATCGCGGCGGACCGGGATGCCGATCTGCTCGCGCAGGTACGCTTCCAACCCTCGCAGCTGCGCGGTCCCGCCCGTCAGGACCATGCCGGTGTCGGCCAGGTCGGCCACGAGTTGCGGTTGGCAGCGTTCGATTGTCGAGCGGATCCCCATGGCGATCTGCTGCAGCGAGTCGGCCAAGGCCAGCCGGATCTCTTCGCTGTCGACGACCAGCTTGCGGGCAACTCCGCTGATCGAGTCGAGACCGCGAATTTCAATCGACAGTTCGCGGTCCAGCGGCAGTGAGCTGCCGATCTCGATCTTGATCTGTTCGGCGGTTTGCGGGCTGATGCGGAGCGAATGCTTCCGTCGCAGGAACTCGATAATTGCACGGTCGAGATGGTCGCCCGCCACATTCAGGTTCTGCCCGGCGACCTCGTCTCCCAGGCTCATGACGGAGACTTGCGAGGCCCCTCCCCCCAGATCGCAGACCATCGAGGCCAGTGGTTCGGCAATCGGCAGCCCGGCCCCGATGCAGGCAGCCTTCGTCACCGGCAACAGAAAGACCTGCTCCGCTCCGGCTCGCTCGACGCTCGTAAAGACAGCTCGACTTTCGACAGCGGAAAGACCGCTGGGGACGGTGACCACCACGCGCGGGCGACCGGTCGCTCCCCGCATGGCCTTTCGCAACAGGTACGAGACCATCGCCTCGCACAGCTCGAAATCGGTGATGACCCCTTCACGGATCGGCTGGACCGCGCGGATCGAATCGGGTGTCCGTCCCAGCATCTGGCGGGCGAGAGTCCCTACGCAGGTTCCCTTGCCGAGAATGCGGCGGCTGCTCGATTCGAGCGCGATGACAGACGGCTCCTCAAGCACGATTCCGCGCCCCGGAATCGCAATCCGAGTACTGGTCGTCCCCAAGTCGAGCGCCACATCGGGCGTCAGCCATCTGCGAAAGCGGTGAAACATCCTGCCCCCAAGTCCTCCGTGACTGCTGGGAGTTGTACCCGAGGACGAAGAAAACGGGCAATAGGGGTGCAGGAGAGTGGGCAGTGGGCAGTGAAAGTCTGCCGAGACGAACTCCGCTGTCCAGAAAGGCACCCCGGCCAGGGTGCCTTCTCGCATCTGGGGCTTGCGAGAATGGCGTAGAAGCCTACGCCAAAATTCCAACCCCGGGCGCAACACTCGCAACTTGACAAGCGACACAGTCGCTCCGTGGTTTATCCCTCTTTCATGAAGGTGAGAATGAGTGCCCCACCAATAAGCGGTTGCCCCCTGACCCACACGCGAGTTGGCGCGCTGGCAATCTGCGACCTCCTCTGTACACAATAGCTGCGTCCGTGTTCCTTCCGACGAGGCAGCCATGAATCGACTCCGTTTTGCTCTCCTGTTGCACCTGCTGATCGGGTGGAGCTCGGCCTTGGTTCAGGCCGCCGAGCCCTTGAAGGTCCAGCTTCGATCGCGGACCGAGACATCTCCAAAGACGGGGCGATTTCATACGCTGATCCGCGAAGAGGAATGGGATCCGGCCAAGACGGCTGTGATCGTGTGCGACGTCTGGGATTACCACCACTGTTACAACGCGGTGCAGCGACTGACCGAGTTCGGACCGCGGCTGAATGAGCTGGTCGCGAATGCCCGGTCGCGCGGGATGACGATCATCCACTCCCCCAGCGACTGCATGCCGCAGTATGTCGATCACCCGGCTCGCAAGCGGGCAATTGAGACTCCCAAGTCGACGAAGCTACCGCCGGACATCCAGTCATGGTGCAGCAAGATCCCCTCCGAAGAGGCAGCCACCTACCCGATCGACCAGTCAGACGGCGGGGAAGACGACGATCGCGAACAGCATGCGAAGTGGGCCAAGGAGCTCGCAGGCCTGGGACGCAACCCGAAGCTCCCGTGGAAGAAGCAGGCTGATTTCATTCAGATCGACGGCGACCAGGACTTCATCTCCGACAAGGGGGACGAAGTCTGGAGCATCCTCGAAGCTCGCGGGATCGAGAACGTGATCCTGACCGGCGTACATACCAACATGTGCGTGCTCGGTCGCCCGTTTGGGCTGCGGCAGATGGCCCGGAACGGTAAGAAAGTGGCCCTCGTTCGCGACATGACCGACACGATGTACAACCCGCAGCGGTGGCCGTTCGTCAGCCACTTCACGGGGACTGACTTAATCATCGAGCATGTCGAGAAGTTCGTGGCCCCGACAATCACCAGCGACCAGTTCCTGGGCGGGCAGACGTTCCGCCACAAGACCGACACACGGCCACGTCTGGCAATCATCGTCTCGGAAGTCGAGTACGAGACTCTCAAGACCTTGCCCGAGTTCGCTGCCCGGTATCTCGGTCACGATTTCCACACACAGTTCTTCTTTGGCTCCGAGACCGAAGCCAACGACATCCCGGGGATCGAACAGCTCAAGAACTTTGACCTGGCGCTGATCAGTGCCCGGCGGCGATTGCTCAAGCCGGAAGACCTGCAGCATGTCCGGGACTTCGTGGCGGCCGGTAAGCCGATTCTCGGCATCCGCACAGCCAGCCACGCCTGGTGCCTGCGTGATAAGGAGCCGCCCGAGGGCCGAGCTGCCTGGCCTGAGTGGGACAAACAGGTGTTTGGCGGGAACTACTCGAATCATTATGCGAATGATCTTAAGACGATGATGACGCCAACCCCGGCCGATTCCACCTCGCCGCACCCGATCCTGACGGGCGTTCCCGAGGCCCCCTTCGTGGCGGGCGGGTCGCTCTATACGACATCACCGCTGGCGGAAGGCACGACCGTGCTGCTGCATGGCTCGATCGAAGGAAAGCCGATCGAGCCCGCAGCCTGGACCTTCAAGCGAGCCGATGGGGGCCGGTCGTTCTACACATCGCTGGGGCACAAGGGTGACTTTGAAAACCCCGTGTTCAACCGGCTGCTGTTCAATGCTCTGCACTGGGCCGCGACGGAGAAGGTGCCCACTGAGCTGCGCGAGTCGGCGGGTAAAGACCTGTCGATGTACTGGAGCCCGATCGCCGTTCCGAACTGCTGGGAGGAAAGCGGAATCCCCGACCTGCAGGAGTACGATGGGGTCGCCTGGTACCGCTGCATGATTCGCGTTCCAGAGACCTGGAAGGGGGCCGACCTGAATCTGCGTCTGGGCTCCGTCGAGAACAATGAGCTGCAGGTGTTCTTCCAGGGGGAGGAGCTGGATGTCACGGAAGTGTCGTTCCCCCGTGACCCACTCGAAGACGGCGGAGTCCTGGTCGAAGTCCCGCAGGATCTCGTAACTCCCGGCGATGTCCACTTGCTGGTCGTGCGCTGCGAAAACCACGAAGGCCCCGGCGGACTGGCATTCCACAACCCGGCAATCTACTTTGGGCAGGATCACAAAGTCGACCTCCGCGGCCGCTGGCAATTCCGCCTCGGCGATGAAGAAGACTTTGCGACGCTGCCACTCCCCGCCAAGTTCGCAGCGGCGACCGAGGCTGTTTTTGGTCCTTAGTCATTAGTCCTTCGTCATTGGTGAAGAGGCGAACCGTCTCACCAATGACCAGGGACTAAGGACAAGTGACTCCCCTTTCCAACCATCGACTTCCCATGAAACCCCAATTCCTCGCCGCCTTGTTGGCCCTCTCCTCCCCGGCGGTTGCCGATTGGCGGCAGTTCCGTGGAGACGACGCGAACGGAGTCGCCCAGGGCGCAGCTCCGCCGGTCACGTTCAGCGATACCGAGAACATGGCCTGGAAGGTCAGCTTGCCGGGTCGCGGGCTCTCCAGCCCGATTGTGGTCGGGGACAAGGTGTTCGTCTCGGCCAGCAGCGGACCGCGGCAGGACCGGCTGCATGTGATCTGCTTCAGTGCCAAGGACGGGACCGAGTTGTGGCACCGGCAGTTCTGGGCCACGGGGCGGACAGCCTGCCACCCCAAGACCTGCGTGGCTGCGGCGACTCCGTGCTCGGACGGCAAGCGGGTCTTTGCGGTCTACTCGACCAACGATGCGGTCTGCCTTGATCTGGACGGCAATCTGCAGTGGTACCGGGCTCTCGCCATCGATGCTCCCAACGCCAGCAACAGCCTGGGAATGTCTTCGTCACCGGTCGTCGTCGATGACACGCTGGTCGTGATGGTCGAGTGCGATGCCCAGTCGTTCACGACCGGGATCAATGTCGAGGACGGTGTCTCGCGCTGGTCGCTGGACCGCCCGCGCAAGGCCAACTGGACCTCGCCCGGCATCATGCGCGGCAAGGACGGAGCTGCGGACCACGTGCTGGTCCAGTCGTCCGCCGGAGTCGTGGCTGTCGAGCCCAAGAGCGGCAAGGTGGCTTGGAACTACACGGACGGGGCTTCCACGATCCCGTCGCTGGCTGTGTCACAGCAGGTGGCGTATGTCCCCTCGCACGGGATCACCGCCCTGCGTCCGACGCCGACCGGCAGCGACGTACCCGAGATGGTCTGGCGCGAGGGCGGCATCTCCCCCGGCACCGGCAGCCCGGTGGTCTATCAGGACGCCCTGTACGTGCTGGGCGGCAGCGGCGTGCTGAACCGCGTCAGTACGACCGACGGCAAGAAAGTCTGGCAAACCCGCCTCAAAGGCCCCTTCAGCGGCAGCCCCGTCTGCGCGGGTGACCACCTGTACTGCGTCAACGAAGAGGGCCTGGTCCAGGTCGTCGCTCTGAAACCCGAAGGCGGCGAAGTGACCCACACCCATGGCCTGGGTGAAACGGTCCTGTGCACGCCCGCGGTGAGCGATGGAGCGATCTACATCCGCAGCGATGGGCATCTGTGGAAGATTGGGAAGTAGGTGAGGTGAGTTCGGGGTGGCCTGACCGACTTGTCGGTTAGGTCGCGCAGCGACAGGATGCGTCCCATCGAGGTGACGTCTCATTGCAGTTCGCAGATCCTTGAAGAGGCGTCTTGTGCCTTCGGCACCCGGCCGGTGAAACTGGCCGGGCCACCCCTGCGCTCACGGGGGTCGCACTCGATTCGGTCCTCCCGTTGCATTCGCCAGGTGGGATGACTTAAATGATCTGACTCGGTCTGAAGAACCGTCTCTGCTCCAAAACGACATTGAGTATCGCCATGAGAGTCCCATTCTGCATTTGGGTTGTCCTCGGCATTCTGATTCCACTCAGCGTCGCCCCCGCGCTGGCTGCTGAGGGCAACTGCTGGGTTCTGGCGATTGCCATGAATCAGGATGCCAGTGCCTCGGAGCATTGGAACCAATATGCCGAGGAGTTTGCGCTCGTCTTCACCGACCACGCCAAACCGCTGTTCAACACGGTGCAAGCCCGGACCGTTCTGGGCCGGAAAGCCCGTCAGGCCGAAATCGTGCAGGCCGTCCGCTGGCTGCAAAGCCAGGCGAAGCCGGGTGACCTGGTCACGTTCTACATGACAGCTCACGGTGGGACGGAACGCAAAGAGGGCTGGGGCGTCGATGTGATGGACGGCAAGACGCTGTGGGGCCGCGAACTGAAGGAGCAGGCGGCTCAGATCCCGTGCCCGGTGGTTTTCGTGCTCGATTCCTGTCAATCCGGGGGATTCGCCCGCGAGTTCGGCAAGGACATTCCGCTACCTCCCAACTGCGTGGCGATCTGTTCGTCACGTTCCCGCCAGTCGACCACGAACGTCTTGAATATTGCGCTGAGTGAAGCCCTGTGGGGGATGGCGGACTCAGATCATGATCAGGTGGTCGAACTGAACGAGGTCGTTGGCTACATCGAACAGCGAACACGCAAGATCGCTCCACCCGGTGAAACCTTGAAAGAGTCCGAGATGCCGTTGATTGTGGTGGGTGAAAACGTTCCCGCCGACCAGAAGCTCACACAGGTATCGGGCCAGCTCTCGGCGATCCTGCACCAGGGCGAATGGTACCTGGGCCGGGTGACTGGTGAAGAGGATGGCAAGAAGAAGGTCCACATCATGGGCTGTAACGACAACCCCGACTACGGGTTCTTTGTTCTCAACAGTGCCCCTCGCGCTCGTGTCTTCCCGATTGGCGGCGACTCTCCGCGACCTGTTCTCGTCAAGAATCTTGACGACGACCAAATGCGGCCCGCCTTGTGGATCGGCAAGGAGGGCAAAGGCCGCGCGATCATCCGCTACGCGCCGGGCAAGCGCCAAGAGGATGAAGTTGTCGAACGTTCGCAGATCCGGCTGGCGTTCCCCGATTGAGGGCGAGTCAGGATTCCCTGCGGGGGAAACACCTTCTGCTCCCCTCTCCCCCCGGGAGAGGGGCTGGGGGTGAGGGTTCTCGTCACGCGGATCAACTCTCGCCGAAAGCCAGTCTTCCTGTGTCCCGCTGCTCTTGGCGATGCAACGTCGATTGGGTGGCTGGGGTTTCGCTTCGCTCAGCCCCAGCGAGGCGCGCGTACGACTGGAGCCAAGCGGCCATTCGCTCCGGCAGGCTGCGCTCGCGCTGGGGGCTCCCGTTGGTCGACCCCAGCCACCCGGAGTGGGCGAGATCACGTTGCCCCAGCCACACCCGCACAGCCGAATTTGACACCGGTATTGACGCAGTCATAGACTCATTCCTAGTGTAGTGCCTCACAAATAATGGAACTTAAATGTCATGGCTGGCGTCTGATCTTCTGGGCCGGGAGGATCAGTGTCATGCGAGTTGCAGTGAAGATCGAGTTGACGGACATCGAGCGTTCCAC
>JBIIOI010000015.1:0-97074 GCA_044337025.1 Planctomycetaceae bacterium
CGTTGTTCCAAGGCCTCGTTCATGCCGCCTGCATGGTCATCGTGCTCAGACGGTTGTAGAAAACGACCATCCGGCGGCGACCCGCTTGAAAGCCCTGCAAACAGGTTTTGAAACCGGCTCTAGCCACGTTCGCCAGAACGTGGGCAATCGTGGTGAACCGCGGAGGTGGCCGGGACATCGCTTTGGATGTCTGGGTGACGCAGGAACAAGAGGGATTAATGAGTGAGCGTGTGCTCATTAGTCTCCTGTTGCTCTACAACCCTGACTCTCGAAGCAGCGCCTGAGCCACCCCGCCGCCGTTCAGTAAACCTCACAGGGAATAAACTCAAAAAACCTCCGTGCCATGTCTTCACCGCACGAATCTTCGATTCACTGTTTCAGTCGCGACGTACAGTATGGTCCCGAGCCGGTAGGAGAAAAACCGCTACCTAGAAAAATGTCACTCGAATTCCGGGTGTCAATCTTGACTCGATAGTCCAGCGTAAAGCCGCGTCTTGTTCCCGGAACCGGCACCCGGATCAAATCGACATAAGCTCCGATTGGGGGAACGATCTCTGTGAGCCTGCCAAAACCCTTCGCTACGCTCGGATCGTTACGACGACTCAAAATAAAATCCTCAGGCTCATTGCCGCCCCCCGGAGCAATCGGTGGGGCGTCAGCCCCAAGATCCCAGCTACTCCAATCAAGCAGAACTGCACTTTTGATGACAACATCTCGAAAAATGTAATCCCTTCCAAAGCGTTCGAGGAAGTCTTGCGCAACAGCCTCCGTAACGACGAGACTATTATTGACTAATGTAATCGCAGGCAGAAATGGTCCGCAACGGCACAATTCAATCGACGTTTGAACGCCTGCGTCAAAGCCATGCCAGAGCACAGACCCGTAGCCGCCCCACGGACCAGAATCCTGAATGTAATAGAGCTCTATTGGCAATGAACACCTCACAGGCAGGGCACAGCTAGAATGGCTAGACACCAGAATTCTTACGAATTCTGCTACCCGAGGTCAGGTGTCTCAGGCCCACGTTCTGGCGAACCTGGCTACGGAGCGATCCGAATTCCGCTACGCCGGATTCAAGAAACCCTCCAGCCGGTCGATTCCGGCTGCGAGGGTTTCGATGTTGGTGGCGAATGAAAGCCGCACGTAGCCGGGGGCTCCGAAGGCGTCGCCGGTCACCAGAGCCACGTGAGCTGTCTCCAGCAGGGCCGAGCAGAACTCGGTCGCGTTCTGCACGACCTTGCCCCCTTGCAGCGTCTTGCCGAAGTACTTCGTCACGTTGAAGAAGATGTAGAACGCGCCGCCCGCTGGCACGAAGCTCACGTTCGGGATCTTGCCGAATCGCTCCAGGACATAGGCCCGCCGCTTCACGAACTCGCCGTGCATGGCGGTCACGCTGTCCTGTGGTCCGGTCAGGCCGGCGATGGCGGCGTGCTGGCTGATGCTGCAGGGGTTCGAGGTCTGCTGGCTCTGCAGGTCATCGATGACCTTGGTCAGGGCCGCCGGAGCGATCGACCAGCCGATTCGCCAGCCGGTCATCGCGTAGGCCTTGCTCACTCCGCTGACGATGATCGTCAGCTTGCGGACCTCTTCGCCGAACGAAGCGAACGAGCGGAACTCAGCTCCGTCGTAGATCAGCTTCTCGTAGATCTCGTCCGACAGGACCGGGATCTGGTGCTTGACCGCGACCTTCGCCAGGGCTTCCAGAGCAGCCACCGGGTAGACCGCCCCGGTCGGGTTGCTGGGGCTGTTGAGCATCAGCAGCCGGGTGCGGGGCGTGATGGCCTGCTCGAACTGTTCGGGCGTGAAGACATACCCCGACTTCGGAGTCGTAGCGACCAGCACGGGAGTCGCACCGGTCAGTTTGACCAGTTCGCTGTAGCTGACCCAGTACGGAGTCGGGATGATGACCTCATCGCCGAGGCCACACAGAGCAGCGATCACGTTGTGGATCGCGTGCTTGGCTCCGTTCGAGACGACGATCTGGTTGGCCTCAAACTTCAGCCCGTAATCCCGCTCGTAGGCCTGGCAGATTGCCTTCTTGAGTTCCGGGATCCCGCCTGACGGCGTGTAGTGCGTGTGCCCGGCGTCCATCGCGGCGGTCGCAGCTGCGCGGATGTGCGCGGGGGTGTTGAAGTCGGGCTCCCCGAGCGTGAAGTCGTAAACCTTGACCCCGCTGGCTTTCAGTGCTTTGGCCTTCGCCGCAGCGGCGATGGTGGCAGAGGGCTGAAGCTTTTGAACGGCGGGGGACAGGCGGAAGTTCATGACACCACTCGGAAGTCGCTGGTCACAGCCCGGAGAGCGAACTGCGCTCCGGGGACCAAGCGGGAAATTGTCCGAGTTCGGTGGACGGAGTCAAGGATCAGCGAGCCCCCGACGTGAGTCGGGGGTGTCACGCGGGAGAACGTTCCAATCCCCCGATCACTCTGCGAACTGGTTGGCGGCGTCAGGTCGTACTCGGTCTGGCACGGAGGCCTCACGTCCTCCGCTCGCTGAGTTCTCGCTCCATCGAGACGATTCGCGGAGCTTGGGAACGAGTTTCCGACAGATCGGGTGGCTGGGGTCGCAGCGAAGCGTAGCCCCCGGCGAGGCGCGCGTACGATTCAACCTGTGTGGCAACTCGCTTCGGATGACTGCGCTCGTGCTGGGGGCTCCCGTTGGTCGACCCCAGCCACCCCAAAAGAGACTCACCTCGCCCCAGTCACGCCCGTCGCGAATTCTTCGATTTTGAGAAATTTGATAAACCTGATATTGACGGGCAGGTCGAGTCGTTTATATTTCCCGATCGCTTCCGGTTCACTAGCTGGCAAATCTACCCCTCTCGGAGAAATCAACGTGTTTAACCTGATTGCCTCGTTGAGCAAAGCTCTCCTCTCCCCTCGACGTGGGCGGAACTCTTTTAAGTTAAGTCTATCATCGATATGCGCCTTGGACTCACGTGTCTTACTGGCCGCAGTCACGCCTGACACTGCCGTGGCGTACACTCACACTGGAAATCTGATCAATGTGGGCAGCAACGACGATGGCATCGTCAACTGGGGAATGATGACTCCGCCGGACATTGGGGAATTGATCTTCAACGAGGATGGAACTGCGATCTTCACCTACAATCCGTGGCACGCGATTAACGGGGGATCGACTTCGTTCACTTATCGTGGTTACTGGACTGAGTTCGAGGGAAGCATTGAGGATAATACATACCATGAGGTCGAACACTTCGCTGACACAACCGTCAGTATCACGCTCAAGCCGCCCTACAAGCTGATTGTCAACTCCGACCAGCCTATGGAAGGGGGAGATAGGGATTACATACAAAATGATGATGTCGGTCACGCGTTCTTGACATTAGTTACCCCCGAATCAGCGTCTTATTCTTATGGATTCTATCCGGCAGGTGTGCAAGATGACGACGGTCATGACTCAGATGCCTCGAAAATGTTTGTCATCTCGCCAGATGCATTCTCGACCGTGATGACGAGCATTCTGGCTGATATCTCGAACCAGCGAGGTGGTTGGAATATCGCAACTTGCAATTGCGTTGACTGGGTTCTGGAGAAGGCATAGCTCGCCGGAATCACCATTAACACGGTGGTTCGCACTATGACATATACATTTCCGGGCGGGATCGTCGTAACGGGTGATGGACACAATCCTGGTGATTTCGGAGAAGATATTCGATAGTCCTTCCACCTTCTGGAGAAAACTTTCATGTCCTTGTCACGATTTGCCTACATCTCCGCGATACTCCTATTTGCCTCAGCGGCGGATGGTCAAGTCGTACCGCCACCTGCGGAGAACTCCGCTACGATTAAACAGCACTCATCTGTACCGGAAGAACTGAAAGGTTTCTCGGATGCCACGGTCGCAGCGCGTTTAGATGCCGACAATCGATTTTCTGTCGGACCACTAGGTGTCACAATAAGTGACCCTGAGCTGAGGCGAATCTCAATCTCATCTGACCCACAGTTTTTCGAATCGGACTGCCTTCGGTTGTACGACGCTGCCGGGAGTCGGATACCGCTGCCAGACAAGGGTGAACTGCCATCATCTGGATATGTAGCCATTGGTAACGGACACCAGATCGTCATTTTGGATCTCGATCACGGTACACAGGCAAGCCTGATCTACTTCGGTCGCGCGATCCCGAAAGATCAAGCATCTCAATGGAGCTATCTTGGGGTTTCTCTTGACTGGGCAAACATAAATCGACGCATCTCCGATTTGCAATCGGTCGCGAACGAGTCTGAGAGCGTGTCTCACGAGTTGAAGTCGCTCCTTGCAATTCAAGCTGGAATCTTTCCTGCCTTTTTCAAAGGGGAGCGGCTACGGCTCTCCGATAGACACTGGATACGGAATCGCGATCATGCTCTCGTGAAGCGAGAGGAGGGCACAGAAATTATTGAAGATATGGGTAAGAACTCCATCAGAGTATTTGATCGCCAAAGGAATCACATCCTTCCCGGGCCAGACTACGAAATGAACTCAAAAACTTTGGTTCTTGTGAAGCGAGGCGACCTGCTCCTGTTGTTTTCTCCCCAGTGTACTGGGACTGATCGCGGCGTTTTTCAGGTTATTGAGCCATCAAATAACGATCACTGAGTCAGGTCGTGATTTGGGTTCATCCGACTATTTGGGGGCGAGTGTTTAAAGTCCGGACATGCTGATCTCCACTGGAGTTGTGTTTAGCGGCGGGCGTGGCTGGGGCGTCCCGAGACTGGCATGAACCGATCATGTTCTCTCGCAGCCAATTCGTGACCGATCGTCGAATCCCTGGGCCCCAGCGTTGTGAGGTGGTTCAGAAGCTGGGGCCTGTGATGTGTTGGATGGCTTGGGGTGTGCTGGAGAATCACCCGAAGCGAGAAGTCCCATCGCTTCCCGCCCCAGCCACCCTTCGCTGCGCTCAACCTCCGCTCGGGTGGCACGGTCTGAGGCTTGGCGAAGGCCGTGGTCTTGGGGCCGGGGTGCCCCAGATGTTCTGGATTGGGTAGCCCGGACGCTGCTTTGAGCGTCTGGGTTGCAGGGGCGGGTGTGGCACTGTGACATGCTGGGATTGATCGGGTGCCATGGCGACGGCTTTGCGTCGCCATGCTTTCGCAATGGGCTGGTTCTGACGAGTGACTTGGCCGAGACATTCGCATGCCCACCCTGCTTCGCGATGTGGGCATGGCACCCAACTTTCCGGCGGTTCGGGTGGCAGAGCGGCGGGCGTGGCTGGGGCGGTTCTACGATCCCTCCGGGATCGGTCCCCACTCTCGATCAAACCGGTGGTATCGCTGCGCTCAACCACCGGCTGGTTTCTGTCATCCCCTCGGGATGTTTTCGCCAGACCCTGATCAGGGAATCTCCCGACCCGTCACCACAATATGCTGGCCACGCGGGATCGGTGAGACCCACGCCTGAGCGAGGACAACTCCGTCGACTCCGGCGCGGGCGGGCCAGGGGGGCATGTCGATATGATCGAAGTCGTGCAGGTACCCGACGATGTCTCCTGCTTTGACCCGCGTGCCACAGTCCAGGACCGATTCGTAGTGCCCGTCAAACGGGGCCACTGTGAAGCAGGCTCGGTCGACCATCTCCAGCTTGCGCTGCGTGCCGGCCTTGTGATAGGCGATCGGCTCGATCTGGCCCTTCATGATGCCGTTGTTGATCAGCGCAGCCAGAACGCCCTGCCGCCCGTAGCGGACGCCTTCGGGATTCACCGCACAGCCCCAGCCCAGTTCCGTCCCGACAGTGATTTTGCCCAGCCGCTCGGCTTCGCTGGGGAGCAGCCCCGGAGTCACGTTCTGGTAGACCATCAAGCTGGGAGTCCCGAACCAGCGGGCGGTCTCTTCGATCTTTTTGGCCAGTTCGGGGTCGTCGACCGGATGGTAATTGGCGCAAATCGAGAACCTGGCGACGTTTCCGCCCGAATGCAGGTCCAGGACGATGTGCACTCGTGGCCAGATGTAGTGCCGAATGAACGCCGCGATCCGGTGCGTAATCCCCGACAGAGCGGGCGTCACTCCGGCCCCGTCGACGAAGGCCCGGTTCAGGTTCACTCGGTCGTCCGGGCTGCTCTCGCGGGTTCCGGCCCGGAAGGCCGAGGGGTTCAGGACCGGAATGAAGATGATCCGGCCGCGCACATCTTCGAGCTTGATCTCGCTCAGCAGGTTTTTGAGAACGACGGGGCCTTCGTACTCGTTCCCGTGATTCGATCCGAATGAGGCCAGGCCCTCGTTCGGCTTCGCTTCCGGGCCGACCCAGACTGTCAGCGGGATCAGATGATCGCCCCAGATGCTGTCATGCTCGAGCGCCAGCCAGTAATCGCGGCGGCCCGGAGAATCGAGGTCCAGTTGGTGCGGGCGGGCAACGATTCGTTCGCTCATGGCGAAAACTCCAGGACTTGAGGGAATTGATGCTCAGCATGGCGGCCTGACCGGACTTTTTCCAGTGGATTGGCAATCCCGGCAGATCCGCTTTCCGCCAGCCTTGATTGCTTGAGCCCGCACCGGTAGTGTGGATCGATGCTCTCTGTGAGTTATGCGGAACGCGGTGCGGGACGGGAGGTAGCGATGTCGACACAACGTGCGGAACAAGTGGCAGAAGTTCTTTGGGAACTCAAGAAACTGCAGCGCTATGCGACCATGACCGCCGTTGCTCGCCGAGCCGGATTCAGCCCGGGCAACCAGCTGCGCACGATTTTGAGCTGCATGGCCACTGTGCAAAAGGACTGGCCGCACCTGGAATCTTGGCGGGCGATCCACGATAGCGGAACAGTGGCTAAGAATTCGGCCCAGGCGACCGCTCTGCAGGGGCAGGGGATTGAATTGCGAGACGACGGCGAAAGCTGGCACGTCGCGCTGGACGAAAGCCTGATGATTGTCTGGGATGTGTCGCTGGCTGGAGCCGCGATCCCCGTCGTTGCTGCGAAGTAAAGGCCAGACGCCGGGTTCTTTTGCACCCGAAACGCTCACGAGAACAGCGTTCTCTGCGTTTTGCGCTGGCTCCGCTCCAGATCGCCTGCCCAGGCGGGGAGCGTTGGCAGATCCGTGACCTGCTCGCGAATCGCCTGCCAAAGGATTCTGGCGAACTCCGGGGCAAAGGCGTCGTCCGGGCTGTGCGTGAAGATGATGGGGTGCAAATTCTGCCCCATCCATCCGGCCAGCGTGGTCGCCCATTCGGCGATCCACGGGTGAACCTGACTCACGTCGTTCCGCCCGACGAACCGGACCATCGGGCGTCCAGCTGTCACGGTCGTTCGATAAGGCGACTTGGGCTTCCGGCGCTGGGATTCCCGTTCGGCCTCATCGGTGGGAGGAGCCGAGAACAGGGCTCGGCTGTCGAATAGGCAGCGGTCGATTCTGCGGGCCTGCAACAGGTCGTTCAGCCTCTGCTCGTGGACCTCGCCATCAAAGTAGTCCGGGTGTCGCACCTCGACCGCGATTGGCAGATCTGCGGGCCATCCATTCAAGAAACGGGCCAGGGCCGTAAAGTGCCGCGCCCCGAACTCCGGCGGCAGTTGCAAGAATGCGGGGCCCAGGCGGTCACGCTGCTGCAGGATCCGCAGCAGCTGCACGAACGCCCGCGTGACTCCCTCTGCACCGACCAGCAGGGCATCATGGGTGAGAGCTTTGGGGAACTTGAAGCAGAACTGAAACCCCGGTGCCGTCCGCTCGGCCCAGCCCTCGACGATCTCGGGGACGGGAAGAGCATAGAACGAGCTATTGACCTCGACCGTGTGAAAGGCGGCTGAGTACTGCGGCAAGAACTCGTCGCGAGTGGCCTTCGCGGTATAGAGCGTTCCACGCCAGCGCTCGCATCCCCAGACCGGGCAACCGATCGACAGCCGCGGAACCGGACGCGTGGGAGGGGAGAGGTCAGTCATCGATTGATCGTCAGCGGGTGTAGTGCTCCGGAGCGAAGCATAGCGGGAAGAGAACGTTTGTCATTGGTCCTTTGTCCTTTGTCATTGGTCCTGCGTACTGGAGAGCGAATGCCCCCTCACCCCAAACCTCTCCCCCGACTTGAGATTCCGCGAGCGAATCACCTCATTCGCGGGGGCGAGGGAGAAGAGGTGGTTCCCATCACCCACTCATCAATTGCCTCATCTGCGGCGTCGATCAAGGCTCGTTAACCTTCACAAATCCTGGCCGAGGCAATAGCCTCTCCGTCCCGGTCGATCGTTTCAGCCATCGGAAACTGATCGCGCCGCTTTCCCCTCACCCTCAGGCACCCCGCATGTCTCGCATCGGCTTCCTCTTCCCCGGTCAAGGCGCCCAGCATCTGGGCATGGGACAGCAGATCGCTGCCCAGTATCCCGCAGCTGCGGCACTCTTCGCGCGAGCCAGCGAGATTCTCGGCTACGACCTGGCCAAAGTCTGCAAAGAAGGCCCCGAGGCCACGCTGCATTCGACCGTTGTCAGCCAGCCGGCGATCTTCGTGACCAGCCTCGCCTGCCTGGAGAAGCTCAAGGCCGAAACGCCTGACTTGCCCGCCAAGTGCGAGATGACCGCCGGGCTCAGCCTGGGCGAGTACACCGCCCTGGTGTTCGCGGGAGCGATGAGCTTTGAAGACGGCCTGCGCGTCGTCAAGCAGCGCGGCGAGGCGATGCAGGCTGCAGCTGATGCGACTCCCTCCAGCATGGCCAGCATCCTGATGCTCCAGATTGAGCAGGTGCAGCAGATCGTCACCGAAGCCAGCTCCGCTGGGCAGGTGCAGATCGCGAACTACCTGTGCCCGGGCAACCTCGTCGTCTCGGGCAGCGTGCCCGGCGTGAACCGCGCCGTCGAACTGGCTGAGGCTTTGAACGCCAAAATCGTGCGGCTGACCGTGGCTGGGGCGTTCCACACGTCGATCATGAAGCCCGCCGACGAGAAGCTGGCCGCAGCCCTGGCCGGTGTCTCGATTCAGGCCCCGCGAATTCCCGTGGTCTCGAACGTCGATGCGAAGAGCCACAGCGATCCCGCCGAGATCCGCGACATCCTCGTGCGGCAGGTTCTTTCTCCCGTGCGCTGGGAAGACGGCGTGCGAGCGATGCTCGACGCGGGGATCGACGAGTACTACGAGATCGGCCCAGGCCGCGTGCTGACCTCGCTGTTGAAGCGGATCAACCGCAAGACGCCTTGTACCGTGATCAACGACTCGCCAACGGCGTAATTGAGCACACTCGCGTCATCTTCAAAGCCCTCCGGTTGCAACCGGAGGGCTTTTTGTTGCTATAGTGCTGTCGTACTCATTGGGAGTTCGAGATGGCATCCCGTCGCAGATTTCTTTCGTATCTCACTGGTGCCAGTGCCGGAGCTCTGGCTCCCTGGCTCCCCGCAGCTGACAGTCCCAATCTCATCACGTCCGATACGAAGCAGGCGATCCAGAACGGTCTGCGCTGGCTGGCGGATCAGCAGTACGCGAACGGAGCATTCGGCTCGGTCGCGCGGCAGCAGGGGAACCCGGGGATTGCCGGTCTGGCGGGTCTGGCGTTTCTCTCCTCCGGTAGCACTCCCGGACGCGGCCCATTTGGCGGACCGCTGCGGAAGGTGATTGATTACCTGATCTCGTGCTCCTCGCCCACCGGTTACATCATCGAGCCCAACAGCGAAGCCGAAAGCCCGATGTATGGTCACGGCTTCGCCACGATGTTTCTGGCCGAGGCGCTGGGCATGTCTGAGCGTGACGATCTGTCGCGCGTCGTTCGCAAAGCGGTCGCCCTGATCGTGCAGACCCAGAACGAGGAAGGCGGCTGGCGGTACTTCCCCGTTCCCAAAGATGCCGACCTGTCGGTGACAGCCTGTCAGCTGATGGCTCTGCGAGCTGCTCGCAATACGGGGATCTCGGTCCCCAAGGAAACGATCGACAAGGGGATCGAGTACATCCAGCGCTGCCAGAACCCCGACGGCGGGTTCCGCTACCGGATCAACGACTCGATGGATAGCCGCTTCGCCCGATCGGCCGCAGCTGTCACGGCGCTCTATACCTCGGGAGTTCACGAGGGCCCGGTCCTGGAGAAAGGGCGGGCCTACCTCCGCCAGAACCTCCCCGGTGTGCGGGGGATTCGCGAGCACGACTTTTATTTCTATGCCCAGTACTACGCCGTGCAGGCTGCCTGGCACGCCGGGGGAGACTACTGGGACAGCTGGTACCCCGCGATCCGCCAGGAGCTGCTGCGGTCGCAGGCCGGTGACGGCAGCTGGTTCGATGCCTGGTTCGGCAGTGACTACAGCACCGCCATGGCCCTGATCGTGTTGCAGGTGCCGAACCATCTGCTGCCGATTTTCGACCGGTAGAGTGGCACGTCGGGCAAGCCCGACGGCTATCGGGGACTGACCCAATTCAATCCACTTTCTCTCGATGAGAATTGCCGACCAGAAACCGGATGCTATCGCGTTCCGGCTGATCAAAATCGGCCGCCGGGCGCTAGCCCCCGGTTAAAACTGATCTCACCACGCCCAGCGAGCACTGCAGGGTGCCGGTCCTTTAACGGCGTCTACTGGCACACGGCGATTACAGGCCAAAGAACCGGCGGCTAGCGCCGTGCCGCTCAGGAAGACGGCTCTTTCTGCGACTGTGAGAAAACCGGCGTTAAATCTCCGCCGTGTCGATCCACCAGTCGAGATCGCGTTCGAAACCGATCCCAAACACGGTGGCGGGAGCTTCCTGCATCTCCAGTGAGTCGAGATGCGGCGTCAGCTTCGCGTACCACCGGCGCGGTATTGCAGTAAACAGAGCCGGAAAGCCGGACTCGACGCCGCAGCGGACAGCCTGTTTCAAAATCGAGGCCCCCACCTGAGCTTCGGTCCACGCCCAGCGGGACAGGTGGGCTGACACCAGTTCCTCGCCGGACTGCAGCCACAGCTGTTTTCCGCGGCGTGTGTCCTCCAGCACGCCGCACGCCGAGCGGGCCGCGTCGATGAGTCCCACCGGAGAGAGCATTGAACGCTCTGAAGAGAGGCTGGGCGAAGCGGCGACGCCGGGGCCTCGAATCTGCTGAGCGAGTTGTTCGACCGCGGAGGCTGTGGCAATCAGGCTCCGATCATGAACCTCTCCCCCCGCAGAAGAGGCCCGGATGATCATGATCTCGCCCAGCTTCTCGAATGCCGGGACTCCCAGCCGCCCGGTGTAGTCGGTGGGCAGGCGACCGGTGCCGTCCATCACGACGCAGTAGCATCGCCGCACGCCGCTTTCCTCGATCAGTTTTCGAGCCGACGCGATGAGGCGGAGCAGCAGTGGCGTGCGTTGCCACTCGGGACGGATCTTGAGATCGCACAGATAGTCAGCGGGACTCTCCACCGTTTCAGTGCGCGTGCGAATCTGAACCATCCGCCGCACCAGAACCAGCGTGCCCAGGACGGCTCCGGCGTGCTGCGCGACGAGTAGGGTGGCCTCTCCCATCGCGCGAAAGAACGGGAGATACTGGCGGCCGTGCGAGATGCGGAACTTCTGCTGCGGGCCGAGGGGATAGAGAAATGACTGCTCGAACTCTTCGAGTGCGGTGGCCAGATCGGCGGGCGGCGGGGAAGTGAATGAGTCGATCGTCACGGGCGGACTCCGACGAAGATCCCCGGATAGAAGAAGCTGCGGTCGATCGACTCCAGTTCGGTTCCCAGCTCGAGGTCCCACATGAACTCCGACGGAATCGACGGGATGTCGAGAGTCGAATTGAGCTGGCGGATGATGACCCGTCCACCGGTCTTCAGGACGCGGGCCGCACTCAGCAGTGTCTGGTGGGCCTGAGTGACGGACAGCCAGTCCAGTATGTTAGAGAGATGCACCAGATCGACTGATCGTGACGGCAGCTCATCGAGGACTTCGTTCATCTTTCCATGATGGGAGATCGGCTGGATGCGACACGGAGTCCCGCCGCCGCATTCGGGCTGCAGCCAGTCGTAGCACCGGCCCTCGGGAAAACGCCCGGCGAAGATCTGCCACAGGAACGGATTCGAGCTCGCCGGGAATCGGCGGAGGGCCACGCGCGTCCGCTGGGCGAAGTGCGTCGCAAACGACTGGCGGGGATTCTGTGTCGCCTCGGTCCCGAAGAGCTGAACCAGATTCGGCAGCGACATGACCTGCGAAAAGGCCTGATTAAGAGCTCTGCCGAATTCGGCCTCGGGTGCCGCGAACCGCGTCGCCCATTCCGGATCGCTCGAATTCAGCAGCTGATCCAGCTGTGATTGCCAGGGCTGCAGCGCAAGACGCAGGGCCGCGAAGGTTCTCTCGTAGCGTCCGGCATGATCGGGACCGAACTGCGATACGAACTCGATCGGACCCAGGCATGTCGAGGCGAGTTCGAGTCGGCTCAATCGATGAGTCAATTCACGGGCTCGATCGTCCACCGACATCGGAAGATGCCCGAGCAGGGCACAGGCCAATTCGGGAGCCTCGCTGGCCAGATCCCACTTCAGCCGGATGAGGGCCAGCTGCGACTTGTTCATGTCGACAAGGTGCAAGGCCCCCAGCGGCTCACGTCCGAGCGGGATAGCCGTCTCGCCGCCCGATGCAATCATGACCACGGTCGGCGAGGCGGGCAGCTGCCGGATGAGCCTGAGATCGAGCTGAGGATCTTCGCGAACCTGAGCGAATGCCAACGGCAGCGCGGCCGCCTCTTGAGCCCAGGAGTCCGCCGAGTTGTTCGAACGGTCAGTCATCGATGCGCATCTCCCGGAACCGAACGCAGGTCAGCACACCCAGAGCCAGCCCCGCTCCAGCCAGCAGGTCGACCGAGTAATGCAGCCGCAGTAACAGCGTCGAGGCCACCATCAGCAGCGACGGAACCAGCATGCACCACATCCGGGTCCGGTTCCAGCGCCAGTCGCACACCAGCATCAGGCTGGTCACCAGAATGTGGACACTCGGAAAGGCATCGTACTTGGCTGCGAAGTTTCCGACGATCCAGTGATTGAACCGCGTCATCCAGCCACCTGTAACGGGCTGCGTGTAAAGTTCAGGAAAGGCGACGCGGGGATCGCCCGCCGGAAAGACAAAATAGCCACAGAAGCCGACGGCGAAGCCCGTGAACAGGACGCGGCTATAGGCCGTTCGCCGCGCATCGGACTTGCAAAGAACCTCCACCAGCAGCCAGTGCAGGTAGACGTGATAACTCAAGTAGCTGGCGCTGAGCAGATCATTCAACCAACCGGGGGCGGCTCCCTGCCAGAGGACGCCCGGAGTTTCGCCCCACAGCGCACGATCCCAGGCCAAGAGCTGCGCATGATGCAGCGGGAGACGCAGCGCATCGATCGCAAAGCTGGAGCCACCGTAGAGTACGCAGACGGCGAAGTAGTTCACGAGCAATCGAGCTCGGCAGCCAGGCTGAGTCCGCGCGATGCCGATCAGGTAGGCCACCCACAGACCGGTCGCCGCGAGAAAGGTGTGGCTGGTTCCGGACCGGGCCAGCAGTGCCAGTACGACCATCGTTCCGAGACTCGCGAAAAGCCGTTCCGGAAGGGGCCAGTGTGGGCGGTGAACAATCTCGGTCATGAGGGGTTCTGGGCCTGCGGCGGTCGTCGGCTCCAGCCCAGGGGACTGCGGCGGAAGCTATCGCACACGAACTCCCAAACGAATGAGGAATACGTGGGAATGTACGGGGCTCCGTGAGCCCGCAGGCCCTCGCGCAGCTCTTGATGGACTCGCGGCAGGCCATACCAGGGAACACCGGGGTAGAGGTGATGTTCCAGGTGATAGTTCTCGTTGCACATGAAGAATCGCACCAGCCGACTGGTCAAAATGGTGCGAGTGCCCAGTACTTCATCAGAGGCGTGCTCCAGCAGGGTGTGCTGACTCATCCCTCGAATGTTGACCATACTGTTGATGCAGAGCATCGGAATCAACCAACCGTGAAGCAGCCAGGTTCGCGGTATCGGACAAAACCCGACCAGCAGCATCAGGGTCAACAGCACTAGCACTTCACCCGCAATCCACCAGCGATCGCGAGTTGCCCCCTGACGAAACCCCATGATCGGGATGGCTGTGATGTAGACCGGATACCCGATCAGCAGTCGGAGCCAGTTCATCAAGAAGACCATCCAGGTCCAGCGGGTGTAGTTCTCGTAGTGGTCCGGATCGCCATCGTTCCCGAGATGCTGATGGTGCTTCAGATGCAACACTCGATACGCGGCACAGGTCTGCAGCACCGGAAAGGCACACAAGGCTCCCAGCAGGTTGTTCAGCAGCGGGTTCTTCGCCAGTGTCCCGTGGACAGCCTCATGCGTGAAGAGACTGATCCCGTGCAAAGACGCCGCTGACAGCAGGTAGAGCGGCGCGAGCAGCCCCCACTGCCACCAGGCTCCGACATGCAACGAGAGCTGAATCGTGAGCGTGGCACTCGTGAGATAGATCAGCACAAACAGGCCGATGCGAACCCCGTTGCGCCAGGAGTGCATTTGATGCGAGGACTCCAGCAGATCCGGGCTGAGATGTGGAATCGGAGCTGTGCTCATTCCACACCTCCCGCATCGCGGTAGAGATCGACGTACAGGCGATTGAACAGATACAGCCCCAGTTCGACGCCGCTCTCGACGTGGGAGCGACTAACCCCACCACCGGCCCAGGCTGCAGCTGCCGACTGAAAGAACTCCGCCGCATGGTGCTTGTCGATCTCCGCATGCAGCTTGTAATGCACCAGGTGATTCGAGTTCACCCAGCCGCGTTCAGTGACCGCGCGCCCAATCAAAGCCGAAATGTCCGAGAAGACATACTCGATGACGCCCAGACATCCAAGGGCCAGTTCGACGGGCTCGGCAACGCAGGCTCCCATGAGTCCCGAATTGAAGGCTCGCACGGGGGGCCGCTCGCGCAGGTCACCCATCTCGATCGGCGTGACTCCCAGCGTCCCCAGGAACCGAAGAAACGTGCGATCATGAGCCAGCTGGGGATCAAAGGCCGCGGAGGAGGAGTCGTCCTGCAGCCCATGTTCATCGGCCAGATTGTGAATCAGTGAAGCTCGCGCCGCCGAGTCGGGAATCCGAGCTGTCAGTGCCGCCATCGGACGGGAGAAATAGCCGACCGCAAAGAAGAACTGCTTCTGAGTCTCGCAGAACTGAGCTCGGCTCATCGTGTTCTGACGGAGGGCGGTGAAGTAAGGGTTATCCAGAATCGCGGCGCGCTGGGCCTGACGGTCGACGAACTGCATGATTTCGAGGTTGTGACTACGACCGGCATCCATGTCGAGCTTTCCCCTTAGAGATTTGTCATTGGCCGTTTCATCACAACTCGGCAGACTCGCGCCGCGCCCCTCTCGTAATTACCCTTGCGAGTTCTGCGCCAGCTGGACCAGCGTGCGCACCATCGCTCCGGTCGCTCCGCCGTCGCGGTGGCCTTTGGAGGACTCCATGAATGCCGGGCCCGCAATATCCAGATGGACCCACGGCTTGCCGCTGACGAACTTCTCCAGGAACTTCGCAGCAGTGATCGCTCCGCCCCAGCGGGTGCCGACGTTCTTGATGTCGGCTGTGTCGCACTTGAGCTGTTCCGCGAACGAGTCGAACATCGGCAGCTGCCAGGCGTCCTCGCCGACTTCGCTGGCGGCGGAGAGCAGCTGGTCGCACCACGCCTGATCGTTGGTGAAGGCTCCCGTGACCTCTTCGCCCAGAGCCACGACACAGGCCCCGGTCAGCGTGGCCAGATCGACGATCTTGTCGACACCCTGATCGACGACGTACGACAGCACATCGGCCAGCACGAGCCGTCCTTCGGCGTCGGTGTTCATAATTTCGATCGTCGTGCCGTTTCGGGCAGTCAGGATCTCACCCAGCATAAAGGCCGACCCGCTGGGCATATTCTCGACCAGACCCGCAGCCATCAGCACGTTGACTTTCAGCTCCATCCGGGCGATCGCCAGGGTCGCTCCCAGCGCGGTCGCCGCCCCGGCCATGTCGCATTTCATCGTCTTCATGCCGTCGGTCGGCTTCAGCGAGAGCCCACCGCTGTCGAATGTCACCCCCTTGCCGACCAGGCACAGCCACGGCTTTCCGGCACCGGCTCCTTCGTAACGCAGCAGCACGACGCGAGGAGGCCGCACGCTGCCGCGCGAGACGCCCAGCAGCGAGCCCATCTTCTCCGAGCGGATGCGGGGTTCGTCCATGATCTCGCAGGCGATGCCGAGCTTGGCAGCTTCGGCCTGAGCCCGCTCGGTGAATGTCTCGGGGTAGAGTTCGCCGGGATGGCGGTTCACCAGTTCGCGAGTGAGGTTCGTCGACTCACCCAGAATACGACCGGCGGTGACTCCCCGCTCGGCATCGGCTTGATGAGCGGCATCGACCAGCAGCGTGACGCTCGTGAAGGTGTACCGATCTGGTTCCGCCTTGTAGAGCCCCTGGCCGACGCAGCCGACCGTAAACGCCGTCGCGGCACACGTGGCCACCGTCTCGGTCCGGAGCCCCATTGGAAGCCCCAGTGGCAGCGAGACAACCACGGTCACGTGCGACTTGGCTGACATCTTCCGCGCGACAGTCATCAGGGCCTTATCGAGCTTGGCCCGCGTCAGAATAGCCGGGTCGCCCAGTCCGAGCACGCAAATCCGCTCCGCAGCGATTCCGGGAGCCTTGAGGATCTCGACCGTCTCGGCCAGCTTGCCGGTGATGTCGCCGCGGGTCTGCAGGTCCGAGATCACTCCGCCCGCCGCCTGATCGATGGCGACAGCGGTGGAGGGCAGGGGAGCCTTCTCCCAGACTCCGACGACGAGCCACTGAGCGGGGACGCTGGTTACACTGGCGGTCGAAACCACGATGTTCATTCTGCACTCCGAAGGACGAGATCACTCAGCGGCATCAAAACGAAAAAGCCCCCCGGATGCAACCGGGAGGCTCCTTGGTTCCGTAGCCACGTTCGTCAGAACGTGGGAATCATGCGTGCGGTCGCCCATTTTCTGGCGAACGTGGCTACGAAAAGCACTCCGTGCTACTTCCCCAACACCTTGTCGATCGTCTCACGCAGCACGCTGGCCGACTTCTGCAGAGCCGACTTCTCCTTGGGCCACATATCGATCTCGATATGCTGCAAGGCTCCCTTGCGACCGATGATCGTCGGGACCGAGATCGCCACATCGTGCAGCCCGTAAGCCCCGTTCTGCAGCGTCGAGACCGGCTGAATGCGGTGCCGGTCCAGAGCGATGTCGTGGATCACATCTGCGATCGAAACACCGACGGCGAACCCAGCTCCGCCCTTCTTCTTGATCACTTCTGCGCCCGATCCACGGGTCCGCTTCTCGACTTCGGCGATCAAGGTCTGGTTGACTCCCGGCCACTTTTCCAGCGGGAGTCCGGCGATCTGAGCCGCTGACCAGATCGGGACCATGCTGTCGCCGTGCTCGCCTAGGATGTTGGCCGAGACCTGCGTCGGCGGCACATCCAGCCGCTGAGCCAGCAGGCTCCGCAGCCGCGTCGTGTCCAGCACCGTGCCGAGCCCGAGGACCTGCTGTGCGGGCAGCCCCAGTTCCTGACCGGCCAGATAAGTCAGCACGTCGACCGGGTTCGAGACCACGAACACGATTGCATCTTTGCGGATGCCGACCTTCTTCAGGTCAGTCAGAATCGACCGGAACAAGGCCACATTGCGGTTGATCAGGTCGAGCCGGCTCTCATCGGGCTTACGACGCAGACCAGCTGTGATGCAGATCACGTCCGCATCCGCACATTTCTCGGTCCCGCCGGAGGTGATCCGCTGGTCGTGCAGCAAGGCGGCTCCGTGCAGCAGGTCCAGGGCATGTCCCTCGGCCAGCTCCGGGTTCACATCCACGAGGCAAATGTCGCGGACCAGCCCCCCCGCCTGCAAAGCAAACCCCGCACTGGAGCCCACCAGTCCGCCGCCGCCGATGATCGAGACCTTCATTCCGCTGGTTCCTGTTTGTCTGGTTCGTGTTCCCGTCGCGGCACCCCGCCCGTCACTGTCAGATCGGTAGAATAGCGAATCCGTCGTGAGGAGTTGAGCGACATGTCAGGTTAGGCAATCTATAGGGGGTGATCTCGCCTTGGGGGAGGCTCAGACAAATGGCCGAAGCCTCGCACTGGCATCCGGCAATTTCCGCCGCCCGGCCCCAGCCCCGATCCGGCCAAATCTGCGACCTGATCGGGACCCATCCCGCCGAACAGCGCGGGCGTATTGACCCTCGGTTCTGAAGCGGCGTACTGTTCCGATCCCTTCTGCTCGGGAGGCTCGCCAGCCCTGCGCGAGCCGCCCGTCCCACCCGACCGCCTACCGGCGTTCTCTCTCCGCCAAGGATCGGCGACATGCGACCTCAACCTTTCTGGTCTCGGCTTGTCATCGTTCTGCTGTTGTCCTGTACCGGGTGTCAGACGCTCGATCTCGACTTCGAGCTGCCGGGGATGCTCAATCCCGAGAACCGTCGCCGGGCCCGCGTGAATGACGCGCTGAAGGGCGAAAAGGGGCATTCCAAGCTGGTCGGAGACTATATCTCGATCGGCGGCGACACAGTCCGCTTGATTCAAGGGGTTGGATTGGTTGTGGGCCTCGACGGCACGGGCGAAGACCCGCCCGCGACGCCGCAGCGGAAGCTGCTGCTCGAGGAAATGCGCCGCCGCCGTATCGATGATCCCGAATCACTCCTGGCCTCGCCGAACACCGCTCTCGTCATCGTCACAGCTTACATCCCGCCGCTGATTCGCAAGGGAGATCCGCTCGACGTCGAGATCAAGCTGCCCGAAGGGAGCCAGACGACCAGCCTGCGCGGGGGGCGTCTGATGGAGACGTTTCTGCGTGAGTACGCGTTCCTGCCCGAGGGCGGCGGCGTGAAGGAAGGTCGCGAGCTGGCACTGGCTCACGGCCCGATTCTGATCCGCGGCGACGACACTGATCCCTCGGGGCTCATCCAGGGGGTGATCCCCGGCGGGGCGAAGTACATCTCGCTCGAACGTAACCTGATCATCAAGCTGCGCGACGACTACAAGGGGGTCAAAATGACCACTCGCATCGCGGAGCGGATCGGCCAGCGGTTCAATGGGTACAACTCAAAGGGGATCAAGGGCCCCCTCGCCAAGGCGAAGACCGACCAGACCATTGAGCTGGTGGTCCACGAGCGGTATCGCGACAACTATCCACGTTACCTGCAGGCGATCCGTTCGATCCGGCTGAGTGAGACTTCTATTGAGCACTCGCTGCGGTTGGAAGAACTCTCCAAGGCCCTGATGAAGGGCGACTCCAGTGCCCAGGCGGCTCTGGAACTGGAAGCGATCGGCGTCGAGACGATCCCAATCCTGAAGGAAGGACTGCAATCGGTCGAACTGGAAGCCCGGTTTCGATCCGCAGAGGCTCTGGCCTATCTCAATGATGCGTCCGGCGTGGCTGTGCTCAAGGAAGTGGCCCTGAAGGAGCCCGCGTTTCGAGCCTTTGCCATCGCCGCTCTCTCCACTCTCAAAGACGGCGACGCTGTCCTCGCGATGCGGGACCTGATGCAGGACGAAGAGATCGAAACCCGCTACGGAGGTCTCCGCGCACTGGAGATCTCCTCACCCAACGACACCGCTGTGATCACGCACAAGCTGGAGGCCGGGTACGAGGTCAAGCTTGTCGAGACCACGGCCTCCCCGGTCGTTCACCTTTCCCGGCGCAGGAAGCCAGAGATCGTCTTGTTTGGCCCGGACCAGCGGCTGGAGGCTCCGCTCGTTCTGCGAGCCGGACAGAGCGTGCTCGTCACCTGTGCCGAGAACAGCGACCGCGTCAAGCTCACCAAGATCGTGCCCGGCCGCCCGCAGCAGGAACTCTACTCCAGCTTGCGAGTCGCGGAGATCATCGCCGCGGCTGCCGAACTCGATGTCGACTATCCCGCCATCGAAGAGATGCTGATGCAGGCCCACAAACAGCACAACATGGTGGGAGTCCTGGCCTATGACCAGTTGCCCCGCGCGGGCCGCGTCTACGAACGCCCCGATCTCGCAGAAGGCCCCGGAAGCGAGACGATCGGAAACGCCGCGATGATTCCGAACCTGTTCGACATTGATCCGAACAGCCTCGAAGTCGACACCAGTCCGATCGAGCCCCCGGAAGCCGAATCCAAGGCCGCCTCCCCGTCTGCCGAGGAACAGGAAGGCCTGGGCGGTGTCAGCTTCGAAGTGAGGTAGCCTCACCCCTCTCAGCCCCGATGTCCTCTGTCCGCAGTCAGCCAGAGCGACAGGGCCCGACTTCCGCTGACTGCTGATGGCCGACTGCCGAGTCTCCCCTGGCGATGCTCAAGTCCCTCGAACTCTTTGGTTTCAAGAGCTTCGCGGACCGAACCGTGTTCGAGTTCGCGTCGGGGATGACGTGCGTCGTGGGGCCCAATGGCAGCGGCAAAAGCAACGTCGTCGACTCGATCAAGTGGATCCTCGGAGACCAGAGCGCAAAGAGCCTTCGCGGTACCGAGATGACCGATGTCATCTTCAACGGCTCCAACGGGCGCAAGCCCAGTGCCTTCTCCGAAGCGACCCTCACTTTTGATAACAGCGGCGGCCTGCTGCCCATCGCAGCCACCGAAGTTCAGGTCGGTCGGCGGCTGTACCGCAGCGGCGACTCGGAGTACCTGCTCAACAAGAATGTTGTCCGACTGAAGGATATCAAGGACCTGTTCCTGGGCACCGGAGCGGGTACGGCCGCCTACAGCATTATCGAGCAGGGCCGCGTTGATCAGATTCTGCAATCGAACCCCGCCGCGCGGCGCATGGTGTTTGAAGAGGCGGCCGGGATTGCACGGTTCAAGGCCAAGCGTGTCGAAGCTCAAAAGAAGATTGAGCGCATCGACCAGAACCTGCAGCGGCTGACCGACATCGTTGACGAAGTCGAAGCCCAGCTGAACTCCACGCGCAGTCAGGCCAGCAAGGCCGCCAAGTACCGCGAGATCTTCTCCGAATTGAAGGTCCTCTGGACCGGGCTCGCAGCGGACGATGCCCGGATCTGGGTCACCCAGCTCACTGAGCTGAAGCAAGCCGAAGAGCAGGCGCGCACCGAAGCTGAGGGGCTCGAGAGTCGAGTCCAGGAGCTGGAGACTTCGGTCGCCCGCGCTGATGAAGACCTGCAGGTCATCGAGTCGCGCGTCCGCGACCTCGAGCGGCAATCGTCCACCAATCGCGAGAGCATCGCTGCCCAAGAAGCCACGATCCGGCACCAGACATTCCGGCTGCGGGAGCTGCACGCTGATCTGGAGCGGCTCCGCAAGCAACGTCTGGAGTCGACTGCCCGCGCCGGAGCCGCTGCCCGCGAGCTGGAAGAGACCGCTCAGCGGCTGTTGCAGTTTGAATCGGGCGTCATCGAGAGACAGCAGTCGATCACCGGACATGATCAGGAGCTGGTCAGCCTGCGGAACGAACTCGACGCGGCCCGCGGTCGTATCCGCAAGAAGCGGCAGGAACGCGACCAACTCACCCTGAGAACACAGACGGCCCAGACGCAGATCGCCTCGCTGGAGATGCAGCACCAGGCGGCCATCGATTCGCTGGCCAGGACGCGGGGACGCATCGACCAGCGACTGGCCGAACTGGCGTCCGCGCAGATGGAACTCGATCAACGCAAGCAAGCCCACGCCGCCGCCGACAGCACCAGCCAGCGGGCCCGCGAGGAACTCGATCTGCTTCGGTCGGAGCGATCATCGCTGTTGGGTGAGCACTCTCAGACTGAGAAGCGGCTGGCCGAACTGCGAGAACGCCGCAGCGCCACGCTCGCCCGCCTGGGCGTCCTGCAAGACCTGGAGCGCAAGCAGGAGGGGATCGGCGTCGGCGTCCGCGAGATTCTACGGCGGGCCGAGACCCTCAGTGATCCTCCGTGGTCCAACATCCTGGGCACTGTCGGCGACCTGCTCGATACCGCACTCGAGTCTGCCCCACTCGTCGAAGTGGCACTGGGAGACCGTACTCAGCTGCTGGTTGTCGATGATCTGCGTCCGCTGCTGGATTACCTCAATCGCGGCGACGGACATCTGCTCGATCGAGTTGGCTTTGTTGAACTGCGGGCCGCACAGGCAGCGCGGCGGTCCCGCACTCCCAGCACGCCGCACTGGCTGGAGGTCTACGACCTCGACTGTCGCGAATGGCCGGACCTGAGCCACGAACCGGGCGTGATCCAGCCGGCCAGCGAACTGGTCACCGAGACCAACAAGGTCCCCGGACTGGCCCAGCGGTTACTTGCCGACACCTGGGTCGTCAGCACGCTCGACCGGGCCATTCAGCTGGCAGCCACGGTGGGGCAGGGCTGTCGCTTCGTGACCTTGCAGGGAGAACTCGTCAACGCGGACGGCGTGCTGTTCGTCGGCACCTCGCCGCAAGAGACAGCTGTCCTGTCCCGCAAGAGCGAGCTTCGCAAGCTGCGCAGCGAAGTTGTGCGACTGGAGCGAGCCATTGAGGCCGATGTCGATCGCCTCGCGATGCTGTCGAAGGCGCTCGAATCGCGGACCGGTCGTCAGGACGAGATCGAACTCGAATACCAGCACCGCTCCTCACAGGTCGCGGAAGCAGCCCTGCGGTTGAACGCCCAACAGGAAGAGGTCGCCCGCATTGAGCTGGCCCTCAAAGAGCAGGAGCAGATTGCGGCCGAGCAGGAGCAAAAGGCCCAGTCGATTGAGTCGGACCTGCAGTCGACCCGTACTCGCCAGGAGACCGAACAGCGTGAAGCCGAGGAGATGACCCTTGCGGTCCAGTCTGGCGAAACCGAGATGACCGAAGTTGAAGCGGCCCTCAATGAAGTCCAGCAGCTGATTCGTTCCGAACAGCTCGAACTGGCCAAGCACGAAGAGCGACTCAAGAGCCTGACCGAGACGCAAAAACGACTCCAGTCCGATCAGATCCAGCGCGTCGAACTGGAGGCCGAATCGAACGAGCGGTATGAGAGCCTGCTGTCGGCTCAGTCCGAATCGATGCTGCTGCTGCTCCGGACGGAAGCCACCGTCGCGGAACGCTACCTGACTCAGGAACAGCTGCAGGGGCAGTTGCGAGTGGAAAATCAGGTCCGCGATGAGTTCCGGCTGGAGCGCACGCGGCAATCGAAGGAGCTCGATGACCTGCACAAGCGCCGGCGGAGCGCGGTTGAAAAGGCCCACGAGACCTCGATGAAGATCCGCGAGATCGAACAGAAACGTAACGTCCTGGCCCAGCGGATCGATGAGGAGTACCAGATCTCTCTCGATGATCTGGTCGCCAGCGGCGTGTCGGCCTACCGCGACTACTTGCGGGAACGCTACGGCGAACCCGAAACCTCTTCCTCCTCCCCTCTCCCCTCGGGAGAGGGGCCGGGGGTGAGGGAGGGCGACCAGAGCGATCCCGTCTCAGAATCTCCGGACAACGCTTCTGGCGAACCAACTCCGACGCCCGGCGATCGAGGCGAGCCCACCTTCGAAGAGGTCCGTCCCGAGTTCGAAGCCAACGTCGACCGCCTCCGCAAGCGGCTCAAAATGATGGGCCACGTGAACACCGACGCTCTCGCCAGCCTCGAAGAGATCGAGAACCGGTTCAACGACCTGAGTGCCCAGCTCAACGACCTGAAGGAAGCCAAGGCCGCTCTCGAAGACATCATTCGGCGGATCAACGTCGAGAGCCGACGCTTGTTCATGGAGACCTTCGAAACGATCCGCCAGAACTTCACGATCCTGTTCCGCAAGCTGTTCGGCGGCGGCGAAGGGAACATCATCCTGGAGAACACCGACGACGTGCTGGAGTGCGGCATCGACATCGTCGCCCGGCCCCCCGGCAAGGAGCTGCGCAGCCTGACCCTGCTCTCGGGCGGCGAGAAGACGATGACAGCTGTGGGGCTGCTGTTCGCGATGTTCAAGAGCAAGCCAAGCCCGTACTGCATCCTGGACGAAGTCGACGCCGCCCTCGATGACGCCAACGTGGGACGCTACGCCAACGTTGTGAAAGAGTTCGCCGCCATGACCCAGTTCGTGGTCATCACTCACCGCAAGCCGACCATGGCCCAGGCCGACGTGCTGTACGGAATCACGATGGAGCAGGCGGGCGTCTCGAAACGGATGGCGGTGAAGTTCGACCAGGTGGGGGACAACTGCGAGATCTTGAGCACTGCCAAGGCGGCATAACATTCAGCAGCACGTGGGACGGGCCCCTTTGGCCCGTCCGTTCGTAGCAGAATTCGTAAGAATTCTGCCGTCCAGGATTTGATTCAATCGCGGGCTGCGCTCCAGCACCCTCACCCCCAACCCCTCTCCCAGGAGTAGAGGGGAGCCGGAAGAGACGAGACCAGGTTAGAATATACCCTCGTCTTGCAGTTCCTCCATCCGCCAACGCGAGTACTCGATGTCTCTCCGAACGGTCCTCGCAGCCTGCCTGATGCTCCTGGGCCTCGCCGTCGCGTCTCTTGCGGACGACGCGATCGACCGCCTTAAACCGGACCGATTGGAGAAAGTTCACCGGGCCGTCGCAGCCTTCCAGGCGGCCCGGCAGGAGATTGCTCGGCCCGGTCCGCTGAAGGAATACCGCGTCAACCTGCACGTCCACTCGAAGTTCTCGCACGATAGCCGCGGCGAGATCGATGAGATCGTCGCAGCTGCGAAGAAGGCCGGGACGCAGGTGCTGATGTTCACCGAGCACCCGGCGGAGCATTACGACTTTGTCAATGACGGGCACGAGGGTCTGAAGGATGGCGTCCTGCTGATCCCCGGAGCCGAGATGAAGGGGATGCTGGTCTTTCCGCGTGAGAGCGTGAAGCCCGTTGAATCGCTGCAGTCGCAGGATCTGTCGCTGCATGTTCGCGGTCGATCGGGGCTGACGTTTCTGTCGCACCTGGAAGAACGCATGGATTGGGACCTCAAGGGGCTGACCGGGGTCGAGATCTACAACACGCACGCCGACGCCAAGGACGAAAAACGACTGTTCGCCTCGATCAAGAATCCGCTGTGGCTGATCCAGGCGGCCAAGCTGTTCGACAAATACCCGCAGGAGGCGATGTCGACGCTTCTCGACTACCCGCAAGACTATCTCCGGCGCTGGGATGAGCTGTGCGCGATCGCTCCACACACCGGAGTGTCGGCCAACGATGCTCACCAGAACATCGGGTTGAGGATCCAGGTCGCCGAGGGGAACCGCTGCCGCGTGGAAGATGCCTTGGGCGAGGAGCTGCTGATGCTCGACCGCAAGGTTGTCTCGGCCATCCAGCCGATCCCCGACACAGCCCAGGTCGGGGACGTGGTCTTCCGGATGCAGCTGGATCCCTACGAGAACAGTCTGCGGCATGTCGGCACGCACGTTTTGGCGAGCGACCTGACCCGTGATGCGATCAGCGAGGCCCTCGACCGAGGCCGGGCGTTTGTGGCTTTCGACTGGATCGCCGACGCGCGCAGCTTTGACTGGGCGGCAGAGCAGGGGACCTCGCGGTTCGAGATGGGGAGCGCGGTGCCGCTGGCAGAGGGCCTGAAACTGATCGGCCAGGCTCCACTGCCCGGGCACTGGCGAATCTTCCGCAGTGGGAAACTCGTGGCAGAGTCGGACGGAGCACGCGTTGAGTTTCCGGTCACGGAGGCCGGGCATCACCGGGCGGAACTCTGGCTCGATCTGGCGGGCGAGAGAACTCCGTGGGTTCTGAGTAATCCGATCTACGTGCGCGAGGCAGCAAACCCCTAGGGCTTCCCTGTCGGCGATTTCTCCGAAATCGCTGAAACGATGTGAGAGGCAGAAAGCCTTCTCACATCACAATGTGTGTGATTCGCATAGAGTGCTCTCTGGTCATCGCGGCCCATTGGCTGTTGAAATGTCGACGACTTTGGCGGGACGACAGCAGTCCGACGCTTGACCGTCCGAGACTTAGAACGTTGTTGCTACGGACGATGACGGGCAATCGCCCATCCTGTGCCGTCCTCAGCGATTTCGGAGAAATCGCCGGCAGGGAATCTCTCGTTACAATGCCCCGCATGACTCCCTACGAACAGAACCGTGGCGCCTGGAACTCTCTGGCCGAGCAGGCGAGCCCGTTTGCCAAAGTCGCCACTGACGAAGAATGCGTTCAGCCGCTGGTCCAGCTCGACAGCCGGGGCTGGCTGCCGGGGAACGTGACCGGGCTGAAGGTCTTGTGCCTGGCAGCGGGCGGCGGGTGGCAGTCGATCCTGTATGCTGCGGCGGGGGCCGAGGTCACGGTGGTGGACCTCAGCCCGTCGATGCTGCGGCTGGATGCTCGCGAGGCCGAGCGTCGCGGGTACAAGCTGCGGATGATCGAGGCCTCGATGGACGACCTGTCGATGCTCCACTCAGCCAGTTACGACATCGTGCACCAGCCGGTCAGCACCTGCTACGTGCCGCGCATCGATGCGGTCTTCGCCGAGATCGCCCGCGTGCTCAAGGACAAAGGTCTGTACATCAGCCAGCACAAAACGCCGACCTGCCTGCAAGTCGTCGACCGTGATCCCAGGAACCGGTACACGATCGGCATCTCGTACTACATCGGCGATGACCCGCTGCCCGATGTTCCGGATAAGGAGTACCGCGAGACCGGAACCCGCGAATACCTGCACCGCTGGGAAGAACTGGTCGGTGGCCTGTGCCGGGCCGGGTTCGTGATCGAAGACTTGGTCGAGCCCAAGCGCGGCAACCCCGACGCCAAGCCTGGCCACTTTCGCCATCGAGGGATGTACGTCGCTCCCTATGTCCGAATGAAAGCCCGCCGCATCCGCGACAAGACCGAGCTGTCAGGACCGAGCCCGACGATCTGGACCCCGTAACCTTAAGTGTGACCAGTGACCAGGGACCCTGAAGCCCCAGCCATGACACAACTTACGGTCACTTGACCCCTCCGGTTGCTCCCCGTAACATACTTGGCCCTCCGTCGACAGGGAGTCGGCTCGGGGAGCGATTCAGTCAGGCAACGCCCGCTTACGATCGCAGCAAGTCACACCGGCACACAGAGTTAGGCTTTTGCCATGGCCGTTCCGAAGAAGCGAGTTTCGAAGTCCCGCCGCAACATGCGTCGTGCCCACGATGCGGTTCGCCCGCTCAAGCTGCAGTACTGCTCCCAGTGCGGCACCGCAGTTCCTTCGCACGTGGTCTGCCCGAACTGTGGTTACTACCACGGTCGGCTGATCATTCCGCAGCAGGGCGAGTAGTCCCGCCGGTTCCCTCTTTTCCCCTCTGAGTGGACTTGGCCCATGCGGATCGCGCTGGATGCGATGGGCGGCGATTTTGCGCCCGGAATCAACATCATGGGAGCGATTGACGCTCTCAAGCATGACCCCACGCTGGAAATTCAGCTCGTGGGGCAGCGTAAGCTGCTGGAAAAGCATCTGGCAGATAGCGGTTACGCTGGTGATCGCCTGTCGATCGTCCATGCGGCTGATTTCATTGCGATGGAAGATAAGCCGATGGACGCGCTTCGTAAGAAGCCGGACTGTTCCATCGTGACTTGCTGGAAATTGATGGCCTCGAAGGAAGTCGACGCCATCGTCAGTGCGGGACACACCGGAGGGGTGGTGGCCTCGGGACTGCGGACCCGCCTGTTCCTTAAGGGCGTCAAGCGGCCTGGGATCGCGGTCGTGCTGCCGACCATCGCCGGGCAAGCTGTGCTGATGGACGTGGGAGCCAATCCGGGGGCTCGCCCCGAGCATCTGCACCAGTATGCAGCGATGGGCTCGATTTTCGCCCAGTCGATCTTCGGAGTTCCCGAGCCGCGCGTCGGCCTGATGAATATCGGGAGCGAAGAGGGCAAGGGAACCGAACTCGTTCTCGAGACTCACGAACTGCTCATCAAGCAGCCGTGCCCGGGCAAGTACATTGGAAACGTCGAAGGCCGCGGCCTGTATCTGGGCGAAGCGGACGTCATTATCTGCGAAGGCTTTGTCGGCAACGTCGTCCTGAAGGTCAGCGAAGGGATGGCCCACATGATGATGAAAGTCACAGCGGGCGAAGTCCTGAAAGCCCTGGACGTCGAGCGGCCGCAAGGGGCCGAGGCGTTTAAGCACCTGCAAGCCAAGTTCGAATACAACGAAGTCGGCGGGGCTCCGCTGCTGGGTGTCGATGGCGTCTGCATGATCTGCCACGGCTCCAGCGATGCCCGAGCGATCCGCAATGCGCTTCGTACGACTCGTACGATTCATGATCGCAAGGTGAACGAAAAGATCACCGAGATCGTCGGCGAGTGGGCGTAAGTCCGGCGTTTGAGCCGATAGTGAAGAGTGCTCGCGGCAGAGTTCCGAGGAATTCCACTTCGAATTCGCGTCGAGCGTAACCGGTGGTTATCTCCTCTCGTCCAAGGGCGGGGAGGAGGGTTCTCCATCGCGGCCCACGATGCTCCCCAACCGCCGACTTCTCACGAATTCATACCTTTGGAACTGCCCTCGGATTGGTTCGGCTTTCAGTTCTCTGAGGGCTGAATGTTCTGGATTGAGAATCGAGAGGGGATGACGTACTTGTCCGATGTCGGTTCTGTCCGTTTGATCGTCGCCAAGGACAAGGTCACCACCTTGCGATGCCACGAGGATCGCCCCACGATGTGCCAAGTGTCCGACTGAAACAGGAGTTTATAGGGACTGAGCAGCGTACAAAGGTCCTGGTGAGTGTCGGTTGTCTGGACATGAACGCGCAATCGATGCTTCTGATCCAGGGCTGTCAGCACCTGATCGAACGCCTTGCGGTTCAAACCCGACTTCGTAGGACAATGCAGCTGGATGTCGATCATCGATGCCAAGCTCGCCACCCGGCGTCGCACCGAGTCGGAGAGTTGGTTCATGATGAACTGGCTGACATGAGCTGCAGAATCCAGGAATGGGATTCCTTTGTCACTGGATCCCCCATGCTCACAGAGCAGGACCATCGACAAGACTTCCTGGGGGTTCAGCCGCATTGGGGCGACCGACTCGTGAGAAGTCAGCCAGTAGCCTTGGCGCTCGTCGTCATGCAGGATCGGCACTCCCGCGTCCTGCAGCTCTCGAAGATACCGATAGAGCGTGCGGGTACTGACTCCACAAAAGTTGGCCAGTTGGGTCGAGTTGTAGATGTGACCGTTCTGCAACCGGGTCAGAATCTGAATGAGTCGTCTCGTCTTGTTCACGGATGGCATGTATTCGCCTCAGGGGAGAGATGATCCCTGCGGCGTCCGAGTCACTGCAGGGGATCGGGCGTCCTTCTCAGCGGCTGGAGGCAGCCACCAGTTGCCCTTCAAGCGAAAACACGAAATCGGCATTCAAAGCCCGCAAACATTGTTTGGCATTCCAGGAATTAGGAAACGCGATGGTCGTGTGTGACGCAGTGGCGCATGCAGGCGGTGCCGTGATGTTTCAAGGCGGGCAGAAGCACTCCCCGAGTGAAACTGTGCGTGGCCCTGACATTCATCCTGGGCGATACACCGTGCAGATTCTCTTGGCCCACGACCGGCATGGTCCTTGATTAAGCATCGATCAGTTCGCTGGAACGAGTGACCTCAGCACCATTCACCAACCACCACGCCATCGCAAGAGAGTTGCACCACGGGGTGAAGAACGGAATTTGATCGAGCCGTGTCATCAACTCCGCCATCGATTGAGGCCGCTTGCTGAGGTTCTCCTGCAGGCAATCCTGGATCAGTTCATCCAGCGCCTCGGGCACCCCACCCGGGACCAGGTCTGAAAAGGATTGGGGCTGGAAGCTCAAGGCGAACTTCAGGGCCTCCATCGGGTTCTGAAAATCGAAGAGATCCCGACCGGTCAACAGGTTGTACGCGACGACACCAACCGAATAGACGTCCGAGCGAATATCCAGGCGTTGTGGATCGCGAATTCGTTCCGGCGCAATGTACTGCGGGGTTCCCACGAGGTTCTGAGTACGAGTCAGGTTTCGATCCGGCGTATCGAACTCCTTGGCCAGTCCGAAGTCGAGGACCTTGACGACATCGTATTCCCCCCCCCTTTCACAAATCATGATGTTCTGCGGCTTGATATCACGATGGACAATCCCCAGCGCATGGGCTTCGCGGAGAGACCCGCAAATTTGTCGCAACAAATAGACCACGCGTTCGCAGGGGATCGGACCATGTTTTCGAACCAGCTCCGCCAGAGTCAGCCCGGGGATGTACTCCATGGCACAGTAAAAGTGGCCGGTTGTGTTGTAGCCGAAATCCCAAATCTGGACGGTATTCGGGTGCGACAGCGAACTGGCGAGCTTCACCTCGCGCGCCAGTCGATTCATATTCTCCGTGGCCAGTCGATCCGCTTTCAAGACCTTCAGGGCTGTCAGACGTTGCAACAGGACATGCCGTGCCAGATGGACTCGGGCCAGTCCCCCTTCTCCCAGCAGATCCAGAATCTGATACGGCCCGAGCGTCCGCTCGCTGAGCTTGGCGGCCTTCCGGGCATGAAACGAAGCCAGTGCCAGTGCCACACAGATCAGAAACACTGCCATGGCCAGCTGCCCCCTGACGAACTGGGACATTTGCCGATCCGCAGCGAATGCAGAGTCATAGTCCTCCTCGACAGCCACCCCCATGCGACACGATTCCAGCCATCGCCATGCGCCGACCACTGGCACGCCGCGATAGTCGCGATAGCCATCGAAGTCGGTGCCTGATCGCCCCGTGACCCCCGAGGCGGCCATCCGATTTAACGGCCATTCCTCCTGTGGCTGTGTGGGCTTGTATCCCGTCAGCAGGTTCCCCCCCGGGTCACCCAACCGCATGGCGTGTGCAGTTCCCGTATCGGTGGAGTTGGCAACCAATCCCAGTTCGTGAAGTTGGTCGGCAAATCTGGACTCGGTTGCCATGTACCCGTTCACATCAAACATGAACGTTTCGATGGAATCGCCGTACCATTGGGCGTGGACAACTTCTTCGAGGCGCTCCTGCAGCCCCATTCCTCCGATCATGAGCGCAGCGATCTTCTCTCCGTTGTCGTCTTCCACGGGAACGATGAGCACCACTCCCGGACGAAGCGACTCACCAGAGGGAAGTGTCGGGGGCTTCCAGCCACTGGTGATGTAGGCGTTCCGGCTCGGGGTCCAAAGAACGGTTTCACCAGCAAAGACGCGGGTGAGCATGACAGCTCCCGCTTCCGTGACCCCGTTTCCGAGTGTCCCCGGAACAATCGTCGAATCGGCGACAAGTCTCCCCACGCGATCCCAAACCGCAAACCGCATCGTGGTACGATTGTAACTGAGTCTGGCAAGTTCCTCTGCCAGCTTCGCTTGATGGGGGGATTTCTCGAGAGACGCGTGTTCGAAGCCCTTCAACTCCGCGTCGGTGATCAGGTCCGCTATGGTCGAACGGATCGCCTTGGATCGAGCCCAGCCGTTGAAGGTTTCTCTCTCCGCTTCGATCCAGGCGGTGATCGCCGTGCAACGTGCTGCCAGCGTGACCGTCAGATCCTGCTCGACTCGGGTTCGCATGTGGTGATGAATTCGTCCCTGAATCCACGACACACAGACCAGCAAGCTGGCAATCAGTACCAGTCCCAGAAACAGAATCGTGTATTGCGGGCGATGCCAGAATTGGTTGGGGGACAGTTCTGCTAAGGGGATCGGGGGCGTTGGCTGTGGCGGTGATCGACGAATGGCTCGTCGCACACGTGTGACATCGACTCCCCCCTTGTCGGTATCTTTCTGGCTGAGCAACGTCTCGGTTCTGTGATGCTCGAGCAGCGACTCGACCTCGCTCCGAACCGCCGAGTCGCTGCAGGCCGAATCGAGGAATCGATTCCGCTCAGCCTCGGAAGGCAACTCGATGGCCTGCAGGAACAGGTTTCGAATCCGTTCGTCATGTGCCGACATTTCTCACTCATTCTGGGAAGTGAGTTCGCGCCGGAGCCAGGCGCGAACAATGGCCCATTCTGCTTGAATTGTCCGACTGGAGACACCGAGGTACTCGGCAACTTCGTCAACGGTCATGCCGCCGAAGAAGCGTAACTCGACGATCTCCGCGTGATAGGGATTCCGCTCCTGGAGTCGATGGAGTGCCTCATCGACGGCCAGGACGTGTTCGGGGTCGTTCACCTTGAGCTGCTGGTCGTCCAATGGAAAGTGATGCTTGTCTCCGCCCCCCTTGAGCGAGCACTTCTGGCGAGCATGATCCACGAGCAGCTGTCGCATGACGCGCGAACTTAAGGCAAACAGATGTGAGCGACTGCGTATCGTCAGCTCATCGTTACCGAGCAGCTTCACGTACGCTTTGTTGACCAGGTCGCACGACGACCAATCCCGCCAGTTCGAACGCTTGATCAGATGTGTTCGAGCGATGTGACGCAGCTCTTCGTAGACAATTGGAAGCCACTCATTCAGGGCACTCCGATCGCCCTGCTCGGCTTGCGAGCGAATAGAAGCAGGCTGGTATTCTCTCGGTGAGTCCATCGGTTCACCAATGTTCAACAACCAAACTCGGGGCGAATACCCCTCGACTCAGGAGTCATTCCTGAGATGACTTAAGACTCTCGGATCGTATCAATGTTCACTTTTGTTTGGCTAGGTGAAGGATGCCTCATTTTCTTAAGAAAAATGCAAGTTTTCAGCTTGCATTAGCAGGAGATCACCTCGCAGACAGAGCACAAAAAAGACCAGTGTTTGTAAGACCGAAATCGGCTTCATTGATGACCATTCCGCTGTCAAACGGAAGCCACGGTTGATGCGGATGGAGTGCGGACGCGAACTGAACTCCGTGGACTCCTGCTTACCCCAAACGGTCCAAACCCCGCACGTCTTGCACGTCGCCGTCGGAAATAATTTCTGCCAAGGGATCAGACTCCAAAAGCACGTCGGGCGAGCCCGACGGCGAACTCGAACGCACTAGATCGACTTGTCCGTCAGGATCTCTTTCAACCGCCTCAAGGCCCGGGTATGCCGCATCCCCGCTGCAGCTGGAGAAAGCCCCAGATAGTCGGCGGCCTCCTGGTTGCCCATCTGCTCCGTGTGCCGCAGCAGGATGATCTCGCGGTCGTCCTCATCCAGCAGGTCGAGGGCCTCCTGGAACCGCTGCTCCATTTCGCGCCGCAGCGTCGCAGCTGCGGGGGTCAGCTGGTCGTCCTGGATCTGGGCGGCCATGTCGAGTGACGACTGGTCGCCGAAGCGGGGCTGGTGCATCCCTTGCTCGCGATCCATATCGCGCCGCTGGGCGTGATTGCGGCGATGCAGATCGATGATCCTGTCCTGTGCCAGCTGGCGCAGCCAGACATGGAACGGGAGATCGGGCCGGGCCAGATAATCGGCCATGCGCCCGCTGGCTTCCAGGAACACATCCTGCACCACATCACTGGCATCGACCCGCCGGGCCATGCGGCGGTCCATGCGCATCTCGATCATCCGCCGCAGGCCGAGCCGATGCCGCTCGAGCAGTTCGTTGACTGCTTTCGCATCGCCGGTCCCGGCCTGTTGCAGAAGATCAAGCGTGTTGTGGGGTTCAGGCCACATAGGGAAACCTTCAGCGAGCGGCGGACGTGAGTCCGCCGTGTTACGCGCGACGTGCAAGTAAGATGCGACTGGCGGTGATGAATCACGCTCGGGCAGGCACGGCGGACTCACGTCCGCCGCTCGCTCGCCCTCCTTACGGCACATTCACCGCATCGGTCCACTCGTCCGTCCGGAACGGCGAGGCCGGCAACCCGGCTCCGTTGGACAGATTCGGCTCGGCCAGCTGGTTCCAGCCGAATCGGACAGCCACCGGCTTGGCCACTCCTTCGGCCGAGACCACAACGGTCTCGCCAACGATCTTGGCGGTCGCCTTGACGAACTTCTTGTCTTCGCCCGCCACCGACCACCAGGACAGATCCTGGCCATCGCGCGACTTGAGCCCCTCTGCGTGCTCGAACGAGACGAGCGCGCTGCTGCCATCGACGGTCATGCTTTTGTAGAGCGGGCCCGAGTAGACCAGATCGGTCTTGCCGTAGGTCTTGTTGAGTGCCCACAGCGACAGGCGGCGACCGACTTCCTGCTTGTTGGGCGGGTGAATGTCGCCCACCGTCGTGATGTCGGTCAGGACAGCCATGCCGGTATTCGGAACTTTCAGAGTGGCAGTCTGGGCCTCCCAGATTCCCGGCAGGTCGGTCGCTCGCGGCGGTCCGTAGTTGTACGGAGCCAGCTGGGCGAACAGGAATGGGAAGTCGCGGTTCCCCTCCTGATTCCAGACGGTCCGCCAGCCTTCGATCAGGCCCCGCTTCATCTGGTAGTAGTGCATCCCCTGGCCGTTGTTCGACTCCCCTTGGTACCAGAGGAAGCCCCGCAGCCCGAACGGTGCGATCGGGTGAATCATCCCGTTGTACAGACCCGTGTGCTGGTAGTTGTTGTTCAGCGGATGGCCTGGAGCTTCGGGCACTGCGGGGAGGGCGTCACCGGGCTGAGCAGCCTTGATCGCCTCGTTACGGGTCTTGATCGCGTTTGCCTGAGCGGTCAGGGCGTCGGCATATCCATTGAGCATTCCCAGCATCTGGTCACGCTCGCCCGCCAGTTCCGGAATCGCGGTGTACCCCTGCGGAGGAATCCACGGCTGAATCCGTGTCCCGCCCCAGGCTGTCGTGATCAGCCCGACCGGGCAGTCCAGCTTCTGGTGCAGTTCACGTCCAAAGAAATACAGCACAGCGGAGGTCCAGGGGACCGTCTGCGGGTTGCACTCGACCCACTGGGCCTGCACATGCTCCGACGGGGTTCCCGAGGGGATCAGCGGAACGATGAACAGGCGGATCTTCGGGAAGTTTCCGTTCTTGATCTCTTCCTGGGCGTTCATCGACTGGGCGACGTTCCACTGCATGTTGGACTGGCCCGAGCCAGCCCAGACTTCGCCGACCAGGATGTTCGAGACCTTGATCTCGTTCTTCCCCTTGACCGTCATCTCATGCGGCCCACCGGCGGTCTTGATGGCCGGAAGCTTCACCTTCCACTTGCGATCGGGCCCAGCCTTGGTGGTCTCTTTCGAGTTCCCGAGGGTGACGGTCACTTCCTCATCCGGATCGGCCCAGCCCCAGATCGGCAGCGGGATGTCCTTCTGCAGGACCATATTGTTGCTGATGATCTCCGGCAGGCTGACATTCGCGTGTGCGTCCGCGCCCAGCATGGCCCCGACGGCAGCCACAAGACACCAACGGATCAACTTCATGAAGTGTATCTCCTGAGGAGGTGAGTCCTCGATGCGGAACTCATCACTCGCGGTTGATGGTAACCAAGCTGCGTGAGAATGTCAGTCACGAACCATTTCTCGTTCATTGTGCGGCAGGAGCTTTGTTTCCAGTGTTCCGGTAGAGGGAGAACTCAGGTTGGGGACATAACGGTTCGAGGACTCGTCGCAGCTGGCGATGAACTTCAGGGGTCTGCCTGACAATGATGGCCCCCGGAACACTGCAGATCGTGCCGGTGCCGCCCGACTCTTTCCAGGACTCAGGAGCCACCATCAAGGGCAGCTTCTCCGCCAACGAAGTGGCCAGATCGGCTGTCGGTTCCGGGGCTTCGGCTGCCAGCTTCGGTTCACTGCTCACTGATGCATCCTGCGTGCCATGTTCGGCAGGAAGTTCTTTGAGGAGCGGGACGGACTGAGTGCCCGAAGACAGAACGCGGTAGGTGCATGTGAACGACTTATCCTCCTTCGTGAATTCCGCTTTCGGGAATTCTGCGGTTCGAAGCTGATTCAGCAGGTCCTCGATCATTGCGTGCGCGCGTTGGGTCTGCGAGATGACCATCAAGTCACGGCAAATCGTGATCCTTCCACTCCCCGGTTCGTTGCAATCCCACGAACATCCATGCATCTCCTCCATGGCGATTTGCAATGCTTCAACGGTATGTCCGACAGTGATCAGGTCCGCCACGTTGTAGGTGACGACGAAATAGGTCTCACTGGCTTTCTGCTGCGTGGTGATGTGGACAGTCCGATTGATAACCAGATAGCCCAGATCGTGTCGCGGGAGAGCGTTATCCAGCACTTCGGCCCACGAGATCCCTTGCCATTTCCCGCCGATCTCAGTCATGTCGGGATCCAACCTCAAGGACTCGGCCACCTCTTCATCGATGATGGTTGCCAAGAGGGTGTCGTCACGCAGCTGCACCAGGAGCTCAGTCAATGTTCGCGATTCACGTTCGTCCGTGCAGGGTGTCGCCAGCTTGTACTTCGCCTCTTCGCTCGGCATCTGCGAACTGGCAACTCGTACGGGTCTCGGTGCCGGACCGCCTCCGCCGAATTGAGCCAAGGCGTTCGTCTGGCAGGCCGCCAGCATCATGACGATGAGTAACGCGTGATAAAATCGCATGACTGGACGCTCCGAGGAGTTTAGAACCAACGGTATCGAGACTAACAAGGACCGGGAGGCGACTCAATCGAAAGTCGCTGGACTCTCCGAGTCCAGTGGACCGAGTTACTGGTGAGAGAGTCGGTGATCGGAATGCAGGAGTCGCTGGTCAGTCGCCGGTCACGACCGATCGATTCACCGGGAAAGAACACTCAAGTGGCGAGAACCCTCACCCCCAGCCCCTCTCCCGGGGGGAGAGGGGAGCCGGACATCTGTTCGCCGTCGGGCTTGCCCGACGTGCTCCGCAAGTACAACCGAATTGCCGTCATGCGTTCGAACTGGTCGGTGGCGACCAGTTCGGTACCATCACGCTCTCGAACATCTTCACACTCCGAGATCCCGCGCATGTCTGATGTCTCTGATCCGCAGTACTGGAGCTCCCTGTACCAGACCAATGAAGCGGGCTGGGACAAGGGGCGCTGTGCTCCTCCGATCGCGCGGATGCTGCGGGAAGGGATTCTCCCTGCGGGGGCCCATGTCGCAGTCATCGGCTGCGGGCCGGGGCATGAGGCGCTCGAGGCGGCTCGGCTCGGTTTTCAGGTGACTGCCATCGACTTCGCTCCCGAGGCAATCACGGCGGTGCAGGGCAGGGCGGTGGAGCAGGGACTCGTCCTCGAAGCTGTGCAGGCGGACGTCTTTGTCTTGGCAAAACGCTGGCCCGGACGGTTCGATGCGATCATCGAGCATACGTGCCTGTGTGCCCTCGATCCGGCTCGGCGCGAGGAGTACATGCAGGCCACCTCGGGAGCCTTGAGGCCGGACGGGAAGTTACTCGGGCTGTTCTACGCTCACGATCGCCCCGCCGGTCCGCCGTTCTCGATTCACGAGCCCGAGGTACGCACGCTGCTGGCTCCATACTTTCAGATCGAACGACTTGTGATCGCTGCCGACAGCTTCGAGAACCGCGCGGGGCACGAACTCGAGTTTATCGCCCGTCGAAATTGAGTCGTCATTGTGATCGGGAAGTCATTCTTTCGGATGCTGTGAGATTCGTGAATTCTGAGAAAGGTGACCTCGTGAGGTCATGACATTCTCGCTGGGGCAGTCAATAGTCATGCATCGGGGCTCGTCGTTCGAGCAGGTGAATTCGCGTCTCATTCGAGTTGCGAATCGCTTGTGAAGATTCCGGGAAATCCGATTGTCGAATCGAACAACATTGATTGGAAGGCAGGATCATGACCAGTGACAAGACTGACGAAGGGCAATGCATGAAGGATGTGGAGGAGCTGAGGCTTCTCTCTCCGCGAGAGCTGTTGAAACAGGAGTTCCGTCATCTGGAAGTGAAGGAAGGAGAGACGCTGATGCTCTCCCCTTCGAACCGCGAGTTCGCGGCGTCCATGGCTCGAGTTTCCATTCGCAGCTTTGAAGACCTGCAACTTCTCGGGCTGGCCCCGAAGAGGTTGACGGAAGACAAAGTCCGTCACGCAATCGCCGCCGATGATGCCGAGGTTTACCAACTCGCGACGCGAGATCTCAAGGTTTCCTCTCAAGGGTGTGGTTGCTCGGGGAACGAACATCGCTCTGGCAGTTCCGCGATTCGAAGTGCCTATAACGGCTTGCGAAATCGACACAATCCTGCGCTGTCACGACTGCTGTCGGATCTCTACCAGGCCGAAGTGGCCTGGGACAGTCCGGTCGCCGGTGTGACCCGCAAGTGGGTGAGCGCGTTGCGACTGAATCCGATCATTATCGCCCATTTGTTTGGGGATATCGTGATTCAACGCGGCGCGACCTTGAGCGTGGCTGCCAGCTCTAAAAGCCTGCTGGCCTGGAATATCTATATTCACAGGACCGGTAAGCTCGTTTCGCGAGGTGGTTACCTCAAGATCTGGGCGAACTCCATGCGACTGTTTACCGATTTTCTGAGTGGCAAGCTCGTCGAAGCTGCACGAAATACCCCACCCCTCTGGACCCTTCACGAATAAGGAGATCAAGATGCCTCAAATCATTGCTGATGGAGCCGTCGGCGCCGAAGGTGCCGCTGGATTCGATTTCAACTCGGCAGCTGCAGGTGGAATTCCTGGCAACAACGCCAACTGCAATTGGATCGACGACGACTGTGCTCAGACGGGTGGCCCGGGTGGACCCGGAGTCCAAGGCGGTCAGGGTGGACCGGGCGGGCCGGGGGCACATGGAGGAACGCTCGACATTGAAGTCGACTCGTTCTCCGCCCTCATCTCGTTCTCTGCAAAAGGAGGGGGTGGAGGTCCAGGTGGCCGAGGAGGCAAAGGCCAGGATGGTGGCAAGGGGGGGCGCGGCGGAAATGGTGACGACTGCGAATTCGGTCGTCACGGGGGAAATGGCGGCCCCGGCGGAAATGGTGGCGTCGGTGGAGTGGGCGGCATTGGCGGTAACGGCGGGACAATCATTGTCCGTGCACGCACCATCGCCGATGGGAACCAGTCCTCGATGAACGTTGCTGCCGGAACGGGCGGGCAGGGCGGTGCGCCCGGAACGCCTGGACAACCCGGCCAACCCGGCGACGATGGCTCAACCACCGGAGTCTTCTCCTCCAGCAGCGATTGTCCCAACATGGGGCCTGTCCCACAGTTTGGCGCTCCTGGCGGATTCCCCACTCCAGCCACCTTCGGGAACGGACCCAATGGGAATCCGGGGACGGGGCAACTGGTTCAAGTTCACTGAGTGGAGCTACTTCTCGTGACATCGAGCAGTGCCGCGATCGTTTCGGGTCCCTTTATTGGTGAATCACAACGCCAATGAAGGGCCTGCGACGGCTGACCATGTGATTACCGGCTCAGTGTCTCGCGAATCCGATAAAACCCCGTCGCCATCTTCCAGGTCAGCAGCACATTGAACAGCCACAACACGGCGTCGATCGAATGCGGCCAGGCGTAGACCTCGATCACCATCCAGACATAGACCACGAACCGCGGCCTGACCAGCCAGGAGTATGGAACCTCCATGGCATTGCGCACCATCGCGTAGGCCACCACCATCGTGTAGACGAAGATATAGATGCAGCCCGGCAGCGGGCTGATTAGCCCAGGCTGGGTCAGCATCAGCGTGATCGTCGACGAGGCCACGATGATTTGATCCGCAGTCGAATCGGTAAACGAACCGGCCCGCGAGTCGGTCCCGTAGCGGCGAGCCAGCGGACCATCGAGCCCGTCCATGACCACATGCAGCAGCAGTACGACGAAGGCCCACCCCTTCGACCAGAAGAACAGCCCGCTGAACGCGAACCCCAATGCCAGAGAGAGCAGTGTCAGGTGATCCGCTCGAACGTGACAACGCACCAGCAGGTCCAGCAGCGGCCCGCACCAGTTGGCGCGGAGCTGTTGCGACCAGACCATCGCCTCGCGTTCGTTGTTCGAATAGCAATCGGCCTTGGGCTCGGACATGACAGACCCTGGAAGGGTGACATCAAGGCCGTAGCGGAAGTCGTCAGACTTCCGCCGGAACTCTTACGAGTTCCGCTACGTTCGCGTTCTACTCGCCCTGATCGCCCTTGGGGGCGGCAGGAGCAGCTCGCGTGGCCAGTTCCCGGTCCAGATCGAGCAGGGCCGACGGGTCGCTCTTCACCAGCTCGAACTTGGCGACGATGTCGCGGGCGGTCCGCTCTTCCTCAGTCTGCTCGCTGATAAACCACTGCAGCTCGACCAGCGCGGCGAATGCCTTCTCCTTGAACGCCAGCTCATACAGTGAGTCGATGCGGCGGCTGACTTCCAGTTCCTGGGCCAGCGCCTCCTGGAAGACATGGGGAATCGAGTCGTAGTTGGTCTTGGGAGTCTTGATCTCCTTCAAGACCACTTTCGCACTGCGATTGATCATGAAGTGATAGAGCTTGAGCGCATGCATGTGCTCTTCGTCACTCTGCATCCGCAGCCAGTGGGCACAACCCCGAAAGTTCTGGTGCTCGCAGTAGGCCGACATGGCCAGATAGTTGTACGACGAGAAGAACTCGATATTGATTTGCTCGTTGAGAGCATCCTGCACGACCTGGCTCAGCATCTTCATCTCCATGTTCCGGGGACCGATCACCGCAGGATTGTATGACCAGAATCCCAGGCGTCCAATCCCTGATCCGATTCCATGACAAGGATGAGGCACGTCGGGCAAGCCCGACGGCTAACACCCCGTGTCGCCGTGAGTTTCATGGGACACGCTCCAGGTGCCAATCTCCCAGCTCGAATGAATCGGGCCGCACATTCCGAATCTCTCCCAGGTCCATGTTCTGACGGTTGCTCCAGGTCCCGCCGGTGGCCAGCGACCGCAGGTCGATCCAGATGAGCTGTATCCGAGCCCACGGACTCAGTGTCTCCGAAAGGATCAGGCGGTCGTGACTTGTCCGCCACGTGGGCTCCTTCAGGCGGATTTCGTGGATGGTCACCATCGGGCCGATGGGTTTTGAAAAGACGACCTCGCCGGACCGGTCCGTCCGGAGCTTGAGAAAGAGGTTGCCGCGGCTGTCCCGACGACTTCCGTTCCAGATTCCTACCAGCTGTCGCTCCAGCGGATCGAGACGTCTGAACTGCCACCAGATTGTGGTTCCAGCGAGGAACAGGACTGCGAGCAGTCCGAGGCCGATGCGTTTTCGATTCCACCGGGACCGAACCTTCCCCACGGGTGGGGCGGGTGAGGGAGTCAGTTCGGTCGACCGTGGAGGAACGTTCTCTGGGGAGTACACGAATCGCCTCCGCAAACTTTCTGACATGGTTGCCGATCCCGACCCGAGTGAGGGTACCGCGAGCAATCTGAAGACAACAGCCGAGTCGGGGATTTTCGTCCAGAAGTTGAATGAGGCCCGCAACGGCACTGGGCACGCTTCCGGCTCGCTGGCTCTCGCGGTAACCTGCCGCTCATGGTCCGGACACTGATCACGACCGAACAAATCGACGCCGCTGTTTTCGAGCTGGGGCAGCGGATCACGCGCGAGTACGCCGGTCGCCCGCTGACGATTCTGGGAGTCCTGACCGGCAGCGTGATGCTGGTCTGCGACCTGATGCGGCAGATTCAGCTGCCGCACCAGCTCGGAATGGTGCAGGCCAGCAGCTACCGCGGAAACGCCACGTCGCCAGGGGATTTGATCCTCAACACGGAATTTCTGCCCGATCTTCGGGGTCGGGATGTGCTGCTGGTCGATGATATCTTCGACACCGGTCGCACGATGTCGGCCTTGCTGGATGTGATCCGGCAGAAAGAGCCGAGCAGCGTGAAGTCGGTGGCTCTGCTGTGGAAGCGGTCCCGGTCGCAGGTCGACTTCGGCCCGGATTACCACTGCTTCGACATACCCGACGCGTTCGTGGTCGGGTATGGTCTGGACTACAACGGAGAGTACCGGCACCTGCCCTACATCGGGGTGCTGGAGCAATGAGCTGACGGCGGATCGCTGAAAGCTCCCCACGGAGTACGCCAAGGATGGCGATTCGCACGGGCAACGTCTTGACGACCGCAGCCTCACAGATCTATCTGGGCATCGACCCCGGCCTGAACCGGACCGGGTATGCGATCCTGGAACGCTCAGCCCGCGGTCCCATCCTGCGCGAAGGGGGCGTGATTCGCTCGACGGTCGCGCTGACCCTCGCCGAACGAGTCCTGGAGATCGGCACCGGGCTTCGCGAAGTGATCGCCCAGTACCAGCCCCAGACGATGGCGATCGAGCAGGTTTTCTCCAAGGTGAATCACCCCAAGACCGCCATCCTGATGGCCCACGCCCGCGGCGCCATCCTCTTCGCAGCTGCAGAAGCGAAGCTGCCGATCATGCACTACTCCCCGCGGCAGGTGAAGAAACTGCTAACTGGAGCCGGGACCGCGAGCAAAGAGCAAGTCCAGCGCGCGGTGCAGCGCGAGCTGCGGCTCGAGAAGCTGCTGGAGCCGAACGACGTGGCCGATGCCACGGCCGTGGCGCTGTGCCACTATTACTCGATCCCGGCGATCAGCGGCCTGACGGCGTAGAGGGGACTCAGTTCTCGGTTTGGAATCTGTGTGCCACTGCTGGGCAAGCCAGCAGTGGCACACATCTCAGAACCCGAGTTTGGGTGGCTGAGGTCGACCAACGGGAGCCCCCAGCCCGAGCGCAAGCTGCCGGGGCAAGTGTTCGTTATTTTCAAGTCGTACTCGCGCCTCGCTGGGGGCTTCGCTTTGCTCAGACCCCAGCCACCTCTTCGTTGGATAAATCCCGCAGTCTGGCACTCGATCGAAAAGGCTCACCTACTTCCCGGTCCCCTTCGCGATCGTCGCTCGAAACAGCTCCTCGATCTGAGCCAGGCAGACGGGCTGGCTGTATTTCTTCTCGATCAGCTCGCGGGCGTTGGCTCCCAGCTGGCGGCTGTGGTCGGGTGATTCGAGGGCGCTGAGGGCCTTCTCGGTGAACTGGTCGACGTTGAAGAAATCGGCTAACAGGCCGGTCTGGCTTTCGTGGATGACTTCCCGGACGGGGGCAGTGTCGCTGGCCAGGATTGGGCAGCCGCAGCTCATGGCGTTCAGCAGGGACCAGCTCAGCACGAACGGGGCGGTCAGGTAGATGTGCAGATCGGACAGCGACAGCAGCTGTGACAGCTGGGGCGGGGGAAGCCTGCCGATGAAATGAATACGTGATAGATCGGGGCGGTACTTGGCGATGCACCACTCCTTGAAGGTCTTGCCGCCCGTGAATGACGCGTCGCTGCCGTAGACGACGCGGTCCTCACCGACGACGACGACATGCACATCGGGGCGGGCCTTGCAGATTCGGTCGGCTGTCTGCAGGAAGATATCGAACCCGCGTTTCGACTCGAACCCGCGGCTGACATAGGTCACGATCTTGCCCCCCAGCGGCAGCAGCAGATCGCCGTATTTGCGCGGCGGGTTGCCGTCGCGTTTCCAGAGGCTGGTATCGATCCCGTCGAAGATCGCCCGGATCTTGGGCTGGAACTCGACCGGAAAGGTCGACTTCTGAAACTCCGTCGGGGAGTAGGCCGCGTCGCAGTTGTGCAGATCGAGCAGCAGCTGTGCGTTGCGAGCCCGGCAGCGCATGTAGTCGAGCTGGGAGTGCTGGTGTAAGTCGTCGCGAAAATCCATCTCGCTGTTGTGAGCGTGGTAGAAGAACTCGAAGTACCCGATCTGCGGCGTCTTGGGATACAGCTCGCGCAGAAACAGCGGCGAGACATATCCGCTGTGCGCGACGATCAGATCGGGCTGAATATCGGGCCGCTGGCTGAGGGTCTCGTACAGGGCGTGCGAGCTCCAGACCTGGTTCTCAAAGGTGCGGGTGCAGTAGTGGTTGGTCTCACGGGCTCCGTTCTTCTGGGTGTATTGGAGGACTTCAATCCCTGCGACCTTCTGGGCTGGCTGGGCCGAAACGAAGGTGCAGCGGTCCCCGTTCTGGGCCAGATGGGCCGCGATGTGACCGAACTGGGCGGGGAAGTTCTGGTGGATGAACAGCAGATGCATCAGGCGAATTCCCTGTCGAGTCTCGCGGTGAAGTGTCGCGAGACGGGGATGACGACTCCGCGAAATTTAGTCGATCGCCGTGAGAATCAGAATCAGAATTCACCACGGAGGCACAGAGGCACAGAGGCACAGAGCAAGCCATGGGAATCAGGGGTAGGGGGAGATTTCGGTTTCGCAGAAATTTCGAAGTGCCTGCGCATTGACCCCGGACGGGGTCAGAGAGATTAGCCGGTGGTTGAGCGGTCGCGAAACCACCGGACACGGGCCGATGGCGACCGGCATCCCGGCAGGGATGCGAGAACGCTCCGGCGATTTGCCTCTCTCCCATCCCTCCAGGATGGACTGGCAAGCGGATCATGACCGGTGGACTCGCTGCGCTCGGCCACCGGCTATGATCTCTCATCCCTGCGGGATGAACCGCAGGTTTGCGTTGCCTGTCAGATTCCTGTGCTTCACAAGCAAAAACTACTACACCCTGGGAATCCGGTTTGGAGTGGTGTCAACTCACTCCGCCGAGTGAAAGTCAATCGGGGCGGGCATCTCCGTAGCGTGCTGGACAATCTGAGAAGTTCGCCGCATCATTCGAACAACTCCAATTCGTCACCTGCGGAATCGCAAACATGGTCATCATCTGGGGCAGTCGGATGTGCGGGAAGGTCGATATCGTGCCGGGCATCTGCCACGTGGCGACGAGTTTTGGTCATCTGTATTACATCCCCCTGATCCCGACGAGTTCCATGCTGGTGCTGGCCGAGGACTCGGAAGGGACCTACGGAGTCAAGGTCCCGTTGAGCTTCAAGTCGATCCTGCTCGCGTGGTTTCGCTCCGCGCTGTGGGTTGCACTGGTGGTCGCTGTCGTGACAGCCCTGGTCACGTTCGGAGACCTGAACAACGGGGCAGGATGGATCCCGATCGTGGGGGCCGTTGGAATCCTGGTCTTGCTCTTCGTGAGTTATCGCGCGAGTTTCGTGACGCGGGCTTCGATCGAGCGGGCCACGCAGTTTGCGGAGATGGAAGAGCTGCCCGATGAGATTCGCGAGGTCCTGATCGCAACGATCAAGCAGATGCACCTCGACCGAGGCGATGTCGGCTCGTTCTCCGATTCGTAATCATTGAAGCACGATCATCTTTTCGTCGGCCATGAACCTGATTGCAGCAGAGATGCTGGAATAGAGCGCACGCGCGGCCCCGCTGGCCCACGTTGACCGAGTTCTGGCGAGGTCAAATGCTCGGAAAATCCCTCAGAGCTGAATCAATCTCAAAAGTTCGACTTCGAAGGCACGCTGCGTGCATAGAGGTCCTGTACGAGCAAGCTGGATCCAGAGTGCCCTGCTCAGCAAGGGGACTCTCGGTGTGAGGTGGTGATTGTGCCTCACATGCGATGGACAGGTTTCGGTTCACACCGAAACCGCCTGGAACTCATGAGTTGCGAGCGCTGCGTCGCTCTGAGTGGCCGCCTGCTCTCGGTCTGACCGTCTTGGGATTGACGATCAGCCACTCTTTTCCGTCAGGAAGCAGCCATGTTACGTCGACGCGGATTCACACTCATTGAACTGCTGGTGGTCATTGCCATCATCGCGGTTCTCATCGCACTCTTGCTGCCTGCTGTGCAGCAGGCCCGTGAAGCAGCGCGGCGCAGTTCCTGTAAGAACAATCTCAAGCAGCTGGGGCTGGCGATCCACAACTACCACGATTCCTTCAACGTATTTCCGGGGAATATTACCGAGTCTCCCGGCGCGTTTCGCAACGCCTCCTGGTTCACGATGGTGTTGCCCTACATCGATCAGGCTCCCGGCTATGCGTTGATGCAATTCAGTGGGACGAATTTCTCCAATCAAGGGGCACCTCCGAATCTCAATTGGAACGTGATCCAGCAGCTGCGGGTGCCCATATTGAACTGTCCCTCCAGCGTACTTCCGATCGTACGTTCGCAGACGACGAACCCCGCCACACAGGCCTTGGGCGCCCCCGCGACGTTGAGCTATCAGGTGGCCGACTACTCCGGGGTTGCGGGGGGGTACTATCTCCCCAAGACCACGACCGTTCCTTCCGGGGGAGTCTGGACGGGTTACGGCTGGGACCATCAGGTCGGAGTGATCGTGAACTTGGGACCAGGGGTCTCTCCGAGGAACCTCGCCAAGCTGACAGATGGTTCGTCGAACACTCTGGCTGTTGGTGAGCACTCCAGTTACACAATCCGCGATTCAGACAAGGTCAAAGTCGATGCCCGGTCGACCAACTGGGCCGGCGGAGCGTGGGGGAATGGTCCCGGGAATCATGCCTGGCTGGGCTGGAGTCTGGCTGTGACCGTGCCACGCTACGGCATCAACTACAACGGTCCGGGGTACGGGCACGACATTCCCTATGGCGGTCACACCGGCTTCCGATCGAGTCATACGGGAGGTGCCCAAGTCGCGCTGGCCGATGGATCGGTTCGGTTCCTGAGCGAGAACATCAACTTTGACACGCTGCTGGCACTGAGCATCGGAGACGATGGAACCGTGCTGGGTGAATTCTGACCCACGCGGAGCTGGCTTCCGCTCGCTCAACACCTCTCTGTTCCGCAGGCCCGCACAGACAGTCCGCATCAGTTGTCGCAACTTATGCGGTCTGTCGCCGGGTCGTTCTAACTGTTCCACTCACGAGATCCGCAAGATGAACGCTCACGTTCGCATTCCTGTTCCCATGCTCCCGGCATCCCTGCTGTCGCTTTCGTTGCTCTGGTGCGGTTGCTCGGGCGACGACATCAACCTGGCTCCGGTTCAGGGAAAGATTGTGAACAACGGAAAGCCGCTGACCTTCGCCGTTGTCGAGTTCTTCCCCGATGAGGGACGCACGTCGGTCGGCATCACCGATGCGGACGGCAAGTATGCCTTGAAACACGGCGACGACGACGGGGCGGTGGTCGGCGGAGGCCGAGTCCAGATTACGCCGGGCGTGGCCCCCAGCGCTGCAGACGCCGATCAAGGATCGGACGTGATCGCGCCGCCCATGTCGGCACCTCCCAAGACCGTCGCGATTCCGGACAAGGTCGTCGTCGCAGAGGGAGAGAATACGATCGACTTCGACGTCACGGCGTACCTGAAGAAAGACAAGAAGGTTCGCCGGTAATCGTCGACACCGCTACTTCTTGAGCATCCGCAGACCGCCGATCAGGACGATCGCTCCGACGGTGGCTGTCACCAGGCTACCCACCAGACCGTTTGCAGACAGCCCGAGTACGCCAAACAGGAAGCCGCCGACGATCGCGCCAATGACTCCGACGATCAGGTCGGTGACCAGGCTGGATGAGCCGGACTTCATGATCTGGCCAGCGAGCCAGCCTGCGGCGATGCCAATGAGAATAAACCAGACGAAATTCATGACCAAGACTCCTGGAGGACGTAGCTGACAGCGGAATCGTATCAATCCAGAGGCCGAACGTCGCTTTCGACCTCTTCATCATCGCTCAGGTCGACCGGCAGGGGAGGGAACTCGTTATCGATCCCCAGCGAAGGAATCGTCAGAACCTCGGTATGATCATCGGGCTTGGCGGGCATCTCCCCGGGCCCCAGAAAGACCTTGAATCGGATGTTTGCAAACGTCAGCTCATCGCCGGGCAGCAGGGCTCCGCGGGTCACCTTTTGACCGTTGACCTTGGTCCCGTTCGTGCTGCCCAGATCGCGCACAAAGAGCAGCCCGTCTGTCCGGGCGATCGCGCAGTGCAGCTTGGAGATGCTGGGATGTTCGAGCGCAATATCACACTCGCCTCCCTTCCGCCCCACGAGTGTGACCTCGCGGATGATCAGAAGTGGCGGTGAGCCATCGACCGGGATCAGCTTCGCAATCATTCCCACTTGCCAGTCGTGCAACTCTGCGTTCATGCGGATTCCGCTCTCTTATTGTTACGGGAAGCGGGGGATGGTCAATCGGAACTTCAGATGCGGCGTCGACTTTGGACGAATTCGAGGGTTTCTGCCGGCGTAGACTGAATCGTCCAGGTGCCAACGACGCACGTCGGGAGAGCCCGACGGCTCACAGGGGACATACCCGATTCCAACAACCGCGTTGCCGCCACGACCGCCCGGCATCAGCGGCATTTCCTCCTTCGACCTGCTAATCTGTTGGGCTCGGGTGATTCCTCTGAGGAATCGCAGCTTCTCCCAGATTCGATCCGCCTGTGACTCCCACTGACCCCAATCTTCCGGAACTTTCCGCGATCCCGATCAGCGTGCTGATTGTGGATGATGACGAAGGCCACGCGCAGGCTGTCGCCGCTTCACTGGAGCGTGTCGGCTGTGACTGCGAGATCGCCGGGTCGGGTCGCAAGGGGATCGAACTGATCGAAGGCGAGAACTTCGACATCATCATCACCGATCTCAAGATGGACGAGATCGATGGTCTGGCGATTCTTCGCAAGGCCAAGGAAGAACTGCCCGAGGCCGAGGTAATTGTCCTCACCGGCCACAGCTCGATCAATTCGGCCGTCACCGCGATGCAGGCGGGGGCGTATACCTACCTGACGAAACCGCTCGACATTCAGGAACTGCGGCACTCGGTCGAGAAGGCGGCGACGCGGATTCGCTTGATCCGCCGCAACGCGGCCCTTAACCGGCGGCTCGACGAGAAGTTCGGGTTCGAGGGCGTGATCGGCAACAGTCCCTCGATGAACCGGGTCATCGAACAGCTCAAGGCCCTGGCCCCGACTGAGACGACAGTTCTGATTCTGGGCGAGAGCGGCACCGGCAAAGAACTGGTGGCTCGCGCCCTGCACCAGAACAGCCAGCGCAAGACCAAGCCGTTCGTCCCGCTCAATATCTCGGCGCTCCCGGAGAGCATTCTGGAGAGCGAACTGTTCGGCCACGAGCAGGGGGCCTTCACCGGAGCGGTCACCAAGCGTGTCGGCAAGTTCGAGTACGCCAACGGCGGGACGCTGTTCCTCGACGAAGTCGGTGAAATGCCGACGGAGACGCAGATCAAGCTGCTGCGCGTGCTGGAAGACCGGAAGATCACGCGCGTCGGCTCGAATGACGAGAAGTCGATCAATGTGCGATTGATCGCAGCCACGAATGCGGCTCTCAAAGATGCGATGGAGAAGGGGACCTTCCGCCGCGATCTGTACTACCGGCTGAGCGTCGTCACGATCTTTCTGCCGCCGCTGCGCGAGCGCAAGCCGGACATTCCGCTGCTGATCGATCACTTCATCAAGGAGTTCTCGAAGCTGTACGGCAAGGAAGTGCAGGGGGTCTCCCGCGCGGCCAAGCACGCGCTGATTCACTACGAGTGGCCGGGCAATATCCGCCAGCTGCGGAATTCGATCGAGGGGATGATGGCCCTCGATCTGGATGGGCTATTGGACGTGGACGATCTGCCCGAGGATATCCGCCCCTTCGCCGTCAGCGATGCCGAGGCGGCCGCCTTCGGAGCCGGAGCCGATCATCTGGTCGGCAAGCCGCTAGAAGAGGTCGAGAAGTTTTACATCCAGAAGGCCCTGGAAATCACCGGCGGCCGCCGCGAAGAAGCTGCGAAGCTGCTCAATATTGGTGAGCGGACGTTGTACCGGAAGATCAATGAGTACGAGCTGCGGAGCTGAGGTCGGGTGACTCTGCGGGCAGGCGCCGCCGGCGGAAAAACCGCACCCCGACCTCGATCGCGATCCAGACCGAGGCCAGCAGGATCCAGACACTGGCCCAGGACCTGAAGAGCCAGACGTTGCGCGAGATGAAGTTCCCCTCCGAATCGTATATCGACACCTCACCAAGTAGTGCCGGGAGTTTCGTTCCGAAGCACTGATTCATCCAGCGATTGATCCTGTTGATCCAGACGAACTTATCTTGGTTGCGGTCCCCGGATTTGACATAAGTGACTCCGCGATCCGTGCCGAAGTAAATGGAGTCGTATTCGCAGGGCACAACGAGCTTGCCCGACCGATTGATGGCGCCGAGTTTCCCGTCCTGAGAAACGACCGCAATCCCATCGGGATGAAACACATCCGCGAACTTGTAGGTCGGATCGACCACCCATGTGTTGGCGCGGTTCATGTATCCCCAGAGTTTTCCCTGTCGGATGGGGACCAAGTCGATCTCCGGAAGTTTCTCCCAGGCGATCCGGTGCTTCAACTGGCCATTCGCATCGGCGTATCCGCGGATTCGAGGGAGTTGGTCAATCCAGTAACTCGCTGAGGCTCCGCGGAAGTATTCGAAATGTCTGAGGCTTTCTGCACTCATTGCAGCATCCCAGCGCTGAGTACTTTCCGAAGTTCGGGGCTCCCGAACGACGCGCCCCTGCAGATTGATATACTCGAACTCTTTCGGCGAAGCGGAACTCAGCGGTATCAACACCGACCGATCCAATGGCCGCATCAGCCACGCGGAACTGGCGGCGATCACGGCCAGTGCCAATCCGACACGCAATCTCAATCCGGGCATCCGCATGGTGAGCCCCGTAGCCACGTTCGCCAGAACGTGGGAATGCCGTCAATGTCCGTGAGTTCGCCCACGTTCTGGCGAACGCGGCTACCCGGCAGCTGCGACAGCTTCGTCCCGAGTCTGGTAGTGCGGCCAGAGCTTGAACAGGCTCATGTTCTGCAGCACTTGCAGCATCTGGGCATTGGCGGCGCAGAAAGCGGCTTTGTTGCCGCGGTTCTTGACCTCGCGAAGCATCGATACCAGGGCTCCGATGAACTCGGATCCGAAGTAGTCCATCTTTTCGAGATTCACGACCAGATGCTTACATCCAGGCTTCGTCATCTGTCCACGGATCGCGTTGGTTTCGGAATGCAGATCCTGATAGCGAAAACCGCTCCCCTCGCCTCCGGGGGTAATCACGATGATTTCGCCGACCTGTTCGACGCGAAAGACCTTGAGATGATCGAGCATGGCAAATGAACTCGCAGAAAAGAGACTGCAGAGAAGAGATCGCAGAGAGGATCAGGATTCTAGCAGGTTCAATCGGGGCGCAGTCAATCGGGACGGGCAACCCGTTGTTGAGCCCTCGGACGGGCCACCGGGTCGTTGAGGCCAGTGCGGGAAACCGTCACCCGCAAATGACAAGCAGCGGTCCTCGGAAGAGGCCGCTGCCGCGCGTGACAGATCGAAGAAAGCCAGAGCTTACTTCTTGCCCTTCTTCTTGTCGTCCTTCTTGTCCTTTTCGTCGCCTTCGGCGGCCTTCTTCTTCTTCTTGCCGGTCGTGACCTTCACGATGCGCAGCTTGGGCAGGCCAAACGGGGCGGAACCGTCCGGAAACTTTTCAGCTTCCTTCATCTTCGCAATACGCTCGTACCGCGAGAGAACATTTCGGGAACGGGCCAGTCGGCTGCCGCCTCGCAGGCTCTTATCGATGCTCACGACATCCACTCCAAGTGGTCTGGGCCTCGGCAGTCGCCGACGCAAACAGTTGCGGGAAAAGACGTTGCAGCAAAGCCATTCCGTTCGGCCAAGCTGTCCAACTCTTCCCTGGAATCCGGGAAGCGAGGAAAGATAGCAAACTGCATGGCAGCATTCAACTTCGGGAACGAGGAAAACAGTTACAGGGAAAATTCCGCTGCCGGCGCCCCACGAGGGGACGGCAGAGTTCTCTCGAATTCTGCTACGCGTGCGGCTGGTTCGGGTCGGTCTCCCGGCGCTGCAGCGACTCCTTCAAACTGATGAAGTCCGACAGCAGGAAGATTACCGTCAGGAAGGCCAGTGTGATCTCGGTCATGGCCAGCAGCTTGGCAGCCACTGTCTGCGGGGTGATGTCTCCGTACCCAAAGAACGTGAAGTTGAGAGTGCTGAAGTAAACACACTCAAAGACCAGCTTGGGGCCGGTCAGGGCCTCATCGACCGAGAAGCTGCGCGGATCGACCGAGAGCAAACAGTAGTAGTCGAGCCCGAACGACAGAATGATCTGAAACATGTTCACCAGCATCAGCCGCATGAACAGGTGATATGGCAGATTGCGGCGCGTGGCATCGCGCAGCTGCACCATCTCTTCGCCGACGAAGAACGCCGTCTTGAGCCAGCAGGCCAGGACAATCAGGACTTTGATCCAGAAGGGCGGAAGCCAGCCCTGCTGAGCAGCTGCGAGCGTGGCCACGGCCAGCAGCACGATGGCCAGGATTTCCAGAACGTTTCGCAGCATGAAAGCACTCTCGGGGCGTTATTCGTCTTCGGGAGTCTTCTTGCGGTAGTGGATCCGCCATTCGGTCACGTTGGACGTCGTGGTATTAGTCTGTGTGCTGTTGAGAGTCACGCTGGCATTCTTGGTGATCTGCTGAGTCCGCGACGTGTCATCGACATCGGTCGAGGTGGCCTGCCCGGTCACGTACTCTTCTTCGAGTTCGATGACATACCCCTCGGGGCACTCGCGAGACAGCAGTTCCTCAGCCTTGGTCCGATAGTGGAAGGGCCACATATCATTGTTGGCCGGGATGGCGATGACTCCGCCCTCTTCGGACTTGGTGACGATCCGAGCCGACTGACACCCGGTGAACAAAGGCAACAACCCAGCCAGCAGCCAGGCCACATGCTTTCGAGACATACTCCCCTCTCCCGCTGCAGATGTTCTGTGAGGCGGAACTGTCGGGGCAGGGCGGACACGAGGCAAGAGGAAGGAAGAATCCTCAGCCCCCAGTGGCAGGAAATGCAGGCAATCGCCTTCACCTGGCTTTCATCAAAGCAGTGAAGTCGCAGTCTGCTGATGACGTAACTCATGGTTGGCGAGATTCTTACGAAATCCGCGGCCGGCAATCTGGGCGAGTCCCGCTACACGCTCGACCGAATCGGCGTCACCTGCCCGGTCTTGGAGGACTGCAGCCCCGCGAGCATGATTTCGGTAACATGCCGGGCGTAGCGGGCGTTCGAGAACGGAGGCTGTTTTCCCTCGCGAATGCAGTCGATCCAGTGCTGGTGCGAATCGACGCTGGAGTACTTCGAGCAGTCGACGGCGTCCTGAATCAGGCCGCCGTCCTCGTCCACGACGGTGCTGGGACGGTACTTCAACAGATGCGGCGTCAGAGGCGGGTTGACCAGCTTGCCCTTCGTGCCGTGGACCTCAAAGCCATAGGTCCGGGCTCCGTCGCACCAGCCGGTCTCAGCCACTCCCAGCGTGCCGCCCGCGAACTCCAGGATCATCGCAGCGGTGTCTTCGAGCGTCGTCGGCTTGTCGACCGTGGTGCAGCGCCCGACGACCGATTTGGCGGTTCCCAGCAGCGTGACCAGATGGGCGATCGCGTAGACCCCCATGTCAAACAGGGCTCCCACATCGGCTCGCTTCGCGTCGAAGAACCACAGATCGTCCTCGTCCTCTTCTTCGAGGATCTGCTGAATCGTGGCGTAGTAGACTTCGGGGCCGCCGTGGCTGAACCGAGCGTGGGCCGCTGAGATCTTGCCGAGTTCCCCCCGCGCGATGCAGTCGCGAGCTGCCTGCAGGGCAGGGCGGGCCACGTAGGGCAGGCACAGAACCGTCTTGTCGGTCTTCCCCGCCGCCTGTACGAACTGCTCGGCTTCATCGAGCGAAGTACTCAGCGGCTTCTGCATGTGGACATGCTTTCCCGCATCGAGAGCCATCAGCCCGTACCTCACATGCAGCGGATGGGGCAGGGCGATCACGACCGCGTCGATGTTCGGGTCGGCGATCACCTCTTCATAGGAGTTGGAGCGGCGCGGCACGTTGAACTTGCGGCAGAGCGTATCGAGGCGACTCTGCTTGCGACCCGCGAGGACGGTGACCTCAACACCCGGGACCGCACACAGCTCCGGCAAATGCAGCTTCGCCGCAATGCCGCCAGCACCGATGATTCCGACGCGAATGGACATGGCATGATTCCGTAGGGAGGACGTCGGAAAGAGGGTAGAAGGTCAGAGACGAGATTGGTTCTTGGTTCGTTGTTCTTGGTTCTTCGTTACCGGAAGTTGGCCCTTGGACAAAGAACTAAGAACGAAGAACTAAGAACCGCTCTGTAACTCCGCTGCCCTGACCGTGTTCTGCAGCAGCATCGCAATCGTCATTGGTCCCACCCCACCGGGGACGGGAGTAATTGCCCCGGCCACTTCTTTGACCGCCTCAAAGTCGACATCGCCGACCAGCTTGTCGCCGACGCGGTTGATGCCGACATCGATGACCGTCGCGCCCGGCTTGACCATGTCGGCGGTCACGAAGTTTGGCTTGCCGATTGCAGCCACGATGATGTCGGCCTGACGGACGATCTCGGGCAGGTTCTTGGTACGGCTGTGACAGATCGTGACCGTGGCATCGGCCGCCTGTCCCTTCTGGACCAGCAGCAAGGCCATCGGCTTGCCGACGATCTCGCTGCGCCCGAGGACGACGGCGTGCTTGCCAGCTGTCTCGATAGCGGCGTGAATCAGCAGCTGTTGGCAGCCGCTGGGAGTACACGGCAGGAACCGTGGCCGCCCCTGAGCCATCAGGCCGACGTTCTCGGCATGAAAGCAGTCAACATCCTTGAGCGGCGTGACCGCATCCAGAATCCGCTGCTCTTCGATCTGCTTCGGAAGCGGCAGCTGGACCAGGATTCCGTGAACGGACGAGTCCGAGTTCAATTGCTGAACCAGAGCCAGCAACTGTCCGGTCGTCGTCGCGGCGTCCAGGCGGTGCAGCGTGCTCTTGAGCCCGGCCTTCTCGCAGGCGGTCTGCTTGTTGCGGACATAGACCGCACTCGCAGGGTCGTCGCCCACCAGAACGGCAGCCAGATGCGGTGTGACTCCGGTTCGGGCGGTGAAGGCTGCGACGCGAGCTGCCACCTGAGAACGGATTTCAGCGGCAACAGCTTTGCCATCAATCAGACGAGCAGACATGCGGTGGGTTCAAGTGGGTGAGGAACTGGTCGCCCGGAATGTAACCCGGTCGCTGCGGTACCCGCCAGCGTGGGACGGGCCCCTTTGGCCCGTCCGTGCGTGGCAGAATTCGTAAGAATTCTGGCGACCTGGGTGGGGCCGTATCACGGGCTTCGCTCAAGCACCCTCACCCCCAGCCCCTCTCCCGGGAGGAGAGGGGAGCCAGCAGGGAGTTCTGCCTTGGGGATCGCCAGGCTGGCTGACAACTTCCCCCCCGTTCGTGCGTTCTTGTCTCACTCACTGGGCAGAGGTCGATCGATCAGTCAGAATGAATGCCCCGATGAACGAGTGTGCGAATGTGCACTCCCCGCCGCTTCCACCTGCTGAGCACCCCTGATGATTCGCAGCCTTCTTGCCTGGCTTGATGACCGGACCGGATACAAGGCGCTGATGCATGAGGCGCTGTTCGAGCGCGTGCCCGGCGGGGCTCGCTGGCGTTATGTGTGGGGCAGCACGCTGGTCTTCACGTTTGTGCTGCAGATGATCACGGGGATCATGCTCTCGATGGGTTACAGCGCCGGGACAAAGTCGGCGTGGGAGAGTGTCTACTACATTCAGAACGAGGTCACGCTGGGCTGGATGGTGCGCGGGCTGCACCACTTTGCCGCGCAGGCGATGGTCGTGCTGATGGCGATTCACCTGGTGCAGGTCATCATCGACGGAGCCTACAAGGCCCCGCGCGAGCTGAATTTCTGGCTGGGGCTGGTGCTGATGCAGATCGTGATGGGGCTGGGGCTGACCGGGTATCTGCTGCCGTGGGATCAGAAGGGGTATTACGCGACGCAGGTGGCCACCGAGATCATGGGCTCGACGCCGGTCGTTGGCCCGCAGATCCAGAAGCTGGCTCAAGGGGGCAGCGAGTACGGGAATCATACGCTGACACGATTCTTCACGATGCACGCTGTCGTGTTGCCGGCGCTGCTGGTTGGATTTCTGGTTCTGCATATCGCAGTCTTTCGCCGGCATGGAATCACCCCCGCTGAGCCTCGCAAGAAGCCGGATGGGATGTTCTGGCCCGATCAGGTTCTGATGGACGGAGTCGCCTGTCTGGGAGTGCTGGCTGTCCTGATGGGGCTGACGCTGCACTATCACGGAGCCGAGCTGACAGCTCCTGCCAACCCGGCTGAGGCGTACAACGCGGCCCGGCCCGAGTGGTACTACCTGTTCCTGTTCCGGTTCCTGAAGTTCGAGTGGGTTTCCAAGCTGGGCGAGGCGACCCATCTGGGAGAGGCGTTCGGAGCGATTGTCATTCCCGGCATTCTGATGACGATTCTGGCTGCGATGCCGATCATCGGTCGCAAACGGGCTGGGCACCTGTTCAATATCGGCTTCCTGACCATCGTGATTCTGGGGGCGATGAGCCTGACGGGTGTCGCGCTGTACGAGGACTGGTACCAGGACGATGCCGATAGCCGCGATTTCCGGGCAGCAGTGCATGAAGCTCATCAGGACGGCGCACGCACGGTCGAGCTGGCTCAGGCTCCGACCGGGATTCCTGCCGATGGAGCGATCTCGCTGCTGCGGAACGATGCGTTGACGCGTGGGTCGAGCCTGTTCAAGACCTACTGCCTGGAGTGCCATCAGTCGACTGGGGTCGAGTACCCGCTGCCGCCCAAGAATAAGGGTGAGGCATCGCCCGGCAACAAGCCGTCGCAAGGCCCGCAGATCGCCGATTTCCTGCACCGCGAAACGATCAACTTCGGCAGCCGCGAGTGGATCAAGTCGGTCCTGACCGATTTCGAAGGCCACTTCAGCTCGCTGAAGAACATCACCGAAGCCAACGGGATGTCGGCCGAGCGGTCCAAAACCGCAGCTGCGATTCTGAGCGGCTCGATGAAGGATTGGTCGACCACGAATGCGCCGTTGCTGAAGGACCCGGCCAATGCCAAGGACTTTGAGGCTCTGGTTGAGTTCCTGTATGCCCAGGGTGACCGGCCCGATGCCTTGCCCGACAACGATGAGAAGGTCCGCTGGGGCCGCGAGGTCTTCGCGACCGGCAAGCTGACGATGGGGGCCTTCGACACGGCTTGCTCTGACTGCCATGCGATGCATGTACAGGGCGAACCCGACCCGCTGTCGGTCGACCTGCAACCGGTCCTGACGGGCTACGCCGGGAAAGAGTGGCTGAAGGCGTTTATCAGCGATCCCGGCACGCATTACGGCAGCAATAATGCCATGCCCGGCTTCAAGGACCAGCTAAGCCCGAAGGATCTCGACATGCTGGTGAAGTACCTGATCGGGGACTATTACCGCAAGGGGACTGATGCTCGTCACTGATCCGAGAGTGCAAGACGCTTCTGAAAAGTCGCTGGACTCTCCGAGTCCAGTGGACCGAGTGGCTGGTTACATCCTCGCGGAATCGAAAGCAGTGGTTGCCAGTCAGGTGAATCCGCTGTTTTAACGCTGCAAGGTCATCCGAGTGGCGAGAACCCTCACCCCCAGCCCCTCTCCCGTGGGGAGAGGGGAGCCAGACAGGCGACGGGGCGGCAGTCTGCGATCACAAGGTGGGGCTTGCACTCCGGCTTCCCCCACTGCCCATTTCCCCACTCCCCTCTCACTGATCTCTGGTCGAGACGCACCTGTTGCACAATACTACGGTCATGAGTTCCCGCACCGACATCCTGCAGCGCATCCGACGTCACTCGCTCACCAGCGAGCCGCTCCCTGATCTTTCACAGACCGGGGTCACCTATCCCGACCCGCTGGCCAAGTTCAGCGAGGTGCTGGCCATGGTCGGCGGAAAGTGCATTCCAGTGGCGACCCGAGCCGATGCCCAGGCTCAGCTGGTGACGCTGCCGCAATATGCGTCGGCCCTTAAACGTGTCTCGGCCTGTGCCGGGATCGGCGAGACGAACGTGGCTGTCGACCGGATCACCGACCCGCACGACTACGAAGAAGTCGACTTCGCCGTCCTGCCGGGTCAGATCGCGGTGGCCGAGAACGCAGCTGTCTGGGTGACCGACGAGGGCGTGCCGCACCGCGTGCTGTATTTTCTGACCCAGCATCTGGCACTGGTCGTCCCGCGTTCGGGGCTGGTGCACAACCTGGGGCAGGCATACCCGCTCATCGAGGTGGGGGCGACTCCGTTCACGGCCTGGATTTCGGGGCCCTCGAAGACGGCCGATATTGAGCAATCGCTGGTCATCGGAGCCCACGGGCCTCGGTCGTTGACGGTGTTTCTGGTCGATCAGCTGTGAGGTGAAACGCGGTATCCACGAACACCTGTTCAAAGGGTGACTGGTGCTTCTCCCTCGCCCCCGCGGTCGATGCGATTTGTACATCGAGTTCATTGCGGGGGAGAGGGCCGGGGTGAGGGGGAGATACTCTGCCCCTCACCCAGACGCTCTCCCCAAAAGCCGATCTCTCTGCGACAGAACTTGTCCTTGGGGAGAGGGAGAAATAGGCATACTCAGCGTCCTTTGTAATCAGCTTGGACTCCTGGTCAGCCCTTGAGTGGTCCTACCACCATCTTCCGCCTGTATCAAACGTAACGCCAGTACCGATTCTCCGCCCGTTGCGTTCCGGCATCGTCCCGTTGCTGCTGGATCAACCGACCAGCGGGTCCGGAAAGCAACATGCTTCTTTTCGGCATCATCGGTTTTGAGAGCTAGGCTAACCTTGCAGGTGTCTCGATTCTCACCCGGAGGTTCGCGTGGCTCGTTATCTCGTCACCGGTGGTGCCGGTTTCATTGGTTCGCACATTGTCACTCGTCTGGTCGACGAAGGGCACCAGGTGCGTGTCTTCGACAATCTCTGTACCGGGTCGCTGGCCAATCTGGCACATCTGGGCGATGCCGTCGAATTCCATGAAGGCGATCTCCGCGACGCCAGCGAAGTCCAGCGCGTCGTCGATGGCTGCGAGTTCGTGTTCCACCAGGCTGCACTCGCTTCCGTCCCGCTCAGCATCGAAAAGCCCCTCGAAACGCACCACGCCTGCGTCACAGGCACCGTGAATCTGCTCGACGCCGCTCGCAGAGCAGGGGTCCGTCGCGTCGTTTACGCCGGTTCCAGCAGTGCTTACGGCAACGCTCCTGAGATGCCGAAGCGGGAATCCCACAACCCAGAAACGCTGTCGCCCTACGCAGCTGCCAAACTCGCGGGTGAGTACTACTGCCAGGCGTTTGCCGCCAGCTACCCGATCGAAGTGGTCCGGCTGCGGTACTTCAACGTGTTTGGCCCCCGGCAGGATCCGAAGAGCCCCTACTCGGCGGTGATTCCATTGTTCGCGAGCGCTCTGGTCGAGGGCCGCACGCCCCGCATCTACGGAACTGGCGAGCAGTCCCGCGACTTTGTGTTCGTCGAGAACGTCGTCGACGCCAACATCCTGGCGTCACGGGCTCCGGGAGTTTCCGGCAACGTCTACAACGTCGCCTGCGGGACCACGATCAGCGTTCTGGAACTGCTGAAGCTGATCTGTGACGAACTCAACCAGCCCTTCACCCCCGAGTTCATGCCGCCCCGAGTGGGCGACGTGCTGCACTCGTGGGCCGACATCTCGAATACCCAGAAGGATCTGGGCTACACGGTTCGCGTCAGCCTGCCCGAGGGGCTGAAGAAGACCTTGGCCTACTACAAGGACGCGCTGCGGAAGCAGACGCCCTGCAGCTGCTAGTTCGCCCTCGACTGTCCAATCCCTCCCCGCCTTCCACCGAACTTCGTCGGAGCCACGTCCGTGTCTCGATCCCAGCTGCCCAGCTCTGAACCCGATATCGATTTCGCTCCGCTCGGTCATCACACGACCCAGGAGGGACGGTCGATCGATATCGTGCGGTTCGCGATCTCGATCTGGAAGTATCTGGCTGCGGGCCTGATTGCCGGCTGCATGCTGGGGGCGCTGGCCTACACGATCATGGGCCCCACGTATGTGGCCTCGGCCTCGGTGATGGTCTCCAAGAAGGCCAGTGCCAGTGATCAGGAAGCCCGGCGTTACGGCGACCGCGGCGAGCATATTCACGTCCTCAAGTCGGACAAGATCGCCCGTATCGCCTACGAGAAGTATGGCCTCAAAGAGATTCCCGGATTTGCCAATTCGGATGATCCTCTCAAGGACATCTGGAGCAGCCTGACCGTGGTGCGCACAGCCGGACAGGAGAGCTCATTCGACAACCTGATCGGGCTGTCCTACGCCGATAAAGACAAAGAGATCGCCAAGAAGGTTGTCGAATCGGTCGTCTCGGCCTATGCCGAGTGGATCGAGTCCCAGCGCGATAAGAACTCGCAGGGATTGCTGAACTCACGCGTCGAGGCCAAGAAGATTCTGGAGCAGGAGCTGACTGATCTTGAGAAGGAATACGCCGAGTGGCGTTCCAACGTTCCGATCTACATCAGCAGTCCACAGGCGGTCACGGCTCAAGGAGTGGCGATTGCTGCCCAGAACGTTTACCAGACCAAGCTGACCGATGTGGTGACGCGCCAGAGTCTGAATGCCGACCTGATCCGCAAGACGCGGGCCAAGATTGACATCCTGAAGACGATGATGGCCAGTCCCGAAGAACGGGAAGCCCTGCAGTCCTGGGTCCTCTCGTCGATTGCGTCCACCACAGCTGGGGCTCCGGGCGAGTCGGGCGGCGGGGCTCCCGGCCTGATGAGTGCTCCGAGCGGGAAAGCTGAACTCGACCAACAGCTGCTGACCGCCCGCATGCTGGAGCGGCGGTTGCTGCTCGTTCTGGGTGAGAAGCATGCCGACGTGCTGACGGTCCGCCGGCAGATCGAGACGATCCTGGACTTCTACTATCGCCAGGGGCTGACTCCTCCCAATCTGGGGACAGCCACTCCAGCTGCTCCCGCCGGGGCTGCTGCTGCGGGCACCAATCTGGCTCAGCAGTACCTGAAGGTCCTGGAGAGCAAGCTTGAAGAGCTGCAGGCGGACAAGGTTTCTCTGACCGAGGCCTATGCCGAAGCCGAGAAGGACGCCCGCCAGGCGTCCAGCTACGAAGTGCAGGACCAGAGCTACAAAGATGACATTGCCCGCCAGAAAAAAGAACTGGACGGAGTGATCGGCCAGATCAACTCGTTCGAGCTGAACCGCGATCAGGAAGGCTACTCGATGTCGCGAACGAACGACATTCGTGTCGAGCGGTCGCTGAAGCAAGTGATCAAGGTCGTCGGAGCGTTCGGAATCCTGGGGCTGATCACGGTCTTCGGGCTGGCCTACTTCCGCGAATGGTACGACACCACGCTGAAGTCGATTGAGGAGATTCGCAACGTCATCGGAGCCGCCATCATGGGAGCTGTTCCGCGTTTCCGGCTGAACGACCGGCTGTCCACGCTGAACGGCATGAGTCCCTCGCTGGTCTACTATCACCGACCTGGTTCCCGCGAGGCGGAAGCCTATCGCTCGCTGCGAACCACGCTGTTCCACAGCCTGAAAGACGGCACGGACAAAGTGATTCAGATCACGAGTGCCGAACCGGGCGATGGCAAGTCGACGACCTCGGCCAATCTGGCGATCGCGATTGCTCAGTCCGGGAAGAAGGTCCTGCTGATCGACGGCGATCTGCGGCGTCCGACGATGCACACGCTGTTCGGCCTGCCGCAGGATATCGGCCTGACCGATGTCTTGATGAGCGAGATCGAGTGGCCCAACGCCGTGCGTTCGACCCGCCTGCCTGGTCTGTCGATGCTGACAGCGGGCCTGTGCCCCTCCAGCCCTGCGGAGCTGCTTTCCAACCAGCGTCTGCCCGACATGCTCAAGGCCGCTCGCGGAATCTACGATCTGATCATCGTCGATACTCCGCCGATGCTGGCTGTCAGCGATCCGGCGATCATCTCGCCGCACATCGATGGTCTGCTGCTGGTCGTCCGGATGGGTAAGAATAAGCGAGCCGCCGCTCAGCGGGCCCGCGAGACGATCGACTCGCACGGCATCCGGCTGTATGGCGTCATCGCCAACGATGTCGATTACTCGACCGACGAAGGCGTGGCCTACAACGAGTACGACAAGTACTACGCCCCGGACCAGACCGCACCACCCTCACCGATCGCTCCGGCTCCCAGCCGCGAACCCGTCGGAACGCGAGGGTAGGGCATCGCCCGCGAAGTCGAGAGCGGCACGGCGTGAGCCAGCCGAGTCTTGATCGGTCGCGGTGGGGAGACTCGCAAAGCGACGTACTCGGCAGGCTCACGCCGTGCCGCTCCTGGGGGGGAGAACTCAACACGGGCCGTTCGCTTCAACGCCTGCATCGCTCCCGCTATGTTGCAGCGAGACGGATCTCCACTCTTTCCCCAGCTGCCGTGCCCGCACACATCGAAGACACCTACGCCGAAGCGTTCCGCAGTATCTACTCCGAAGTCCTGATCACCGCCCGCGATCGCCGCTGGCTCGATCATGCGATTCACGCAGCCACCGGGAACGCCAGCAGCTCGATCCTGTGCGATTGCGAAGCCGGGCTGGATCGGTATGTGGGACCGGGCGGGGACGAGTCGTTTGCGACTCCCGATGGTCGTCCGGGCGCGATCGTGCAGTTCCACGTGCCGCGTTTCAAGAAAGATCGCGAAGCCGCCTTGGAGCGGGTACTGCTCACTCGGCTGAGTCAGAACGTCCTGACCTGCCCGACAACGGCCTGCTTCAACCTGCTCGACACCGAGGGGTATTTTAAGCTGGGGCGGAAGATCGCACTGTTCGGTGACGGGCATCAGTTCCGGGCGACCCGCTTCGGGCGCAAGGTCTGGGTCCTGCCGATCATGATGGGCGAGTTCGTGATCGACCGCCGGTTCGGATTCCGCGATGGGATCATGGGTGGAAATCTGTGGTTCTTGAGCGAGACGGTCGATGCCGCGATCGAGGCGGCCGAGCGGGCTGTCGAAGCTGTTAACCGGGTCCCGAACGTGATCCTGCCGTTTCCCGGGGGAGTGGCCTCCAGCGGGTCCAAGGCCGGCAGTGCGTACTCGTTCCTGATCGCCAGTACGAACCACCCGTTCTGCCCCTCGCTGCGGGACAAACTCGGTGAGGCCTCGAAAGTGCCCGCCGGAGTGACCTCGATCAGCGAGATCATCATCAATGGGTCTGACCTCGATACGATCGCCCAGGCCACACAGGCCGCCATCGCAGCGACCCGCGACACACCCGGCCTGCAGGTGATCTCCGCTGGGAACTACGGGGGGAGACTTGGCAAGAACTTCGTGCACCTGCTGCCAAAAGCCAACTCGTAGGACGGGCTTTCCAGCCCGTCCCGCCCGGAACGACGATATTCGAAGTCTCTTTGTGTGAGGCGCAGCTCACGGACGCGGTTCGTCGTGTCACTACGACAACCGCACTGCGCATAGGACGGCCTGGAAGGCCGTCCTACACTCTTCCTCCCCTCTCCCCCCGGGAGAGGGGCTGGCGGTGAGGGTGCCTCAGCGCAGCCCACGATGCAGCCCGATGTCGGACTTCAGAATTCTGCTACCGGACGGGCCAATGGGCCCGTCCCACTTCGCCGGTTACCACCAGGTCTTCTTCAGCCCGCGGTTATAGGCACTCAGCATGCTCCTCCACTCGGTTCCCGTCGTCGCCTGCCAATAGGCGTTCACGCTCTGGGTCGTACTCGTCACCGTGCGAGACCCATCGATGCGGGTCCCATCAGTCAGCTGTCCGGTAATCTTCAAACGGACCGTATCGGGGCGGAGGGTGCCGGTCGACTTCAGTGTGATGATCGCATCTTTGAAGCCATCGCCGTCGACATCTTTGATCTTCACTGAGCTAACCCGCCCGCTGGTGGTGTTGCGGTCGTCTCCGATGAACAGGCTCGCACGGTCCAGCTTCGTGACATCCAACGTCACCGACCCGCGCAGGCCGACCTCCAGCGTGGCGATCCCGGTCGAGACCACGTTCTCCGGCAGCTTCCCCTGATGCACCGCTGAGGTCACGATCCGCGCGTCGGCGATCCCAGCCACATCGACTTCGACAAACGCCGAGGCCCCGGGGGCTTCGTAATCGGAGAGGGCAAACAACAGCTGCCCGTCGACCGGATCTTCGGCGATCGCTTCAACCCCTTTCGAGGCGAAGGACAGCGTGGTTCCACCGGGAGTGGCTGCGAGCCAGTCCTCGAAGTACTGGGCTCCGGTGAACGGTGACTGTACGCCATCGAACGACGGGTGCCAGATGAACCCGCGACCGTCCACTGTCGTCCCCACGGCGTACCCGTGGTTGCTGACGTCGAGGACAGTCCCCTCGAACGGATTGCCGCTGGCGTCCGTGAGCAGGATCAACTCGCGGTCCGCATTCCAGACAGCCGCGTTCTGGTAGCTGTTGTCGGTCTCGTCATTGAGATGCAGAACGTACCCACCGATGTAACGGCCGCTGGGGGAGATCGAGTACGCGACGCTTTGGACCATCGTCGCATTGGTGACGGAATCTGGCAGTCTATGGATACCGGTGGAGTCCCAGTAGTATGCGGCTCCATCGAAGACTTCGTGAGTGGAAAAACCGACAATGACTGCGCCACCCGAACTTACATCCTTTGCTTCTGCCAACCCGTTTTCGTGACCTTCTAGAGCGACGATACCGGTCGATTGAGTCCAAAACATTGCCGCTTGAGCTCCGGATGCCTCCCCAACAACTCCATCATGCCAAGCGCTAACGGCAGTGGATGTCGATGACACGAAGGGCAATCCCAGATATCCGATTCCAACGGGTCCATTTGGAGCTACACGAATCCACGTCGTCCCTTCTCCAGCTCCGATTGACCCAGGACTCTTCGACACACCAGCAATCCGATACGCATCACTCGAAATCCCAAACACCTGTGTCCCCGGTCCCAGCCCCACGAGCGTCTGAGCGGTGAACCCATTCCCGGCCTCGTTGATTTCAAACAGCTTCGCGATCTTCGTGACGCCGATGGTGCCGGTCCCCTCGTAGCCGACGATCCCGACCTCTTGCGTCGCCGGGTCGAACCCCATGTCGCGGAACTCGTACGAGGCCGGGGCCACGATGACCTTCGCCGCCAGCAGCAGACGCGATTCGAGAGCGGTCTCATTCGCACTCGACTTGTTAGCCGTCGGGCTCGCCCGACGTGCCGACATGCGAAACAGATCCGCAAGAGCGCGGCACGGCGAGCAAGCTCGTCGGCTAAACAGCGACAGACGCTCGAACCAGGTGTGCCGCATGTTCTTCGCTCGCGAGTGATGACCGTCGGTGTTGCCTGCAACCTGTGTCGCCTATTGCTCCGCAAAAGAGCGCCCTTTCGTGGAACGAAAGGCGACAATCCGCGACCGCCGTTCGCAGACAGGACGCGGCAACTCTAACACGCCCCATGACCTTGAACAAATTGTATCGGCCCGAGTCGCTGGTCAGGCCCAGCGTTCACCGCACGCTGATTCCTTCGGTCACTTCGTCCCAGCGATTTCGGAGAAATCGCCGACAGGGAATGCCCCCACCGGTGGCGTTCCGAAAAATTCCCAGTTGCAATCTTTCGCGGATTGATATACTAATCACGCGTTCACTAGGTGGCATCAACGAGCAAGACTCTCAAGGATCGATCATGGCAGCCAAGGCCAAGGCGTCGCGGGCCGCAGACTCCGAACAACTCAGCACCAATCCTCTGCTCAACAACGCTCTCGGTCAGATCGAGAAGGCGTTCGGCAGCGGCTCGATCATGCGGCTGTCCGACCCGCACCATGCCGCCGTCGAGGGGATTTCGACGGGGTGTCTGTCGCTCGATCTGGCGATTGGAGCCAACGGATTTCCTCGCGGACGTATCATCGAGCTGTTCGGACCGGAATCAAGCGGAAAGACGACCTTGGCGTTGCATGTGATCGCCAGTGCTCAGAAGGGCGGGGGAATCGCGGCCTTTATCGACGCGGAACATGCACTCGACCCCAGCTGGGCCAAGCGGCTGGGGGTCAACCTGGAAGAGCTGCTGGTCAGCCAGCCCAGCCACGGGGAAGAGGCCCTGCAGATTGCGGAGATGCTGATCAAGTCGAACGCGGTCGACGTGATCGTGATCGACTCGGTCGCGGCGCTCGTGCCGAAGGCCGAACTCGATGGCGAAATCGGCGACAAGCACGTCGGTTTGCAGGCCCGCATGATGAGCCAGGCGATGCGCAAGCTGACTGGCGTGATCTCCAAGGCCAAGACCTGCGTGATCTTCATCAACCAGATTCGCGAGAAGATCGGCGTGATGTTCGGCAGCCCCGAGACGACACCCGGCGGTCGCGCCCTGAAGTTCGCAGCCTCGGTCCGGGCCGATGTTCGCAAGATCGCGACACTGAACGACGGCGATAAGCCGATCGGGATCCGGATGAAGGTCAAACTGGTCAAGAACAAGATCGCCCCGCCGTTCCGCATCTCGGAGTTCGACATGCTGGGCACTCGCGGAATCAGCCTGGAGGGGGATGTCCTCGACATGGCTGTGCTGGCCGGGTTCATCGCCAAGAGCGGCTCGTGGTTCGTCCACGGAAGCACGAAGCTCGGCCAAGGTCGCGAAAAGGCTCGGGCCTATCTGGAAGAGAACCCCGCGATCCTGCAGGAACTGAAAGAGCAGATCCTGGCTGCCAAAGCCTCTGGCGAACTGGCCGATGCTGGCGGAGGCGCCGCTGCCGCCGAAGAGTAGCCGAAGATGTGAGAATTCGGCCGTCCGGGGAATTCGTCCCCGGCGCCGAATCTCTGATGCCCTCTATTGAGGTTTCACCACTGCGGGAGCGTCCGTCGGGGTGCCCCCCGCAGCTTGGACCGGCTTCGGATCGACCGCAGGTGTATCCGCCGGGGCGGGAATGTACTGGTAGGTCGCCTGGCTGTCCTTGGCGATCTCCCGGAGATTGGCCTCGCCCTCTTTGCCGCCGAACCCGACGGTGTGAATCGGAACCCGACCCCGGTTCACCTCGCGGACTGAGCGGACGGAGCGGTAGGAGAAGTCTCCGTCCGTGAGGAAGTAGATTTTGTCGGGCCGAAGTTTCAGGGCCATCAGTAGGGCTGACTCCGGGTTCGTCTGCCCTTGGGCCTTGAGCTTGAAGATCCACTCCATATAGGGCTGCACGATCGCGGGCTCGGCAGGGATCATGTCCCGGGCGGGCATCGGGATCGGTTCGGTGTTGAAGAACACGACAAAGAACTTCTGGTCAGCTGTCATCTTGCGGACCGTGTTGTAGATCTCAATCTTCACCCGCCCGAGGCGGTTTTTGGCTTCGCCGGGGTAGGGGGCATTCATACTGCGCGAGGCATCGACCACAAAGACTATGCGGTCCCCGGTCAGGTCCAGACCGAAGAAGCCCTCTCCGTCAGCGTTCCCCTCGCCACTGCCGGTCCCGCTTCCAACGCCGCTTTCACCGATCACTTCCGTGAAGTTCAGGTCGGTTCCCGTTCCAATGGCCAGCGGTCTCTCCGCCAGCAGAGTCTCGGCATCCGGGATCAGTTCGACCGGAGCGGCATCCGCCAGCGGATTCGGGCTGCCCCCGGACGGAGTCGGCTGCCACTGCGTCAGGTTCATCACGATCGGAGTCGCAGTCGCCTCTTCGGGCGTCTCTTCCGTTGAGATCTCCAGCTGGGGGATCGACTCGACAGCGGCGGGAGCCAGCGCAATGGCCGCTCCAATCCCCAGCCCCGTCAAATGCACCACCAGCGAGATTCCCAGGGCACCCCAGGGAATCGCTTTGACAATCGCTGGTGACGCCAGATCAGCCACGTCCCGATTCGCCTCCGGATCCGCTATTCGTCCGACCGTCCATCCATCGACTCAATCCGTTCCTCCAAATCAGCCAGTCAGGCACAAACCCTACGACCGTTACATCCGTGCAAGTGAGATCGGAGGTCGGAGGGCAGTGGGAAGTGCATCGGTCGTTCCGTGTCGCCCTTGTCTTCCCCCCACTGCCCATTCCCCACTGCCCCTCTTCAGGCAATGATCTCCTTCAGCACCTGACCCTCGTCCGTCGGCCCGATCAGCCGGTTCTCCAGCCCCTGGTACAGGTAGCTGAACCGGTGCGGGTCGAGTCCCAGCAGATGCAGTATGGTCGCCTGCAGGTGCCGGACGGAAGTGGGATTTTCGACGGGATAGTACCCGAATTCGTCCGTCTTCCCGTACGCCAGCCCCCCTTTGACCCCGCCGCCGGCCATCCACATCGTGAAGGCATACGGGTGATGGTCCCGCCCCACGTAGCCCTTCTTCAGCTCCGACCGGACGTTGTTCTGCATCATCGGAGTCCGGCCGAACTCGCCGCCCCAGACGATCAGCGTCTCATCCAGCAGCCCGCGCTGGGCGAGGTCGCGAATGAGCGCGGCAATCGGCCTGTCTGAGGCCTGGCACTTGATCGGCAGCGTCTCATCGATGCTCTCTCCGAGCGAGGACCCGTGATGGTCCCAGCCCCAGTCATAGAGTTGAACGAACCGCACGCCCGCTTCGACCAGGCGTCGCGCCAGCAGGCAGTTGTTCGCGAAGGTCGGGTCATCCCCCTTGTAGAGCACTCGCGGATCGTCCGCCCCTTCGGCGGGAGAGACGTACCCTGGCTGGGCTCCGTACATCTCCAGGATATGCTTGGGCTCCTTGGAGATGTCCATCACTTCGGGGACCGAGACCTGCATGCGATAGGCGAGTTCATACTGCGAGATGCGGGTCTGAGTCTCGGCGTCGCCGCTGCGGGCGAACTCAGCTGCGTTCATCTCAGCCAGCGTGTCGAGCATCCTCCGCCGCAAGGCCCGGTCCATGCCGCCGGGATCGCTCAGATACAGCACCGGATCTCCCGCGGTGCGGCACTGGACCCCTTGATAGACCGAGGGCAGGAACCCCGAGCCCCACAGCGACTTTCCAGCGTCCGGAGTCTTTCCGCCCGACAGCAGCACCACAAACCCCGGCAAGTTCTCATTGGGGCTGCCCAGCCCATACGTGACCCACGACCCGAGTGACGGGTTCCCCAGCCGCGGCGTCCCGGTATGCAGATAGAGCTGGGACGGAGCATGGTTGAACTGATCGGTCTGCATCGTGCGAATGACGCACGCCTTGTCCGCCACCGAGGCAAAATGCGGCAACAGCTCGCTGATCCACTGTCCGCTCTCGCCGTACTGCTTGAACGTGAACTGCCCCGCCAGAATCTTGGGCACCCCCTTGATGAACGCAAACCGCTTCCCTTCCAGAAACGACTTTGGGCAGTCCTGCAGGTGCAGCTTCTGCAGGTCCGGCTTGTGCTCGAACAGCTCCAGCTGAGACGGCGACCCGGCCATGTGCAGGTAGATCACCCGCTTGGCTTTGGGGGCCAGCATCGGCTTCTGGCCCTGAGCGGCGGGCTCGGCAGCGTACCCGTCGCGGGCCAGCAGGGCCTGAGCTGCCATCGACCCGATTCCGAGTCCGGCTGTGCTCAGCAGATGGCGGCGGGTCAGGCTGGTGCAGTGATCGAGGAGAGGGTTCATGGTGAGGGCCGACGATCAGGAGAGTTGGGTTGGAGCGAGAATCAACCAGAGGCGAGGTAACCCTCACCCCCAGCCCCTCTCCCGGGGGGAGAGGGGGGCCGGAACCAGCGCGGGTCAGTTCCTGGTCAGGAACTCGTCGAGGTTCAGGATCGTGTTGGCGACGACGATCCAGCTGGCAAACTCGGCCTCGGAGACTCCGTCGGGCTTCGTGGCTCGGGTGGACTGAATCAGCGAGATCGCGCGTTCACGGTCGGACTGCAGGGTCTCGCACACTTCGAGTTGCAACCGCTCCAGCGGCTGGGCCTCGCCGGCTCGCAGGGGGCGAATCAAGGCCAGTCGCAGCCCGTACTCAGCCCGATGATCCTTCTGCTGCAGCATCCGCACCGCCAAGGCACCTGCTGCTTCCAGATAGACCGGATCGTTGAGCGTCACGAGGGCCTGCAGCGGCGTGTTCGTTCGGATACGGCGGATCTGGCAGACCTCTCCGCTGCCTCCGTCGAACGTCGTCAGCGAAGGGTACGGGGTCGTGCGTTTGAGGTAAGTGTAGAGCCCGCGCCGGTATCGGTCTTCGCCTTCGGCGTTGACCCACTTCTGCCCGTTGTAGGTCGACCGCCAGAGCCCATCCGGTTGCGGGGGCATCACCGGCGGGCCGCCCATCTTGTTCGAGAGCAGTCCCGCTGCAGCCAGAGACTGATCGCGAATCGTCTCTGCCGGTAACCGGTAACGCGACCCCCGCGAGAGCAGCTGATTTCGCGGATCGGCTTCTCGCAGCTGCGGCGTGATTTCAGAGGTCTGCCGATAGGCCCGGCTCATGACGATCGTCTTGACCAGCTTCTTCAGCGACCATCCGTTGTCACGGTACTCCGCCGCCAGCCAGTCGAGCAGTTCCGGATGAGTCGGCGGAATTCCAAGGGCTCCGAAATCTTCCTCGGTCTCGACGATCCCGATCCCAAACAGCCGCGCCCAGATCCGGTTGGCCCAGACGCGAGCTGTGAGTGGGTTCTCGCGAGCGGTCAACCACTGGGCGAACACGAGGCGATCGACGCCGTCTGAGGGGCTGGGGGTGAGGGTTTCCGCAGGTTGCGTGGTCGCCACAAACTGCAACCCCTCCGGCAGCTTCGCCGACACCACATCACCCGGATCGAGGAAGTTCCCGCGCTTGTGAATCTTCGTCTCGCGAATCTGCTCGGTCGCCACAGCGCGCAGCACCGGTGTCTTGGGAATGCTGGCGTTCACCGCCTCCAGTTCGCGGGTCGCAGCTGCGACCGCATCGGTTAGCTTTCGCGTCTCTTCCGACGAGGGCTGTTCGAGTTTCAGGCTCGCCGGGTCGTCGCTGATCGTCGAGATCCGAAACCGTCGCAGCGTGAGGGAATCTCCGTAGTGCTGCCGCAGCGTGATCGTGATCGTCGACTCTGCGTCGAGTGTCAGCGGCTCGGCGAAGTCGAACAGGGCGACATGGTCTTCCTTCTGCCGCGGGCTGATCGCCCAGCCGGTCTTCGTATCTCCATCGAGCGAGTTCTTGATGGGCCAGCCGCCTTGTTCATAGTCGGCTCGCGGGTTGGCCAGAACGAGCTTCCTGGTTCCCGTGGCGGACGCCACTTCGGCCTCGATCTCCGACAGCACGAAGTTCGGGTCGCGCGGGTTGCGACCGACGCCGACATACTCATTCGCCACTTCCGACAGAGCCTGCAGCCGCAGCACGGTGTGCTTGCCGGGCTTCAGTGTCAATTTGAGCGTGTAGACCTCTTCGGCCGGGGAGTCACCGCTGGCCAGCAGCGATCCATCGGGCTGGGCCTGGAGAGTGGCTCCGTTCTTCGATGTCAGCTCGACCGGGGCCGGGATCTGCCACCGCTGGTCATCACGCTGGACATCAGCTGCCTTGGCAGCCTTCAGCTGGGCGTTCAGGTCCGCGATCTTCGCAGTGAGTGACTGGCGCTGCTCGTTCTGTTCCGCCGACGGAATCTCCAGCGTCGGGAAGTCGTCGTACCGGTCGGCGTCCTGGGTCTGATTGAAGATCGCATACAGGCTGTAGTAATCGGCCTGCGAAATCGGGTCGTACTTGTGAGTGTGGCACTTCGCGCACCCGGCAGTCAGCCCCATCCAGACCTGCAATGTGGTGTCGACCCTGTCCTTGACGGCGATCGTGCGAAACTCCTCGTCATCGGTCCCGCCCTCGTCGTTGCTCATCGTGTTGCGGTGAAAGGCCGTCGCGATCAGCTGGTCGGTTGTCGCGCCTGGCAGCAGGTCACCCGCCAGCTGTTCGACCGTCATCTGATCGAGCGGCATATCGGCGTTGATCGAGCGGATCAGCCAGTCGCGGTAGGGCCACATCGTCCGGCCCAGGTCCTTTTCGTATCCCTTGGTGTCGGCGTAGCGGGCCAGGTCCATCCAGACGCGGGCCCATTGTTCCCCAAGCTCGGGGCGGGCCAGCAGATTGTCAATCAACTTCTCCCAGGCTGCCTCGGTCGGGTTCGCAGCAAAGGCGTCCGCCTCCTCGATCGTCGGCGGAACTCCGATCAAATCCAGGTAGGCCCGCCGCACCAACTGATGCGGGGGGGCGGGTTCGCGCAGCTGGAGACTTTTCTTTCCGAGTTCCGTCTGAATCAGCAGATCGATGACCGTCTGGCCTTCGTCGAGGTCATACTTGCCTCGCACGATCGGCTCGAACGACCAGTGTTGGCCCCAGGCTCCACCCTCGGTGACCCAGCGTTTGAGCGTTTCGATTTGCTCGGGCTTCAGCGTCTTGTGCGAGTCGGGCGGCGGCATCACCTGGTCCGGATCGGTGCTGATGATCCGGGCGATCAGCGTGCTGGAGTCGACCTTGCCGGGGACGACCGGCACGCCGTCATCGTGTGCGGCTTTCGCGTCAGCTTCCAGATCAAGCCGGAGATTGGCCTTGCGGTCGTTCGCGTCCGGTCCGTGGCAGGCGTAGCAGTTGGCTGACAGGATCGGCAGCACATCGCGGCCGAACCGCACCGGCTCTGCAGCCGATAGCATCACGCCCGGAAAGATCCCGAGGAGCAGGGCTCCCCAGCCCGCGTGTCCCCCACTCAGCAGTCGGAGTGAACTCATCATCAGCACCTGCAGAAGTCGAATCTCGTTCTCGAAGTGCGAGTCACGAGTCCTGCATGTTACCCCAGATGGGCCGAAGCGTCTTGCACAATTGGATCAAATGCTTGTGATAACCGCGCGTGAAGGATACGCATTCTCAACAAGTGACCTGTATGAGAATTCGTAAGAATTCTGATGTCCGCCCCGGTGTCTCTTGCCAGCGTGTGTGCGTCGAAATCATTGGTCACCTGAACAGGATTTCTCCCTCGCCCCCGCAATCGATGTGAATCGAGACTCAGACTCACATGCGGGGGAGAGGGTCGGGGTGAGGGGGACATGCTCCGCTCCTCACCCCGGCCCTCTCCTCAGATGCCGATTTCCTGGATGCTTAGACGTTCCTTGAGGAGAGGGAGTAAGAAACTCGCCCCCATTTGCCGAAGCACCGCAGTAAAACGTATCTCAAGCACTGACACGCAGCGGCTGACGCTCCAGCTGGGTCAGCTGGTCCGTCATCTCCTGCAGCCGCGCAGCCATCGCGCGGTGAGCTTCCAACAGCTGAGTCGTCTGCTCGCGGAGTTGCTCAATGAGCGACTTCTCTGCGGTGGGTTCTTTGCGGAAGTCGGCCATCGGCAAGGCCAGCGGAGTTGCAGCCGCTGCATGACGGGCAGCTTCGAGCAGGGCACTGGCCCCCGCCTCCCGGCCCGCTTCGAAGGCGTGAATCTCGTGAATCTCATCCTCGATGCGTGCGACCAGCTGCGGGACCGACATCTGCATCAGGTTGTCATACGTCGTCTGCTCGGCGGAGGGCAGGGCCTCTGCGACGCCGGCTGCCGGTTCGGAGGAGACCAGACGATGAAACACAAACTCAAACTCACCGATCGTGACGTGGTCCTCGTCGACCAGTTCGACGGCCCGGCGAGCCTGGCCATTCACCTGCAGTGCGGGCATCGGCACGACCGCTTCCAGGTAGGCCCGCTTCCCATCAATGACCAGCAGGCTGTGCAGCATCGGCATCGTGTCGCCGCCCAGCTGCAGGTGGCAATGACTGCCCGCTCCGATCAAAAAACGATCGCCCGAGATCGGGCGCAGCGGAAACCCGGTGCGTCCCTTGCGAATTTCCAGCCACATGCCAGCCTGGGACATTCTTGTCCTCCTCGGTGGAGAGGGCCATTCGCGCAACAGCTCCTCTCGACGTTCATTCCATCGACCGACCCGTACTTTCTGCCGAAGCCATTTCTCTGGTGCAGAGCTGTACAGTTCCAGAACGAGTGCCGGACAGGCTGGCTCGTCGCGTGCCGAGAAGTTTCGCAATCAGGCAAGCTGTGACGAAAAGGAGGTTCTATCGGCCTTTACGGGAGTGGGGACTGTGGAACTCTCTGAAGTGGCATACCCTTTCCCGTCTCGTCAGGAATCGAATCGGTATCGGGCTTCAGACGAAACAGTGCCACTGTATCGGGCTCCAGGGGGAGTCGAAGTTGCGGCTTGAAATTCTCGGAGTATCGAAGTCCGCGTGTGATGCGAATCTCCCGAGTCGCTCCGTGAAATGGAAATCGATGGCGCGACGATGCCCCCGTTTCTCGCTGCTGCGGAATCGACGACCTTCGTTGGCCAGATTGTTCAGCAGAATCCGTCGCAGCCAACCTTGAAACTCCTCTGCGGAACGTCCCGTGAACGACGCGAAATCTCGACTGGCTTCCAGGCAGGTCTCCTGCACCAGGTCTGAGGGAGACACCTTTGACTGCAAATCACGACCGATTTCGCTGCCCACAACAGTCAAGAGTTAGTTGCGGTAACTCGATAGCAGCCCCCCCCAGCTCGGGATGCGTGCCTTCCCGCGCAGCAACGATCTGACCCACAGTGATCTCACCAGGAGATCGCGAAAACCGGAAATCGTTTTCGGCCAGAGGGCAAGTAGTCAGTCGCGAATGACCTGAACAGGGCATTCGAGACAATCCACATGGACATTCGTTCCTAATGGACATTCGTCCGCTTTTCGTTAAAACTGTGCCGAGTGCAGTGAGCGGATTTCCCGCCACCACTTCAACACGGAGAGTTCCATGTCACGTCGCCGTTCCGCCCAGTCCCACAATTCGACTCCCGCGCTGGAGCAGCGCGTGTTGCTCGCCGGGAATGTCACTGTCAGCCGTGTCACCACCAACGGGCTCACCGACATCGTCATCACGGGGGATAGCTCCTCAAATTCCATCGAAATTGTCCAGAACTCCACGGATGTCTACACGGTTCGGGGCCTAAGCAGTACCCGGATCAATGGCGTTATGGGACGAACATTCACGTTCGAGTTTGACGACTTCGACGATCTTCGAATTTCGATGAACGCTGGCAACGATTACCTGGCGATCAAGGGCAACAGTTCGACGGCAACCGGCGATCTGGACATCACCGATGACCTGGATATCTCGATGGGCTCCGGTACAGATCGCGTGAACATCAACTTCGTGCAGGTGAAGGGAGATATGTTCGTCGACATGGGATCGTCGAACGACAAGCTGAACATCAAGAACACCAAATTGGGCGACGATTCTGCAGACGGAGAAATCAGCGATCTCAATATCAATGGCGGCGACGGGAACGACTCGCTCAATTTGTTTCGGAACACCATTGAGGGGCTCACGAACCGGACGTCCACATTGACCCCGACGTCGAAAGACCTCTGGTTCTAGGGGATTTTCTGACGTCGCCTTCCGCTCCCGGTCAGGTCGCTTGGACGACAGGGTTCGGTCAGGTTGGCGTCACAGGTTCCGGCGGATACCATCGGGCAGTTCGCCCGGTGGCATCCAGCTGCGCGGGTGCCGTTTCACCCACCCTGCGGAGTAGACCATGGGACAGTGGCCGATTGGCGTTTTCACCTCGATCGATGCGGGGCTTGGAGTGCATCTGAGCGTGGCTCAGGAACTGGGAATCCCCAGTGTCCAGATTCACGCTCCCCATGCCGGGACTCGCAACGCAGCTGCGGCCGAGAAGTTCCTGGCGCGCTGTTCCGAGGCCGGGATCACGATCACGTGTGTCTTCTGCGGCTTCGAAGGGGAGAGCTACGCTGACATCCCGACCACAGCTCGCACGGTCGGGCTGGTCCCCGAGGCCACTCGGGCCGAGCGAGTGAAGGAAGCCAAGGAGATCGCCGACTTCGCGCGGCTGCTGGGCTGTGATGTGGTCGGAATGCACATCGGCTTTGTGCCCGAGCGCACGACCACCAGCTACCAGGACCTGCTGGTGACGACGCGTGACCTGCTCGATCATCTGGCTCGCAACGGCCAGAATATGCACCTCGAGACCGGTCAGGAGACAGCCGATCACCTGCTGGAGTTCATCCACGATGTGCAGCGTCCGAATCTGTTCATCAACTTCGACCCGGCCAACATGATTCTGTACGGCACGGGCGACCCGATTGAGGCGCTCAAGAAGGTCGGCAAATACGTCCGCAGCGTCCACTGCAAGGACGGCAAGTGGGCCGCCGACGGCCAGCGCGGCAAGTCCTGGGGGAGCGAAGTGGCTCTCGGGGAAGGGGACGTCGGGATGGAGACGTACCTGCGAACGCTGAAGGAACTCGGCTACACCGGGCCGCTGACGATCGAGCGGGAAATCCCGCACGATCCCGTGCGGCAGAAGGCCGACATCGGTCAGGCGCAGTCACTGCTGAACTCGCTGCGGGCCAAGCTCGGAATGGCGTAGACAGTCCAATTGACATCCTGCCCCCCTCTCCCCCGGGAGAGGGGCTGGGGGTGAGGGTACCTCAGCGCAGCCGACGATTCGACCTAACACCTGACGCCAGAATTCTTACGAATTCTGCTACGCCGGACGGGCCCAAGGGGCCCGTCCCACGGTTACAACGGCCGACTGGGGCAAGTCTCAGCGGCGGTGCGGTCCAAACTTGACGATCGCCCCCAGTGTGATCATGTCGACCGACGCACTGCTCTTGATATAGGTTCCGGGGATGGCCCCCATCGGCAGGGTGATCGGGCCGCGCTGCGAGTTCTCGAACGCGTGCGTATAGGCCAGCGTCAGGGCCAGGGCATCGGTGGCCTGATAGGACAGACCCATCGAGACCATGTTCTGAATCACCAGCGGCGAGGCAATGTTGGCCATCGTTTCGCGGCTGGAGACGGGGTTCTCGCTCCAGGTATAGCCGACCTGAGTGGTGAGCCGATCGGTCACCTGGAACTGAGCCCCCAATGCGACCGCGAAGATGCTCTTCAGGCCCAGGCCGCTCAGCGAACCATCGGGATTGAACCCCGAGTCGCCGAACCCCTCGGTATTGGCGTAGTCCAGATACCGCACGTCCGCGGCCAGCGTGACCCCTTCAAACCCGACGTACGAGGTTCCGATCGAGACGATCTGCGGGATGTTCAAACGATAGTCGACGGTTCGCGGCACACCCAGTTCATTGGCTGTGTGGAACGTGTATGTTTCGAACCATTGCGGGCTCTTGTAGGAGGCTCCGAACCGCCACAGACCGGCATCGTAGTAGGTACCCAAACCGAATCCGCCGCCCCACGCACTTCGCGAGTGGGTACCGTTCGGGTAGGTCGCGAAGGTGTCTCCGTTGGCGTCATCAGGAGCCGCGACAGCCAGCGGATCGAGTTGGGCCTTCCCGATATTCAGCATCGGGCTGAACGATACCGACCAGCCTTCGGAGACTTCCCAGGCGATCGCCGGGGCAATCTGCACGACCTGATACTCCGACTGAATCGGCCCGAATCCCAGACCGACCGGGGCAGGGGGGGTGAGCAGCGGATTGGTCGTGCTGCCTGGATAGTTCAGACCAAAGCCGGCGAGAGCATGCACTCCCAGGCCGTAGGTGATCGAGGAGTCTTCCGCTCCGAACGCCAGTGCCAGCGTCGGGATCGCGAAAACCGAGTCTTCCGCCTCGGTCTGTCCCTGCAGGTCGATGGGAGGGACCCCGGGGCCAAAGGTATTCGCCGGAACGAACGAAGACATCCGGGCTTGGGGCAGAATCAGCTCAGCTCCCAATTCCATCTGGTCGTGTTCGAGGGCCGACATCGTCGCCGGGTTCCAGTAGAGGGCACCCGCAGCCGAAATCGGGGCTGCCGTCGAAGCGCCGCCCATCGAGCGGTTGGTTCCCCCCGCTGCGGACATCACCGGGCCAAACTGGGCCTGGGCCGGGGCTGAGAGGAGTGCCAGAAACAAACCGGCCAACAGCTTCACCGCCATGGCGGAGCGACAGTTCTTCATCGCGGCATCTTCCCTTCCCTGGGGCCCCAGCTGAGCGTTCTTTCGGAGATATCGACCCGAAAAAATCCAACTCGCATCGATTCATTGCGATTGAGCGGTTTTCTGAGAATCCGTCGCTTGCAGCCTGCGAGGTCTGACCGATCGTCACAACCCGACCGCCGGAAACTCCTCACAGGAGTGCAGTGTGTACTGCTTTCGACTTCGACTCAAGTCGGGCCGGATGCACTCGGAGAGGGCTCTGCGGGCACCATTACTCGTGACGCATCACGCAAATTCCCTTCAGCTCCGCAGCTGAGAGATACCGATCAGCGAGGTAACCGACCTTATCGAAACGGATTCGTACGGTGACCTTGCAGACATCTTTGGCCATGGCCACTGACAGGTTGTCTGCCGGGTCAGGATTTCCCGGACCGGGGTCGACCGCGATATCAACATTTACATCCGCGGCCGGGACCCCGACGGTGTTGGACACAAAGGTTTTCACGCTCGTCGTGACATCCGTATTCGTCGAGCCATCAAACGCCGAGATGCGGGCTCCATAGCGAGCCCCATTCGTGACCAGCTGGCCGACCATCATCGCCCGACCGAACTCAACGATCCCCATGACCACCATGAAGAACACAGGCAGCACAATGGCCATTTCCACGGCAGCAGCGCCGCGGCGTGAAGGCATTGATGGCTGTCTGACAGGGCGCATGGCCAGCTCCAAGGGAGTGGGGGTGTCTGTGAAACACTCCTTCCAGCAAACGTAGCTTCCGGGCAACAGCTCCACGGAGTGACGGGGCAAAAATGCTCTGACGGTTGGCAGACTACTCGCGAATCGTACAACTCTTACCAATCGAACCGATTGTAACAGCGCCCAGGAGTCTCTCGAAAAACGTAGTATGGGCGTCCCGCCCATTCCCTCCATGCCCTGCTCTCAAAAAACGTCCCGTTATCCGACGGCCCCGATTCACTTAATCAGCTTGGCATCCGCCAGATCCAGATGCCGGAGCGGCCCGATCTTTCCGTCCTCGCTGAGGGTCTGCAGTTCCAGTGTCCGCACATTGGCCACTTCCAATTCGAGGCTGACCGGGGCTGCATCCCAGCGCACGGTCTGTTCCCAGATCGGTTGCCCGTCGCCCAGAATCTTGACCTGTACCACGGGTTCAAATCGTCCACGCTCTGTCGAGTTCTCGTCGATTCCGACAATCGCGCGCAGCTTGCGGAACTGTCGGTTCAGCGTGAACTCAAGCTTGGTCTGCGGATGCACGAGCAGTCCATCGTTGTAGGTCTTGTCGCCCAGCTTGAGCGGGACCTTCTCGAAGCTGTTGGGGGAGTAGGCGTGGCTGCGAATGGCGACGACGCTCTCGGAAACCCCGGTTGGGAGCGTCTGTCGCGACAACGCCTTCATCAGGGGCTGAATCCGCCCCAGTGCAAAATCGAGCGATTGCAAGGACTCGGCGGGGATTCCAATCGCCGGAATGCCCACGAGTTCCAGCTGCGCCCGCCCGTCCTGAATGACGACGGATTTCGCGCGCAGGCGACTTCCCCGGGCTGTCACGACCTCGCAGGTCGGGCTGCCGGGAACGATCGGGTGCGTGGCATAGACGACACCGGCGACCTTCTCGCGGGGCACTTTGACTTCTCGTCCGCGGGAGATCACTGCCACCGATTGCTCGTCGATTGAGCCGATGGTCCCGCCCACGAAGTCCAGGTTCTCTCCCTTGCGAACGATCAGCAGGTCCGACTGCGAGACCTTCGCCTTCATCTCCTCCCACGCTGGCCCTTGAGCGGCTTCCAGCGGGGACAGCAGCAGGCTCCGCAGCCGCTCCGTGGGAATCTTGAGCGACCCGAGTTCCGCACTCTCCAGCGTCAGTATGCCCGCTGCGACAGACAGCGTCTCTCCACCCAGGGTCGACTGATCGACGAGCTGCAACTGCAGCGGCGCTGCTGGCGCGGTACTGCCGAGCTTCAACTCCTGCAAGTCTCGGATCGGGATCTCGACCGCCCCCGAGGTTGACTGCAGCTGAAGTGAAGTCGCGGAGAGCCCGTTCAGTTCGCCGCTTTGCTTCTGGCCATCCAGACGCGTCGCCTCAACCGGCAATGCCGTGAGGAGCGAAAGACTCACCATCCATGCGGAAACAGAGATCACAACAGACTCCTCGACGACGCGGACACCGACATGGTACGCCGCCCGCGCGATGACGAGAAGTCCGGGACCTTACCGCGGCGGCCCCGGGGGCTGGGAACCGCGGGGCGGGCCGCCTGTCAGCATTGTCCGCAGATCATCCAGCATAGTGGCCCAGGGGCCATCCAGGACCGCGGCGAACCGATTCGCTTCGCTGTCGGCGATACTTTTCGCCACGGAGCGTTCTCCCTTGCCAGCGGCGCGGTAGGCCTCGCCAAAACGACCGATTACGAACAGCCGGTCCTTGTCGCCCCGCAGCTGCTTCATCTTCTCAATCTGCGCATCGGCCTGAGGTCCTCGCCGCGTATCCTTCAGGTAATACAGCAGCAGTTGTTCCTCGGCCCGCTCGACCCAGACCTTCTCTTTCAGGTCGTTTCCAAAGTACTTGGGAACCGCAGTCCAGGCATCTTCATTGTTGACCAGAAACATCGCGTGGATGTACTGGGCTTCGGCCGAGGCCTTCTTCTCGACACGAAACGGGGCAGCGTGCGCGGGACCGATCCGATCGCGCACCAGCCAGCCCACGCCCGCGCTGGCACTGCCGGTCAGCAAAGCCAGCAGCGACAGAGTCAACCAGGGGCGCTTGCCCAGCAGCCGTCGAGCGGGAGGCAGGGCCACCTCGGGCTCGCTGTCGGCGATTGCCACTTCGGCGAGAGTCCCGGTCTTGTTGGCTTTGGAGAGGGTTCGAATGTCTTCCAGGACCTCCGTGAACGACTGGTAGCGATCCTCCGGCTTCTTCCGCAGCAGCTTGTGAACCAGATCGGCCAGCGGCTTGGGCAGGTCCGATCGCCGCTCCAGCAGCGGGGCCGGGGGATCATTCAGATGCTGCACAGCCACGGCCATCGCGGAGTCGCCCTTGAACGGCGGCTGTCCGCACAGCATGTGATAGGCCGTCACCCCGAACGAGTACAGGTCTGACCGCTGATCGAGCTTCTCCGCCCGGATCTGTTCGGGACTCATATAGAGCGGAGTCCCCATCGTGGTGTCGGCCTGGGTCAGATTCAGCTTTTCGCCACCCGTATCGAACTGGGCCAGTCCGAAGTCGGCCACCTTCACCGCCCCCTTTTCGGTGAGCATGATATTCTCGGGCTTGATGTCCCGATGCACGATTCCCTGAGCTGCGGCGGTCTCCAGCGCGGACGCGGTTTGGCGCAGAACCTGCAGCGCGGCATTGACGCTGATCTTCTTGTTCTGCGAGGCCAGCTTCTTCAAATAGTCCCGCAGTGTCTGGCCTTCGACGTACTCCTGAACGATGTAGTGCTGGTTCTCGATCGTCCCGGTCGAGAAGACCTGCACGATGTTCGCGTGAGTCAGCCCCGCAGCTGCATCGGCCTCGCGCTCGAAGCGTTTCACGTAGAGCGGGTCCCCCATCAGATCCGGGTGCATGAACTTCAAGGCAACACGCCGCCGCGGCTTGGCTTGTTCCGCCAGCCAGACCTCGGCCATCCCCCCCACGCCCAGCCGCTTGATCAGCTTGAACTCACCGAACATCTGGCCAATGCGAGACTGGACGTCGTCGGCGACCTTGCCATCCGGCTTCAGGGAAGAAGCTGACATGACGAAGGTCTTCTCCGACGGATCGGGCAAATCGGTCTGGTCAGCCATCTTCAGAACCTGCACAGAGGGAAGTCACAGCGGCAACTTCCATAGAGTACGCATTTCTGCCCGGTTCGGAACAGGGAGGAAGTGCCGATCACCTCGGCACGCCGGTCGATGAAGCCAAAAAGTCGGGAGGGCGAGGCTCCCGCCGAGCCGCATGCGAAGGAGCAAGGTTCTCCTGAAGTCGCGGCTCGGCGGGAGATTCGCCCTCCCAAATGCGCGAGATTGCTTGCTCTGCAAGGCTTTGCGAGTTCATGATTCGCGGTTCTGAACTCTCCTCGCTCGGCAGCCCCCACTGTCCCCGAAAGCTCCGCATGTCCGAACCGTTCGTCGTGCTCATCGCGATCCTGGGCGTCGTATTTACCGGGCGGTCGATACTGACCTTGATTGACCGCATCTGCGGCACGATCGAAACGCCTCGCCCACAGGCCGAGATCTGGGGACTCTCGATCCTGCTGGGGGTCAGCTTCACCGCAGCTGCGGGGTTCGTCTGGTCCGACTGCGGGGGCCGACTGAATGCGTCGCTGGCGTGGAGGCAGACAATTCTCGGTTCCTTACTAGGGCTCGTTGCGACAGGGATGTCCTTGCGCCGCAAGCAGTCCCTGCCGGTTCAGGCCAACGTCCCCTCCAGCCCGTTCTTGACGCGGTTCTTCCGCGTGGCTCTGGGGCTGGTTCTTGCCGGAGCCTTTGGTCTATCACTGTTTCCTCCGGACCTCGACGGAGAGGGCCAGCCATCGGGGCCGGACCGAGTCGAGATTGAACGGCAGGCGAAAGTCCTGTTGGAGACCGGCACGATCGATGCCCCGGAGCTGGTTCCCGAGGGTGGCTACCCCGCGCATTTCCGACGACCGCTGCTATTGCCCCTCGCTCAGCGACATCTGGCGGCGCTGTTGGGACGACCAAGCGAGATCGCCACCGGGATCTGGTCGCCGCTCTGTCTGGCAGGACTCGCATTGAGCTTTGCCGGTGTCCTCGGTCGGCGGACAGCTGTGGCGTGGGGCTGGATCCTGGCCACAGGGCTGGCGGTCATGCCGCTGATGTGGGTTCCCGAGTTTGGAGTGCTGGCCCGCATGGCGGATGTTCCGGCAGCCAGCTTTCACGGAGTCGCGCTGCTCATGCTGTGGGACGCACTGCAAACCGAGCGGGGCAGGGTCCGCGCGAGCCGCCTGCTGATCGCCTCGGGCATGGCCTCCAGCTGCGTCTTTACGAAGAGCGAAGGGCTGATCTATCTGCTGGGACACGTGCTGGCCTGGTGCCTGGCCACACTGGGAAGCCGAGGAGGCTCCAGTGCCGAGGGACAGCAGATGGGGGTCTTTCGAGGCTGGGGAGCGGAGCTGATCGGGATCAGCATCTTTGTGCTGTTCACTGCGTTCCTGCTGACTCCGTGGATGGTCTACCGCCACGGGCTCCCCGTCCGGCCTGTTGCTGCGGTCCCAGCCCGCACTGCGGAACTCCTTCAGGAACTGGTCCAGCTGATCCGCCTGGACTGGTGGAAGACCGGGCTGCCGTGGGGCCTGCTGCTGCTGGCGGTCGTTTCCTCCCCGCGCCGCAGCTGGGCCGTCCCGCAGCGGTTTCTGTTGCTGGCATTCGCGATGGCGTTGACCCTCGCCGCATTGCTGCTGGCTCCCGTGGGCCTGAAAGAGTACCTCGGCGGGTCAAGTCAGCGATTGTTGCTGCACCTGACCCCGCTAGCGATGCTGTTGATCGCCGCCGCTTGGAGGCCGAGCGCGGTGGTTCAGAAGGATTCGAACCCAGCGACATCGCCGAAGTAAGGTTCGTGTGAAAGGCAGCCTTAAACAAGCAGGATGAAGTGCAGGTCGAATCCATCAGCCGCAGGGCGCTCGCCCATGGTTGTCGCGAAGAAACCGGACGCTAGCGCGTTCCGGCTGATCCCGCTGGTCATCACCCCTCGTCGCCACGCGCTTCCAGCACCGACAGGAACGCCTTCTGTGGGATGTCGACTTCGCCGAACGACTTCATCCGCTTCTTACCTTCCTTCTGCTTTTCCAGCAGCTTGCGTTTGCGGCTGATGTCGCCGCCGTAGCACTTGGCGGTCACGTCCTTGCGCACGGCGGAGATCGTCTCGCGGGCGATCACTTTGCCACCCAGGGCGGCCTGGATCGCGATTTCGAACTGGTGCTTCGAGATCTCTTCCTTGAGCTTCTTGCACACCGCGCGGCCGCGACGCTCGGCGGTCGTGCGGTGCACGATCATCGCCAGGGCTTCGACCTTGCTCCCCTTCACGAGGATATCCATCTTCACGAGGTTGGCCTCGCGGAAGCCGATCACCTCATAGTTCATCGTGCCGTACCCGCGCGTCACCGACTTCAGCTTGTCGTGCATGTCGTAGACGATTTCGGCCAGTGGCAGCTCATAGACGAGCTGGGCCCGGTCAGAGCCGAGGTACTCGGTCGTCTTGTAGATCCCGCGACGGTCTTCGCACAACTGCATCAGCGTGCCAATGCAGTGCGAGGGGACGATGTACTGCACCCTGGCGATTGGCTCGCGGAACTCCTTGATCTGACCACTGTCGGGCACATCGACCGGGTTGTCGATTCGCTGAATTGTGTCGTTCTGCAGCAGCAATTCGTAGGTGACGTTCGGAGCTGTCTGGATCAGGTCGACTTCAGCTTCGCGTTCCAGCCGCTGCTGAATCACTTCCATGTGCAGCATGCCGAGGAAGCCGCAGCGGAAGCCGAATCCGAGGGCGTCGCTGGTCTCGGGAGCGAATGAGAAGCTGGCGTCGTTGAGGGAGAGCCGTTCGAGTTCCTCGCGCAGGTGCTCGAACCCGGTCGTGTCGATCGGGTACATACCGCAATACACCATCTGCTGCGGCTCTTTGTAGCCGACGAGCGGTTTCTCAGTCGGCCGCGCAGCGTGGGTCAGGGTGTCTCCGACGTGGATGTGCCGGATTTCCTTGACGCCGGTGATCACGTAACCGGCCTGCCCGGGCCCGAGCTGTTCGCAGGGGACCATGTTGGGACGGAACTGGCCGATCTCGATCACGTCATTGACCGAGCCCCCCTTCATGAACTTGACGCGGTCGCCCTTCTTGACGGTCCCTTCCTGGACGCGGATGTAGGTCACCACACCTCGGTAGTAGTCATACTTGCTGTCGAAGATCAGGCACTTGAGCGGGGCATCGGCGTCACCCTGCGGCGGCGGGATACGCTCGATGATGGCTCGGAAGCACTCTTCGATCCCGATTCCCTGCTTGGCACTGACCCGCAGGGCATCGGTCGCATCGAGTCCGACGATCTTCTCGACTTCCTCGCAGACCTCGGGAATGCGGGTCACCGGCAGGTCGATCTTGTTGATGACCGGGATGATCTCCAGATTCGCTTCGATCGCCAGATAGGCGTTCGCCACCGTCTGGGCCTGCACCCCCTGAAAGGCATCCACGACCAGCAGGGCCCCTTCACACGCAGCCAAGCTGCGCGACACTTCGTACTGGAAGTCGACGTGCCCCGGCGTATCGATGAAGTTGATCTCGTACGTCACCCCGTCGAGGGTGTAGTTGATCGCGACCGCCCGGGCCTTGATCGTGATCCCGCGTTCCCGCTCGATTTCCAGGTCATCCAGCAGCTGATCCTGGAACTCGCGCTTGGTGATTGTGCCGGATTTCAGCAACAGCTGGTCCGCGAGGGTACTCTTCCCGTGATCGATGTGGGCGATGATCGAGAAGTTGCGAATGAGCTTCGTGTCCATGACACAAGGTGTTTCAAGAGCAGGGGTTGCGTTCGGCCAGTTCCGCGAGAAGTCGACATCGCGAATTCGCGGGCCAGCAGTATAGCGGATGCCCGCTCCCGTTGGAGGGCGAGATTACAACTTATCAGGGCTGGGGACAGGCGGCGGAACTGCACAAATCCCGTCCGCACAGCGTCCGGTCAGACGCAGCCGATTCTTGGCAAACAGCAGATAACCCACGTTCAGCAGGTGCGAAATCCCCGGGAGGCGGGTCGGCCAGACCAGCCACCCGAACCCGACAGCTGTGTACAGCCTGCGAAAAACCTCGACTCCCTCAATCCAGGAGCCGTCCGCCAGCCGGCCCCGGATGCGAGCCATCAGATCGGCCTGAGTCGTCCCCAATGCCTCCGCCTGAAAGCCCGGAGCGGCAATATCGGTAAACCGAATCCGGTTCCGCTTGTCCCAGCGGCGCAGCATGTTGATCTCCCGCAGGCAGAGCGGGCAGGCTCCGTCGTAGAAGACTTCGACATCAAAACTGGCGGTAGCGGCGGACATCTCGGGTTCCTGATTTGTGACTTCCGGGTTCACCGCGGCCGCATATCCAGTTTAACCACGGAAAACCAGGCCGAGTGGTGAATTCGTGAGAATGGTCGGGTAGGATCGAAATCGCCAGCTGACTGGCAACGGAATCGAGAGCCACTATTTGGAGGAGATCAAAATGCCACGAAAATCCTGGAGCGCGGTCGGACTTGTTGTCACGGTCGCGATACTTGTCGGAGCCGCCTGGGCCGACCGCCCAAACGCCTCTTCCGAAGAATTACAGCAAGCTTCGACCGCCATCGTGACCGGGAAGGTGAAATGCATCTACTCCAGCACCGAACGCAAAGAGAACTGGGAAACCACCAAATTCGTCGTCGAGGTCACCGTCGCTCGCTGCGAGAAGGGCGACGTCAAGCCCGGCGGCCTGGTCTACGCCCGCTACTACAGCCGGCGTGCGCTCGGTAAAGGATTAACAGCACCCGGGTATTACGGAATCCACACTCAACCGCGTGTGGGGCAATCTGTCAGGCTCTATCTCACGACCTCATCGAGTGAATCACTGGACGACGAGTCCGATGGCGGCTTCAACATTGTCGGCCCCAATGGGTGCGAACTGCTCAAGCCCGATCGCTGACTGGCCAAAGACAGTTTGACCACAGAGACAAATAGAGCTGGCGAGCGGAGGGCGTCAGCCCTCCGAGTGGGCGGTCAGAGAGAAGTTGCATGCTGTGAGTCATCTTGCCATACAGCGTTCATGAACGAGACAAGATGACTCACCGGAAAAAACTCGGGGGGCTGACGCCACCCCGCTCGCCAGTCTGCTCTGTAAAGCTCCCGGATCGTCCAATTCCGTTCTCGCAAGAAGCCGGTCGTAGGCCGTATCCCCTTGTGAGGTCCGGGGAGGTTCCGGATACTGCTGACACTTCGCGATTGGCACCAGGTGTACGATGTCGTTTGTCCAGATCCGGAATCTGACCGTCTCCTACGGAACGCTGAAAGCAGTTCGCGGGATCTCATTTGAGATCCCCAAGGGCGATGTCTTCGGCTTCATTGGTCCCAACGGGGCTGGCAAGTCGACCACGATCAAGGTCCTGGCGACACTGATCCGTCCGAATGCCGGGATCGTGAAAATCGACGGGATCAGTGTCCCGGATAACCCGATGACGATCCGCCGCAAGATCGGCTACATGCCCGACTACTTCGGCACGTACGAGGACCTGACCGCCGCCGAATATCTGCACTTCTTCGCAGCTGCGTATCAGTTGCCGCGAGCCGACCGCGAGCGGACCATCGCGGATGTCCTCCAGCTGACCGATCTGTCGCAGAAGGCCGACGCAGCTGTCGATTCACTCTCGCGCGGGATGAAGCAGCGGCTCGGCCTGGCGCGGGTGCTGCTACACGATCCCGATCTGCTGCTGCTCGATGAGCCTGCCAGCGGGCTCGACCCCCGCGCCCGTATCGAAGTCCGCGAGCTGCTCAAAGCCCTCAAAGCGATGGGCAAGACGATCATCATCTCCAGCCACATCCTGCACGAATTGGCCCAGTTCTGCACCCGGATCGGGATCGTCGAGGCCGGGAAACTCGTGGCAGAAGGGTCGCTTGATGAGATCTACAGCCAGCTCGGGCTGTTGCAGGTGATCCATGTGCAGGTCCTGAACCTCGATGACTCGCTGTTGGAAAAGATCCGCAAGCTGCATGGGGTAGAAAGCGTCGAGCCGCAGGCCGACCGCGTAGCAATCCGGATGCGAGCCACCGAGACCGGGGCGGAGGTACTGCTCGACGACATGATGCGTCTCGGCTGCCGCATCCGGATGTTCCAGCCCGAGGCGATGGATATGGAAACCGCGTTCATGAAGTTGACCGAGGGGAAGACGGCATGAGTGGCCAGAGTCCTCCCGGACGCCGCTGGCTGGGGAGAGTCTTCGATCTGCTGGCAATTGCGACAGTGGCGATGGCGATTCTCTGGATGGCCTGGATGAGTCCCCGAGGCCAGCGTGCCCAGACGCCTCCCACAATGCCTGCGATTCCGGAGCTTGATCTCCAGTTGCCGATGGCCGGGGAGGGGATGCTGCTTTCGAAGGAGAGTGTTCCCGGCGATCGACAGCAGGCCCTCGCACAGCTGCAGCGGATGTGCTGGAAGGTGCTGGAGCAGCCAGTGGTTCTGCCTCTGGAAATCGGTGCCGAAGAGCGGCGGATACTCGCGTACTGTACCCCGGACTCCCGTGTGAAGTATCCAACTTCCGGCTCCCCTCTCCCCCCGGGAGAGGGGCTGGGGGTGAGGGTTCTCGCACCGCCGGGACCGACAATCGATCAACCGCTCAACTCGTCAGCTGATCCCGCGGCAACGATTCATGCCATCTACAGGCTGCCCAAGGACAAGGGCCTGATCGCAGTAAGAGAGTTCGTTTCCAGCACGTCGACTCCTGCGGTCGCAAACCCTCACCCCCAACCCCTCTCCCGAGGGGAGAGGGGGGCAGGGCAGGGTGCTGCGAACAAGCTACGTGTGGTATGCTGGGGTTTGGTCGTCTCTGATGCTGGCGGTGGGAACTCAATCTGGTTCGTCCGCCCGGCGTTGTCTCTTTCCACGGCTTCGCAAGAAGGTTCCCTCCCATGAAAGGATTCACAGGCCTGGTGATCGCCGGGGTATTGGGACTGGCAGGGGCCATCTGCAACTGGCTCTACCTCGAGAAGGCCTCGAACTCGCTCGACCGAGTCTCCTTCATCGCGATCAAGGAGGGGGTCACCCTCAACGTTGGTGATCTGATCCAGGAAGAGCATCTGCAAAAGGTCGACTTCCCGCGCGGCTCGGTCGGGTATCTCGACACCGTGGCTCCCCAGTGGTCCGCTCGGGCGGCGGTGATCGGCCAGCGCGCCAATCATCTCTATTCCGAAGGGGACATCATCCTGGAGATGGACCTGACCACTCCGGCCCAGCAGCAACTGGCCAAGACGCTGCAGCCTGATGAAGTCGCTTTCTGGGTCCCGATCGACCCCCGGTCGGTCGTTGCCGAGCAGATCAATCCCGGCGATCTGGTGTCGTTCGAAATCCCTCCCGCGGAAATGAGCCCGTCCAGCATCCTGGGCCCGTTTCGGGTGATGGCGATCGGTGCCCGCCGTGAGCCGATCAACGTTCAGCAGGCCTTCCGCGGCCGCCAGGGTTCCGAGGCGACGCTGACGATCGTCGCTCAATTGAAGGACGGAAATCTCGACCCGCTGACCGCCGAGCTTTCGAAAGCCCTGTCCCAGCGCAATCGCCAGGGGCTGGCTGTGCTGCTGCACTCCGCCAAACACCCAGTGCCGTAGTCCAACAATACGTAGCGGAATTCGTAAGAATTCTGCCGTCCACGGCTTACGTGCCCGATATTCTCCGGCCCTTTTCTCCACAGTTGTGATCGGTCCAGCGATGCCGTACCGTGGGAGATTCCGTTCTCGCCTCCGAAGGTCTCACGCATGAATCCCGAATCGAACACTCCGTCCAAAGGGCAGTGGATGGCCTTGGCTGCGGCGATCCTGGGCTGGCTGTTCGATGGCTTTGAGATGGGGTTATTTCCCGTCGTGATGAAGCCGCTGCTGAAGGACCTGCTGGGAACGGCGGACGAGAAGATCATCGGGACCTGGGAAGGGGTCATGCACGCCGGGTTTCTGATCGGAGCGGCCACAGGCGGGGTGCTGTTTGGCTGGCTGGGCGACCGGATTGGCCGTGTGCGGGCGATGTCGCTCAGCGTGCTGACCTTTGCGATCTTCAGCGGGCTGTGCGGGTTTGGGAACTCAGCTGGGATGGTGCTGCTATTCCGGTTCATTGCCTCGCTGGGGATGGGCGGGGAGTGGTCGCTGGGTGTGTCACTCGTCATGGAGATCTGGCCCGGTCGGTCGCGGGCCTGGCTGGCCGGTGTGATCGGAGCCGCCTCGAACGTCGGGTTCGTACTGGTGGCACTGGTGAGTATGGCGCTGGCTCCTGTCGTGACTTCGATTGGCCAGTTCCTGGTCACGCTTGGCTTGGGCGAGGAGACCGTCGCCAAGCTCACGAGTAACTCCGGCTGGCGGCTGTTGCTGATGGTCAGTGCGTTTCCCGCACTGCTGACTTTCTTCATCCGGATCTTCGTCCCCGAGTCGAAGAAGTGGCAGGACGAGAATTCTCGCGGCACGACCAGCAACTGGGCTGCCAAGGACCTGTGGGGCGTGGTGATTGGCTGCGTCGGGCCGCTGTTTATGGTCTGGACCTATGCCACTGACAAGCCGTTCTGGGTGCAGATGGGCTCGCTGGTTGTGGGGCTGGTGGCGGCTTTGGTGGGCTACACCTACCCCGTGCGGCGCTTCCTCAGCCGCTCGAATGCCCAGACCGAACTGTCGATCCCCGCTCCGGAGATCAATCGCCGAATGTACGTCGGGGCCTTGCTCAGCGGGATCGCGCTGCTCGCCACTTGGGGAGCGATCCAGCGGGCTCCGTCGTGGGCCAACGATGTCCGCAAGGCCGATCTGGCTGCCGCCTCACCCGAAATGCCCGAAGCAGAGAAGCAGATCCAGCTCAGCTACGCTCGCGGCTGGACGCAGGTCGCGACCGGTTTGGGAGCGATCCTGGGAACGATCATTGCCGCCCTGATGGGAGACAAGTTCGGACGGCGAATCACCTACGCGATTCTATGTGCCGCCTCGCTAGCCAGCGCCCTGCTGTTCTTTCAGGGGAACTCGCACTTCGACACCAAGTTCCTGATCACCGCTTTCCTGGCAGGTGGGGTGACAGCCTCGTTCTACGGCTGGCTGCCGCTCTATCTGCCCGAGCTGTTCCCGACGAAGGTCCGGGCAGTGGGGCAGGGGTTCGCCTTCAACTTCGGCCGCATTCTGTCCGGAGCCGGATCGCTCTATATCGGCTACCTGATCAAGGAGAAGTTCAACGGCCAATACCCCGCCGCCTGCTCGTGGCTGAGCCTGATTTATGTGCTGGGGTTCTTCGCCATCTGGCTGGCCCCTGAAACCAAGGGCCAGCCACTGCCGGAGTAGACCACGATCATGTTTGTATACGTTGGCCGTCGGGCTCGCCCGACGGGCCTGTCACGATTGTTTCACTCGAAGGAGCCGTTGGCCCGACCGCGATAGCATCCGTTTCCTGGACAGCGATATACTCCTGCGCAATTGTCGGTGCGGTTCCGAATCATGCGTTGAGGAGTTGGAAACTGATGAGTCCTCTCAAAACTGTTGTGGCCGTGTTGTTGATCACGGGCCTGATTCTCTCTGCGAGCTACGCGGCTGATAACCCGCCGGGGCCTGCCGAACTGCGGAATCCCCGGGACTCCAAGATTCCGCTCGTGGAACGACTCAGCCCCGACACACACACGCGGATTCTGGAACTGATCTATGTGCTTCGGTACTACCGCGTCTTTGAGCGCGATGACGAGATGGCCAGCGCGGTCCGTGAGCTGATTCGGATCGGTCCTCCCGCTCTGCCGCAGCTGATCGCCGAACTGGATCGTACCGATCGCAGTCAGACAATCAGTTCGCTGGGAATCGCTCTGCGGGGAATGAAAGATTACCGCGCTGTCCACGCGCTGATCCGGGCCATCCCCAAGACCCTGCGTCGAGCGGGTTCGGATTGTGGAATTCGAATCCGCGATCCAGAGTTGCTGCAGTTCATGCTTACCCTCGAACGCTATCCCGTGCAGAAAGAGGCCAAGAACCCATCCGTCAGTATGGGGCGGCCCGTCAACGAGATTCTGGGAACGCTTGAAAAACTGACGGGCTTCCTCCCTCCCGAGAAGGATCGCGATTCGCTGCGTCATGTGTCTCTTTCTGATAACCCACAGCAACAGCAGGAACAGCAGATGCTGTTTCACATCCGCATGGATCTGTGGAGGGCCTGGTGGGCCAACAATCACGCTCAGTTCCTGACGGAAGAGGAGTATCAGCAGTTTCGTGACCCCGCACGGGCTGCGGTCTTGACGGACGGGCTGGACGAAGTCGAGCGGGCCGGGGAGGCTCGTTTTGGACCACTGTTCCCATCCGGGACCAAGATGCAGCTGGGGCCGGTTCACCAAGTCGAGCTGATAAGCGCGTCCTTCGTCGATGCACCCTGTGCGATCGATTTTGACCGGAAACGCACGTTTCGCTTTCTTGAGGGAGCAGCTCCCGCAAAGGAACGCATGTTCGACTGGGACTATGACACGGGGATCGACTACACACTGGGATCTGCTGGGGGCGATCTCCTCCTCTGGACAATCGATCGGAATCGCTGGGAAACAATCGACGAGGAAATCCGGTCCGGGAAGCGATTGGAACTCGGTGTGGAAACACGCGGAGGGCTGATGGCGATACATCCTCCGGGGATCGACACCTTTCTGTTCTTGACGCGCGAAGGCGGAATGGGCGTGCTGCGGCTGGAGCCGTATCACAAGGAGACATCGTCTCGGATCGTGAAATACCGGATGTGGACGACCGAGCCCGAGGCGCCGGACACGGTCACCCCTTCCAGCATTGAACAGCCCACCGGGTGGGGCGAGATCGTCAAGGTGCGGTTACCGGTCGTCGGAACCGGTACCAAGAGCTTTTGGAGCATCGAGAAAGCCACTGCCGTCGAGTTATCCACGAAGATGACAGCCGAAGAGATTCGAAAACAGCTGTATGCTCGAAACCGCATGAGCGCATTGCTGGACTGGAGTCGTAGTCAGGGCATCCACTTCTTTCCGCTATGGACGACCTATGGAACGATTGGAGGTTCTTCTGATCCCATGGAACCTTCAGAGCGACTGAATCTGTACTATTTTGACAGCCTGCTGGCTCAGGTACGTCCGCAGGCGTTTGAGCAGATGAGTGCTGACACAGCCCTGATGTACCTGACAGAGTCCGGAGAACGCGATGAACCGAGATCCGGAAGCATTCGCCATGCGAGCGATCCACGCCCCTGCCACCTGTTCATGACGGCGGATGGTCGGATGGGAATTCTGAAGATCACCCAGATCGATCAGAAAGCTGGCGTCATCGAGTTTCAGTACAAGTTGAAGGCGGAACAGTGAGAGCCGACTCGCCTTGAGTTCGACTCACTGAAATCCGCGTGTACGCATAACTCCATGAAGCCGAACTCACAGCTGCGGGCGGCTTAGCACATCGGGCGAGCCCGACGGCGAACGACGAAGCACTTCGCGTCGAGAACGGCTCTACGGAGCCGTCGATTCCGTCTTCCCCGTCAGGTCTTCCAGCACCACATCCACATCGATCTGCTGCGGAATGACCTGATTGCCGGCGGTGATTTCCATTTCGGTCTGATCCAGCAGCTGGCTGCGTGCGATGCGGCCGAGTTTGGCGTTGAACAGGAAAACTCCCTTGCCAGAGCCAGACTTCATTTCGACCTTGGCTCCCTGCAGGGCAGGGTTCGGGGTCTCCGACGGCTCCAGTGTCTTATCGACAGTGACTTCGATCTTCTCCAGGCCGGACTCCGGATCAACACCTTTGTAGGTGTGGTGCCGGGTCATGGTCATCGTGCCGATCGGTGAATTCATCGTGATGACCGTGTCCCACTCGCGCCCGATATCGATCGTCCCTTCGGGGAACTGAATCGCCGCCTGCTCCGTCATCCGCTGGACACCTTCCGGAGAGGTCAGGTCTCCACCCAGACTCCCCAGCTGCGAGTTCTTGATCCCTTTCAGGGCCTCCTCGCTCACCTTGACGTCGGAGATCTTTCCGAGCAGGTCGGACTTCATCGAGCACGGGGCTCCGATCATCGGGCGGAGCACGGCGTCCAGCTGTTTTGCAAACGGGTTCGAGGCCGTCTTCTCATCCGAGTCGTACTTCAAGTTGAGATTGAGCGGGGCGGGCATTTGCATATTCGCCGTCGCCCGAGTCAGGGTTTGTTCCAGCTCCGCGACATTGTCAGTGACCTTGAGGCACTTCAGGTCCTGATACATCGCCTGCTCGATCTCCATCTTAGTGACAGCCCCACCTGGCGGCGTCATCGTCATCGACTGCTTCATGGTCAGCTTCTGCCGGGTCGTTTTCCCAGCTTCGAACTTCATGCGGAGCGTGACCTCCGCGTCCACACGAGCAGCCGATACGACCACAACCAGACCGGCGAGCAGAGATTTGAACCACATGCTGACAGACTCCCAAACGATGGATACGGACTCCGACGTCGTGTCAGGCTACCGGGTTCCCGACCGGTCAACAACCCCGCGTTTGAGGCGTTTTCCCTGTCGGCGACTTCTCCGAAGTCGCTGAAACCGGGGGACCAGCCAGGTCATTCGTCGAGTGACGAACCCCTCTCTCGGAAGGAGAGGGGCCCAGGCACGCGAGAACCGACCGTCTCCTCTTGCCCCGCTGGCTGACAGCTGGCTGGCTGACCGCTCCCTTCGAACATTGCCTCGCCCCGCCATGTCCCCCTAGAATCCCCGCTTCGTTGCCGGAGGCTCCCTGGGGAGGCCGCCGGTCAGATCGGCACAAGCAAAGGCCACTCTACGTGTTGCGAACTCGAACCTGCGGCGAACTTCGGACCTCCCACGTTGGCGAAACAGCCACCCTCTGCGGTTGGGTCGACAAGTACCGGGATCATGCCGGGATTGTGTTTATCGACCTGCGCGACCGCTACGGCAAAACGCAGATCAAGTTCGACCTCGCCGACAATAGCGAGATTCAGGAGCTCGCCCGCCATCTGCGGTACGAGGACGTGATCCAGGTCTCTGGCGAAGTCGTCGCCCGCCCGACCGGACTCGAAAACCCCAAGCTGGAGACCGGCGGAGTCGAACTGCTGGTCCGGGACCTGAAGGTTCTCAACAAGAGCAAGACCCCGCCGTTCGAGCCGGACGGTCAGTCGGTCCCGAACGAAGATATCCGCCTCAAGCACCGCTACATCGACCTGCGGCGGCCCTCGATTCAGCAGAACCTGATCCTGCGGCACCGCCTCACGAAAGTCGTGCGCGACTACTTCGACAAGCTCGATTTCCTCGAAATCGAAACCCCGATGCTCGGTCGCAGCACCCCCGAAGGGGCCCGCGACTACCTCGTCCCCAGCCGCGTTCACGAAGGGACCTTCTACGCTCTCCCACAGTCGCCCCAGCTCTACAAGCAGCTGCTGATGGTCGCCGGGTTCGACCGGTATATGCAGATCGCCCGCTGCTTCCGCGATGAAGACCTGCGCGCCGACCGTCAGCCAGAGTTCACGCAGATCGACGTCGAGATGGCGTTCGTCGAGCGGGACGACATCCTGAACGTGATCGATGGCCTGGTCGCTGAGATGATCCAGGCGATCCGCGGCGAGCAGTTTCAGCTGCCGTTGCGGCGCTACACGCATGCGTACTGCCTGGAGAACTACGGCAGCGACAAGCCCGACATGCGGTTCGGGATGAAGCTGATCGACATCGGCGAGATCGCCGGGAAGTGCGAGTTCGGCGTCTTCAAATCGACGATCGAGGCGGGCAACCGCGTCCGCGGGATCAACGTCAAGGGCGGGGCCGACAAGTACAGCCGCCGCATCCTGGACGTCGACATGAAGGCTCTGGTCGCCGACTTCGGAGCCAAGGGGCTGGCCTACTTCAAGGTCACCGGCGGCAAGCTCGATTCGTCGATCGCCAAGTTCTTCACCGACGAACAGCAGAAGGCGATCATCGAGAAGATGGAAGGGGAAGAAGGGGACCTGCTGCTGTACGTGGCCGACACCTTCAAGGTCTCCAGCGCCGCCTTGAACGCCGTCCGCAACCGGATTGCGCGCGAGCAGAAGCTGTTCGACCCGAACACAATGGAGGTCTTCTGGGTGCTGGACTTCCCGCTGTTCACCTGGAACGAAGACGAGAAGCGGTGGGACGCCGAGCATCACCCGTTCTGCTCGATCCATCCCGACGACGAGCAGTACCTGCACACCGACCCGGGCAAGGTCCGGGCCTCGTCGTATGACCTGATCTGCAACGGCTACGAAGCCGCCAGCGGCAGCGTGCGGATCCACGACCCCAAGATCCAGCAGCGGGTCTTTGACCTGATGAACATCAAGGAAGAAGAAGCTGAGCAGCGTTTCGGGTTCTTCCTCGACGCCCTCCGCTACGGAGCCCCTCCGCACGGCGGCATCGCCCTGGGCCTCGACCGCTGGGTGATGATGTTTACCGGCGGAGACAACATCCGCGACGTGATCGCCTTCCCGAAGACCCAGAAGGCCGCCGACCAGATGACCGGCGCCCCGAGCGAAGTCGACGCCCGCCAGATCCGCGACCTGCATATCAAGCTGGACGTGAAGCAGTAAGAGAGCCACTGCTGGCTTACCCAGCAGTGCCCCGCTGGACGTTCGAATGGAAGGAAACGGAGTCATGGGCCACTCCTCACCTCACCGTAAGCGGGTCCGCCACTTTGACGAACCCGGTCAAGTTCACGAATTGACATTCTCGTGTTATGAGCGACGACCATTGCTCGTCGACGACCACATTCGCAAGCCGTTCTGTGAGGCACTGGATCGGGCCGTCGAAGGGCATCACTTCCGTCTTCTGGCCTTCGTCATCATGCCGGAGCATGTCCACCTTCTGGTTCAGCCTCGATCAGCCGAGGGACGAATCTCAGACCTGCTGTTTGCCATCAAACGTCCCGTCTCGTTCCGAATCAAACAGTAACTTAATGAGTCAAATCCAGCCCTGTTGGATTCGCTTACCATCAGGCAACGTCCAGGCCAACAGACCTTTCGCTTTTGGCAGGAGGGCCCGTGTTACGACCGGAATCTCACTGAACCTGCATCGATTCTGGCTGCTTTGAACTACATCCACCTCAATCCGGTTCGCCGAGGCCTGTGCGAACGGGCCATCGATTGGAATTGGTCCAGTGCTCGGTATCATCTCCTGCCAGGGATGGTGCAAGACCCGGACCTGCCTCGACTGGCACCGTTCCCTCCAGGCCGGTTGGGGTAGGGTGGAGTCAGGGGGTTCCCATGTCACAATTCCCTGACTGACCACGCCCAGCGGGCACTGCTGGGCAAGCCAGCAGTTGCACCAGTGGCACCTGACGCTGGAACTCGAAAAAATCAAAACACCTGTTGACTCAGTGTTACAACTTGTTACAAATTGTTTTACTGTAGTTCCTTTCACATGTCGGGGCCAATCATGACCAATCGAGGTCGTTTTGTCATTGCAGTCCTTGTCGTCAACAATGTGACAGCCTGCTTTGCCGCGTTTGGGCAATGTGTGCTACTCATGAACCCCCAGTTCCTAAATACGATTGGCTGCGGATCCGATGAATGTTCTGGGTGGTCCAATGATCCCTGTAAGGCCGCGAACGCTCCGACGTGTCGCGGGATGATGCAAGTCATTACCAAACAAACTTATTGCAATAACTCGGATTCGACTCCCTGTACGGAAACTCCTTATTGGTTTATCGTTCAGCGTCCACCAGTAGTTGATCTCACGGGGAATGGCTGCATTGGTTATTCGCCAGTATCACCGGGGTGGCAGTTGTATTTGCCGAACTACTATACAGTCTACTATGGCTGTGTCCCCGGGCCACCAGTGTGTCAAACAGGAGGAGGCCGATGCGATTGATGTGTGGGGGGGATTTACTGAGGAGGGATGCCATGTCTCGTGCAAACGCTTTAGGTGCGAGCCACTTCAGGTTGTGTGCTTGCAGTTCGCGTTCATCGGGACCGTCGCAGTGGTGGTGTTTCCTGACTGCTGCATACCTGATCATTGTCGCAGTGCCCGGCCTGACTTTGGCGGTCGACTCTGATGTTGTGGTTGATGCGGTCGCTCGATCCGGTTCTCGTGTCATTCGGTCTGCTGAATTCCGCTTTCAACTCAATATTCAGGATCAGATTCCGAGCGATGCTGAGATTCGGGAAATGGTGGACAGAGTGAAACAGGCGAATCGAGAGATGATGGCGAAGTATTCCGACAACCCGATGATCGTGAAGCGATTGCAGAATGCGATAGATCGTGTCGACGAAGAGATGCCTCCACAATTGATTCAGAATGCGAGTTTACAGTTTCGCGGCTACTTCGCATCGAGCGGCCCGGAACTTGGCGGTGATCGCTATTACGAGTTTTCCCAGCTTGATCGCGTGAAAGAACAGTATGGCGCAACGAGGATGCTTCTCTTGCGGTCGAATGGTCCGGCTCAGGGGATTGGAATTGACTAGAGCCGGTTTCAAAACCTGTTTGCAGGGCTTTCAAGCGGGTCGCCGCCGGATGGTCGTTTTCTACAACCGTCTGAGCACGATGACCATGCAGGCGGCATGAACGAGGCCTTGGAACAACGC
>JBIIOI010000001.1:0-233181 GCA_044337025.1 Planctomycetaceae bacterium
ACATCGAGGGCGGCGTGGTGGCGATCAACACCGCTGACCTCGTGGGGAACTCGCGCGGGCTGAAGACGGTCGGGAACTGCGGGATCGAGGTTAACGCGGGTTGTGGCCTGAAGTTCAACTTCGACGAGCTGATGGTCGACGCCGACCTCCTGGCTGGGAATGGCCTGGAGAAGATGGACGGCACCGACTGCTCGCTAAGGGCCCATCTGGGCTGTGGGCTGATGTTCTCGACCGATGGGACCGGAGCCATCGAGGTTAACCCGTTCTCGATCGCCGGGAAGGGGCTGACCGGGAACGAAGCCGACAACTCTTGCCTGCTTGATGTCCAGGTGGGCTGCGGTCTGAAGTTCGACGGTGACGATGCGATCGAAGTCGACCCAGCTGCGATTGCAGGGAGCGGGCTGACCGCTGGTGATGGCTGCACGCTCGATGTGATGGTCGGCTGTGGCCTGTTCCTGAATGCAGATGGAGAGGTGGCCATCGATCGTCCGGCTCTGATGGGGCCAGGCCTGAAGGTTGGAGGTGAAGGTGACTGTGATCTGGGGATCGACTGTGACTGGATCAAGTACCACTGTGATCTGATCAACCTCGTCGAGGGTTGCGGGATCATCATCACCAGCACCGGGTTCGCTCAGACCATCGAGGTCGATAGCTCAGCCCTGGCTGGGAAGGGGCTGTTCCTGGGTGACAACTGTGCGATCGATGTCTCGGTCGGCTGCGGGTTGCAGCTCAACAGCAACGAAGCAGTCGAGGTCAACAACGCGGATCTCGCTGGGAACGGGCTGAACCCCGGCACGGGCTGTACGCTCGATGTCGACTGGAGTGATATCCCGGTTGGCTGTGGCCTCTACTGGAACGGCACAGCTCTGGAGGTGGCCCATGACGAACTGGTCGGCAACGGCTTAACGCTGGGCAGTGGCTGTGCCCTCGACATCGACTGTGCCTGGATCAGCGAGAACTGCGAAGGCTCACAAGGCCCGCAGGGATATCAGGGCTACCAGGGGAATCAGGGATATCAAGGCTCGCAAGGCTATCAAGGTTTTTACGGCCCCCAAGGTCCACAGGGGTACCAAGGGTATCAAGGCTATCAGGGACACCAGGGTTACCAGGGCTATCAAGGGAACCAAGGTCTGGATGGACCACAAGGCTCGCAGGGCTTCCAGGGGAACCAGGGTTCTCAAGGAGTGGCCGGAGCGAACGGGGTCGGGACTCAAGGTCCACCCGGAACCCAAGGCCCACAGGGCACGCCCGGCTCTCAGGGTTCAGGTTCACAAGGCCCGCAAGGGTATCAAGGGGCACAAGGTTCTCAGGGACAACAAGGACCTACCGGCTCCCAAGGCAGCCCGGGAATGGGCACACCGGGACCTCAGGGACCACAAGGTTCACCCGGCAGCCAAGGTGCCACAGGTTCTGGGACAACCGGTCCTCAAGGCCCCCAGGGCGCGACTGGGCCGCAAGGTGCTCAAGGTGCGAGCGGAAGCCAAGTTGCAGCGAATTGCTCAGCCCTGAATGCGAACACGCAACTGCTGTCCTTCAGTTCATCGACAGCGTTCTTCGCAACACCCGATTTTCCTCCGCCAGCTTCGCCAGTGATCAAAACGACTCGTGTATGTTCGATTTCGTTGAGAACGTGAGTTACGACCTCCGAGCGACGGAGATGCACGCATGCGCCGATTACATCCCGAATTCCTGTAACAATGAGCGTGGTATGGTCACGCAGTGCTTGAATGGCCGCATCGTCTGCCGCTGTTACTGGGGTGTGCTTTGTCACTAAATCCGCCGGCAGGTCGTCTCTGCGATAGGAAGCTGCTTGTGGCGTACCCGAGCCGACCAATTGAAGCAATGCATTCCAAGTATCTGTGGCCGCTGTGACCGGGTCGGCTAAGTTCGACGTATGTGCCAGAAGTGTTTTGATTGATGCTTCGGTCTGCGAGGTTCCTGTATTCAGATCCAAACTGAGCAAATAGATGAAGCTCAGGAAGTCGCGAATCTCTTCCATCGAGACTGATCGTCCCTCTGCTTCGTCCAGAATCTTTTTCACTTCATCACAGTATTTCGCAACTTTTGAGTCGTGGAATCCTGGCGTCGTCAGGCGATGCTGAAACTCACCGCCATCCGTGGATGCCCTCGCGCATTCCAAGAGAGCTGAGAAGAACCTGACGAGAGTCTGTGATCCCAGCAGGGTTACGAAGACAAATTGATCGGAGCCCTTGTCGAAGGTTGTCCCCGCTTTGAAGTCCAGCCAGGCGTCAAGGATGGCCCCCTTAAAGTCCTCATCAGAATAACTGACAGACAACGACCGCTTGACTTGCCCAATGAGACGCCGCCGTTGACCGGAATCGGTCTCACCAACAACCAAGAAATCGTCTGTGTTCCACCCGAGATGCTCGGTCTGCAGGTGAACTTCGACTACTCGACAATCGGTGCAGATGGGAGGGATGCCGCGCACCAGGAGCAGCGACAGGAAGGACGCGTTGGCGTGTTGCTCAAAAAACGTGCCTGCCCCACCAGTCGCTGCCGGACTGGACACCCGTTTCTGCTTTGCCTTGGATTCGCTCATTCTGCACGATTCACGCAATCTGGACTTTCACTCGGCGTACGACGACGCCACGCCGTCATAGTTTCGATTCTAATCGAACTGCTGGCAATCAATCGCCCTCAGACGCAGCTCGATTCCGAGAGTCCGTGATACCGATGACCCTGATAATGACACCGATCGGCGGGCCGATGACCCTGATCCGGTGCCGAAAATGACACTGATGATACTGATCGTGATACCGATGACACTGAAAACCGGCCTCGATCAGTATCACGTGATACCGATCGGCTTCCGATCGGGATTCGCCGGTCGCCAAAACCGGCTTCCCGATGACTTGTAGGTTGTCGAATGAGGCTCATGCCGGGAGTGGTTGCGCGTGCTTTGAACCGAGAATTGTTCGTTGCGAGCCGCTATGCCTCGCACGATTCGTTCACAAGCCGTGCCAGGAATCGCAGTTGCGGCGGACGATCGGCGGGATAGGCCCGGACACACGTCGCGGCCAAGCCGTCCAGTTGTTCGAAGATGGGGGCTTCCTCCCGACTTTTTCGTGACACTACGTCCTGTCGGTGGTTGTAAGTGCCACTGTTGGCGGGATTTGGACTTTGTGTGTACTTCCCTCAATTGGAGTTGCAGCCTTTCGGATTGGTGCTAGGTTGCGTGGAGCGAAGGACGCAGTCTCGTCACCACTCGAACTTCGCTCTGATCCCAAGCGGATGTGACCCGTACGGTGGCTTGATTCAGGCCGAAAGAATCCGGCCGCACGGCTGAAATGTCGAAACGCGGGCTAAGTCCGACATGCCGGCTCAATTTGCTCTGAATGGCCACTCGTCAATCACGTACAAGCCGAGTTCTTCAAGCATCGCCCCGACATGACGCCGGAGACAACACGGACGGCGAAGATCTGGGGAAAGGTGCTGGTATGCCCGCGGCTCAACGGCTGGAGAAGCATCTGCGGACGCAGGCGTGTCAGACATGCGGGAACTGGAGGTTCGCACCGGGAAGGTGACACGGGCAGAACCCGATTCACTTAAGCAGACCCCAATGCAGCCGGTCCCGGTTGGCGCGAACACAATCGGTACAATCCCTACAAGCTCGCTGGATGGCCAGCCTGTTTTCGCTGGCAAACGCCGGACTACGGAGTCCGGTAAGCCTCAAATAGAAAACCGCCGAAAAGCCCCCCAAGTTGCCCACTTTCCGTAACCGGAGAATGGTCTCGGTCCCCGTGGTGCACTTCCACCGAATCGGTGCCTTCTCAACGGCTCGATCTCGCCAGCGTTCAGAGATGACTCATGCCTTTCGTCAGCTTCAGCAACTGCTCAATCGATTCTGGAGCGGTCTGAAACTCCACGATTCGGTCCGCCTGCGGAGCCGTCGACGTGCGTTGTGGGGACGACGCGGTCTGGCCCAGCTGGAAGACCGTACCCTGCTGGCTGCGTTTGTGGTCAACAGTGCGGCGGATGATACGACCTCGGGTGACGGTCTGATGACGCTGCATGAGGCGATCATTGCGGCGAATGCGGCGGGTGCGGGGCCAAACACGATCACGTTTGGGGATGGCTCGGGGAGCGGCGGGACGAACTTCCTCGATGGCACGCCCGATACCATTCTGCTGACGCTCGGCCAACTGAACATCACCACGTCGCTGACGATCACCGGCAACGGGGCGGCGAATACGATTATCGACGGCGGCTGTGATGGCGTTGCGGCGAGTGGTGTCGGTTCCCGGATGTTCTTTATCGACGATGGGACAAACACGCGACAAGCCGTCACCATCAGCGGCGTCACGCTGCAGCACGGATACACGCCCGGCGACGGCGGCGCGATTTTCAACTCAGAGAATCTCACGACGACCAATGTCACCATCGCCCACAACTGGGCGGCGGGCTTCGGCGACGGCGTCTACAACGGTGCCCCTGGCACGTTCACTTCGACCAACGACACCATCGCCAACAACTCGGCGTGCCGAGGCGGAGGCGTCTAAAACTCCGGAACGTGGAACAGCCGGAATACGATCGTTACCGGGAGCACCAATGGCGGGGAGGTTGATAACCGGGGAACCATCAACGCCAGCCACACGCTTGTCGGCGACACGAGCGTCAGTGGTGCGGGATCACGAATAATGTGACTTACGCCGCGATCTTCGGCACGAACATCCTCGCCAACAACGGCGGGCCGACGCAAACAATTGCCCTCATCGCCAGCAGCCCGGCCATCAACGCTGGGAGCAATGCCCTGGCCGTCGATGCCAACAACCAGCCGCTGACCACCGTTCAGCGCGGCGCCGGTTTCAATCGCTTTTCCGGCACGGTCGACATCGGAGCGTTCGAGGTACAGAACACAGCTCCCACAGCTGTGTCAGTGACGCCGTCGACAGCGTCGTTGGACGAGAACACCAGCACCGCGACGCGCGTCAAAGTAGCTGATATCACGATCACCGATGACGGGAACGGCACGAATGTTCTCTCACTGACCGGAGTAGATGCGGACCAGTTCGAGATCGACGGTCTGGAGCTGTTCATCAAGGCCGGAACTGTGCTCGATTTTGAGACACAGTCTTCGTACTCCGTGACGATAGAAGTGGACGATTCGACCCTCGGAACGAATCCGGATGCGACGACGCCGTTTACATTGAACCTGAACGACCTGGATGAAATTCCCCCGACAGCCACGGTCGTCGTCGCGGATAGTTCGCTGATCATCGGTGAGACCTCACTGGTGACGATCACATTCAGCGAGGCTGTGACGGGCTTCACGAATGCCGACCTCACTGTGGTCAACGGGACGCTCTCAGCGGTTTCTTCCAGCGACAGCGGAGTGACCTGGACGGCGACGTTCACACCGACGGCGAGCGTCATCGACTCCACGAATGTCATCACTCTCAACAACGCGGGAGTGACCGACCTGCCGGGGAACGCAGGAACGGGCACGACGATTTCGCCAAATTGCTCCGTGGACACAGCTGCCCCCGGAACAGTGTTGCTGCTTCCAGATCCTGATCACCCAAGCCAGACGATTCTGGCTGTGACCGGGAGCAGCGGGAACGACAAGATTGCGATCACGAAGACCAAGACGGGTAGCTACCTGGTGAACTTCAACGGCGTGAGGTCGACCTTCTCGCTCACGAACTCTCGCATTTTGGTTCGCGGACTGGCTGGCGATGACACGATCAGTGTCGCGAACAACATCGTGCTGTCGAGCGAGCTGGATGGCGGAACGGGTCTGGACAAGATCACCGGGGGTGGAGGTCGCGATCTGATCCTGGGTGGTGAAGGGGCCGATGCCCTTTATGGTGTCGGTGGCAACGACACTCTGACGGCATCGGGATCACGCAGCATCCTCATCGGCGGCTCGAGCCTGGATTCGTTGAAGGCTGGCTCGAGTGGTGATCTGCTGATCGGAGGCACGACCGACTTTGACACGGATACCTCAGCCCTGACGGCTCTGCGTGCCGAGTGGGCTGCGACGACTCCCGTTCTCTCCCGCATCGACCACCTCTCCGGAGCCGTTTCCGGCGGACTGAACGGCGGAAACCTGCTGATCCGAGGCAGCACCGTCCACGACGACTCCGTTGTTGATACGTTCAATAACTCGTTCGCTGACGACTGGTTGTTCACCAACCCTGGCGATATCCGCACCCGAATCACCGGTCGCGTGGTCGAGGAGCCTTGGATCGTGCCACGAGTGTGGCTCGACATTGGCCAGGTACTCCTGCTCCCAGAGGTCGTGGTCAGTGCCCTGGAATGCGTGCGAGTAGTCGATCTCAACGCCGAGGCAAAACGACAGCGAGCTGCCTTGATGCAAGGCGAGCTCTGCAAACGTGCGACCGCCGCGGGCCAGGATGAACATCACTGCCCAGTCGCAGTGGCCGAACGCTCGCTGGAACGTTTGCACGTCGACGTGGCTGGGGCTGGGCGAATCGCCGGAGTGGGTGTGAATCCAGATCCGGCCGCACTGTTCGGGGCGGCGACCGAGGTCGACCTGTTGCTCGAAGTGCTCAGCCACCGCGACGTCGTCGAACGAGACGAACGCCTCGGTACAGCGTTGACGGACGAGCTGGATTTCGCGGACCAGCAGCAAGTCATCTGGGCCAGTGATGCCAAACGCGCCGCCTTCGGTCGGGCCGATGTCACGCAGGAACAACAGCTTGGCCAAGGCTGTTGGCGTGAACCGCAGGCTCGGGTTCGGTCTCGATCGTAAGGACCACTTCGTTCGCTTCATCAATTTCATCCTCCGCTTCCAGACATGAAGTACAACGACCATCGGTATGACAGTCGTGACAGAAACTCTGCCCGCAGTCCGTGCAGCGAGTCAGGCAATCAGCACAGTGATAATCATCGCAGCCCGAGCAGATCTGCCTGCACTCGTAGCACATCGAAGACTGGCACGTGTTGCAGCTGTATTCGCAGTCATGGCACAAACTGCAGCGGCACCTTTCGCAGGAGTAGGCGTCCTCGGACGAGACCGAGTCGCCGCAAGCCGCACAGTCGACGCCAAGCCAGTCGCCCAGACCGGCGTATGAACACTGCCCTGACTATCACCCGCGAGTTCCACACCACTCGCCGCCGCGACGGCCAACAACACCTCCGCCCCGGTCCCGCCCCCGAAATCCCGAAAGGCAAAATCCTCCGCATCAGCCGCTTCATGGCGTTGGCAATCCACTGTGACGAGCTACTTCGCTCCGGGCAAATCTACAACCAATCCGAACGCGCCCGCTACGCCCAAATCACCCGCGCCCGCCTGACACAGATCCTTACGCTGCTCAACCTGGCTCCGGATATCCAGGAAGAGCTCCTGTTCCTACCACGAACGACCGAAGGCCGGGGAGAGATTCAGGAGAAGGACATTCGCCAGATCGCGATGAATCTGGACTGGAGCGTTCAGAGAAAGTGTTGGAAAACAAAAGCGTAATGTTAGGAATGGGGCCGAGCGCTGAACGCTCAGGTGAAGTCCATTCGGAGTACTCCCGGAACGACCAACGGACGGCCTCATAACCGTCGGACTCATTTGTCCAGCCGTCGCTCACAGCGCAGGCGAACCTCTTCTTCGCACAGCAGCACCGATCAGTTTGATAACTTCGATGATCGTGACGGGAGTGAGAGCCAGCCCGGCGATCAGGAGCCATTCCCGCGCGTGGGGTGTCGTCACTCCGAAGGCCAGCTGAGTGAACGGAAGGACGACGACACTGAGTTGCAGCAGGCACGAAAACGCGATGGCTGCAAACAGGTGAGGGTTCGAGAACAGCCCCAGTTCGGGCATGGTATGGCGGTGGCTGCGGCAGCCGATGGCGAAGAACATCTGGGAGAAGGCCATGATGCAGAAGGCCACGGTCCGAGCACGATCAAGAAGAGAAGCATCCCCGTGGTAAGTCATCCAAAACCCCAGGCCGGCCACCGTGGCGACCAGCATGCCATGCAGTAGAATCAACAGCCCACGCTCCCGTGTCACCACAGACTCATGGGGGGGACGCGGTGGTCGTTTCATGATATCGCGCTCGGGCGGCTCCATACCCAGAGCAAGTGCTGGCAGTCCGTCGGTGACCAAGTTAATCCATAAGATATGAATGGCCAGTAACGGAACAGGCCAGCCAATCAAAGCGGCAACGAACATCAGCAGCACCTCGCCCGCGTTGCAGGAGAGCAGGAAATGCACGAACTTCTGAATGTTGTCGAAGATGCTGCGGCCTTCTTCCACCGCGTTGACGATCGACGCGAAGTTGTCGTCCGTCAGCACCATGTCGGACGCCTCCTTGGTCACGTCGGTCCCGGTCACTCCCATCGCGATCCCGATGTCCGCAGCTTTCACGGCGGGGGCGTCGTTCACTCCATCTCCCGTCATCGCGACGATCTGACCACGCTGTTTCCAGGCCTTGACGACGCGAAGTTTGTGTTCAGCGGAGACGCGCGCATAGACGGCAACCAGTTCCACTTGTGACTGGAGTTCCTGGTCCGACATCGCATCGAGCTCTCGCCCGGTGAGGACTCGATCATCGCTTACCGCGATGTGCAGCTCTCGGGCAATGGCCAGAGCTGTCATCGGATGATCTCCAGTGATCATTACGGGGCGAATGCCTGCGGCGCGAGATCGGAGGACCGCCTCTTTGGCCTCTTCGCGAGGCGGGTCGATCATGCCGACCAGACCGAGGAAGACCAGGTCCGCTTCCTCGTCGGTGGCTTCCGTCGCACGGGGCAGTTCGCGATACGCCAGGCCCAGGACTCGCAGAGCCCGTCCCGCCATCTCGGCGTTCGCATGCATGATCTCACGACGACGTTCGTCGGTGAGCGGGCTGACCTGTCCCCCGCGCCGCTCTGCGATGCACTTCGCCAGGATCATTTCCGGCGCCCCCTTGGAATGCATTACTCGCTGGCTATCCCGTCCCTGGAAAACGACCGACATCGTCTTCCGCTCCGAGTCGAACGGGATCTCGAACAGGACATGCTGCTCAGGAACTCGCGACTCGATACCCGCTTTGAGTGCCGCCACGATCAGCGCCCCTTCGGTCGGGTCGCCGATGACCTGCCAAGAGTCGGCATCATCGCCGCGCGGACTGACCGTGGCGTTGTTGCAACGTGCAGCTGTGGTCAGAACCTGAACGAGGTCGGAATCATCGTGAGGGGTGATCGGACTTTCTGTCGCGGACTCTCCGTGCAGATTGGGGAAGAATTGGCCATGAGGTGCGTAGCCGCCGCCCGTCACTCGATACGGTTTTCCGCCGGCAATGATCTCGCGGACCGTCATCTCGTTGCGGGTCAGTGTTCCCGTCTTGTCGGAGCAGATGACCGTCACTGAGCCGAGGGTCTCGACACTTGGCAGCTTGCGAACGAGTGCCCCGCGTTTGACCATCCGCTGCAGCCCCAGCGCGAGCGTCAACGTCACCACCGTGGGTAGCCCCTCGGGAACGGCGGCGACCGCCAGGCTGACCGAGACCAGCAGCATTTCCAGGGGCTTGCCGCCTCGCGCCAGTTGCATCCCAAAGATAACAACGACGATTCCCAGGCAGACGAACACCAACACCTTTCCCAGCTCCGCGAGCCGCTTCTGCAGCGGTGTCGGCTCGGGTTCGGAACGCTGGAGCATGCCAGCGATGTGGCCGAGTTCGGTGTCCATCGCGGTCGCAACGACGATCGCACTGGCCTTCCCGGTCGCAATGACCGTTCCCATATAGACCATGTTGCGACGATCGCCCAGCGAAACACCTTCCGCCAGAATCGCATCTGCCTCTTTCTCGACGGGCACCGATTCTCCAGTGAGAGCTGCCTCCTGGATGCGGACGCCGTAGGACGAAAGCAGCCGGGAGTCCGCCGGGATGTTGTCTCCCGCTTCCAACTCGATCCGATCGCCGGGCACCAGCTCGCGTGCGGGCACGAGGTGCAGTACACCATCGCGAATCACTTTCGCCATCGGGGACGAGAGCTTCTGGAGCGCCGCCAAAGCTCGCCCGGCTCGCTCTTCCTGCAGGAAGCCGATGATGCCATTCACCAGAACGATGGCCAGAATCACCGCCGCATCGATCCATTCCCCCATCACACCCGCGATGATCGCAGCCACGATCAGAATCCAGATCACCAGATCCTTGAACTGACCAAGCAACTTCCGCCAGAGCGGGACCGGAGGAGCCTCGGCCAATTGATTCGATCCGAATCGCTGCCGACGGCTCTCGACCTCCGCAGCTGTCAGCCCGTGCTCGACTGACACGCTGGCCGCTGAAACCAGCTGATCGAGTGGCAATGTGTGGGCGGGAGCGGGCAGAAATGGGGCTGGACTCATGAGCGTGTCATTCCTGTTGTGATGAATGCGGCACTGTGCCGGGCAATCATCTGCTGTTCGTTCGTGGCGATGACCTCGACGGCGATCCGGCTGTCCTCGGTACTGATGCGGCGTTCGCCCCGGAGATTGGCGGACTCACTCCATTCGATCCCCAGGTATTCCAGACCGTGGCAGATCTGACGCCTCACCGCTGCGGCACGCTCCCCAATGCCAGCCGTAAAGATGAGGCGATCGAGTCCACCCAGGACCGCAGCAAAGGCCCCGATCTGTTTTCGGATCGAGTGACAATAGATGTCGATAGCCAGTGCCGCCTGGGGATTGGTGGATTGAGCGGAAAGCAGCGTCTGCATCTCACTCGTGAGACCGGAGATGCCTTTGAGGCCGGACTCCTGATTGACCAGTCGTTCGATGTCGCGCGGGCCATAGCGCATGTGATCCATCAAATAGATGAGAACTCCCGGGTCCAGGTCACCACTGCGGCTGCCCATCACGACTCCCCCCGCCGGAGTGAAGCCCATCGTCGTCTCGACCGGCAGGCCATCCCGCAGGGCGGTCAGGCTGCAACCGTTTCCGAGATGGGCGATGATCGTCCGTCCGCGCCGGGCCTCCGGATGTGTTGTGAGAATCGATTCGTAAGACAGTCCATGAAAGCCGTAGCGGCGTACTCCCGCGTCCCACAAGGAACCCGGTAACGGGTAACGCTGTGCGATCTCCGGCATCGACCGAAAGAACGCGGTGTCGAAACAGGCCACATGCGGCGAGTCTGGGAAACGACGCTTGGCCGCCTCAATCGCGGCAATCTGTGGCGGCATGTGCAGCGGCGCAAACGGCACCAAAGACTGCAGGGTTGTGAGAACTGGCGTGTCGATGAGCTGTGGACGATCGAACTGTTCCCCACCATGGACCACGCGGTGCCCGATGGCAGCCAAGGGGGGCAGATCGAGCTTCGCGAGCGAGTTCATTGCCGCATCGAATGCCTCGGAGTGCGAGTGGCACACCTGCGCGAGCTCTTGGGGGTGCGGGTCCGTCGACCGCTGAATCCAGAGACGCCCGCGTCCCGTCGACACCCCTTCCACAGCCCCTTGCAAACACAGGTGCTCCTGCCCGTCTTCACAACGATAGACCGCGAACTTCAGCGACGAGGATCCGCAGTTCACACAGAGAATGTCCATCATGCCCCTCCCTGCCACTTCCAGTTGCGGATTTCCGGCAGGTCTTCACCCGTCTCGCGGATGTACTGCTTGTGTTCAATCAGCTTGTCACGGATCGCCTGCTTCACGTAGGCGGCATTGGCTCCCAGGCTCGGCACGCGGTCGATCACGCTCGCGACGAGATGAAAGCGATCGAGATCATTAAGGACCACCATGTCAAAGGGGGTCGTTGTGGTTCCCTCCTCCTGATAGCCTCGAACGTGGATATTGGGATGATTGGTGCGTCGGTAAGTCAGTCGATGGATCAGGACCGGATACCCGTGATAGGCAAAGATGACGGGCTTATCAGTGGTGAACAACGAGTCAAAGTCGACATCGCTCAGTCCGTGCGGGTGGGCACTGGGGGGCTGGAGCTTCATCAGGTTGACCACGTTGATGACGCGCACTTTCAGATCGGGAAAGTACGTGCGGAGCAGTTCGACAGCTGCCAGCGTTTCCAGTGTCGGCACGTCGCCGCAGCAGGCCATGACCACATCGGGCTCGCCTCCCCGGTCATTGCTGGCCCAATCCCAGATGCTGATCCCCGCCTCGCAATGCTTGATCGCCTGATCCATGGTCAGCCACTGCGGAGCGGGTTGTTTCCCGGCAATGACGACGTTGACATAGTGACGGCTCCGCAGGCAATGATCCGTGACGCACAGCAGCGTGTTGGCATCGGGGGGCAAGTAGACGCGAATGATCTCGGCCTTCTTGTTCACGACATGGTCGATGAAGCCGGGGTCTTGATGGCTGAATCCGTTGTGGTCCTGTCGCCAGACATGCGATGTCAGCAAGTAGTTGAGCGAGGCGATCGGGCGTCGCCAGGCAATCTCGCGCGTCACCTTGAGCCACTTCGCGTGTTGGTTGAACATCGAGTCGACAATATGAATGAACGCTTCGTAGCAGGAGAAGAAGCCGTGCCGCCCCGTGAGCAGATACCCCTCCAGCCAGCCTTGGCATTGATGCTCGCTGAGCATCTCCATCAAGCGCCCATCCCGGGCGACGTACTCATCCCCCGGGAGAATCTCTGCCATCGAGTTTCGATCCGTGACTTCGAAGACGGCGTTCCAGCGATTGGACGCCGTTTCGTCGGGACTGAAGACTCGAAAGTTCTTGGTCTCGGCGTTGAGCTTGAGCACGTCCCGTATGAATTGACCTTGAACCCGCGTTGACTCTGCGGTGATCGCTCCTGGTTCAACCACATCGACGGCGTAGTCGCGAAAATCTGGCAGCCGCAGCTCTTGCAGCAAGGCCCCACCATTGGCGTGCGGGTTGGCCCCCATGCGTCGTGTGCCCCGCGGGGCCAGCTCCGCGAACTCGGCAAACAGCTTGCCATGGGCGTCGAACAACTCCTCCGGTCGGTAGCTCTTCAGCCACTCTTCCAGGACTCGCACATGATCGGGGTGGGTCGCCATCTCCCCCATCGGAACCTGATGCGAACGAGCCGTCCCGGTGACTTGTTGCCCATCCACTGCCTGCGGGCCGGTCCAGCCTTTGGGGGTTCGCAACACAATCATCGGCCATCGCGGACGCTGCGTCTGCCCGTTCATGCGGGCATTCCGCTGGATCGTCCGGATCTCGGAGCAGACATGATCCAGTGTGGCGGCCATCAACTGGTGCATGATCTCCGGGTCGTCCCCCTCGACGAAGTACGGCGTGTAGCCATACCCCCGCATCAGCTGTTCCAGCTCTTCGTGGCTGATGCGAGCCAGGACCGTCGGCCCCGCAATCTTGTATCCGTTCAGGTGCAAGATCGGCAGCACCGCACCGTCATGCACGGGGTTGAGGAACTTGTTGGAATGCCAACTGGTCGCCAACGGTCCGGTCTCAGCCTCCCCGTCCCCCACGACACAGGCGACGATCAGGTCGGGATTGTCAAACGCCGCTCCGAAGGCGTGCGACAAGGCATACCCCAGTTCGCCCCCTTCGTGAATCGAGCCGGGTGTCTCGGGAGCCACATGGCTCGGTATCCCTCCCGGAAAGGAGAACTGCTTGAACAGCCGCTGCATCCCCACAGCGTCTTGAGTGATGTGGTGATAGGTTTCGGTGTAAGTCCCCTCCAGGTAGGTGTGGGCCACGAGCCCCGGGCCGCCATGCCCGGGCCCGGTGACGTACAGCATATTGAGGTCGTGAGCCTGGATCACGCGGTTCAAATGGACATAGATGAAGTTCAGACCAGGAGTGGTCCCCCAATGGCCGACGAGGCGGGGCTTCACATGCTCCAGCAGTAACGGCTCCTTCAGCAGCGGATTGTCGAGCAGATAGATTTGCCCCACCGACAAGTAGTTTGATGCTCGCCAGTAGGCATCCATCCGGCGAAGCAGAGCAACAGAGAGAGTATGTGTCATGCGAGCGGCCTCCTGCGTGAATACTCCGAAAAGCGTCCGTGGCCGGGGCGATTCTCCGGTTGCTCGATTTTGGGTACCAACCCAAGTGAGTGTAACCGATGCGACTTGGTGACGCTGATTATGCGCATTCACCTCTGGGAGGATGATCGATGTGGCTCCCATTTCGGGATGGTGGATTCCGCCAGCCGCCGGGAAGTCCGCGTATGAGCCGCACACTTGCCGCTCGTCCAGCTATGGCGGCAGTGTGCCACTTGTCAGCTCCGGGGCCTCGGGCGCCTTTTGTCCCTGTTCTTTCCGGCCGTTGACGCCCCACGTCAAGGTTTCCCGGTGCAGCAGTGCCAGGAGTGTCTGAAGAAAGGCAACGACCAGAGGGCCGACGAAGACGCCCAGAGGGCCCATCGCCTGAATCCCTCCGAACACTCCAATCAGTGCGGCCAACGGGTGCATTGCCGAGCGGTCATACAGGACCCAGGGCTTGATGAGATTGTCGATGGTCGAGACCACTCCTGCGCCGTAGACCATGAGGAGTAGGCCTGCGGATAAGCGATTGTCGATGAACATCAGCCAAAGACTGGCTGGGAGCCAAACGATGGCAGCCCCCACAAAAGGGATCATCGCGGTGACGGTCGTGACAGCTGTCAGCAGAAACACCGACTTCAGACCGGCCACATAGAACCCCACTCCCGCCAGCAGACCTTGGGCAAACGCCGACGCCACACTGCCGGCAGCCACAGCTCTGGCGACTCGGACAAACTCGTCCAGCAACTCCTCCACATAGCGTTTTTCGAGGGGGGACAGCGCCATGAGCTGCTGCAAGATCTGTGGTCCATCGGCGAACAGAAAGTACATCGTGACCACCAGGATGATGAGGCCAAACACTGTTCGAGCGGCGATCACACCAGCGCGGCCTCCCCATACTGTGATCGAGTTCGGGGTCACTGCCAGAAAGCGGCCGCCCCAGTCCCGAACATCTTCGGATGCGGGGTTGGCGATGCTCTTGAAGCTGGCCATGGCCGTTCCCCCGAGGAACTCGGTCCGGTACTCCTGGAAACGCCGGGCCGCCACTTCCATCGCCTGCTGGTACGCCAGTGTTCCGGGTCTCTCCACGCGGGCGTTGGCCAACGCCTCTAGCATCAGCTGCGCATTCGCGGGTGCTGGAGCGGGAACTTCCTGGCTCAATTTCTCCTGCAGCCGCTGCAGCTCCTCATGGAGACGCTGCAAGGCTTCGTGATCTCCCTGGGCCACAGCGCCCTCGCGAGCATCCGCTAACAGCCAATCGAAGGATCGTTCCGCGAACCGCAGTTCGACCACATGCGGATAGTCCAGCCCCAGTGAGACCTTCGCTCGAAGCAGCTTGTCCCGGAACTCCCCTTCATCCAGACCGCGGATGAGCTTCGTCGCTTCGTTGCCTGCCAGCAGCAGTACTATGCTCGTTGGAATGACGACCACCAGCAACACGATCATTGTGGTCAAGACCGCTGCCACACGATTTCGCCCTCCCAGGCGTCGAGTCCCCCAGGTGTGCACGGGGCGGAACATGACGACGCTCACCAGCGCCAGAAAGAGCGGCAGGAGCAGGGTCCACAGGACTTCAAAGAACAGAACTCCGAAGGCCCCCGTCACTAAGACCAGGATCGCGAATGAGATCTGCTTTCCCACGGTGAACGTCCTTCAAGAAGACAGGCTTGTTGTGGCTTTCTCAGACACACCTTGGGGTGGCTATTCAACGCCTGAAAGCAGCCTGGAGCATTCGGGGCAGGAGCGAATCGCCGGTGAAGTGCCACTCTGCCCACGCGAGAACAGTCTACTGTCGAGTGTGTTCGGAGTCCGACCGATCCGGGTAACTCGTCGGCCAGACTCGTTGCATCTCCAGATAGGTAAATGACGCCGACCAGGAAACGAGCATCAAGCCCAGTAGAGCTTCCATGGCGGCAATGAATCGCAACGGTCCCTCGGGAAACAGATCTCCATACCCGACCGTCGTAAAGGTCATGGACGAGTAGTAAACGTAGTCGAGGACTCCCTGGCTGTGATCGCCCTTGAGAACGCCGAGGCCCCCATGCCATTCGGCCAGCATGATGCCACCAGCGAAGATCCAGATCTCCAGAATATGGACAACAAGGAGCGAACAGATCAGCAGCGCGATGCGAGGTCGTCCCACCCATGAAAGTCGTCGCAGGAGTGCGGAGAGCAGACAGAGCACCTCATAGTGGAGCAGGACATTGATCACGACGAGCCCTCCGGCGATCAGGGTGACGATCATGATGCCGTGTGTCGTGTACATGCGACCTTCCGTGTGCCGCTTCCTGCCAAGCCATACTGCTCCCCGCAGCGGGACGACGACCGTTGCGGGAAAGTGTTCTATGGTTCCGAATGAGGTGCCCATGTCGCCAGCATGAACGGTGTGACGAAGTCTGCGGGCTTGACTGTGAGAATACTGCAGTCGCACGTCGCCAGAACTCGTTCTGCCGTGTTTCCCAACAGTACCCCGGTGATTCCACTGCGGCCCACCGTTCCCATCACAAGCAGATCAACATTCAAACGCTGGGACAGTCTCGCCACTTCTTGCCAGGGTGTTCCGTAGGATAGATGGAGATGGACTCGTCCCGGATCGACATTGAGAGACTTCACAAACTCGTCGAATCGATGTGCGGCGTCCGCGTTGATTTCCTGACGCAGTGATCCACCTTCGGGGATCCGCGCGAGGATCTCATCGGGAACATCTGTCGAATCGATCACATGCAAGAGATGGAACTCAGCTGCAGCCTGCTTGGCAATCCACAGCCCCTCAAGCACGGCCCGGCGACTCACTTCGGAGAAGTCTGTCGCGGCCAGCACCACTTTCGGCGGCCCTGCATGCTCGGCTTTGACAATCCACACTGCAGAGGGACACTTCCGAATCAGCCGCTTGGCTGTACTCCCTACGAAGAACTGCTCCCAAGCCGCCAATCCGCGCGTCCCAGCGAGAACCAGATCATGCCCCTCCTCTTGAGTGGCATGGATGATCTCGGCATAGGGTGTTCCAAGCAGCGTCTTGATCGTCACATCCAGATCGGTCGCATGGAGATCCGCTACCATCTGGTGAAGCTTGGCGTCCGAAGCTTGCCGAACTTCGCGCTCGAAGACGCTGCCCTCGCTGTACAACAAGTCCATCTTGGCCTGATACGAAACGGTATGCACAGCCCGACGTAAATCCGGCAGCGTATGGACCAGCGTAATCTTCGCGCCGTTCTGACGAGCCAGCCACACGGCCTGCTTCAGTGCCGACTGTGCGTGATCTGAGAAGTCGGTCGCGACGAGGATCTTTCGGTAGCCGGGATGGTCATTGGGGGGTGTCATTGGAGTCCCTGGAATGTGCGGGTGCCGGAGTTCTTTGGTGATTGTGTCGTTGCCGGAGGCGGACGGTGATGAATCAGGCATCACGATGATTCAACATCGTTTCCGGGATCGACCAATTCCGTGCTTGGCTTCGAATCGCGTCTTCCGACCTCTTGTCGGGCGACCGAGCACTTCGCCGGGGCAGTGATCCCCAGTCGGACTCTCCGTCCATGGATCGCGACAACAGTCACCACTATGCCCAACTCGGGCAAGAGTATCTGTTCTCCGACTTTGCGGCTGAGTACCAGCATGACAAATCCTGTTATTGGGCCAGGAACAATGGGCAGCTGGCGTTCTGAATCGCATGCAAGGCGGTCTCACCAAAGATTCTCCGCAAGAGCAGGTTCTTGACGCTGTTGCCGACAACCAGCAAGTCTGCACCCCACTCCGCCGCATACGGCAGCAGGTGGTCCTTCGCCGAACTGGGTTGGAACTCCACCTCCGCTTCGAATCCGTGCGATCGGCAGTAGTCGGCCGCGTCTCCGACGAGCTGCTGGGCCGTGTCGGCGTCGTGCTCAAAGTTCACGATCCGCAACTTCGCCGCTGGCCAAAGACGCATCTGCACGAACTGCTTCATCGTTCTGGCGGACTCCATCGAACCGCTGAAAGCGATCAGCACTTTCTGCACGGGAGTGAAGGTCTTGGGAACCGAGATCAGGGGGTGGGCTCCGGCTTGTACGAGCCGCACCAAGGCGCTGTGCGGATCGGAGATGACGTCATACTCGAACAGGTTCCTCAGGCCGAGGACCGTGAGGTCGTAATATCGCGCGAGGTCAATCATCAGAGTCAGCGGTTCACCGGATTCGTGACGGATCTGATACCGAACCCCAGCTGATTCGCATGCTTCGGTCAGTTCCTGGGCGGCCCACTCAGTACGTTCCTTCGCCTTCTCCAGACGGTCGTTGGCCAGCTCGAAGGCGTAATGCCCATCGCCCAATGAAATCGGGCCGTCGTATCTCAATCGAGCCGTGTCGATCAGGCTGACGCCGGTGACTTCGGCGTCGTGCACCTTCGCCAGTTCTACGGCGTGGCGAATGGCTGAGACGGTGTACTCAGTGCCACCCAGTGCCACGAGAATGCGTTTGACCATGTTGAGAACTCCTTTCAGGAAGTTGAGTGTGACTAGGCGTCGGGTTTATGGATCAGCACTTGCTGCTCAGCTTCCAGCCAGTGGCCGACCCCGTCCCCTTCCGGGCATCCAGCTGCGATCCACTTGTGGTAGGCGAGGACCCGGATCGCCTCTTCGCTGGCATCAACGGGAGGGGAGGATGCTGAGCACTCCACGGCCTCTCCATGTTCGTCGGTCAGCTCCACGCTGGCATCGGGAACCACATCGGTCGGCTCACTCAGGATCGAACGGTCCTTCTTTCTGTGTTTCTTGGTCATGTTGACTCCTGGAAGAGGACTGCACACACCTGGAACTCGAAGTGAACTCCACTCTGCGGAACGTGCGGATCATGTGTCCGAATTCTTTGCCACAACCCGTTGGGATTCGGCACGCTGGGCGGCTGCGCAGGCCTGCAGATGCCCCAGCAAGTCAATCAACCGGAATGGCTTTGGGAGCTGAGCGACCAAGCGAGGAGCAGAGTTGAGCCCCAGTCTTTGGGGAAGGCCGAAGTCCGATGTGAGAATGACGGGGATCTCTGACCACGCGGGATCTTGTTGCATCAGTGCCAGAACGCCGGTGCTGCCTCCCCAGAGCAATTCCCCATCCAGGACCACGATGTCGGGCGTACCGTCACGCAGGCGAGTGAAACACTCGATCCCATTGGATGCGGTCTGCACCTCATGCCCACTGCGCGATATGTAGCGACCGGCAACTTCGAGGAACCCCGAATCGCTGTCAGCAATCAGCACTTGCATCTTGAGATCCTCTCGCAGTTCTGTTCCAGGCGGCCTGGCAATCCCTCATTCGACCAGACCCATTGTCCCTTGCGTCCCGCGCGTCGGACATCGAACTCCAAACCAATCTGGAATGGTGGATTCCGCCATGCCCGGCAAACCACGATCGCAATAGAATGTGCCCATAGCAGCGAACTCTGCGGCGTTAGGACCAGTCGCAGCCAGGACTGCCAGCTGGGGCATCACAAGAACATGGCTGAAGTGCAAGCAGATCGAGAACTGGCCGATGTGGAGAGCCGTTACCGTTGTCTGCGAGCGAGTGTGGCCGATTACCATTATCATGTCCGGGTCCGGAACGGGCGAGTTGCCGAGAAGATTCACGGCGCCAACTGCGAGGTCATCACCGGGTACCTGCCCGAAGAATATGCAGTCACCCCCTCGCTCTGGTTTGATATCGTCATCGAGGATGATCGTCCCCTCGTCGAACAGCAGACAGCTGCGGTGCTGGCGGATCAGCTGCCCTCGGCCATCGAGTACCGCATCCGGCGAAAGGACGGTCAGTTGCGATGGATCCTGAAAACCGTGGTTCCCTACCACGATGCCCAAGGCCAGGTGACCGCCTACGACAGTCTGTTACGGGACATCACAGATACGAAGCTGGCTGCGGAATCCCTGCGTGAAAGCGAAGAGCGTTTCCGGTTGCTGTTTGAGGACGACCTCACGGGTGACTATCTCGCTGAGCCGGACGGCACGATTCTGGTCTGTAATCATGCCTTCGTGAACATTTTCGGATTCACCAGTCGCGAGGAGGCTGTGGGAAGCAACCTGGCCAAGCTCTACATCGATCCGCTGTCCTGGCCACGCTTCATTGAACTGCTCTCCGCCAACAAGACACTTGAACGCTACGAACGAACGAGCCAGCACCGCGACGGAACGATTCGCCATGTCATCGAAACGGCATTGGGATCGTTCAATGCTCAGGGCGATCTCCTGAGGATCAAGGGATATGTCTTCGATGACACGGATTCCAAACTGGCAATAGCCAGGATCCACCGGCGGAATGCCGAACTGGAAGAAGCCGTTTCACATCGCACTCATGCACTTCGAGAGAAGCATGACCACCTTCAGGCGATCTGGAACTCCGCATTCGACGCGATCATCACTATCGACAGCCGGGGAGTTATCGAAACCGCAAATCGAGCTGCCGAGAAGATGTTCGGGTACTCGCATGACGAGATGATCGGTCAGAACGTGAAGATGCTGATGCCCTCGCCGTACCGTGAGGAACATGATGACTACCTCCGGCACTATCGTGAGACGGGCCACGCCAGGATCCTGAACCTGCCGCGGGAACTCGTGGCGCGTCGCAAAGACGGTTCGACATTTTCGATTGACCTGTCAGTCACTCAGGTCGACCACTCCGAGTACTTCACCGGCGTGATCCGTGACATCTCTGAACGCAAGGAGTTGCAGCAGCATGTCCTGGAATCTGCTGCGGACGAGCAACGCCGCATTGGCCTGGAACTGCACGACGGTACGGGACAAGAGTTGACGGGCCTCTCTCTAGTTGCGGGTACGCTCCTCAATCTCATGTCCGCAGTGCCGGTGAAAGAGTCCGAGGGCGAAGTCGTGCGGCAGATCGATGAAGCCAGCTTTACTCGGATGTACGACATCGCCAAGCGGCTCGACCGGAAGATCTCCGAAGCGAATCGGCTCGTGCATCAGCTCTCCCACGGAATCATGCCCGTGCAGATCGATGCTGAGGCTTTACGGTCGGCGCTGGAGCAGTTGGCCGCGTCGATCCATGCCCCGCCCAAAGTCAGCTGCCACTTCAATTGTCCGCAACCCGTGCTGGCGGCGAACAACACGACGGCCACGCATCTGTACCGCATCGCTCAGGAAGCGGTGAACAACGCCCTCAAGCATAGCCAGGCTGATGACATTGGAATCTCTCTGAGACAGCATGGAGAACAGATTGTGCTGGAAGTGAGTGACAACGGCATCGGGCTCGACACAGTGGGCCTCGCAGCTGCGACTCAGAAAGGCCGCGGCATGGGGCTCCGCACGATGCAATACCGCGCCGGAATGATCGGCGGTACGTTACATATCGAACGTCGTCAGTCGGGCGGAACGGTGGTGCGATGTATGTCACTCATCGGCGGGGAGGTGCCATCGTGATGGAGAACCGGGCACGTGTGAGGATTCTGATCGTCGACGACCACCCGTCGGTCCGCGAGGGACTGGCGCTGCGCATCTCGCTGCACCCCGACCTGGAAGTCTGCGGCGAAGCTGAGTCAGAGGTCCAGGCTCTCGCGCTGGTGAAACAGACCCGTCCTGACCTCGTGCTCATCGACATCTCACTCAAGAGCGGCAATGGGATCGAACTGATCAAGCGAATTCGCGTGCATGATCGGGCCATCAAAATGCTTGTCATTACCGGATTTCAGGAATCGCTGTATGCCGAGCGCGCGTTCCGGGCGGGCGCACTTGGCTATCTCAATAAGCAGGAATCCAACGAGAAGATGATCGAAGCCATCCGGACCGTGCTTTCCGGAGAACGTTTCCTCAGCCCGGAGATCAGCCGTCGGCTCATCAACCAGGCTTTGGGCGCGACGGATGCCATCAAGACCCCGGTCGAGAATCTCACGGACCGCGAACTGGAGATATTCCGCATGATCGGAGAAGGGCTGACCACGAGCGCCATCGCGAGCCGACTGTTCCTCAGCACTCATACCATCGACACCCATCGAGAGAACATCAAACGCAAACTCGTCATTGCCAACGCCGCTGAACTCTCCCGAACAGCCGTCCAATGGGTGTTGGAGAACAGCTGAACAATCCACGATGTACTCTTCCCCCCAAACAGACAGTTCGAAATCAGGGTTGGGTCCGGTTCGCGGTCCCAAGCGGTGTGTTAAATCTTTGGGCCGATTTTGGAGAGACAGAGAGAGTTCGAAGTCCAAAACTCGGGGGAGCGGGCCGAACCTTCGAAAACAGGGCGGTTTCAGGAACGACCGAGAGGTCTCGAACAGAGCGACCATCATCGCAACATCTGGCAGGAATGGCGGATACGACGCCACCCTGAGCGGACGCCAAAACACCCCGCTGAGTGAACCCGTGGGTCACTGGGAGTTCGAAAAACGAAAACAGTGAACCGGGGCCAACCCTCTTCCGAAAATGTCTCTGTTCTAGAAAGCTCGCGTTGGCGTAATCGCCGACAGTCCATACCTTGCCGGATTCTCAAGGAAAAACTCCAGCGGCCCGGTCGAAATTGACCAGCTGATTGCGAGCAAAATGAGATACGGGGCACGCGCCAGTGAACAGAAGGCGAACTACTTGTGACTCCATTACCACAAAACAACACTTGCACAATCGATGTAATGTAGTATCATTGCTTTGCCGAGTGTCTTCCTCGAAGGATGATTCGAACTGTGGGAAAAGACGACGCCGAAATTGACCCGCATGACCATCACGGAATGCCGCCGGTGGTGCCTGCGGACTTGGTGGTTTGCGAGCAAGCGGCGGCGGTCTTTCGGGCCTTGGGGGACAGCAACCGGATGCGCCTGCTGTCGCTGCTGCTGGTGCGGGAACTTTGCGTTTCCGAGATCACCGCCTTCTTGCAAGACAACCTGTCAACTGTCTCCCAGCGGCTGAGACTGCTGCGATCGGAACGAATTGTCGCGTCACGCCGCGAGGGGAAGCACATCTACTACTCGCTGGCTGATGAGCACGTTCGCCAGCTGATTGAAAACGCTCTGGAACACGGCCAGGAACTGGACTAACCCCGAGCGACACCTATCCATTTTGGCACCGCATTGGGACTCGTGGTGAGCCTTGAAGCGGAGCCGACTCTCTGGAGGCTCACATGTCGAATCACTCAAATCACGATCACCAACATGGCCCGAACTGCGGACACACTGCGATCCAGCACGAGGGGCATGTCGACTATCTTCACGATGGCCATCTGCACCATCATGCTGCGGGCGGCGTGGTCGAAGAGCACACGCTGTCAGTGAGTGCCGCCAATCCTGCAACCTGTACAGCGGGCCATGCCTGCTCCGGTCATGCGACGGATCATGTTCACGGTCCGGGATGTGGTCACGAAGCGGTGCCTCATGGGGATCACATCGACTACCTGGTCGATGGCCACCTGCACCATCCACACGATGGCCACTGCGACAACCATGGCAAGGTGACCCTGGCCAGCTGAGTGGCATGCCCGACCATCCCGACTCGCATCGCACCTCGGTTTCTATGAGGGACCGAGGTGTTGGCTTTTGCATGCTTGTAAGTCGTTCTCGATCCTGTCAGCTTTCATTCGCAGTGTCACTTGTATGTGCAATTCGTGTGCATTAGCATTTAGCGATGATTCCGCGACGTGTCGTTGTTCGGAGTTTGAGACAACTCGGCGAATTCTGACGCTGGTGCCGCATGATTGGGAAGACCGCTCGAAGCTCACGTGACAAGTGGGATGTCATCGTCGTCGGAGCGGGAGCAGCTGGAATCGGGGTCGCAGTCGCGCTGAAGGATGCCGGGGTCGAGCGAGTCTTGGTCATCGATCGCTTCGAGGTGGGGGCGACGTTCGCCCGCTGGCCCAAAGAGATGTCGTTCCTGACCCCTTCCTTTCCTTCAAACTCAGTCGGAATTCTTGACCTCAACGCCATCGCGCTGCGAAGTTCACCCGCCTATACCACGGGCCAAGAGCATCCAGATGGCCCTGCCTTTGCAAAGCACCTGAAGGCTGTCGCTGATCATTTTGAACTCCGCATCCAGTCAAACACGGACGTCACATCCGTGAAGCAGACCAACAAGGGGTTTCTGCTCCAGACCAGTCAAGGCTCACTCTCGACACGAAACGTCATCTGGGCTGCCGGTGAGTTTCAGTATCCACATCGCTCGCCGTTTCCGGGCGCCGATCTGTGCGTTCACAACTCCCGGATAGGCAGCTATCGCAAGGTCACGGGCGAATCGATCATTGTGATCGGCGGATATGAAAGCGGAGTTGATGCGGCCATCCAGCTGGCGGCATTTGGAAAGACTGTCACAGTTCTGGGGCGCAAGGCCCCCTGGAAAGTTCGAGATTCCGATCCGAGCGTCTCTTTGTCGATCTACACTCGTGAACGGCTCAAGACGATTCAAAAGCTGGGGGGCGAAATCGAGTTTGTGGCCAATGCGGATATCGTCCAAGTCCGCCGCGTGCAGGGACAGTTCGAGGTCTTGGCAGCGGATGATCGGACATGGCGGAGCGACTCGCGTCCGATTCTCGCGACGGGATTCCTCGGCAGTCATCGTCTCCTGCAAGGCCTCTACGAACCTCGCCCAGATGGCTATCCCTCGTTGACGAAGGATGATGAATCGGAGACGACCCCTGGCCTCTATTTCTGCGGCCCGATTGTTCGGCATGACGAGCAAGTCTTCTGCTTTATCTACAAGTTTCGGATGCGATTTGCTGTGGTTGCCAAGGCGATCGCCACGTCACTGGGGCTGGAGGCCGAGGGGCTCGAAGAGTATCGCCACTGGGGAATGTACCTGGACGACCTCTCGTGCTGTGGCGAGGAATGCGTCTGCGAAGACGGTTCTGATGATCCTCAGGCCGCTGAGAACGAGTCGAACCTCCATGACTGAGCAACCCCCGACAATGATCTCGAATGTCACCCGGAGTCAGCTGACCGTCGCAACAGTGTGCGTTGCCGGGTGGTGCGGGGTGCTCTATGCCACTCTGTCGCTCTCTAAACTGCGTTCGCCCTGGAGTGGCGCACTCTGTGGCCCGTGGGGGTGTACGGCCCCCTTGGAGGCGATCGTCGCTTGTCACTTGGCGTGGCTGCTTGTTTTGGTCCCTGGTGTGGCAGCTGTCCGTCGATTCGGAACACTCCGTTACGTGACGATGACTGGCTGGGGGTTGCTGCTGGCTGGTACGGTCGGGGTGCTGGTGCTTTGTCTCAATCAATTTCGCTCGAACTCACTGTCGAGTTTTCCTTTTGTCTGGCAGCGATTAGGGCTCGCGGTCGTCGGTGAGATCGATTTTCCGGTCATTCCCTCGTTGCTCACGGGAGCGTTAACGCTTTGTCTGCCTCAGAGGGGAACACGTTCTCAGGCTCCTGTCATCCAATCCTCGAAAGATCACGATGTCCTCGATTGCGACAAGCTGCATTGATTCGGCTGTCACCACAGTCATCGGTCGCGAGAGCGTAGGAAAATCTCAGCTGATTTCCTCGTTGACGGGTCGATCTGCGGGTGAAACGAATTTTCGTGGATCAACTGTGATCGTCGAGCAGTATCGATCAGGCGAGACTGTCTATGTCGACACTCCGGGAATTCTGCGGACATCCGACACGGAAACCACCCGCTTGGCTCTGGCCGCATTGAAAGAGAGTGACTCTGTCCTTCTCGTCGTCCAAGCGACTCAGTTGGATGACGACCTGCGCGAGATGCTCCCACTCGTTCAGGGGAAACCTGGAGCGGTCGTCGTGACCTTCTGGGACAAAGTTCAGCCGGGTGAAGCGGCCCAGGAGGCTCTCGAACGTCTGTCGTCAGAAGCGGGAGTCCCATTCGTCGCAGTGAACGCGAGACAACTGACTGATGATGATCGCTCGCGGATCGAACAGGCCATTCTGAGCCGTTCGCAATTCGGAAAGGCCCAGCTTCGAACCCTCGCGGGATGGCGGATCGAACCTCGACCGGGATGGTTGGAGAAGCCGATCCTGGGGCCGTCGTTGGCGGTGCTGCTTCTGATCGTTCCGGCTTTGGCAACGATCTTCGGAGCCAATGCCATCGCTGATCGCCTGAACCCTATCGTGCAGCGGGTGATTGCACCGTGGATCGAGACAGTCAACACTCAGTGGCCAAACTGGACCCGCGTTGTGCTCACCGCGCAGCAGGGCGACTTTGGCTATGGTCTGCTGAACATGGGGCCGTTCCTGTTGGTATGGGCCCTTCCGACGGTGCTTCTGTTTGCGGTGATTCTGGGGGCCTACAAGTCCAGCGGCCTCGTCGAACGAATCAATGTTTCCCTGCATCCGTTGGTTCGACCTCTCGGACTGAGTGGTCGGGATGTCGTTCGCATCGTGATGGGTTTTGGCTGTAATGTCCCGGCAGTCATCAGTACGCGAGCCTGCTCGAGTTGCTCGCGCGGTTCCGCGATCGCGGGAATCGCCTTTGGAGCGGCATGCAGCTATCAACTACCAGCCACGATGGCTGTCCTGGCGGCGGCGGCCCAGGAGACCGGTGTCAGTTCGGTCGGACTGACGCTCGGATATCTGGCTTATCTGTTCGCGACAACGCTGATTTACCTCCGGTTGACCTCGTCTCCGGAGGCTCGTAGTTCTCTCAACCTGCTGATGACTCCGAGCCGCCCCTTCATGCAGTGGCCGTCGGCCCGATCGCTCTGGCGCGAAGCCTGGGGAACTCTTCAGCAATTCTTGCGTCAGGCGCTTCCGATTTTTGTCGTCATCTGTCTCGTCGCGGCGGTCCTGGCCAGTTCGGGAGTATTGTCAGTCTGTTCCAAGGTACTCGGTCCAGCGATGACGATCTTCAATCTGCCCGCTGACGCTGCGCTGCCGGTTGTGATGGCGTCAATCCGCAAGGACGGGATCTTTCTGTTCGCCGCCGAAGACGGACTGTCCACGCCGATGACCGCAATTCAGGTTCTCACGGCTGTCTACCTGGCGGGAGTCCTGTTTCCTTGCCTGGTGACAGCGTACACCATCGGTCGAGAGACCTCATGGGGCCGCATGACAGGCTTGCTCTTGAGACAGGCGGCGTTTGCGAGTCTGTTTGCCTTGATGTTGGCTTGGGGTGGACGATTGGTTCTCTAGGCGACCATGACGGTAATCGCTCAGAACAGAAGGCAGAGCATGATGACAGCGACTCGCACTCGATTGGTTCGCAGTCGTATCAGTTCGCGCCAGTCCTCCATTCGATGCGGCTGGTGCCTTCCACCTGCCGTCCGCAGGTTTGCGAGCCGTCTGTTCAGTCAGCAGTTGTGGTGCTGGGGTCAGGATGTCAAACATCCAACCGGCAATCTGTTGATGCGATACGGTCTCGAGCGGTATCGAACTCCCGGCGATCCTGACAAAGGCTCGACGTGCTACCGCACTGACGAGGATGATACGCATGTTGCATTGTGGGGGTTCGGGGTCTTCTTCGGAACGAGACGACTCGGCGGTCTTTACATCGCTCGATACGACTTTCACCCTCTTTGGGGCGAGATCGAGTCGGTCTCCTATGGCGTCCACTCTCCGGACGATCTACCAACTTTCCACCGTCCTCGCCGCGCCAGTCACTGGAGACAGGCTCATCGGTTGCTGACGGAGCTGCTGAGTTGGATCGTCAAGTATGAACGCTGGGTGACCATGGAAGTTGGTTCGCTGTATCGCCGGGACTGTATCGACCGCTGGCTCGATCCGGTCGTCCCGTCGGAACAGCTTGAGAACGCGTGGCACTCGCTCCGAAGACGTCGCTGGGAGCGACACGACTGGAACACGATTCGTGATCGACTGACGCAAGGGAAGGAACACTCGTGAAAAAGCTCCCAGTCACTGTCCTGTCTGGATTTCTCGGTTCCGGAAAGACAACACTCCTCAATCATGTCTTGAGGAACCGCGAGGGGCTGCGCGTCGCGGTGATCGTCAACGACATGAGCGAGGTGAACATTGATGCTCAACTGGTGGCCAACGGTGACGCCAAGCTCAGTCGGCAGGACGAAAAGCTGATCGAGATGACGAATGGGTGTATTTGCTGCACTTTGCGAGAGGACCTCCTCCGCGAAGTGGCGGCCTTGGCCAGGGAGGGCCGTTTCGACTACTTGCTCGTGGAGTCCACCGGGATCTCCGAGCCCGCTCCAGTGGCGGACACGTTCACCTACGGAATTGGCGATGGGGAGGCGCTGTCTGATGTCGCAGAACTCGACACGATGGTGACCGTCGTCGACGCGGTGAACTTCCTTGAAGACCTGCGTATCGGGAAAGACCTGCAAAGCGCAGGGCAGGCCGCGACCAACGACGATGCTCGCACCATTGCAGATCTGCTGATCGATCAGGTCGAGTGTGCCAACGTCATTGTCATCAACAAGACCGATCTGGTTGATCCAGAAGAGGTCGTCGAGTTGCAGGCCTTTCTTGAGCAGCTGAACCCCTATGCACTCAAGCTGAAGGCCGAGTTCTCACAAGTGCCGCCCTCGCGAATCTTGTCGACAGGTCGGTTTGATTTCGAGATCGCCAAGAGATCCAAAGGGTGGCAAGTTGCTCTTCGAGAGGAACCCCAGAGCGAGACTGACGAGTTCGGCGTCCGCAACTTTGTCTATCGGGCCAGACGCCCTTTTCACCCACAGCGTTTCTTTGACCGATTGTCGAGGGAGTGGACTGGAGTCTTGCGATCGAAGGGATACTTCTGGCTGGCCACTCGCCTCGAAAAGGTCGGCGTCTGGTCACAGGCGGGCCGAGTGGCGCGACTTGACGTGGGGGGCTTCTGGTGGGCAGCGATCCCGCGCGAGGAGTGGCCGGACATCCCGGCCATTCATCAGTCGATCGCACAGGTCTGGCACCCCGAATTCGGGGACTGTCGCCAGGAACTGGTCTTTATCGGAATACACATGAATGAATCACTGCTGCGAGAGTCGCTCGATAACTGCCAGTTGACCGACGAGGAAATGGCTGCGGGGCCCGCCGCGTGGCAAGCGTTTGCTGACCCGTTTCCACTGTGGAACGTGCAGCGTGCCGGAGATCCGCATCGCGAGTCGCTATAGAGCGAGCGATCAACTCGCAGTGGAGGCCAGTGTCAGCTGACAGTTCGGAAGCGCTGCCCCAGGGGACTCAAACCGCGAAAAGCGGTGAATCTCCAGTGATACAGGCATAGGCAAGAGTTGACGCGCCGTTCGGCACTGATCGGCCCAGTCGATCAACAGGTCGTAGCTTCGATCCTCCAGTAAACCACCGAGCCAGATTGTGGTTCCATCCGCCCCCAGGATGCACGCTACATTCGCTAGATCGCACGGTCCCAGACAACCGCTGATGGTCAGTTGAATCGTGTCGTTCAGACTCCGCGACTTCCATTGGGCTTTGATCCGCTCTTTGGGAAGTGGTGGGAAGCCTCGATCAACGCGCCCGCAACAACACCCTTCGCAGAACATCAACTGGCCCAAGACTTGGTCCCGGCGAGTGCCCAGAGGTTCTCCACGCTGCAGTGACTCCTGCAGTCGAATGACCTGAGCGTTCAGTGGAGGTGGGGGTGTCACTGGAGCTGGAGTCCTGTCACGATGCCGGAGCGTTCTCCGACGGCCAGCAGTTGGTTGTCGGGCGACCACTCGAGTCTTGAGATCGTGGATTCGAAGTAACGACCAGCGACATGCTGTGAACTTCGCAGAGGGCTCCAGATCATCACGACACCATCCGCATCTCCCGAGGCGAGCAGGTCGGCCCGATGCTGAAACGACAGCTGGGTGATCTTGTTGGCATGCCCCTCGATCATTTTGGGCTTGCGACCCCGCGGGCCCTTGCCACTGCAATCCCAGAGGATGACTGAATCACCACCTCCGGTCGTCAACCAGTCTCCGGAGTGATGCCAGCTGAGTTCCAGCACCTTCGTCGGAAAGCCCCACATCTGGCAGTCATCTCCGGTTTTCACACTCCAGAAATGAACGGTGGAGTCCTGCTCTCCCGTGGCGATGTATTTCGATGTCGGGCTCCACGCGAGATTGAGGCTCGATCCCTTCCATTCATACTTCCGAGGCTCACCCGGTCGCTGCAGAATGTGAATCGTGACGCCATTATAGGCGGCTACTGCCAACCCACTGCCATCCGGGTTCCACGCAATGTCGGCCACCGTGCTGGCATGGTCCTTGGACTCGTTCTTGATCTGGCCTTCTGGTGTCCACATTCGGACAACCCGTCCCGCTGCCGAGGCCAGCAGGAGATCGCGGGGACGATAGGTCACCTTCGTCACCCATTCCGCACCGGCTGGCAGCTCCCGAATCAGAGTCCCCGTCAAAGGGTTCCAAATCTTGATCATGCCGTCATGACCGGCGGTTGCCAGTTCTTTTCCGTCGAACCGCCATGCGACCGATGAGGCTCCGCCCGCATGTGACCCCAGCGAGCGAGGTTGTCCCTTCACGGAAGCCTGATCGACGAGAACGATCTGCCCCTCGACAGTCACGAGCGCGAGCTGCGTCCCGGTGGGCGACCAGGCGAGATCGATGACATAGTCACCGACCTCCAGGTACCACAGCTCTTTCAGTTCTCGCTTTCCCTGAATCGATTTGCCTAGACCAAACATGCGTTAAACCCCGCATTTAATTCTTCGCGATCCAGATGCCGACCAATGAAGATCAGAGTGTTCTTCCGGGTTTCTGTGCCCCACAGGCGATCGGCCCGACCATCAAACAGCATATGAACTCCCTGGAATACGTAGCGTTCCGCCATCCCCCGGAAGCTCAGAATCCCCTTCATTCGAAAGATGTCGGTCCCCTTCTCGGCGAGCAGCACACGCAGCCACTCTTGGAACTTCTCCAGATCAAGTTCTCCGGGAGTGGTGATGCCGACCGAGGTGACTTCTTCGTCATGCTCGTGATCGGGCTTGTACTCCCGTGTGTGGAGAGCCTCGATCCGCTGACCGTTGGGGTCAACGACGTACGCCTGGAATTCGTCAGGATGATGCTCCGTGAACAAGACATAGGCCCCCGCCACCGAAACTGAGAGTTTATAGGTGAGCGCCGATCCTTCGAGATTCAGGCTGTAGAGTGTGTTACTCGGCATGAGGGTGTCGCCGGAAGTCAGCTCCACTTCATCGCCCGAGAAGGTCAATACTGCTGGCTCGACAGTCGCCCGCATGCCTGCTTCCGTCGACGAGGCAGCCGTTCGGAAAGAAGCCCCCATCGCCGGGTCGGGGCCGTTCTGAAGGACGAGTTGATAGGTCCCCGGAGTCATTTCGAATATGCCGCTCCACTCGAACGGATACTCCGGCTCCAGAAACTTGGGGTCGACATTCAGTGCCCGATTCAAGTCGAACCCGCCGAGATTCAGGATCTTGTCCATCTCGATTGCGGCATCGCGGGTTCGATGAATCTTGGCCGCAGAGTTCATACTGTGAATCCGTGCTTCCAGTTCATCGAGCTGGGCCTGGTTCACTAGATCCGTTTTGTTCAACAGGATGACATCCGCGAAGGCAATCTGCTCCTTGACCTCGTCGCTGTCATCGATGTGCTCCCAGACGTGTCGGGCATCGACGAGCGTGACGATCCCGTCGAGACTCAACTGGGTCTGAATCTCGTCATCCATGAAGAACGTCTGCGCCACGGGTCCTGGATCGGCCAGTCCAGTGGTCTCGATCATGATGTGGTCGAATCGGTCGCGACGCTTCATCAGGTTTCCGAGAATCCGGATGAGATCGCCTCGCACGGTGCAGCAGATGCAACCGTTGTTCATCTCAAAGATCTCTTCTTCCGCTCCGATCACCAGATCGTTGTCGACGCCGACCTCGCCAAACTCATTCTCGATGACGGCGATCCTCTTCCCGTGATTCTCCGTGAGAATCCGGTTGAGCAAAGTTGTCTTTCCGGAACCCAGGAAGCCGGTCAGGACGGTCACCGGAACACGCGAGGCTGAATTCACCATGAGGAGATCTCCACAAGAAGCGTTGAGTCGAATCGTTCGTCAAGAGTGGTATTGGGGACGAGAGGGGTCAGTCAGGGCAGCGCCAACCGTGAATGCCTAAGGGCTCTCCTTGAGCCAGAAGGGCAATGTCTTCGCGAGTGACTTCAGCGACAGCTTTGTGCAGCTTCCACTGTCGGGGCGGTTCACCGTCGGCGAATGCCGCAATCACAGTCTCCAGTGGAGAACATCCTTCCTCGTGACACTCCAACTCCGTAACCAACAGAGTGGCCTCGGAAGAAATTCCAAGCAGTTCCTCTGCCCAGCGTTTCACGGAAGCCACTTGCAGTGGATCACGTCGCGGACGACCAGTCGGCAGCATTAGAAGCTCCTGGGAAAACGGCCTGCTGTGTTGCCTGAAGATGACACTTGCAATCCGTGTGCAGGAGAGTAATGTATGCTCAAGTGGACTTCAAGCGGAGTCGCCGTGTTCCTGTTCTCGCCAAGTTTCGACGCCATGTACCGCCAACTCGGGGCTCTGATTCTCAGCCTGTTGGTATTGGGATGCGGTGGACCGCCTCCTGGGCCTCAGAAGTTCCCGGTTTCGGGAGTTGTCACTGTCAACGGGAAGCCCGCTGAGCGAATGGCAGTGACATTTCATCACACGGACGAGTCGCTTCCAGCCAATCTTCGATACCCAACAGGGGTAACAGACGCTGAGGGACGATTCACAGTCTCAAGTCAGTCAGAGAAGGATGGTGCGGTTGAGGGCAAGTACCGCGTCACGTTCTCGTGGCTCTCGTCACCGGACCTCGATGCGATCGATATGTTTGGCGGAGGACTGGGAGATCCCGCTAGTAGCGAGCATACAATCGAGGTTCCAGTGTCGAATGACAAGTGTGAATTTCCGCTGACATTCCCTGAAGCCAAGCTGAAGCGGCCACGGGTTGCCGTGCCAAAGTGACGTACGCACACCGAATCCTGTTTTACCGGATGACTCGTCAGTTGGAACCAACTTCGCCAATCAGTCATCCCATCTGTCTTCTCACCTGAAAGATCCATGCCATGCGGCTCTCCCTTCATCGAGGATTTACCCTCATCGAGTTGTTAGTGGTGATTGCCATCATCGCGGTGCTAATCGCGCTGCTGCTGCCCGCAGTTCAGCAAGCCCGTGAAGCCGCTCGACGCTCACAGTGCAAGAACAATCTGAAGCAACTTGGCCTGGCGATCCACAACTACCACGACATCTATAATCGGCTGCCCCACAACAACCCGAATACACTGCGTGCCGATGGCAAGCGTTTCTCGCAGGGGCCTTGGAATCTGGCGATCCTGCCGCAGATCGACCAGGCTCCACTGTATAACCAATGGAACAACAGCCTCGGATTCGCAGAGGGAACGAACCGCGCGTTGGTGACCAGTTCAATTCCTGGATACCGCTGTCCATCCACGCCTGTACCTGCGATCGCCTCCTTCGTTGGACTCACGGCATCGACATCATTCACCGCTGACCGCGATGCGATCGGCGCGGGTGTCCGTTACAACGCGACCGCTATTGACTATCACCCACCTATCAGTGCACACACACCTCCGATGGACAACAACACGACAACTTCCCCGCGTGTGGCAGCTGTTCTTCCACAGCTATCGACACAAGGCTTCCGTGACATCACGGATGGTTTGTCGAACACCATGATGTTCGGTGAAGTGGCCGGCTATCCGAATCGCTTTAACCGCCGAATCAGCGTTGGCGACAATGCTCCGGCGATGGGGCATCTCGGTGCATGGTGCCGCGTGCTGACGATCAAGTCGAACCCAGCCGGAGATGTGCTCTATGGTGGAAATTGCCTCGTCAACTGCACGAACTTCGCGGGAACGAACCTTTATTCGTTCCACGAGGGAGGGGCGCATATCGCACTCGTCGATGGTTCGGTCCGGTTTATCTCAGAGAACACTGACATGTCGACGATCTTTCGGCTGATGGCGATCCAGGACGGGCAAGTTTTGGGTGAGTTCTAAGGCATCTCACAGACTCAAACGATCATCGCGTCCCTCGATGGACGGACAGGCTAACGATCCCCTTCAGAGTAAATGTTCATGTGGAATGCTGTGCTGCTGATTCTGTCTTGTCTTCCCTCGGGAGATCCCGAGGCCTGGCCTGGGTTTCTGGGAGCTGGACATTCCGTGATCGCTACAGAGTCGATTCCATTGACATGGAGTCCCACGCAGAATGTCGCATGGAAGGCGGCGGTCACGGGATTCGGTCAATCCAGTCCCGTGATATGGAACGATCGCGCCTATGTCTCGACTGTTGATGGTCCGCTGAAAGACAACTTGATCGTGACCGCAATTGCACTCGACGACGGTCATGTCCTGTGGACGAAGTCCTTACCCACTAGCGATCCCGTCAAGAATGGTACGTTTGTGAGTCGAGCCGCACCGACACCGGTGGTTGATGCGGAGCGAGTCTATTGCTTCTTTGAGAGTGGTGACGTTGTCGCCATCTCGCATTCCGGCGAGTTGGCGTGGCACGAGTCGCTCTCCAAGAAGTACGGCAAGTTCGACAATGACTATGGACTGGCGGCCTCTCCTGTGCAGACAACCGAACGGGTGTTTGTACTGGTGGATCACTTTGGGGAGTCGTATCTGACTGCCTTAAGCAAGGCGGATGGTCAGGAAATCTGGCGGACGAAGCGGGATAGCCGGGGAAGCTGGACTTCTCCGATGATGATCACAATTGAAGGGGAGCCACAGGTTGTTTGCAGTTCTGCGGGCACGATCGATGGCTACAGCCCGGCCAGCGGCGAGCAGTTGTGGACACATAGCGGCGTTGGAGGAAACCGAATTTGTAGCCCCTGGAATTGCGGGAATGGCGTGTTTCTGGTGGGATCGCAGACGAGTCGTGAATTCCCGGATGAAGGAATCGTCAAGCAATCGAATTTCGCCCTCCAGGTCACTCGCACTGATGGCAGATGGACCCCCTCCGTTGCGTGGAAGACAGAAGCCGCTGTCCCCGGAATGGCCTCTCCCATGGAGCATGCCGGTTATGCCTATTGGATCAACAGGCAAGGAGTCGTGTTCTGCTTCGATGTGAAGACAGGTGAGCAGAAGTATGCCGAACGGGTGCCGCAGTCTCCTTGGGCCACTCCACTGGGGCTGGGAGATCGACTTTATATTTTCGGAAAGGATGGACTCACGACGGTTCTGAAGACAGGACCAGTCTTCGAGAAGCTCGCCGAGAATCAGCTTTGGGATCCGGACATCGCTCCCGACCAGTCATTGATCGACAAGGAAACCGACCCCAAACGCAAAGCCGGTGCCGCCATGCACGCCAAGCCCGAGATCATGGGCGTGGCGGCGATCAGCGGAACGTTATTGATTCGGACGGGCAATCAAGTGTTCTGCGTGCGACCTTAGAAACCTGCGTTCGAGTTTCCCCCAGACCGGAGTTCCTCCGTGCAAGAACTGCCATCTTCAAAAGTACGGTGCGTCTTAATTCGTGTTCTCGGGATCATCTTCTGCGGGCTCACGCTGTCTGGACTTTCAGGATGCTCAGCACCATCTCCTACGGAGCCAGTGACTGAAGCGAAACATCCAGTGATTGCGACGTACAGCATTCTGGGAGACTGGGTTGGCGTGGTCGGCGGTGACCGTGTTGCGGTGTCGACTCTCGTGGGAGCGGGCGGCGATGCGCATACCTATGAGCCAACACCTCCGGACAGTGTTGCACTCAGTCGGGCAATGCTCGTCTTTGAGAATGGACTTGGGTTCGAGGCGTGGCTGGACGACCTCTATACCAGCAGCCGGTCAGTGGGAACGCGGATCGTGGTCACTGAGACGCTGACGCCCCGGTCGATGCCCCCTTCGTCGGGTAAAGTCGAGATTGACCCGCATGTCTGGCACTCGCCTCGGATGGCCGTCGAGATGGTCCGCGCCATCACGCTGGCGTTGGTCGAGGCCGACCCCAGCCATGCCGGTGAATACCAGCAGCGAGCCGATCTGTACGTTGCCGAACTCAAGACGCTGGACGTTTGGATTCAAGGACAGGTCGCCTCTCTACCCGTCGAGCGGCGGCAATTGTTCACCAGCCATGACACATTCGGGTACTTTGCCGAGGACTACGGGTTTCAGGTCCACAGCATCATGGGCTCGGTCTCCAGTGAAGTGGCCGACCCCTCTGCGGCGGAGGTCGCCCAAGTGATTCAACGGATTCGAGAAGCACAAGTCCCCGCAGTTTTTTCCGAGAACATCATCAATCCGAAACTCACCGAACAGGTCGCTCGGGAGGCTGGGGTCTCCGTCGTTCCCTCCCTCTACACCGATGCCCTGGGCCCTGGTGATTCGTCGGGGGGCAGCTACCTGCGAATGATGCGTCATAACGTGCAGACCATCGTGGAGGCGCTGCGTTGAACGCCCCTGTGCATCTTGAGCCCCACACGCATCATGAACCGTGGTGGCCTTACGGCGGGCGGGGGCATCGTGATCCTCAGCCGGGCCATGCCGCTCTGCGCGTTGATCAACTGAGCGTGCGTTACGAAGGCGACCGCCCGCTCGCGCTTGATGGAGTCTCGCTCTCCGTGGCAATTGGGCAGCGCGTGGCTCTCGTCGGTCCCAATGGAGCGGGAAAGAGCACACTGCTGAAGACCGTGGCGGGGCTGCTCCAACCGATTCGTGGAGAAGTGCAGTTGTTCGGCAATCCAGTAGGGGCTTGCCACCATCGAACAGCGTATCTGCCTCAGCGGGCTGACCTGGACTGGCGATTTCCGATCACAGCGGCGGAACTGGTGATGACGGGGCGCTATGTTCACCTGGGCTGGTTAAAGCGGCCGCGATCCTCGGACTGGGATCGAGTCCATGCGGGGCTGCGCCGACTGGGGATCGAGAACCTGGGCCATCAGCAGATCGGTGATCTTTCCGGCGGGCAACAGCAGCGTGTGCTGCTGGCCCGATCCCTGGTCCAGGAGGCGAGCCTGTTCCTGCTGGATGAGCCTCTCAACGCGGTCGATGAGGCCACTCGAGACGCTATCGGCGACGTTCTCGCTGAGGAAGCTGCCCGTGGTGGAAGTGTTCTGGCCGCGACACATGATCTGGGGCGTTTGAGTGAGTCGTTTGATCGGGCGATCTATCTCCGCGATGGACGTGTTGCCGCTGATGCATCGGCCGCGAACACGCATGCTAGAGCGCGGTCTTGCCTTCTCGGGGGGACCGCGTGAACTTCCTCTTTGAGCCATTCCAGCATGCTTTCATGCGCCAGGCTCTCCTGGCCAGCGTGTTAGTGGGGGCTACTTGCTCGCTCCTTGGAGTTTATGTGGTACTCCGACGCATGGCGTTTCTCGGCGATGCGGTCGCCCACACAACCTTACCGGGACTGGTCATTGCCTATCTCAATCGCTGGAATCTCTTTCTAGGGGCCGTCATCGCCGCAGTGATAACGGCGCTGGGGATCGGCTGGCTCAGCCAACGGCAGAAGATTCGCGAGGACACAGCCATCGGTGTTCTGTTCTCAGGGATGTTCTCGCTGGGAATCGTGTTGATCAGCCGCGCCAAGAGCTATCGCGATTTCTCGCATATGTTGTTCGGCAATATTCTGGGTGTCACGACCGGCGATCTGATTGGCATCGCGGTGGTCAGTGCCTTGGTGATTGGGACGCTACTCCTGTTTCAGAAAGAGCTGGCCTTGACCACCGTCGACCCGCTGCATGGTCAGGTCATTGGCCTTTCGGCAGAGCGGATGCGTTATGGACTACTGGTCTTGCTGGCACTGGCTGTGGTGACGGGGATTCAGGCCGTCGGAGTGGCACTGACGACGGCGTTACTGGTGACTCCTGCTGCAACAGCATCTCTGGTCACCCGTCGCTTACGGACCATGCTTTGGCTGTCATTGGGTTGCTCCATATTGAGCAGCGTCGCGGGACTTTATGCGTCGTACTACCTGTCCATCTCCAGTGGTGGAGCGATCGTGCTGGCCTGCACGGTCATCTTTGGCGTCGTGTTTGTCGCCAACCTGGTTCGTCCACGCGAAACTAGGTGAGGACTTGCGACCGATTTGCGTGGTCAGATCGTTTGTGCAGCACAGGTCGGACAGATTCCTTTAAACACGACCTCTTCGATAACCCAGTGGCGGGGGGCTTTGTCGACCGTCGGGACGTTGATCGCAGCCACACACTCCACCTTCCCGCAGCGGGAGCAGATGATGTGCGGATGCTTGATCGCAGCTCCGCTGTTTACATCGGCAGCGAGAGAGAGTTCGAATCGCCAAGTGCGATCCCCGACATCCAGCCGCGCGACCAGCTGAGCTTCAACCAGATCATTGAGTCCACGAAAGATGGTCGATGTATCGAAGCCGAGCGAGGCCAGTTCGCGTCCGACATCAGCATGGGAAACAGGGGAGGACTGCCGCGACAAGCATTGCAGGATGTTCACACGAGTATAGGTCCGCCGGAGCTTTCTAGAACGCAGCAGATCATTGGCTTCTGCGATGGTCAGCTCGCGGAGTAAGTTGGCCATGGGAGAGTACGACCCGATGAGACCACACAGGGGTCGGCTTGGCCCCGGCAACAGATCCTTGCGACAGGTGACATCGCCAAACGGACCAAGCCGACTGGTTCATCGAAATGATCGCAGTCGCCGTTGACCGGTCGTCGACTTCACGCAAAGGCGATTGTATTTGCTACTGCACATGGTGTGCAAGATAATCAACCGCGCAGGTGGGTCATTGTCTATTCTTCCCCGGCAGGATGGCTTGCCTGACGGTCGGGACGTGCGGCTCTCCTCCAGACTTACGGTATAGTTCGCTGCAGCGCCGGGGCGAGAAGGAGACCAGAGGAGCCATCGGCCACCAGGCCCCGCAGTGCCTGCTCAATCTCTTCGAGATCAGCACTTGTGAGACTGCTCGGCACACCTCTCCAAGTCGCTGAGGCGTTTCTCGTTCCAATTGAAGATGCACTTTTGGTGACAACTCCGGCAGACATCGATCCGATGCCGAAGCCGACCACGACGGTCCGCCCCGAGGCCAGCGTCTGATAGATGGGGATATACCGATCGCTGAATGCTGGCGGAAGAGGCAGGCCGACCATGGGGGAAAAGGCTTGGCCGAGACTCACCGGACCAGAAATCGTGACCGGCTGTGGGAAGCTCACCACCGGCGAATTCCAGTCTGAGAACTCGACCCAGATCGGTGCAACGCCCTCTGGCACCTCAAGGCTCGCCACCCCCACTGTTCTAGCAGGGACGGCCCGAGCAATGGCTGTGGCTCGAAGAACCATGCCGTGTTCGCGTTGGTTGAGTGAAGGCGCTTCCGTGAACAAGCCCCGGCCAAACAGGTAGGGGACGGTGGGCCCGGAACTGCTGATGCCCAGTTGCTGATCAAGGCCAGCGGCTCCCGCCTCGGAGCGATCTGTTCGTCGCAGGCGGACCAGGGCTGCGTTGGCACCACCCATTAGTCCGAAGTCGTCACGAAAGTAGTCTGCGGCCTCTTGATGAGTCGGTACATCTTCGTCGTAGTGACCAAAGACGATGTCTCCGTGTAGTTCGTTGTCTTCGTTCAGCTCCATATCTGGCTTGTAGGTGCCGACATTCTCGGGGCGAATGGTGCGTTCCGCCTGAAAGTCTGTTCCCGGAATCTCAATATCGGTCGGCTCATCATGGAAGGTGATCGAGGGGCCTGCTCCAAAGTTCATGAGATCTTCGGTGTCATCCAGATTGTCATCATAGATTGCCTTCACCAGCGTACGGACTCTCTGGCGACGCTGCGAATTGCTCAGCGTGGCATCATCTCGAAAGCGAAGTCCTTCTAATGCGGCTGAGTCCACAGCGGTCTGCATCTGTCGCCGGGTCAGCGAGGCCATCCCGAGATCCACGACAAGAGCCATGAGAGGAATCAAAGCAAACAGAAAGATCGCGAACCAGACAAGCACCGCTCCGCGCCGCTCAGGCTTGTTCGATGGTGAGGGCAGGCGATTCATTCAAATACCTCGCGCCGGTAGATGGCCTGGGCGGTGATCACCTTGCGGTAAGGGCGGACGGTCGTGAGGTGGGCCTGAGACTCGCCAAGCCCGTAGGTACCCCGATGGGGGCTGGCTCCAATCGCCGCATTGACTGTCGGGCTGACGAGCGCATACCCCGCAGGTAAGGGGGCTGCCGTGACAGCGTCGTCATCCGCCACTACCGCCACATTCTGTACTCCATCGAGACCGATGGTGTCCGTTGGTGGAATGACGACTCCGCTGGCATCTTTCTGGATGTACGCGACTGATGCCGCGCTCTGGAATGGGTAGTGGATTCGGAGAGCAACCATTCCGGGATCGAGCGTGCCAGTCGTTATAGAACTCATCGAATAGGCTCCTTCGGTGGCTCCCGTGGGAAGCACCTCCTCGACAACGTGCCGCCACTCACTAATGGTTTCGACACCCGAGTCTGGATCGCGATTCCCTTGGCCGACGATTGGAATCAGTACGGTCCGGTCTCCGTTGCTGTTCGTGACCAGTGCGCCCGGATATCGGACCATGTCGATGTCAGGATCGTAGATGTACAGCGAATACAGCAGCTGATTGATGAGCGGCAAGTCCGCGGCAGTTGTCCCGACTGGTACGACAAGATCTTCTTCGCGAAACAGGCCGCTGTCCTGTAGAGCCGCATCGAAACTCCCGTCTGCAGTGAAGGGATGGCGGGCGAACTCCATCGCTCCGACATCGGCAGCCTGTTGCACGACATTGGCACCGAAGAACAAGAACCCCAGTGTCAGCATGGCCCCGAGCAGAAATGTCAGGAGGAATGCAACAACGGCGAACTCCAAGATGACTTGACCACGACGGTGGGGTCGGGGTGGCGGAGTGGACCGGAGGTGTCGTTTCATTCTCACGGGGCTCCGAGGATCAATTCTTCGCACACATCTCAGAAACGCTGACCCTCAATGGTCCCGCGAGTCAGAGTTTGCACATGCACACCATGTGCAGTATAGTCCCTGGAAGTACGGAAGTGAACACTCGAACGGCGGATCGAACCGAATATGGCTCTCTCGCCCCCCCGAGCGATCGTGCATCTTGCTGAGGAGCGGAAGCCTTTCAGTACCTTTCTTCGACGTTATGCAATTGGCGAAACAGTCTCGATGACGTTGGCGGGGTGGGGGCTGTTGACAACAATCGCATGGGGCACAGCGATCCTCAGCAATCCAATCGCACTTCTGCCTGCTATTGCTGCATTTTGGTTTGGAATCAGGTCGCTGGGGTTGGGAGCGGGCTATGTACGAACCTTGATCATGACGGTCGCGATGTTGATCGCAATGGTTTGGATCTCACGTCAAGATCTCGGGACCAGCCCTGTATGGTTGAGGCGCGGAGTTCTGTCGCCTTTGACACTGCAGTGGATGCTGATTGGATTATCTGGAATCGATCTAGTCGACTGTTTCCGAGCAAAGCTGGCAAAGCCGAACTGAGTCAGTCCGCCAAAGACGCTGTCCCCGGTTCGGCGATCACGGCCGAAGCCTGCTGAATCTCGGGGTGATTTTCAGTGTGTCGCTGTTCCAACTGGGCCAGGACCTCGTTGGTCTGACTCAGGCTGGGGTCTCGCTGAATGGCCTTTTGAAAGTGCGCGACGGCTTCGGATTCCTGCCCGTCTCGCATGAGCAGCATCCCAATGTTGTGATGGGCGGCTGCCGGTCCGACGGCTGCTTCGAACTGCTTGAAGGCCTCGTCAAACTCTTTTCGCTGTGCAAGAACCATCCCGAGGTTGAGGGCCGCTTTCGGATGTTTAGGGCTCAGCTTGAGAGCCTTGCGCAGTATGGCCTCGGCCTCCGGGATGTCGCCACGAGAGTACAGGAAGTAACCATAATCGTTGAGTAAGTCTGGATTCTTGGGGGTCTCAGCGATGGCCTGACGATACTCCCGCTCTGCAGCATCCATGCGTCCCTGCCGGTCATACAGGACAGCCAGCGGGTGGGCGATGCCGGTCATGGAAGGGGCGAGTTCTCGGGCACGTTCAAACTGCGCGATCGCGTGTTCATCCTTCTCGTGTGAGGCCAGTTCCAGTGCGGTACGGCGACAGGCGTCCGCTTGGACGGACTCGTCGATAGCCTTGAGCCGGAGACGCTCGCCCGTTTGACTTCTTCCCAGCCTCTGGTGATGCGTGGCTGCACAGCCACTCGTCAGAGAGAGCAAAAGTAACAACATTGAGATCGTTACACTTCGCGTCATTAGAAGAACCCTCCACCGCCGCCGCCACCACCGCCACCGAGATTGCCGTTCCCGTTTCCGATTCCGCCACGTCCCCCTTGCCCTCCCTGTCCGCGTCCACCCATCATGCGGTTAAAGACGCGTGGAGCTTCCACGCCGTGAAGACCCACGCGGTCCAGGTCACTGAGCAAGACTCTTTGGGGGGCATCGGCGACTCCCGCTTCCTGCAGCGTCTGAATGATGTCCCTGACCCGCGTCTGATTAAGATCGTCCGTTCTCGCAAGTGCCTCATCCAGAGTCTCTCCCGAGAGCAGTTCGGTCGGTTCGGCCTCGACAACGATGGGGTCGGTATTGCCGAGCATCGCATTGGAAAGATTTCGCAGATGTATGCGTCCTTCGGGCCCCAGCTGCTCACCTCCGGAGAACCACTCATGACGGCTGATCACATACTGTGAATTACGCCCAGCGCAGATCATTGCCTCGTTCCAGTCTTGCACTTGAGTTCCCAGGGGAGCCGGGATGGCACTCGATGAGAAGTCGTCGGGGCGATCACAGACGCCCTCGGGGCAGGAATCTCCGTACTGGTGCCGAAGTGATCGCCGCTCCATCCGCTGGGCCCGTCGCGAATCGATCGACTCCGATGGACCTGCGACCATGTCGATCGAAGTGGATGACTCGTCATCCAAGCAAGCTCGCCCCGCAGAGTTTTGATGAATCGATTGGCAACCCGTAGAAGCCAACAGCAGTCCGATGCTCAGGGTCGAGGTTGCCGAGTGATACCACCGCTTCAGGTCAATCATGGCTTCCCTCCCTGAGGCCGTGGAGCTTTGGCTGGAGCGGGGCAGCGGAGTCCGTTGGAGTGCCCCGGCTGACCGATGATCAGATCCTGCTCCAGGCAGCGGAAGGCACGAATCTTGTCGAAGTCCGTTCGAGCCGGCGTGCGAAAATCTTCCGCGATGTGTCCCGTCAGACTGCCTCTCAAGAAGAACTCGAAGTCGTCTGGTTCAAAGTAGTCGGAGCCAGGCAGTGGCAACGGTTCGCGAGTCGCCTCCAGTGGATTCACCAGGTACGGAGTGACAAGCACAATCAGTTCCTGCTCGTCGTAGGAGGTACTGTCACTGGAGAAGAGCCGCCCGAGAATCGGGATATCGCCAAGCACCGGTACACGAGCAGTCGACCCTCCCAGGTTCGACTGGACCAGTCCGGCAATCGCGATCGTCTGCCCCTCGCGGAGCTCCACGGTCGTTTGGAAGTTGCGGTTATTCAGGCCAGCAACTTCCGAATCGGCGATTACCGCCCCCGTGCTCTCGTCGCGTGTACTGACGGTGGCCTGCAGATTGAGGCGGATGCGATCGTGGTCGGTGACGGTGGGAGTGAAGTTCAACCGGATTCCGAAGGGAATGAACTCGACACCCCCTTGGGCACCTGCACCTGCAACAACGGCATTCGAGGGCACCGGAAACTGTCCTCCTACCTGGAAGTTCGCCGGTTGTCCGTTCAGAGTGACAAGATTGGGTTCTGCGAGGGACCTGGCCAGATTGATCGACTTGAGAGCGTTGATGGCCAGGCTGAAGTCATCGCGATTGACGAGAAAGGCCCCCCCGGCTCCCGGTAAAGGCAGCAGAGTGAAGAAACTGGTATCGAGCGGATCGCCAATCTCCAGATCAGCTCCGATGGCTCGAATCGCACTGCGATTCACCTCAGCCACGGTGACCTTCAGCATCACCTGATGCAGACCGCCGATTTCAAGCATGTTGACAATGCGATTGTTGATGCGGGTTCCATTGGCCCCCGTTGCGGTCTGCCCTTGAGTCAGTCCCGTGACTCCCCCGGCTTCGTCGATCTGCTCCAGATCGACTCCATCAATAAAGAACTGCTTAGGATCAAAGGGGGCTTCCGCCTGGTCCGCTTTGGGGAGACTGCCCGCGACGATTCGCAGGATCTGCGTTGCCTCCTCGATATCTTTGGCCTGTCCTCGAACGACCACTTGATTGCCGACATAAGTCAAGCGGACCGCACTATTCGGGAACGCGCGATTGATATCGTTCTCAAGTCGATTCAGCAGGGCTTCGAAACGTTGCGTCGTCTCGGGGTCGTCCAGGACTCGGACCAGATAGCTGACGAGTTCGTGGCCACCGGGCACATCCGGGTTCTCAAACCAGTAGTTCAGGACGGTCGCTCCGACCTTTTTTCCCGTGATCGAATACTCGGTTTCCGTCAGATTCAGGACATCCACAGTTTCGGGATCAGCCACTTGATCGCGGAATGGGGCTTTCTTCAGACGCAGGATCACCGGACGTCCCAACTGAACATCCAGCGTCAGCTCCGCGTGAACGCGGTCGAGGACATATTGAGTCTCGCGCTCAAGGGCTGCGGAGTTCTCCGAGGGAATCCCAAAGCCGGGCTTTGAGAATCGAGTCGGAGAATGACCATTGAAACGGGTGGAGTCTTCCGACTTCCGTGTCGGCTCGGTCGCGTCACTCTGCCGTGGAAGAGAATCTTCTGATTCCGGTGGAGCAACTCGAGCATCGACGGGCGGCTGCTCATCGATGGCCTGAACGAGTACGATCGATGGGTCGGGGAGAGGCCGAGTCCCGGAGGCAACAATCGGTCGAGACTGTCGGACCTTCCAGGATCCGGTACGCGGGGCGTCAGGTTCCAGACTTGGGGGGGCCAGTTGATCCGGCGTCGGCTTTGACATACGAGCCGGTTTGGACCGAGACTGCACCGCTTTCCAGCCATCGTCAGCTTGGACAAGCGAGCCTGTGATAATCAGCAAACCGACAACGAGCCATCGACCAGGTCGGGTCACCCAGTGGATCAGCACGGCCGTCGTATTCCAGGGACTACCGCGATTCACGCCTCACCCCACCCTCAGAAGATAGAGACACCCGACCTTAACGGTTGTATCGACTGTAGCGGACCGATTCTTGTGGGTTTCTCACCACATGTAATTGGATTGCATGAAGGCGCAAGACCAGTTCTGAAGTAAAGTTAGAGAGGGGCTATCGCAAGGGGAGCGCGGTGTCGTGCCCTTGGGTTGACCGCAGGATCAGGATTTCGCCAATCGCCGGAAGTGTCGACGAGACAGGGAGTTCGAGTACGGCCACGACCACTTTGGAAGCTGGAATCGTCACTCGCCAAGGCAACACATCCGGGCGCACTTCGAGGACGCGACCGTCGGCGCCGATGAACACAATGTGCAAGGGGAACCGGACCCAGAACATGTGGACTGAGGAACAGGGCGTAAGTAACAGGCCCGCCCCGTGTGGCAGTTCACGCCGAAACTGAAGGCCGAGAAAACGGGTCCACCAAGTGTCGGCTACGAAGAGCCGGTCGACCAGAACCTGTCCGGTCGACTCCAGCACGCACTGTCCGACGAGTCGTCCGGTCATTGTCCGAGCGATCCTTTCAGAAAAGAATCGAGGACTTGGACAATCTGAAAGACCACCGGTCCCAGGGCAGCGGTCATGACACCGGGCAGGAAGCACACGATCAGAGGAAAGAGCAGCTTCACGGGCACCGCCATCGCCAGTGCCAGAGCCCGCTCTCGTCGGCGCATGCGTAGATCATCAGCCTGGGTTCGTAGTGTCTGGGCCAACCCGGAACCGACCTGCTCGGCATGAATCACAGCCGAGACGAAGATCGAGAACCAGGCGACATCCACGCGCTGCATCAGGCGCCTCAGGGCCTCGACCCGTTGCCGACCGGCGAGAATGTCAATTTGAAACAGCCGGAGATCCTCCGCCAATGGGCGATTCGAACGCTGTGTTGTCAGGATGCGGTCAAGCGCCGAATCAAAACCTAATCCCGCCTCTGCCAGAGTCGCCAGCAAGTCCAGGGCGAGTGGTAGATCCTGTTCCACCGACAAGATGCGTCGCTGTCGCGTGGAATGCACCACTGCAGCCGGAATGCATGCGAGCAACAGCCCTCCCAGCCACGGGCTTCCCCAGGCGATCGGCAGGAAGACCTCGCCGACGCCACCAGGCAATACTCGTAGCAGTTGCTCAAACAGCTCACTAATGCCGCTCAGAAAGACGCTGACAACAAATGCTGCTCCCAGGAGCAGTCCCATCGCAGAGAGAGTCAAAAAAACTGGCGTGGCACTGGCGGAACGATACCCAGCCCGGAACAGCCAACCACCGAGCCAGCCTCTCTGATTCACGATCGCGAGCTGTTCTTCCAACTCCTTTTCGGAGACTGCCCCTGCCAGTCTTCGCCGCACCTGCTGTCGGGCTGTCCAGACACGCCAGCCCCACAGACCGCTGATCGCGATGAGGCTCCACAGAGCGACCAGACTGACAATCCACAGGGGAGACATGAAGGGGGGGATACCGAGGGCCAGGGGAATGCTGATTTAGAACCGTGGAGTACTCAAACGCGAGATCCAGACGATGCCCACCGCCTGCAAGATCATGGCGGTGGCGACCAGTCCCTGTCCGACGAGAGAGGACAGGAAGCCGCCCATCCTCTCGGGATCATTTCTCCACATCAGTGCGGCAATGAAGTACGTGACCGCAATGATGCTGACGACCGACAAGCGGGCCTGGGTCGTCATCGCATGCATGCGTCGTGTCAGCTCCAGACGATCGCGGATCGTGCGAGCGACGTTCGCCAGCGTCTGCGACAGACGACCGCCGACGGTCCAGTTCACTGCCAGCGTTTGCGCAAAGAGGCGGACGGTTTCCAGGGGGACGCGATCGCTGAGATCTGTCAGTACCTCAACGGGGTCATCTCCGTACCGAATGCGCCCCACGACCTCTTCCAGTTCCTGCCGCCAGGGGGAAGGAGTGTTCTCCAATGTCGACTGCATTGCACTTTGCAGTCCCGCTCCGGCCTTGACGGCCGCGACCATCATGTCGATCGAGTCCGCCAACTGACGTTCGGTTTTCTGGAGCCGCCTCTGAAAGAACCACTCCTCCAATTGCCAAGCCACCAGACACGCCATCAATCCAAATGCTACCGCATACGGCCACGGCCAGGTGAGCAGTATCAGCACCATCAGCCCGACAACACTCCCCGCGAGAGCCGCGATCCAGCGGCGGCGAAGCATGATCCGACTGGTCAATGAACGGGTGGGGGCTTCATCGTCGCCTCCCGACTGAAAGTCGCTGAGCCGTTGCCGGGAACGCTGGGCTGCAAAACTTCGCTGAAGTGCTACGCCCGTTGCCCCGAGTCCGATCACGAGCGCCCCAAGCGCCAGTCCGATCTTCCACATGTCTATCCGCCTCCCTCGCGAGGCTTACGGAATAGATCGAATGAAATCTCCCAGCCACGTTCTCGCAGTTGATGCGCGCACCGCGGGACGATCCCGGTCGCAATGTACCGGCCTTCAATCTTCCGGTCTTTCCGACCGGTCTGCTCAAAGACGAAGATATCTTGGAGTTGGGGAGTCTGATCTTCCAACCCGATCAGTTCGGAGATCCGATCAACTCGCCGGACGCCATCATCGAATCTTCGGACCGATACGATGATGTCAATCGCGGAGGCAATCTGTTCGCGAATAGCGCGCGATGGCAAGTCCATCCCTGCCATCAGGACCATCGTTTCCAGACGAGCAATCGCGTCACGCGGGCTATTGGCGTGAACGGTGGTCAGACTGCCATCATGGCCCGTGTTCATCGCCTGCAGCATGTCGAGTGCTTCGGCACCACGCACTTCGCCGACGATGATTCGGTCAGGCCTCATTCTCAACGAATTGATGACCAAGTCTCGGGCCGTCACACGGCCCTGGCCCTCGAAGTTCAAAGGTCGCGTCTCCTTGCGGATGACGTGCTCCTGATCCAGGATCAGCTCGGCGGCGTCTTCGATGGTGATGATTCGCTCATCACTGGGAATCACCTCGCAAATTGCTCCCAGGAACGTCGACTTACCGGCCCCGGTGCCTCCCGAAACAATGACATTGCGACGTGCACGGACGGCCAGTGCCATGAACTCCATCATCGCCGGGCTGAACATTCCCAGCCGCAGAAGTTCGTCTCGATTGAGCCGCTTACGACCGAACCGCCGAATCGACAATGTGGGACCATCAATCGTGATCGGTGGCAGCGTCGCGTTCACACGGCTCCCGTCAGGGAGACGGGCGTCGACCATCGGCGAAGACTCATCAATCCGGCGTCCCACACGCGAGGCAATTCGCTGAATGATCCGAATCAGGTGGGCGTTGTCTCGAAAGCGGACCTCCGATTTCTGCAACTTTCCGAATCGCTCGACGTACACACGGTTATAAGAGTTGACCAGGATGTCGGTCACTGCCGGGTCCGCCATCAAGTCCGAGAGTGGCCCGACTCCCAGGGTCTCCTCCTTCAGGTCGTCTACGATCCGTGTTCTTTCGTCCGCATTGAGTGGCAAATCTTCATTGGCCAAGACGCGTGTGACGAACTCTTCGACATGATTGGCCAGAGCCTCCTCGCCTCGGCCCAACAGATCGCCAGCATTCAGCTCATCGAGCAGCCGTTCGTGCAGCTGGCCCTTTACGACCAGGTAATCGGCTCGACTGGCTGGCTCCGACGGAGTGGATGTTCGATAGACCACTGCGGGCGGCCTGGGCTTCGCCATCCGCGAATATGGCACATCGAACTTCACTCGCCCCAGACGCTGACGTGACTGTTCGGCTGGCGTCGGATTCTGATCGCTCATCGTTCCTCTCCGGAGGCGTCCTGTGACAGCTCAATCTCTTTCGGGCTGCGAGACGGGCCAGTGGGTCGCACATGAAGAGTGGCTCGCAACTGCTCGACCTCGTTGACGATCCCCTTGAGCCCCTTTTCCAGCCCCGACCACCAACCGGGATGTAACGCGAATGGCTGCCCCAGGTTCGCTGCCGTCAACGCTCGCTTATCAAAAGGCAGCACATGGTCCACTGCTGTTCGGAGCGAGGCCTCAATGTCTGATCGTGACGGATTGCCAGCCACGCTCATCATGCGATTGACGGCAATGCGTCGCTTCTCCACGGGGTATTCCAAACCGTCCAGGAGTTGCAGCAGCTGGACGATGCTGAGTACCGTTGGGACAACGTTGTCGAGCACGATGTATCCCAAGTCCGCCGCATCCAGGATCGCCATCACGACTCGGTCAAACAGTGGAAACGTGTCCACAATGACATACCGGTATGAGCGGCGCGCCAGATTGAGAACGCGAGTCAGCAGTTCATCGTCGATCTCCGTTGCGGAGACCGCATCAGGTGGGGCTGCCAGCAGATCCAGCCCACAAGGGTGTGGCGTTGTCAGCTGACGGATGAGTGTCACATCAAGTCGTTGCCGCTCGCGGATGGTGTCGAGCAGTGTGGTTTTGGGATGCAAGTCGAGCATTGGGGCACAGACGCCCATTTGCAGAGAGGCATCAATCAATAGCACCTCACCGGGGTGACGCTGCGCGAGACGCGTCGCCGTATTGACGGCCAGCGTCGACTTTCCGACTCCCCCTTTGTTGCTGATGAATGCCACGGTGATCCCGGCTTCGGCGGCTGTCGAGTGGGAGGGAAGTGAGGCCCTCTCGATGAGCTGATGCAGGTCCGGTGACGAGATGGGCCGTCGCAGAAAGTCCTTCGCTCCGACTCGAAGGGCTTCGACGAAGACCGCGCCTTGTGACGCTTGTTGCCAGACCTCAGCGCTGAATGCATCCGAGCGATAGGCACCGGCAATGACGGTCTGAGGTGAGACCGCCTGAATCTCGCGCAGGACGACCTTGAAGGACTCGATGTCGCCGTCGATATCGACGATCGCGAGTACGGGGGAGAGATCCCGCGCCAGATCGACGGCGCGCGTCAGATCACGAGCATCATGCAGCACGACGGAACGATGCGACCCGGCGGCCACTGCTGATTCGATTTCCTCCAGCAGGACACCATCGCGGGCGACAATCAGAATGTGGAGTTGAGCAGCGATCGGAGGATCTCAAGCAGAAGGGAAACGGAGCTGTTCGGGCTCGAATCAGGGCCGCGTCATTGTTGTCGTGGGAGTCACCCAGACATCCCGTGTTCGTTCTCGCCCCCGCACATGTTCGATGATGCGTGGTCGCGGAAGTGGCCGCACGGACCGGGGCGTTTCTGAGGATGCGGGAGACGGGTTCGAAGGCCCGGAGCTGACACCAGGAACCGAGACCGCCTGGACTCCAGCCCGAGTGGCGACAGCCTCCGAAATCGCCGCCACTTCCTGGGGAGCCACCGCGAACAGATAGGTTCGGGTTTTCACATCGGAGGTCTGGATGACGGGGTCCCGTTGCGAGTTCTCGGTGCGGACGGGGCCCGACGGCGTCATGATTGTCTGTGAAGACTGATTGATACTCTGAGTGACTCGTTCTTCGGTCACAGTGAATTCATCACTCACATCGACCAGCAGTGCATTGAGCGACAGAACCTGAACTTCAGCCCGGTCAAACAGTCCCCCCGAAGCGAGAGCCTGCGTGACCGCATCTCCTCCGGTCAAACCACGCTGGACGGTTCCTCCCAGCTCCTGAACGTTGTACGGTCGGGCGACAACCAATTGAAAGCGGTCCCCGCGTTGCCAATTCTGAATGCCGTCCAGTCCTCGAACCTCGCGACCGGTGAATGCCATGCCGATCATTCCGAGAGGAATTCCGGCGGTGGGGCCAGATTGCGACCCGATGGGGAGAAGGTCGTCCTTTGTGATGGTGCGACCGGGATCAACCTCCTTGCGAACCACTCGATCAATGAGCGAGTTCAGGTCGGTCTCCCAGTCCTCTCTCACGCGATCTTTGGGAAAGAGCAGAATCCGTGGTCGACCGGTCGCAGGATCAATGAAGTCCTCGACAGTAAGTTTCCGGTAGGCCTGAATCCTGCGCGCCGTGACGGGGACGGACACCATGTCAGGTTCCATAGCATCCCCATCTTCCTTCTGACGATGGCTCACCATCGTCATGTTCTGTGGTTCCGCTGGACGCTTGGGGAAGGCCGGTTCCCGATTCCATTCAGGTGATTCATCGGGTGGGTTCTGCTCCAGGCCCGAACTGGCTGCGACATACATCTTCTGGTGAGACTGGATCGCCTGGGCCAATGCTGTGACCTCGGAAAGCGAGACGGCGACGACCACGACAGAAACGGGCTTTCCATCCTCGTCCAGGGGATCGTCCAGCAAGGTCGCCTGCCGCACGACCTGCCGCACACCACGCCTCAGATCCGCTTCAAGCAGGGCATCCGCCGGACTCTGTATCGCCCCCTGGAGTGTTGCCCAGTCGGTGATAGGGAACGAAGGTCGTTGCTCGTTGGCCAAATGCGAGAAGACCGCAAACTGGTCCCCCTGACGCAATCGATCCAGACCTTCGATCGTGGATAGCTCCACCGGAACGGCGGACATTCCAGGCGGAGCCGCAGCAGTAATCCCGGGGCGTGTTCCCGCTGCGAGAAGGTCTCGTTCGCTGAGGACGGAACCGCTGTCGACGCGATGCGAGACCACGCGACCGCGCAGCTGCCCGAATGTCGTCACCCAATCAGGTTGGACCTGGTCCGGCGGAAAGTAGTAGGTGTTCAGTCGACCCGAAACGGGATCAGCCACATCTTCCGGCCCCAATGCAGAGAAAGCGGCCACCGGTCGCGATGTGGTCACGACCGGAACGAGCCCTTCCAGCGAGACGGCACGGTCTTGATGATCACCCTCATCCGGGAGGCCGCTTCGCGCCACGCAGAATAGATCGACCTCCAGTCCCAACGCCTCCGTGAGCGGAGCCACCTCTTCAGGATCGACCGCCACGGTCGCCATGACCGATTGAGTGGACTTGCTCCGGTTCGACGCTGGTGGTACGGCCAGCCCTTGAGCCCCACCTGTGGACTGAGACTTACCTTGAGTCAGGGCCACCATCGTCCCTGCCAGTACAAGTGGTTTGATTCCCGTTTGGCGAGATAGCTGTCCCGAGCGAGTGTCGGGAGGCTTAATGCCTCCTAACAATGCAGCAGCCTCGACATTCGACGGTGGATCTTTTCGTTGGGGCAGTGCAGCCAGCAGGTCAAAATGATCTCCCTGCCGCAACTGATCCAAGCCCGGCACTCGGTCGACCTGGATCGACACGCTGCGCTTACCGATCGGGACGCCGGCTGTGACTCCAGGGCGGGTCCCTGCGGGAAACGTATCGCGTTCTGTCAATACGCTGCCCACTTGCTTGTCGCGCCGAACGACCCGTCCCACAATTTGAGACAGGTCACGAAGCATCGCTGGGTTGGCTTGCTGCTCCGGCAGCCAGACCACGTGGAGCTGTCGTGTCTCGGGATGCAGCAGGTCCTCGCGGGTGATTGCTTCGTAAGCTTTCACCGGACGGGCGAGTGCGGGAAAGGCGATCTGCCCCTCGCGCGAGGGAGCCGCGACAGCCTTCGTGGAAAAGAAACCAGCAGCCCAGAGTGTCACACCGGTTCCCCCACCGACCAGCAGTAGCAGGAATAGGCCGATCAGAATGGTCGGCAGCGAGCCGGAACTGGTTCGGTCCGTACGTCTCGGGGGCATGGAATCTCCTGGGACTCAGTTCGGGGAATCTCTCGACTCCGAATCCATTCGGAAACCATCACAAAGGATCATCAGGAACGATCACTCATCCCTGCAATCTTGACCGACATGCACAGCCTGTGCAACAAAGAAACGTTCGCAGATCAGTAGTTCACGACTTTGCGAGGTCGACACTCTCCTACAATTGATCCCGATCGACCCTGCGGCATCGACGTCTCAGGAGACTTGCAGACCTCGAATCTGCTCGATCAGCCAGGAAACTCCACGGGGGAAGCAAGCCGTCAGGACCATTCCAGCAGCGATCGCCGGGGCATAAGCAAAATCCGGCTTGCGGCGAAGATGGGCCACCAGTGCCAAGACCATCCCGGATAGAGCGGTCCAGAACAGCATCCCCAGTACTGGAATCGGGCCCAGCCAGGCTCCCAGGGCTCCGATCAGCTTCAGATCTCCCCCACCGATCCCGTCAGTCCATGTGAACGGGAATGTGACCAGCAGCGCCACTGCGACGCCTAAGAGTGCGTCACTCCAACTCAGCGAGTACCAGCTGAGACCGGTCACTAGCAGGCCGCTGATCAGAATCCTCAGTGAAACCCCATCGGGGATCTCGCGGGTCTGGAGGTCGTAGTAACACGCTTCCAGGCACATCATGATGGGGATCAGCAGAATCCACATCGCAGGGAATCCCCAGAAGACGGGAGACAAGCGGAGTCAAAGCGAAAACCGCCCATGAGGAGACCTCACAGGCGGTCAGGTTTTCAGCACAGCCACTGAACCGAATTACGGCTCAACAACCAGAGCGTCAACCCCGGAAATCCCGAGGTTGTTGCTGAACGAGCCAGCACCGGAAACATCGAGAACGATCTCGCCTGAGGCATTCTGAGTTGTGGTGACGATCTTGCCGCTGACGATCGGAGCATTGTCATCGTCGTGAGCACCCGGCAAAGCACCAGCGACAGTTGCGACCAGATCGTTGGTCTTGTGACCGAGAATAGCGACAGCCGCCAGACAGACCAGAGCCACACCGCCGACCAGGATGCCGTACTCGACGATCCCCTGACCCTTCTTGCTCTTGAAAACGTTGAACTTCCGCAGCATGAGATTGCCCCTTTCAAAGAGAGCTGTTGAATGAACACCCGAGAAAGACCACATCGCCTAACCTTCGGGATCACCTGTCGCATTTTGCACACGTTATGCATGTGCGTCACCATGCTATGAGCGTGTTTGAGCAGAGTCAAGTGGATGGAATTGAAAAAAGGAAAATAGTTTTCTCTTGCACACGCTGTGCAACTGAGTCAAGCTAAAGGCTCGTTGCGGAACACTGTAACTACCCGAGAACACCCGCTGAGCCGTCCCTGATGTCGTCTGAGAGTTCCGCACTGAGTCTGTCCCAGGAGCCCTCCGGGCTTCCCGGAACCGCTCTATTCGGGATCGGGCTGATCCTGGCGGCTCTTCTCATGCTGGCCTGGAAGACGAGCCTCGATGGCGAATTCCAGTTCGATGACTATGGCAACATCGTCGAGAACCGGGCCATCCGCAAGATCTGGCCTCTCGATTCTTTTCGCGAGTCGAATCGGCCCTTCGGTCTCTTCAGCTTTGCCCTGAACTACCAGTTCTCCCATCTTGAGCCCCGAGGGTATCACCTCGTGAATCTGGCGATTCATGTGGCCAATGCTCTGTTGCTGTTTAGTGGGCTTTGGCTGACGGAGCGGGTCCGTCGAGGTGCAGCGGCCCGACTGTCGATGCCATTCTTTGCCGCCCTGGTGTGGGGTGTTCATCCCCTCAATACGCAAGCGGTTACGAATATCGTCCAGCGTTATGAATCGATGGCTGCCTTGGGTTACTTAGCGGCCTGGGTGGGTGTTCTGCTGGTGGCAAGAGGAGTTCGGTCTGCGAATCTGATCGTGCTGCTGGCCGCGTGGCTGGGAATGCTCTCCAAGGAGACATTCGCCACAGCTCCCCTGGCGATCGCACTGTTTGATCGATGCTGTCTGGCATCGTCGTGGAAGGAGGTCTTCCAGAGGCGCTGGGGGACTTACCTTCTGATGGTCAGTCCGCTCATCTGGTTTGTGCCGAGTGTCGCGAGGTGGTTCGATCCCCAACGACATACGTCGATGGGGTTTGGGCTGAAGACGATCTCATGGTGGCAGTATTTGCGGACCCAGCCCGAGGTCATCGCTCACTACCTGCGACTGTCGTTCTGGCCGCATCCGCTCTGTTTCGACTATGTCTGGAAGATTCAGAATCGCGCTGGAGTCTACCTGCCGCTGGGTGGGCTGCTGCTGTGTGTGTTGGGACTGGGTACCTATTGGCAGACGCGTGGTCGTCTCGCGGGCACGATGATCCTGGGGTTCTTTTTGATTCTGGCCCCGACTTCCAGCATTATGCCAATCACCGATTTGGCGGTCGAACATCGCATGTACTTGCCGCTTGTGTTGGTCGTTGTGGCAACCGTCTGGGGAACACAAGCGGTGTTCGAACGGGTCGGAGGGAATCCCGGCTCTGTTGCGTGGGGAGTGCTTCTGGTGTCGATCTCGGGGACGCTGGCATGGAGAACTCAAGTTCGAAATGCCGACTACCGCGATGGAATTCGGCTTTGGAATAGCGTCCTGGCGGTCCGCCCCGACAACCCGCGGGCTCATTTCATGCTGGGGTCAGAGCACCAGGGACGAGGTCAGTGGCGGGAGGCCTACGCCTCGTTTCAGAGGGCTGTGGCTTTTCCCCAGGCTGTGCCTGACTTCCATGTCGGGATGGGAGACTGTGAACGGGAGTTCGGCCAATACGAGAAGGCCATCGCCAGCTACCAGGCGGCAATCGAGCGTAAGCCAAAACACATGAAGGCCAACAACGGGTTGGGAGTGATCTACCATCGGCAACGTGATCTGCCGCGGGCGGAAGCAGCCTTTCGCGTTGCCACAGAAGAAGGGCTTCCCGAGGCGCGCTACAACCTGGCGTCGGTCCTGATCGACCTGAAGCGGGAACGCGAAGCGGTCCCCTACCTGCAGCAGGCAATCGAGGATCACCCGCAGTTCGACCGGGCCGCCCGCCGTCTGGCCTGGATCTATTCCACCTCGTACGACGAGTCACTTCGCCACGGCGGAAAGGCCCTCGAACTGCTGCAGAAGAATTGCCAGGTGAATCTCAGCACCAGCGCTTACACCTGGGATGCCCAGGCCGCTGCGCTCGCCGAGACGGGAGACTTTCCCGCTGCAGAACAAGCCGCGAAGAGGGCGATCGAACTCTCGATTGAAAAACAACAAACTGCGTTCCGCCCGCAGATCGAAGCCCGTCTGGCTCTTTATCAAAAGCGACAGCCATGGCGGGGCCCCCAAGATGATCCGGACTCTCGCACTCCCCCCTCAGCGATTGGAGCGGGATCATGAGTCACCTGGCGCCCGAGATCATCCATCCATCGCCAGCGTGCCATCCCCCTTCCGTTTGGCTGGTCATTGCCGCATACAACGAAGGCGAAAGACTGGCCCGAACGTTGCAGACCGTCTGTGGAGGAGATTGGCAGATCGTCGTTGTGGATGACGGTTCTCGAGATCAGACGACGGAGATCGCTTCACGTTTCCCAGTCTGGACATTGCGGCATCCGATCAACTGCGGACAGGGAGCCGCCCTGCGAACGGGGATCGACTTTGCCCTGCTGCGGGGGGCGGAGGTCATTGTGACCTTTGACGCCGATGGCCAGCACGATGCTCGCGAGATCCCCGCTCTGGTGGCCCCTGTCGTACGCGGAGAGGTCGATGTCACGCTCGGATCACGGTTCACCGGACGCGCAGTCAACATGCCGTGGACTCGCTGGCTGACGCTGAAGCTCGGAATCCTCTTTACGCGAATCGTCTCTGGGATTCGGGTTAGCGATGTTCACAACGGGTTCCGTGCTTTCTCGCGGATGGCGGCGGAACGAATCGAGATTCGGCAACCGCGCATGGCCCATGCCTCCGAGATTCTCGACGAAATCCATCGGCTTCAGCTGCGCTATACCGAAGTGCCGGTCACGATCACATACAGCCAGGACTCCCTGGCCAAGGGGCAGAGTTCGCTGGCAGCACTCCGGATCACGGGGCATTTGCTGCTGGGGAGGTTCTCGCGATGAATCTCTTTCAGTGGTTGACGATTCCCCCGTTGCTGTTGGTTTGTCTGTTGGAACTCATCAAGTTCCAGCGGGACCGCCGTCGCATCCGTCTGATGCGAGAGATCGTCTGGATCGCCGCCGTCATCCTGATCTTTCAGCCCCAACTAGCCAGTCAATTGGCCCAGCTGGTCGGAATCGGACGCGGCACCGATCTGGTGTTCTATCTGTTCATGCTGGTCACACCGGCGGTCCTGTTTCAGATCTATGCCCAGCAGTTCTCGATGCGTCGCGACATCGTGGAACTAGCCCGCCGCGAAGCCCTGAGAACCCCCATCGCGGGAAGCGGGCTGAGTGAGGATCGAACTTCAAGGACTGAGTCAGTCCCCAGGGAGGGACAGCGCTGATGCCGGAGTCAACGCCCAAAGTCTCTCTCGTGATCCCCGGTCGCAACTGCGCTGCCACCTTACGCCGCTGTCTTGATTCGGTCGTACCACTTCTTCATTCGGGAGAACTTGCGGAGATTGTGTTTGTGGACGATGGTTCCACGGACGAGACCTCTCAGATTGCCAACCAGTATCCCGTGCAGTTGGTCACCGGAAGCGGTCAAGGACCTGGTGCAGCGCGCAATCTTGGTTGGCGTACCGCCAAGTCAGAGCTGATCTGGTTTATCGATAGTGACTGCGTGGCTGAGCAAGATGCTCTGCGATGGCTGATCTTCCGGATGATGCAGCACGACATTCAAGGTGTAGGAGGGAGCTATTCGAATCTGTTTCCGGAGTGCCTTTTGGCAAGGCTGATTCACGAGGAGATTGTCGCACGTCACGAACAGATGCAGGCCGAGGTCGACTTCCTCGGAGGATTCAATGTTCTCTATCGTCGTTCCGCGCTGGAGTCCGCACAGGGCTTTGACGAACTTGAAGTGAACGGCCCAGGGCGCCCCGGAGCGGAAGACTGTGATCTCTCGTTCCGAATCTCCCGACGCGGTGATCGCCTGGGGTTTGAGCGACGCTCTGTCGTTGGTCACCATCACCCCCGTTCACTGTGGAGATATCTGCGCTCCCAATTCATCCATGGACTCTGGCGGGTCCGGCTCTATGTGCGTCATCAAGGCAAACTCGGCGGAGACAGCTACAGCGGGATTCTCGATCACATGCAACCCATGTTTGCGCTGATCGTATTTTTCAGCGGAGTTCTGGCTTGGTGCGAACCATTCCAGTGGGTTTTCGCCATCAGCTGTATAGCAACATTCGGATGCGGCGTTCCGATGTACTGGCGACTTCGCAAGCGTGTTGTTGCGGGTGCCCTCGGCTTTTTGCCGTTGAGCGCTGTCCGAAGCCTGACGCGGGCCTTTGGATTGATCTCTGGCAGCCTTAGTTGTCTTGTTCGCCCACCTGCCCGTGTCACCATCAACCCAGTGAGTTCCATGGTGCCCCCGGCGTTGAAAGCCACACAATCGTTGGAGGTTCCCTCCTCGTGACCAGTATCGTCATTTTTGCAGCTGGACGCGGATCCCGACTTGGCGCCTCCGTCCCAAAATTCGTCGTGGAGGTGGAATCCAGGCCGATCTTCGTGCATCAGTTGGAAGCGCTTCGTGACGTTCAGGGTGAGGTCTATATCGTCTGTGGCTATCGAGCCTCGCTGCTTGTTCAGCTGATGTTGGCCGATCTCCCAGAAGGGGACGCTCTCAGGTCTCGCTTGACCTTTGTGTTCAACGATCGGTACCGCGAGCCCCAGAGGGAGTCGATTCGTCGAGCTCTCTCTGTGATCCCGCAGAATCGTCCGGCGCTGTTCATTGATGGAGACATGATCTTTGGTCGTGACACCGTGATGCAGTTGGCTCGCTCTTCAGTAACTACTCTCGTCTTGAGGAAGGTTCCTTCAGCGGATGGCGTCATGGCCCAGCTTTCTCCCCAGGGAACGCTCGTCCAGTTTGTTCGCGGCGGCATCGGAGAGGGGGAGTGGGGCAACCTCGTTCTCTATCACCCGAGCGAACTTGCAGCCTTGGCGTCTGAGGCTGCGAATCCTCGTTATCAGCATCATTTTGATCTTTTGAATTCGCTCGCCACTCAGGGCCATGCGATTCACACCACTTTTGCCCAACTCGCGGAGGTGGATGACATCAGTGACCTCGTGACCGCTGCGGGCTTCATCAAGGAGGCCCCCTGTGCCGAATGATCTTACCAGCGATTCGCTCCAACCGGCTCATCCCTCTCAACAGAGCATTGAAGAGTCCGAGCGAGATCGACGCAGCGAGAGATTCTGGAATGCTCAAGTCGCGGATTCTCGATATCAGGGAGAAGATGGGCCTGGGATGCTAATTTCCAGTTCCGCGATTGCCTCGCTCCGACGTCAGCAGGAAGAGACGATCGTGGCCAAGCTGCTTCCACTGGACCGATCCCTGCGAGTCTTGGATGTCGGGTGTGGCACGGGAAGGTGGAGTTACTGGTTCGGAGCCCAAGTCAAAGAGGTCGTTGGAATCGACTTCAGTGAAGCCATGATCGCTCGTTGTCGTGAGAGATTGGAGTCGAAGTCCCTCTCCAATGTGACTTTTTATCATCGAAATGCTTGGGACTTTACCGACCTGGGTCAATTCGATTTTATCTTCGCGGGCGGGGTCCTGCAGTGCCTGACCGACGAACAACTCCAGTTCTTCGTGCGGTCTGCATCGTCCGTACTTTCTCCGGGGCAATACTGTCTGACTCGTGACAGCGTGCTCTCACGTAGATTCGATCAGTCAGGGGATTACCCAGTCCACTACCGCACCAGCCTTGAGTACGAATCAGGCTTTCATTCGGCGGGATTGAATCGTGTCGCCGACCATCGAGCGTTTCTGTTTCCGCAATTGGTGTCCAAACTGCCTCCTTGGCTCCCGCTTCGAGGGAAATGGCTGGAACATGCGGTCCAGGTCGACGGTTTCGTGTTTACTCATCCCCCTGTGAGTTGGCTGCTCCCGGTTTACCAGAAGTTGACAGGTCGAGGAATCGGGGCAGTGCCAGATCATCGTTTCTTCCTGTACCAGAAAGCGGGATGACGGGTGTTGCGTCTGTGGGTTGATCGGGCATGGCTCGTGTTGAAATTTCTCGCCACTCACCCGTGGTTGTTGTTCACCGTACTCTGGTGTGGATTTCGAGACAATCTGCGAATTTGGTGGTGTCGACGTGGGCGCCGTGTCTGGCTCTTGTCTCTTGAGGAATCTGTCTATCTCCCTTTTATCCAGGAAGCGCTGCAACAAATCCCGGAGGCGAATTGGAACCAGATCATGCTGGTGGTCGCCTGTCGTCCGTTCGCTACGGCGGATGTCCAGCGGCAGATCAGGCTTCTTGGGGTGACTTGCGAGTTTGTCATCTCGAATTGGACTTGTGCCGCCATCCTGCATTACGACCTGTTTTTGACGACTCATCAGTCTGCTGTTCCCCCTCTCTGGAAATGCGGAGAGCGAGTCTGTTCGTTCCATGGTCTTCCCGCCAAGGGGGGGACGTTTGTCGAATCACAGTGGAGATTTCTGGACGGCGCATTTCTGATCGGCCCGCTTCAACAGCGGATGTTCGAGGAGTTTCAACGAGAGTCTCTGACTGGCTCTCGACTGTGGGGACGTGAGATCGGCCTCATCAAATCAGATCGCTTGCTTCAGGGAACCATTCAGAGAGATGACGTTCTCCACCAGTTGGGGCTGTCTTCGAAGACCCCCACGGTGCTGTACGCTCCCTCTTGGGAAGAAGGCACATCACTGCGTGTGTCTGGTCTTCCAATCTGTGAAACGCTCTGCGAGTCACCGTGGAATGTCATCGTGAAACTGCACCCGATGTCCTACTTCCCCGTCCATGAGACTCAGGCGACAGGGGGAGTCGATTGGTCTGCAGAACTAGGTCGCTTTGAGTCAATGCCTCGCTTTCGACATCCCCAAAGATGCGATGTCACTCCGCTGGTTTGTGCCGCAGATGTCGTTGTCACCGATGTCAGTTCCGTGGCCTTTGAAGCAATCTTGATTGATCGCCCGGTGATCTTTATCGATTGTCCCGAATTTTTTGAGGGAACCGTCCAGCGGATGTATAGGCTGTCACCGCAGCAAGCCCGATCAGACCTTCGATTCAACTGTGGCCGAAAGGGCGGAGTCGTGATCCGGTCCATCAATGAGTTGCACGACGCGATTCAAGAAGCCATCGATTCACCGGGCCGACTGGCTAAGTCACGAGAGGAGATTAGAGACCAACTTGTATTCAACCGTGGCTTCGCTTCCCAAGCGGCAGCTAAGGCCATCGTCGAGCTGTTGGATTTACCGTGGCACGGCGAATCTTGAGCAGCTTTCGGTTGTGAAAGTGCGTCATCAATAGCACGGTCGCCCCCGTTCCGAAACACGACGCCAAAGCGATGCCGAAGGGGCCGCTCCGGTAAAGCGCTCCGCTGCTGGCCAGGAAGATGACAGTTCCGCCGAGGTAGCTCAGCAGGATTGATCGTTCACAATCGAGCGACAGAAGGATGGCCCAACCAAGGTAGGCTGCAGCTCCCAGGAGGCCCGATACACAGAGGGCAGCAATTACCTCAAGATGCTCACGGTAGATCGGCGGCAGTCCCCAGTGGACCAATCCCCATACGGCCAGCATGGTCGCCAGCCAGATTCCCACGAGCAACCAGGCAACATTGAGAACATATCGACGTCGTACCGGGTCCCGAAGGTCATCCGCGTTTCGAAGCTGAGGCTGAACATGCCGAAAGGCGACTCCCGCGATGAGCAGGTATGCGGTCGCAACTTGAGCGGCCAGCCCTGTCACAGAAGCACTCTCGACTCCGTAGACTCTGCGTACCAGGATGACACTGCCGGCGATCGGCAGACTACTGACGATGGATGTTAACATCAGCGGGAAGGCTGTTATGGCCAATTGTGTGCGATAAGAACTTGAGTGGGGGTTAGTCCATCGTATCCCGTGCAGGAATAGAAACACTCCATGGGCGATCCCGGCCAGCGCCCACTTGAAAGCAAAGATCGCTCCAATCACAGGCAGATTGATGGGCATGAACCCCGAGATCAGGGCCAAGAGAGCCAGCAACTCCGTACAAGCCACGATCGCCAGACTGGCCATCTGTTTCTGAATCGCATCGACAAAGGGAGCTGGGGTGATCGTCGAGAACCACGCCCCGCAGGCCAACCAAAACTGCATCGAGTGCTCGTCGGCATTTCCCCCCAGAAACAGTGCCGAGAAAAAGACGCTGGCGCCTCCAGCCAGCAGTCCGGAAACCGAGGTCATTCTTGTGGAAGTGGCCAGCAGTTGGGAGAGCTTCTCGGGAGTTCTCGCGACCTCTCGAACGAGAATCGTTCTCAGCCCGAGTCCGCCGACGAGTACAGCGTAGCCCTGAACCGTGAGTCCCGACGTCAAGCGACCGGCATCATCCGGTGCCAGTTGATTCAGCAGGAATAGCAAGCTGAGGATCGAACTGGCCTGACTGATGGCCAGAAGAATCAAAGGTGGGAGCGCCTTTGCCATGGGCAAGTCTCGTCTCGGTCCCTGGGCCTACGGAGAGCAGAAGCAACGTCGCTCCGTCCTGTCTTCTGAATGCGTGACGTAGGGTATATGCAATCGCAGTCGGATGTGTAGTGCAAATCGTGTGCGCAAATGGGTAGACTGAATAGTTCCGCTTGTTCACCTTGTCGGGACTGGCGACACGGCTGTGTTGGATGGAAGGTCTGGTTCAGATGACGATTCGAGTGTGTTGGTGTTTGTTTGCGATCCTGATCGTGGCCGGTCTGACGAGTCCGGCGCAGGCGGTCGAGTCCACGCCCGAATCGCCTTCCAAGTCCTCCTTGCATAGCCACGATGGACATGCACACGACCATGCGGGTCATTCGCACGCAGGTCATGATCATGGCCCCTCGAATCGAGTGGAGCCCTCTGGCGGCAATCGGGGCCTTTGGGGAATACTTGCGATGTACTCTGTGTTCATCGCCGCGTCATCTCTTTTGGGGGGATGGCTCCCGGGGCGGGTGAAGCTTTCCCACACCAGCTTTCAGTTGTTGATCAGCCTCGTGGGTGGTTTGCTCCTGGGAATCGGCGTGTTTCACTTACTCGCACACTCGGTTCATGAGCTGGGGGTCACTCAGGTCGACACGGTATCACTCTGGGTGATGGGCGGGATGATGCTGATGTTCTTCCTGCTCCGAGCGTTTCATGTGCATCACCACGCACCAGCAGATGATGTCGTTCCCGATCCGAATCTTGTCCCGCTGCCGATACTGCACGAACTCAGCAGCCGCGACATGGAGCAGCCGCATGAGCACCACGTCGGTTGTGATCATGGTCACGGACACAGCCACGGAGCCCCGACGGGACGGCTTGGGTGGGCCGGGCTGTTCTTCGGTCTAGGCGTTCACACTCTGCTTGACGGGTTGGCTTTGGGCGCGGCGATGCAAGCAGACGCTGCTCACGGCGTGACATGGCTGGTCGCACTGGGAGTGCTGCTCGGCATCGTTCTGCACAAGCCTCTCGATTCGCTGTCGATTACAACGTTGATGATGCAAGCCGGTCGTTCGAGCCGAGCCCGGTGGACAGTCAATTTCATCTATGCCAGCTTATGTCCGATCGGAGCGACAGCGTTCCTTCTGGGGGTTCGGACTGCGGGAGATGTCTCGCACACGATTGTTGGTTGCAGTCTCGCCTTCTCGGCGGGGGCGTTCATCTGCATCGCCCTTGCCGATCTCTTGCCGGAGATGGAGTTCCACTCGCATGATCGCTGGCGGTTAAGCATCGCTCTGCTATTGGGGATCGCTCTGGCTTGGGCCATTCGATTCTTGGAACCCGCTCACCTGCACGGCTAGCAATACATCTGAGCAGCCATGCAGTCTCAGCTTGCCGCTGTATCGCACGTGGAGCAATGCCCCTTGATCAGGATCTCCGTGATCCGACCAATCGAAGTGGCCCGTCGCTTGGATGTCGACGTAAACTCCATGTCTCCCAGACAACTGACGCTGCCGCACTCGACGCACACAAAGTGCGGATGCTTCTCGCCGCCGGGTCGGTCCGGGTCGATAGCTTCGAACCGCCAGACGTGGTCCCCCAGTTCGGTGCGGAAGATCAACTCGGCGTCGGCCAGATCGGACAGATTTCGAAAAACAGTCGCCTTATCGAATCCAAGCGGGACCAGCTTCTCAGCCAGGTCGGCATGCGTCAGCGGCGAGGACGTTTGACGCAACTCCTGAAGCACGGCAATCCGCGCGGGTGTGGCGCGAATGTTCGCCTGATGCAGAAGTTCACGAATCTTGACAACTTCATCCGGATTGACACGACGTGTATGTTCAGCCATGAACAGGCCTCCCGCGAGTCGCCGCAGCAATTGACCAGATATGCCACAGGCTCCCACTCACGGAGTGTAATTCTCCAGACCTCTGCCGTCTACAACTGCATTTGACTTGCAGTTTGTGGTGATCGGATGGGCCGAACGGAACTTGGTGGTGATGCAAGGCGAGCGAGATCCACACAGCGAGATGCGAAAGCGAGACCTGCCCCTCGACCGGACGCCCATCTGAGGGCAGTTGTCTTGAACGCGAGCCAGAAATGACATTTCATTTGACATCTCACACGCAGAAAGTGTTTTCGCGCAGACTTCCGCATGAGAACGTGTCATGATTGCTGCGATTACCTCAGAAAATACACTGTTTTCGCGAGCGAATGACTGCGAGTCCATACCATTGCTTCTGGAGAATTCATTCCGCGAAGCCCTTTTTGCCGGAGCTGAATGCTGGGTTGCGGCAGGAAGGGTTTGGCCACTCCTCCAGTCATTAGAGACAGCAATCCAACCGATCCCCTTTGTGTTCACTTGAACAGGATTGTGTTCTTGTGTACACTAATGCCTCCTGGAGCTCAATCCTGCTGGGGAGGATCGCGGCATTGTGCTGCGATCACGTTTCGTGTTCTGTCGGAGAACGTCTACTTGCCCTTGGCTGAAAACCAGCCAAGGGTCAGCGTTGAAGTTGCGCCCATGACAATCAGGAACTCAACGGAACTTCTGGCGAAATGCTTCGTCAGTGAGTCTGCGCTCAATCTGACAGGATCAGCTGATCCTGTCAGGGATGGGCGAGGCATGGTGCGGTTGGAGGTTCCCTTGAGCCCGTTGCTGAACCTCAGCTGACGGGTTGGCGCTGAGGTTGCAACTGGGAATTCGATGAAACTCCTGGCGAATCGCTCGCCAGGAGTCCGCGCTCAAGCTGTTTCCTTGCAAGGTCAACTGATCCTGCAGGGAACGATTGCGGCTTGGTGCTGCGATCACTTCGCGTCGTCTGTCGAGCGGCAGTTCCCTTGGCTGAAGTTCAGCCAAGGGGCGGCGCTGAAGTTGTGTCCGTGGTGGCACCAGAGGGGGCCTCGATGCCACGGGCCATCAGGAAATCAATGGATCTCGTGGCGAAATACCCGCCACTGAGTCTGCGCTCAAGGTGTTTCGACCGGGGGGAGATATCAGAATGGTGCCATGACCAGATGCCCTAAACTGAGGGTAATTCTCGTAAGCCCGGGGCTGAACCTCAGCTGATGGGTAGGCGATGAGGCTGTAGTCATGAACTCAATGAAACTCCAGGCGAATGAATCGCCTGTGGGTTGGCGCTCAAGGTTTTCCCTTGCTGGATCGTGTGATCCTGTCAGAGAAGATCGCGGCATGGTGCCGTGATCACGTTTCGTGTTTTGTCGGAGAGTTGTATGGAGTCCAAATTGACCACCACGGCCATGACGACGAGCCCAAGGCGATCAAAGCCATCTACCTGGAAGAGCCGAATCACGGTCCCACTGCCGACTGATTCTCAGCCGCGCGGCTGACCCAGTCCCGAACATCTTCGGATGCGGGGTTGGCGATGCTCTTGAAGCTGGCCATGGCCGTTCCCCCGAGGAACTCGGTGCGGTACTCCTGGAAACGCCGGGCCGCCACTTCCATCGCTTGCTGGTACGCCAGTGTTCCGGGTCTCTCCACACGGGCGTTGGCCAACGCCTCCAGCATCAGCTGCGCATTCGCGGGTGCTGGAGCGGGAACTTCCTGATTCAATTTCTCCTGCAGCCGCTGCAGTTCCTCGTGGAGACGCTGCAAGGCTTCGTGATCTCCCCGGGCCACCGCACCCTCGCGAGCATCCGCCAACAACCAATCGAAGGATCGTTCTGCGAACCGCAGTTCGACCACATGCGGATAGTCCAGCCCCAGTGAGACCTTCGCTCGAAGCAGCTTGTCCCGAAACTCCCCTTCATCCAGACTGCGGATGAGCTGAGCCGGTCTCCGACACTCGACCACTTCCTGCGTCGGTATGGTCAGTTCCTGCGGAACGCTGCCAAGGCCCTCAAGCCCGGCGGTAAGCTGGCGGTCCTGATGGGTGACTACTCCGACCGCGAAGCCGGGTTCGTCCCCCTCACCTTCCACACCAAACGCCTCGCGTTCGCAGCTGGGCTGAAACAACACGGCACTGACATCATCCGGTTCAGCCACGGAGCCAGCAGCTCGAAGAAGGTCTACCGCTCTACGTTCATCCCAGGACTGCATGACGTGTGCATGCTGTTCGAGAAAGCGTAGGCCGCTATGACGATCGACCTGTATACCCAGATCGCCCGCGAGGAACTTGGCATCGAGACCCTCGCGGTGCGTGGCCTCGATTCCCTCGACTTCCACGATGTGTACGTCGCCGCCCTGCGGAAGGCTCTTGACCGGGCCTTCCAGTCCGGGCTACGTGAGGGCATGACCCGTGCCCTCACTCCAACTCGGGAGCAGTCTCCATGACTGCTCTCGATCCCGCCATCTTCGATGACCCGTTCCACGCCGCTGGCTGGGCTGCGTTCGTGGAGCAGGCTGCCCTGACGGGTGGACCTCCAGACATGGAGGCCACCCGCCGCCGTGCGTTCGAACTCTACGAGCAACTGCTTGCCGAGAAGCACGGCGGACTTCGCTCCTGAGAGCGAGCATCGGACTCCCGTCCGCTGCATCTCAATGAGCCTCCCGGCCAGCGTTTTGCCCCCCGAAATGCCCCTCGTGCGTGCGTGTACGGGCGTATGCCTGTTTGTTCCAGGCCGCGCTCGCGTTTTTGTCAGACGTCTCCCCTAAGCAGTGCTTAGGCGAAATTGCACGGTGCAATTTCCGGCCAGCCGACCAGCCAGCCATACGGCACGTAGGCAAGTCATCAAGCTGGCAGGCTGTCATGTCAGCCATGCGACAGGACGGAACGACAGCGGGCTGGCTTGCTGACGAGCTGTGTGGACTGGCGGCAATGCGGCTTACTCGTTGGGTAGCTGGCTCGATGGCAACCTTGCATGACGGCAGGCAAGCAACCCGTCACGACATCGACACAGCTTGCCAGCACGTCAGCCGAAAATAGTGCTTGCCAACCAGCCAAAAGGCATGTAAGCCAGCTGCATGATTATCGTCGTAGCAAACTCCAAAGGCGGTGTCGGGAAGTCGACACTGGCCGTTCACCTCGCAGCCTGGCTCCACCAGCAGGGCCACACCGTCACGCTCGCCGACTGCGATACCCAGCAGTCGTCATCCGAGTGGATCAGAGAAGCCGCCCCCGGCGTGAAAGCAGTCCGCCTCGATAACCCCGACATCATCCTCAACGACTTGCCAATGCTCGGCCAAGAGGCCGACTTCGTCGTCGCCGATGGTCCTGGCAGCCAAACCGAGACCAGTCGAGTACTGCTCCTGCGAGCCGACATGGCGATAGTCCCTTGCAAAGCCAGCATGCTGGAGGTGAGGGCACTCGCCAAGGCCGCTGATGTTCTCCGCCAAGCCCAGGACATCCGAGCCGGACAGCCACAGGCCATTATCGTCCTCAGCATGGTTGGGAAGAACTACCGTCTGACCAACGACATGAAAGACGCTGCGGCAGCTCTAAACCTGCCGCTCGCAACATCCGCGATGATTCTCCGCCAAATCTACGCCGACGCCCCCGGCCAAGGTGAGGTTGTCTGGAACATGGGCACGCGAGCGAATGATGCCGCCAACGAGGTCGAGGCCCTGTTCCGGGAAATCCTGCCCCAATCCTGCCGTACCAAGCTCGTGAAATCGACCGCTAAGGCAAAGAAGCGGAGGGCCAAATGACTAAGAACCGCCGCCCGCTGGTTGAAGGCTTGAAGCCTCCGGTCGACCCCCAAGTCGAAAAGAGCTTCGTGTTCCAGCCGAAGTCCCAGCCCGCACCCGAGACACCAGCTCCCACGCCTCAACTAACCCGCTCGCCAATCACCACCCGCATCCGCGCGGACTTTGCCACCGCTCTCAAAAGAGCGTCCTTCGAACGCCAACTCAAAGGGATCGAACCGAACACTCTCCAAGAGTTCCTCGAAGAGGCCATCGAACCGTGGCTCAAACAAAACGGCTACCTGCCCCGAAGCCTCTGGCTCTACTCTCTCGTCTCTCCTCTCTCACCTTTCCCCAAACGTCAGCCTGTCGCCCGACAACCTGCGGCGATCCATTTCTTACAGAACCCCAAAAACGCAGCCTCCGGATCACGCGGAGCCTCAGTGATCCACTCCCTCCATTCCCGTTCCAGGTAATACACATCCCATGCCGGGGCGATCTGACGAGCCAGCCCATAGGTCTAGAAATCGAGCATCCCCACCCGCACCGGCAGCGAATGCTCTCGCGGCTTCTCCAAACTCGGCACCGTCCCCCGGCTGCTGAACGTCACCATGTCACTGTCATCGAGAGTTACCGAGTAATCCGGCATGTGCTGATGCCGCCGGTCTTCCTCGACAATCTTCGTGACCAACCTCCGAAACGCCTTCTCCGTCGAAGCCGAACCGCACTTCTTTTGAAGCAGGGCCAGAGAAATCTTCCACTCGCCCTGACGCCCGCAGTGCTTCCGGCCCAGCTCATACATCCGCCGCTCAAGTGGCTTCCGCAACCTGAAGTAGTCCCGGTGGAGCGTCAACACCTCCTTGTGCTGAATTGCGTTGAACATCCAGTCCGAGAGTTTCACTTCAATCTCCTGCATCCGACCGTCCCGCGTCTCGCAAACAATCTTCGCCCGTTCGATCAAACCGAAGGTCTCAAACACCTCCTGCCCCCCCGTGGTGATGTTTGTGCTGATCCGCGTCCCGGCGAGCCGCTCCAGAGCCGCTTTGAGAGCCTCATACCCTTGTCCATTGGTCATCCGATTTCACTTCATTCCGGATGGGTTCTGTATTTGGCACCAACAAACGCACTTGCCGAACAGATTCGAGGCGATTTGCGATTGGGGTTGGAGGCACTCGGGACTGAGATTCTCGCCTTCATTGGAGATCAGGAGTATTCCACATTCAGCACGGACTCGGTGACCCAGATGCATGTCAACTCCGTAGCGGTGATGACACCGGAAAAATGTGCGTTGGCACTGCGCCTCAGTCCAGATGCGTTGGCAAGCTGCTCCTTGGTCGTGTTTGATGAATGTCACCTCATTGGTGATTCAGGATCAACAAAAGGACCGACTGTAGAGTTGGTGCTATCGCACGTCATGTTGCGCGCACCGCAATGCCGATTTCTATTGATGTCTGCAATTATCCAGAATCCAGACGACCTTGCCGGGTGGTTAGAAACAGCCACAGGCCAAACAGCTCGTCCGGTATCGATTCTCTGGCAACCAACGCGCACATTGCGTTCAATACTTGGTGTCGAGGATGTATCTTTTCAGGCCGCTGCTTCAGCCGCGAAGGATTACCTCTCGTCAATTTCGGATATTCGCAAAACGCATGGATTCACAGCCAAGTGTGCTCTTGCAGCCTGTTTGCAAGGCGCATGGCAAAGCGAAGATGAACCCGACTACGGTACCGTTTCAATCAATTGTGATGCTCAGCTTTCCGTCAAGTGCGAAAAGCGGATGGGGCAATGGCATTACACATTCATCGCAGACAGTTGGGTTAACGCAACAGCCGTCAATCTATCTGTGCTGCTTGCCCAGAAGCAGACTCAAACGCTAGTGTTCACTCCCGCCAGCAAGCACTACCCATTCTCGAATGCTGGCAAGATCGAGTTGGAATCATCCCTTCTCGAACAATTGCCGAAGCTGCCAGAAATCAACGAGGCGTGCCCAATTCTTGCCGAGTATGAACTCGGCACGGCATCGGATGTGTTCGACCTGATTAAGCGGGGTGTAGCAGTACACACTTCGCTTATGCTGGAAGTCGAGAAGATCGCGTCGGAAGCAGCCTTCAGACAACGCTGCGTACCGATCATGTTCGCTTCTGGAACGCTCGCTCAAGGACTTAATCTTCCTGCGATTGCAGTGATCATCGCTGGAACGCGAATCGGAGACCCACGAGGGGAAGACGATGATGTTGTTGAACAACGGAAGTTTTCACAGTTGCTGAATGCAGCGGGACGTGCCGGGAGAGCTGGCTTTGCCAACCAAGGGGTCGTGATTACGATCCCAGATTGGCCCGTGGCATTTCTCGATTTTAACAGCTTTCTTGACGCCCGTCGCCAAGCGGACTTCCTGCAACATGCGGACAACGCTGTTTTGGTACGAAGAGGTCATGATGACTTCCTCGACAATGTGTGCAACGAAGTTTTGCGTTCCGACCAAGCTAACCAGGAAATCTGAGATTCGGCTCTGAAGATGGGATTCAAGACTGGTTTGATGCCAATCTAGGAACTTTCGAACACGTCTTCGCCGTCTCCACGCTGAACGACGAGGTCGACACGGGAAAATGGAGTTTCGTCAAGCCGCGAGTTGTCAGCTATGCCTATGTGGAACAAGATGGCGGATTGAATCCCTTGCTGGCTGTTCTCGCGATGACGAAAACGTCAACGGGACCAGTACCTACTGATCAACAGGTCAGCATTTTCGTGATACCGCCTGGAGCGCAGGCAGGATTTCTGATCTCGCCCGAGCGAATGCTGATGGACCTCTTGTGCCCCAAATTCAGTCTCGTCTGGCCGAATTGTCGTCCGACCGATTTCGAGTACGCTGCCGACATGTTGCAACTCAAACAGGGACGTGGGTTCGACCTTCCGTCCTTTACCTATGAAGGGCTGACATACACGCCGCACATGGAGACGCTGTTTGTCTCCATTCATGAACAGACATTGCAAATCGACTCGTTCACGACGGTTCCTGTCTCTCCAGGGATCACAGCTACCTGCCGTTCCACATTGACATATTCCATCGGATTGGCGAGCAACCAGAATGGCCAGACACTCAGCTTCAGCGAGCTTCCCAATCAACCCACGCCAATTCACGATATCGTCTATGCCGATTCGGTGACAGATGCCCAGAAGACAATCAACACGATCGCGGTCTGGGGGGCCGTGATCTCCATACTCCTGGCTCCGGAGACACTCGGATTGAGCCTGCTGGTTGGTGGACTTGTCTTTGGACTGCTAGCGGGACTGACTGACGGTACGCTTGACGAGATCGAGAAATATCATCTCGACGACGCCCCAGCAATTGACATGCTCACGATCTAGGCGGTTACCCCATTTCAGTGGACCGACTCGAAGGATTTTCAATTGACTTCCGCGGCACTTAACACGTCACTGCAACTCGGTGGAACATGGAACGGCTGAAAGTGCTGCCGAAATTGGACTGAGTCGATCAAACTGGAAATGGGCACTTGTCCCAGGGCCACTCTCCCCAATAACGAGTCCTTTCCGCAGCGGAGATCACCACGTTCATGCTTTGTCCTTTCTGATTCGGAGAAGTGCTTCTGAGAACCGTTTGACGTTCATCAGAATCTCGACGGCATCGTCCGCGTTGAGGGACGTTCGTACCGAGGGGACCAGGCAGCGAGCGTGGCTTGCAGCAGGTCGTCGGTGATCCATTCCATCGACAGCGGCCGTCGTCCGACGGGACTCACTGATGGCTCAGACGGGGGATGAGGTCCAGTGATGTTGCGTTAGAAAGTTTGTGGTTTTCGTAGGATTCATCGGTATGAGTTACTTTGGGAGGTGGGTACTGGATGGCGAATTCGTACAAAATCTGTGAGAATTCCCTGCGTCACAATGGACTCCACTTTTCCGAGTGCCATCTTCAGTGATGGCCGCTCGAATCCACCGGTTATGCGGCGAAGATTGGTAGAACTGGGCCAATAGAATTCTTGCCGTTCATTATGGGCCAACTGAGTATCAGCAGGTTCCAGACCATGACTGTGGCGATGCGGGACTTGAAGGTTTCACCCGTAAGGACGGGCGCGCTTACCAAGCTTACGGTTGCGAGGAACCGATTAGCACTGCCGACCGATATGAGAAGCAGCGGGACAAGATGACGACAGATATTGGAGAGTTCATCGGTAACCGGCATACGCTGACACGAATCTTCGGAACGGTGATGATCACCCGATGTGCATTCTTCGTTCCGCATTTCGATAGCAAGGAAATTGTTGCCCATGCAGCAAAGAAGACCAAAGAAGTCAAAGCAGAAGGACTTCCGTATGTTGCAGACACGTTCCAGGTTTGCGTTTGTCAGCAGTCCGACTTCTCAGTTGAGGACAGCCAACTCCTCAATTCCGGCCAAAGGTAACTACGTATCTCAGCTGAATCACCGACTCCTCAGCAGATCAATGAATGCAACGATGCCAATCAAGGTCCGCCCCGGGGACTCCAATGCCGAACCAGACTGAGGCCCCGGCACCCTGTCTGATTACAGGGCCCAGACACCGACATCAGCCAGGAGGAAGCCGGAAATCTGACGAATGCCGTTACACCAGTTCGGCGATCGGACGACCTTCGTTCAGCACAGGCAGCGGGCGGCGGGCCTGGTCGTAGAACACGTGGCGGTAATCGACGCCGATCGTGTGATACATTGTCGACAGCACACAGCCCGGAGAGTACGGCTTCGAGATCGGGTACTCGGCCTTGGTGTCGGTTTCGCCGATCGTCTGGCCCATTTTCAGGCCCCCACCCGCGAACAGGACCGACATAGCTCCCGGCCAATGGTCTCGGCCCGCGCCGCCGTTAATCCGGGGAGTCCGACCGAACTCTCCAAAGGCCATCACCAACACATCATTCGCCAGACCGCGGTCCGCCAAGTCCTGCACGAGTGCTGCCACAGCTGCGTCGTACTTGGGGAGCAGGTTGGTCTTCAACTGGTTGAAATTATCTCCGTGCGTATCCCAGCCTCCGCCGGCCTGGATCGTGACGTAGCTGACGCCGGATTCGACCAGCCGACGGGCGAGTAAGCAGCTCTGGCCCAGGTCGTTGCGCCCATAGCGGTCACGCAGGTTCGGGTCTTCCTTCGACATGTCGAACGCCCGCAAGGCCTGCTCGCTGACAACCATGTCGAGCCCCTCGCGATAGAACCGGTCGAGTTCGGCCATCTCGCCTGCGGTATCGAGATCGCGGCGGATCGAGTCGACCTTTGTGAGCAAGCTGCGGCGGTTATCGAGCCGGGTGGCATCCATCCGGCCATTGAGCTTCAAGTTGCGGACCTGGAATCCATCGCGGTTCGGGTCATCCTGTGGCGCAAACGGATTGTGCGAGGCTCCGAGATAAGCCGCCTTGCCGAGGCCCAGGTTATTCGGCAGGTTCACGTACGCTGGCAGGCCGTCTGAGTTGGCTCCCTTGAGCTTCGAGACCACGGAACCGCATGATGGGTAGATGTTATTCCCGACTTCGATCGTGGGCTGCCAGCCGGTCAGCATCCACTGCGATCCCATCCCGTGCCCGGCGTTCGTATGAAACGCCGAGCGGACGATCGACAGCTTATCCATCACGCGTGCCTGCTTCGGCAGGTGCTCGCTGATCTCGATCCCGGACACGTTGGTCGGGATCGGGCGAAACTCGCCCCGGTACTCCAGCGGAGCGCCGGGCTTCAGGTCGTACATATCGATGTGGCTCGGGCCACCTGCCAGCCAGACCTGGATGACGGCTTTTTTGGGTCGCTGCCCCTCAGCTCCGAGTGCCTTCTGCTGCGCCCAATGCGCCAGCGACAGGCCCCCCAGTGCGAGCGACCCAACGCGCAAGAACCCGCGGCGGGATACCCCGTCGCAAGTTCGTTCACCCGCCAAATCCCACTGCAGCATCACTGGGTCTCCGAGACAGCAACACGCCTAGTCCAGCTAGAATAATCGACACTTCTTGATGCGTTCCAGTCGGATTTCCCGGATTTTGCGGTTTTCGTTAAGGCAGCAGGAGTTCCGCCGCCTCGCTGGAACGGCTGTTCGGCAGCGGCGGGTTGTCGTGCGGACGGAACGTAAAGACTGCGGAGAGCTTGGGCTGCGTCGAGAAGTTTCTCGTCGCGGCATGAAACGTCAGGCAGTGGAAGAACAACACATCGCCCGGCTCCAGCGGGGCATGCACGACCTGAGAGAGCAGCGGCTGGGTCTTCGGATGATCCTCCCGCAGAAAGACCGCCTCGTCGAACTGATCCGGATCGAACGTCATCCTGTGAGTGCCCGGAATCAGCTTCAGGCAGCCATTCTCCGGGGTCTCCGTCCCGAGCGCCAGCCACATGTTGACCAGTTCGGGGCGCTGAAATGACCAGTACCGGATGTCCTGATGCCAGCCGGTATCGCTGCTGAACCGGGGCTCCTTGGTCATGATGCAGTTGTGATGAGCCAGCGGACAAACGACCCGCGGCCCCAGCAATTGCTTCAGCCGGTTCACCACAGCTGGGTGGGTAATCCACTGCAGGAACGCATAATCGCGGGTCAGAGCCTGCTTCAGCCGGCGCACAGTCCGCCCGCCTTCGGAATTGATCGAGTCCGGGGCTCCGGGATACCGCAGGTCGGCCTCGAACTCGACCGGTTCGATCACGCGTGACAGCCCCTCCAATGTGACCTCGCGCATGCGGGTCAGGAGTTCGGGAGGACACAGCCCGCGAACGACCAGATAGCCGTTTTGCTGAAACAGCTGGACTTCGTCGGGTGTAAAAGAGTCGCGTGGCACAGTGGCTCACTCAGAGGGCGAGGTCGGAGTCAGCCCGCAGTATACGAGAAACGGAATCGTCCACGAACTGAGAGGGGGCCCGGCTCCTTGAGTGTTCTTGCATCGTGAACGAATCGGACGCCAGCGACTTTGTGCTTTCGGCCTGGTTAAGATTCCCGGACGTTGTCCAGAACTGCCATCGCCCATCGTGAGTCACACTATGCGACTGCTGCTGTTGATCGCTCTGCTCGGAACTCTGTCTGGCGTCTCTCATGCCAAGGACACCTCGCCGTTGCAGGTCTTTATCCTGGCGGGGCAGTCCAATATGCAGGGGCATGCCCAGATTCGGACGTTTGAACATATCGGGATGGACCCGGAGACGAAGCCGCTGCTGGCGGAGATGCTCGGGCCTGATGGTCAGCCCAAGGTCTGCCAGCGGGTCTGGATTTCCTCGATTGGGTCGGCGGAGACCGAGCAGACCGGCAAGCTGACCGCCGGATTTGGTGCCTCGACAGAGAAGATCGGCCCGGAGTTTACGTTCGGCCTGACGATGGAGAAGCTGACCGATGCTCCGATCCTGATCATCAAGACAGCCTGGGGCGGCAAGAGCCTGAACACCGACTTCCGGTCGCCAAGCGCCGGGCCTTACCAGTTCAACGAGTCCCAGCTCGCCGAGATCGCCAAGAACAAGAAAGACCTGGCAACGATTCAAGCTGAGAAGACCGCTGCGACCGGGGTCTACTACCGGCTGATGATCGAGCATGTGCGGAAGGTCCTGGCCGACATCCCGCGTGTGGTGCCCGAGTACGATGCCTCCCAGGGTTATGAATTGGCGGGATTCGTCTGGTTCCAGGGCTGGAACGATATGGTCGACGGCAGCACCTATCCCCGGCGCGATCAGCCCGGCGGCTACGATGCTTACACGTCGGCTCTGGAACACTTCATCCGTGATGTGCGGAACGACCTGCAGACTCCCCAACTGCCCTTCGTGATCGGAGTGTTTGGTGTCGGGGGACCGGTCGATCAGTATGCGCCAGACCAGTTACGGTACAAGTCGACTCATCAGAACTTCCGCGACGCGATGGCTGCACCGGCTCGGCGGCCTGAGTTTCGCGGAAACGTGATCGCGGTCCGCACCGAGAAGTTCTGGGACCAGGAACTGACAGCTGCCAAACGCAAGGACAGCGAGATCCGGCAGCAGGCCAAGAAGGCTGCGGAGGAGAAGAAGCTCTCCAGGGCGGATGCAGAAACGGAGCTGGAAAGAGCTCGGCAGGCCGGGCTCACCGATCGCGAGCGGGAGATCCTTGAGAAAGGAATCTCAAATCAGGAGTACCACTACCTCGGCTCGGCCAAGATCCTGGGGCGGATTGGGCAGCAGTTTGCGATTGACCTCAACCAGCTGCGCGTGAGTCGGCCAACGGGGAATTAGGAAAGGCACGTCGACGGCTAACACGGCGGTGGCGTTTAGGCGTAGACGCCGCCGTGGGCCTGTGGGAACTTCTTAACGATCAGCACCGAATTGATGCCCAGCATCCCGAACGAGTTGTTCAGGATGTGTTCGACGCGTTCGAGCTTGCGCGGCGTGTTGGCGACGACCTGCTTCAGGCCGCACCGCTCGTCCATCTGGTCAAGGTTGATCGTGGCGTGAGCTGTGTTGTCCCCAAACGATGGGACGTTGCCGAGCAGTTCCAGTGCCCCGGCAGCTCCCATGGCGTGGCCGATGAAGCTCTTGGTGTTGTTGATGGCCAGTGACATGCGATCGCCGAAGACATCGTGCAGAGCCTTCGATTCCTCAATGTCGCCCTGCTCCGTGGCTGTCGCGTGGCTGGAGACGATGTCGATGTCGTCGGCGGTTAGCCCCGCTCGCTTGAGTGCCAGGCGGACGCACTCGGCCTGGCGAGTGGCCAGCGGCAGCACGAAGTCGCTGGCGTCGGAGTTCATCCCGTAGCCAACGATTTCGGCATAAATCTTCGCCCCGCGCCGCAGGGCATCTGGCAGCCGCTCGAGGGTGCAGATCGCGCCCCCCTCAGCCACGACGATCCCCTTGCGGTTGACATCGAACGGGCGACAAGCGATCGCGGCGTTCTCGTCCCAGGCAAGGGCCCCTTGACTCGCGAAGCTGGCGAAGATTCCGAAGGTGTGAATGCTCTCGGAGATCCCGCCGACCAGAGCCTTATCCACTTCGCCCAGCCGCAACATCTGCAGCCCGTGGATGAAGCCAGCATTCCCCGCAGCACAGGCAGCCCCCAGGGTCAGGTGCGGCCCTGAGATGCCGAGGTTGATCGTGACTTCCCCGGCGGCGTTGTTTGCCACGGTCCGCGGATTGTGGTGGTGCGACCAGACCTTGGTGTCGTAGCCGAACTTCGAAATCTCGAAGATCTCGTTCTCGGTCTCGACGTTGCCGTGTTCGGTGATCCCCAGGTAGACGCCAACCTGCGACTTGTCGAGATTTGCCCAATCCCAGCCCGAGTCTTTGATCGCTTCATTGGCGCAGTAAATCGAGATCGACCCCGCCCGAGTGCCACGGCGGCGGTCTTTCTTCTTCTGGTATTTGAACTCGTCAAACTTGCAGACCCCAGCCAGAACCGGCCCCATGTAGCGGGTTTCGTACTGGACAACTCCCGATTTGCCCGCCAGCAGCGCAGCCCGGAACTCGTCGAGCGTATCCCCGTTGGGCGAGGTCAACCCCACCCCGGTGATGACGATGCGATTCGGATCATCCAGCGACTGCGACATGCGGCAACAACCCCGTGGTCCATCCCTGTGTGCGGTTCAATCGGCATGCGGCTCAATCGACCGTCCCGACAGGACTCGGAAGGGTATCTGGCGGGGCGCAAAAATGCGAGTAATGGCAGCTCGCACGGACCGCTGGACAGAATTCACTTCGGGAGCAGCGCACATTCATGAGGGCGAAGCTCCGTCTGAGCCACACCTTACGGAAAATCGCTGCTCCCGCCCTGCCCTCCCGCCGCTAAGCCTCGGCCACGACCGGGTTGGTCAGCTCGCCGATTCCCTGGATGTCGATCGTGACGCTGTCGCCGGGTTGGAGGTAGACCGGTGGGGTGCGAGCCGCTCCGACACCGTGCGGAGTCCCCGTCAAGATCACGGTTCCGGGAAGGAGCCGGGTGCTGCCGCTCAGGAACTCAATCAGGGTCGGAACATCGAAGATCATGTCATCCGTGTTCCAATCCTGCATCACCTGCCCGTTGAGGACCGTGCGGATTCGCAGGGCGTTGGGGTTCGGGATCTCGTCCGGCGTCACCAGACACGGACCCAGCGGGCAAAAGGTCGCAAAGGTCTTGCCGCGGCACCACTGGCTGCCGCCCCACTTGATCTGCCAGTCACGGGCACTGACATCATTCGCACAGGTGTATCCGGCGACATAGCTCAGAGCGTCGGCCTTGGTGGCGTTGTAGCACTCGCGTCCAATGACGATGGCCAGTTCGCACTCATAGTCGACCTGCGTACTCGGCAGCTTCTTCGGCAGAACGATCGGCCCGCCCGGGTGCTGTAGCGTGCTCTTGTTCTTCATGAACAGGACCGGATGCTCCGGGTAGGGCTTGCCCCCCTCATCCGCGTGCTTGCGATAGTTCAGTCCGATACACAGGATGTCGACCGGATCGACCGGCGACAGTAGCTGCTGGACATCGGCCTTGGCTCCCGTGTCTTTCCAGGGACCGACCGGGCCCCCTTCGGCCCGAGTGGCACTGCCATCGGCGTGGCGGACTCCGAATTGAACCTGACCCGTGGAGGTCTGATAGCGAATGATCTTCATGAGGTGAGATGAGGGCTAGAGGTCAGGCGAGCGGGGACAGCGTAAGCTGCCGGGTGAGTAGAGGCCCGATTCCGGGCCAAGGCTACTGTATCCATTTCTTCGGGAAGCCATCCAGTGATGACGACTCACCGGGAAGCCAGGTGACCTGCTCTTCGATGCGGCGGGCCAGTTCGAAGTCCATCATCGTCAGTCCGCGCACCTTGTGGGTCTGCAGCTTGACCACGACGCGGGCATATCCAAGCTCCAGGTCCGGATGATGCCAGGCTGCCTCTGCCAGGAAGCCGATCTGGTTCGCCAGCAGCATCGTGTGGCTCCATCCCGGAGTCGCATACGCCCGGCGCAGCCAGCCGTCGCGAATCTCCCACTGTGGGAGTGTCGCAAGCTCGCGCTCGATCTCGTCGGAGTTGAGAAGTTGGGACACGGTTCTTGCTCCGAAGGAAGGACGCCGAGTGGTTGGCGGACGATGCATCCTATTCGATCAGGGCTCGGATTGTGTCCCTCACCGGCGCACTACCATGATTCTGCGGTCCACGCATACAATCAAACTGATTCGTCGACTGTGTCTGGAGACTCGCATGCATCCCTCTGTTCTCTCTCGGCGTGAAGCCCTTCGGCGGGCGGGTTGTGGTTTTGGCCTGCTGGGGCTGGCGGGGCTGATGGCTCAGGAAGGGCTGCTCTCGCAGGCGATTGCTGCTCCGGGGTCGGGATTGGGCAACCGGTCGCTGAATCCGCTGGCTCCCGTGAAGCCGCACTTTGATGCACGGGCCACACGGGTCGTGTGGATCTTCGCCAACGGCGGGCCGAGTCAGGTCGATACGTGGGACTACAAGCCCGGGCTGGAAAAGTGGAACGGCAAGTCGATCAAGGAGTTCGACACCGAGTTCAAGAACACGACGGGTTTCTTCAAAGACTCGGTCGGAGCGTTGATGAAGTCGCCGTTTGAGTTCACGCCGCGCGGCGAGTGCGGCAAGATGATCTCGTCGATCTTTCCGAACATCGGCTCGCACGTCGACAAAATGAGTTTCATTCACTCGGGCTACACCGAGTCGAACAACCACTCCCCGGCCCTGTTCGCGATGAACTGCGGGTTCCCTCGCATGGGATTCCCCTGCGTCGGATCGTGGGTCACGTATGGCCTGGGCAGCGAGAGCAGCAACCTGCCCGCGTTCGTGGTCTTCAGCGACCCCAAGGGGCGCGGGCTCCCGAAGGGGCACGCCGCCAACTGGAGCGCGGGATTCCTGCCCGGTGTCTACCAGGGAACGCACCTGAAGCCGCAGGGGGCTCCGATCGACAACCTCTCCCGCACCGAGCAGATGACGCCCGAAGCGCAGCGCAGCCAGTTGGACCTTCTGAAACAGCTCAACCAGAACTACCTCGATCAACAGCCGCACGAGAGCGAACTGGCCGCCCGCATCGAGAGCTTTGAGCTGGCCTACCGCATGCAGACCGCGGCGCCAGAGGCCCTCGATCTGGCCTCGGAGCCAAAGCACATTCAGGACCTGTACGGCATCGGAGTCGAGCACTGCGACCACTTTGCCCGCCAGTGTCTGACGACGCGGCGACTGCTCGAACGCGGTGTCCGCTATGTGCAGATTTACTCAGGCGGGATGGACAATCAGCTGTCGTGGGATGGCCACTCGGACATTCAGGGGAACCACTCAGGCTTTGCCAAAGAGACCGACCAGCCGGTCGGGGCGCTGCTGACCGACCTGGCCCAGCGAGGACTGCTGGACGACACACTGGTGATCTGGTGCGGTGAGTTTGGTCGTTTGCCGATCGCTCAAACCGGAGCCAAGCCGGGTCGCGATCACAACCCGCACTGCATCTCATCCTGGATGGCGGGTGGCGGCGTGAAGGGGGGCTTTAGCTACGGAGCCAGCGACGAAGTCGGCTACCGCGCGGCAGAGAACCGGGTCCACCTGAACGACTTCCACGCCACGATTCTGCACCTGCTGGGAATGGATCACGAGAAGCTGACGTACAAGTACAACGGACGGAACTTCCGCCTGACCGATGTGGGTGGGAAGGTGATTCAGGAGATCATCGCCTGATCCGAAGTCTGGCGACTCCTTGGGGGTCAGGTTGGCAGATTCACCACGGAGACTCGGAGGCACAGAGCAAGCCAGAATGAGCAGAACTTGGTCCTACCCGACTCCCGAGTGAATGGTCAAGGACGGTGATGATTTCGGTCTGTTGCAATCCAGGCACAGCGTCTCGGTGATTGCCCCTTCGCGTGTTGTTTCCCGAATGAGAAGCCTCGTCTCCGGCGGCTCACTCTGTGCCTCCGTGACTCCGTGGTGAATTCCGTAACTCTTCTTCTGGGCGGTCGACTACGACTATTCGCGACCCGGCCACTGCGCCCACCAGGACTTGAACAGTGACCACTGCTGTTCGAGAAACGCTCGCTGGCTCTTGCTGAGAGCGTCGGTCGCGTTGAAGTGATGTTCGTACGCGGCATGCCCCTCCAGGACCATCAGGGCCTTGTAGTGAAGAACCAGATCGGGCCCCTCGTCGAACGTCGAGAGTACTCGCATTGCTCCATCCAATTCGGCAGCCAGGCGTCGTGCCTCGACATCGCCGCGAGCGGCCCGCTCGCAGAGTTCAATGAGCCGCAGCACCTGCTTCGGCAGGGCGTTCCCCACTCCGGTAATCGCTCCGACGGCTCCGCAGCGGACAAAGCCGTGGAAGACCTGCGTGTCGACGCCGACCATCAGGGCCAGCGAAGGATCACCGCTCGTGATCTTCTCAGCGGCATAGGTCAGCGAGTCGGCCCCGCCGAACTCCTTGAAGCCCACCAGATTCGAGTGCTCGCGCCGCAAGGCGAAGAACAGGTCGGCCTTGGTCTCGAAGCCGTAGTACGGGCTGTTGTAGATGACGGCGGGGAGATCCCCTCCGGCCTTCAGCACAGCGGCGAAGTGCTCGTGCTGAGCAGCCGGAGAAGTGCCGCGCGACAGCAGCCGGGGAATCACCATCAGACCGGCCGCACCGACTTCGCGGGCATGGGCGGCGTGAGCGGCGGCGCGCTTCGGGCTCTGGGCTCCGGTCCCGACGACGACGGGAACGCCGGCCTTCACCAGGCGGCGAACTCCTTCCTGGCGCTGCTCGTCCGACAGCAGCGGCCAGTCCCCCATCGAGCCGCAGTAGACGACCGCTCGCATGCCAGCTGCGATCAGCGACTTCCCCGTTTCCACGAGTGCCTCGAAATCGGGAACTCCCTCGCGCGAGCAAGGAGTCATCAGGGCGGGAATGCAGCCACGGAAGATCGAGTTGTCAGGCATCGGGAGAATCCGGGAACTTGGGGGGTGTCGGTGGCTCGCGATTAGAGCAGATTCGAGAATCGTCGTCACCGAATCGGAACTGCCCAGGCGCGGACGAAAGACCGGGAGTCACTATTTCGGGGCGTTCGCCTTCGCGTCACGTTTCTGGGCGGCCTCGCGAATCTTCTTCTTCACATCGTGCAGCCGCTCGGGCCAGGCGAACTTCGGAGCCTTCGAGGGATCGTACCCTTCCAGATGCCCCGAAAGCCGCGTTGTCGGTTTGGTGTAGCGGAACTCCGTGTCACCGAAGACCTCTTTGCAGAGAGCGGCCAGTCGCGGGTCGTAGGCCAGCAACTCAGCCCGCGTGTTCACGTGATTGTGATCGTGGTCGTTCTCACGATTGTCATCGAACCAGGACTGAACTCCCTCGGCGAAGTATTCGTGATGGTTGACCGAGGCGTACTTCCCTTTCCAGAGACCCTCGGCCATGGCAGCGTCGTAGGCCGCCTTGACCCGTGTATCGAACATCGGGTCGACATTACTCATCCCGCGCAGATGAATATTGTGAGCCAGCTCATGGATCAGGATGTTCTCGGTGCTGTACGGGTCGCCTTCATAGGCCAGCAGGTTCTCCTCCGCACAGGAGCAGTACGGATCGGTCTCGCTGCCTCCCATGCCACGGGCCCGGGCATCCCAGAAGTCGCGACCGGAGATCGTGTCGAATCCCGGTTCCGGCGTATTGCTCATCCAGGCCCACTCCGGCTGATCGGTCGTGTACTCGTTGTGAGCGAGAATGCTGAGCCGGGCTCCGCTCTTGGTCATCGCGCTCCGGACATCGGGCCGCTGGGCCAGCATGCGGTTGATGATGTAGACCGCTTCCTGCAGTGCGTACGGGCTGACCTTGTCCGAGGCGACGATCGGGAACCCCTCGGCGTTGGCCTGCTGGGTATAGAACTTGGGCACGCCGCCAAAGCGATACGCCTGGACCGGGACTTCACTGGTCACGGTGGCTTCGGGATGAGTTCCCCGACTGACAACCACGAAGCGATGGCCAAGAGTCGTCGTGATGATGGTATCCTTACCGGGTTCGACGAAACCGTTGGCGACACGCTCGGTCGGCGTCTTCAGCCAGAAGATGTCGATCGGGCTGTCTGTTCCATTGATGAACTGCAGCTTCGGACGAACCGCCAGAGCGGGAGGAGCCGGTGCAGGCTCAGGAGCATGGGGGGACTGCAAGTTGTCCCGGAAGTAGCGGGCGATGGTCGACCACATGTGCGGCTGGGTGCCTTCACCCTCACTGACCGAGTGGGACCGGTTGGGGTAAGGCAGCACGGAGAAATACTTCCCCTTGGCGATCAGTTCATCGATCAGCCGCTCCGTGGCCTGGTAGTGACAGTTGTCATCGCCGGTCCCATGGATCAGCAGCAGGTTGCCCCGCAACTTGTGAGCGTGAGTCAGCGGAGAGCCCTCGCGAAACCCTTCCGCGTTGTCACTGGGAAGGCCCATGTACCGTTCCTGATAGATCGTGTCGTACAGCCGCTGATCAGCGACGGGGGCGATCGCGACCGCTGTGCGATACAGGTCCGGGTACCGGAAGATGGCATTGAGGCTCATGCTGCCGCCGCCGCTCCAGCCCCAGACGCCGACGCGCGTCGGATCCACGAACGACCAGCGAGCGAGCAGCTGCTTCACAGCCTCGGCCTGTTCGACGGGAGCCAGAATCCCGATCTGGCGATGCACGAGTTTCCGCCATGTGCGGCCACGCGGCACGTTGGTCCCCTGGTTGTCGATACTTGCCACGACGAACCCTTGCTGAGCCATCATCCAGTGCCACAGCCCGCGCGAGCCTTGCCAGGCATCGCGCACGGTCTGGCCATGCGGCTCGCCGTAGACATACATCAGGAGCGGCAGCTTGGCCGCGGGATCGATCTGCTGGGGCTTGATGCTCCAGCCATCGAGCCTCACGCCGTTGGTGCCATCGACCTGCAGAAACTCGATCGCGGGTTGCTTCAAGGCCGCCAGCTTCTCACGCAGGGCTTTGTTCTCGGTCAGAGTCCGCACCACCGAGTGATCAGCGAGCCGGATCAGACTCACAACCGGCGGAGTCGTGAACGTCGACCAGCTGTGAATCGCCCACTGCGAGTCGGGCGAGATGTCGTACCGGTGCGAGCCCGTTTGAGCAGCGGGCGAGACCCGCTCCGTCGAGCTGCCATCGAGCTTGGTTCGGTACAGGTACTGCTGCGTCGAGTTGTCGGGTGAGGCGCTGTAGTAGAACCAGCCGCCGGTCTCATCGAGTGATCGGAACTCGATGACGTCGAACTCGCCCCGCGTAATCGGCACCAGGGGGGAACCATCCAGGCTGGCCCGGTAGGCATGTCTCCAGCCGGTGCGTTCGCTCAGCCAGAGAAAGCCCTGCCCCTTCTCCAACCAGCGGACCGGGTTCTCGTTCTCCAGCCAGGCAGCATCGGTCTCGGTCATGACCAGCTTAGGCTCACCGCTAGCAGGGCTGCACAGCCAGACCTTCAGTTCTGTCTGCAGCCGATTGAACTGCTGAACGAGGATCTGCTGCCCGTCCGGAGTCCACTCGGCATGCGCCAGGTAATGCTCGCGTGGATCGCCCGGAAGGCTCAGCCACCGCACCTCGCCCCCCGTGGCTGCGATCACTCCCAGCCGGGTCGAGGAGTTCTGTTCGCCGACCTTCGGATATGCAAACGTCGTCACGCGCGGCGTGTTGCCAGCCGCGTTGTCGACCATATGAAACTCGGGCACTCCGGTGGTGTCGAACTGCCAGAACAGCAGCTGAGTCCCATCGGGGCTCCAGCGGAAGCAGTCGCGGAGGCTCAGCTCTTCTTCGTTGACCCAATCGGCGGTGCCGTTGATCAGCGTTTTCGAACCATTGGTCGTGAGCGGCGTGATCGCGAGACTCTGGACATTCTGAACGTAGAGATTGTTCTCCCGCACATAGGCGACGCGCGACCCGTCAGGAGAGAACTTGGCAAACATCAAGGTCGATGCGGGAGCGTCGCCTCCGAGCTTGCGCAGCTCGCGTGTGGTGATATCGAGGACCCAGTAGTCTCCCCGCGTGTTCTGCCGCCAGACTCGCTGGCTGTTGGTGTAGATCAACAGCCGCGACTCATCGGCAGAGAACTCGAACCCATCGACCTTCAGCGGGGGGACAAACGCAGAAGCGGGGACGAGGATCTCCTTGGCCCCGGTCGCGAGGTCGTTGCGGACCAGATCCTTGCCCTCACCCTCGGAGGGCTTGTCGAGCGTGAACGAGACAGCAGCGAGCTTGCTCCAGCGCTGCTCGGGGAGTGTCTCGGTGTCGAACTCTTTCGAGCCGAAAAGACGCTCGACGGTGAGCAGTGACGGATCGGCGGCGCGGTCTTCTGCACTCATCGGGAGGCTCGCAAACAGGGATGCCATGAGGCCAACGGCAATTCGCACGGCGAGTCTTCTCAGTGGCATCGAATTAGTCCCCAACAGTGGATCAATACTACGGGCGATAGCCGTCGGGCTCGCCCGACGTGCAGGAGTCGATCTGGACGTCAGAATTCTTACGAATTCTGCTACGGCTGTGTCCTCAGCTGACTTCGACTACGCGCGGGCCGATGACCTCGGGGCGCGGAGCGATTCCCAGCCCAGGGTCCGTTGAGGCCCGCATGAAGCCGTTCTCGCGCTGCGGAGCCCCGGTGGCTGTGCTGACGGTCACGTAGCTGTTGAAGTCAGTACTGGTGAAGCGGTACTCCTCGGGCGTGCTGTGGGCCAGGTGTGCGATCGCCGCCGTCGTGATGTCTCCGCCCCAGCTGTCCTCAAGGGTCATCGCGATCCCCATCGAGACGCACAGATCGCGAGCCTGCTTCGTCTTGGTGAGTCCACCGAGCTTGCTGATCTTGAGGTTCACGACATCCATCGCCAGATCGGACTTGCCCCGCAGCAGCATATCGAGCGAGTCGATGTTCTCGTCCAGCACGAACGGGTGGCTGGTGTTGCGCCGCACAGCCAGGCACTCTTCATAGGTCAGGCACGGCTGCTCGATATAAACATCAACGTCCCGCACCCCGCGGACCACGCGCATCGCTTCATGCTGGGTCCAGCCGGTGTTGGCATCCGCCACCAGCCGGTCACTGGGCAGCAGCATCGCTCGCACAGCTCGAATTCGCTCGATGTCGGTATCAGGATCGCCGCCGACCTTCAGCTGGAACCGTGTGTATCCCTGGTCGCGATAACCCTTGACGTTGCGGGCCATCTCATCGGGAGCGACCTGGGAGATCGCCCGGTACAGCCGGATGCTCTCGCCGAAGCGGCCCCCCATCAGAACACAGACCGGCAGGCCCGTCGCCTGACCGAGAATATCCCAGCAGGCGATGTCGATTCCCGACTTCACATACGGGTGTCCCTTGAGGGCTGCGTCCATCCGGTGGTTGAGCTTCGAGAGCTCGCGCGGGTCGTAGCCAATCAGGTGCGGTCCCAATTCACGAAGTCCCGCCCGCACCCCTTCGGCGTAGGCAGGCAGATAGAACGGCCCCAAGGGGCAGACCTCTCCATAGCCGACCAGTCCGCATGCGGTCTCGACGCCGACGATCGTGCTGTCAAACACCGAGACCGACTTGCCGCCGGACCATTTGTAGGAACCTTCGACGAGCGGCAGCTCAACGCGGTGAGCAAAGATGCGGGCGATTTTCATGGGGGGACATTCCTTCGGAAATCTCGGTATCAGCCGGAACGCGCTAGCGTCCGGTTTCTCCTCAGAAACCGTGGGCTAGCGCCCAACGGCTGATGAATTGCCGACTTCGGTTTTGTCCGACGCTGAGAGTCGGGACGCCAGAATTCTGACGAATTCTGCTACCTGAAATCTTCACTCCGACTGGATGCGGCTCAGGTCCGGCGTCTCTGTCGAGGCTTCGATTGCCTGAATCGTATCGCGGACCGACTTGGCTTTCTGCAGCATCAGGTGTCGAGGGAAGTTCTTCTCGTCCTTCTCGAAGTAGACAGCGAGCTTCTCCAGATCCGGGATTACGGCTTTGGCATGGGTTCCATAGGTCAGCAGGACCTTCATCAGCTCAGGAGTCCGCTTCTCACTCGCCCAAGGATTCTGCTCGCGAGTGTACTTCACACAGGCGGTGATCCCCTCTTCGACCCTGTGTTTTGCGAGCAGCTGCAGCCCCTCGACGCGGATCGAGTCAGCAAACATCTCACCGCTGGGGGCGGGCTCGATGATCGCCTGATAGATGGAGGGCAGCAGCGGCTTGATCTTCTCGGACGAGAGATTGCGATAGACGGAGCCCAGGCTGCCACGAGCCCGCCCGTCCTGGTTCTTGAGACCAGCCCGCACGGCCTGGTAGAGCAGCTCCTCGTCGACCCCCTCCAGGGATCGGCTGAGCATCCCGCCGCCGTTCTCAAAGAGAGCGAAGGTCAGATACCGCTGCTGCATGCCGCGCGGGTCACGCTCAGGGTCAACCTGGGCCAGCAGTTCCAGCAGTTCAGGGACAGTATGCAGAGCCGACTTGCCGATGCTGGCCAGTGCCTCTGCGGCCTTAATTCGCAGCCACAGGTCTTCATGCTGCAGCAGCTTCCGCAGCGGCTCGACAGCGGGTTCGGCTTTGCCGCGCATGGCGATTAACGCCTGGCAGGCCCCATAGCGAGCGTCGAGCGAAGGGGACTCCAGCAACTCCAGCACAGCAGGCATCGGAACCTGCTTGCCGCGAGCCAAAGCGATCGAGGCCCGTTCGCGAACAATCGGTGACCAGCTGGCCAGACGCTCCAGAATCTGATCGGCGCTGAGCGAGTCGTAGAAGCTGTGACGGTCTTTGTTGTTCCAGCCCCGACCGTCGTTGATCAGGGACTGAGCTGCGGCGACATCCAGAGGAGGGATCAGGCTCGGGCGACGGCCCGTGAGCGTGATCTTCTTCAGCGGCAGAGCGTACGCCAGCAGGTAGCAGCCGGTGGCGTCCCAGCCGTCATAGCTGTCGTGGTCTTTCTCGGGTGGCCCTTGATGAGCGAACGAGCCATCCGATCGCCTGGCCAGATCGAAGTACCAGGTTCCATACTCCTGCATCCAGGCCCCGGTGGCGTTCGGCCCCGACAACGCGACTCCGGGCATGGCCCACAGTATGTTGAAGAAGTTGCCCGTATGCCCGGTATCGCGTTCGGGCCCGTGCGAAGCGACGCTCATCCGCGAAAAGAACTCTGCTCCCTCTCGCTCACCCAGCAGGTTGAACAAGACAGCCCCCATGCCGCATTTGCCGTTGTCGTCGTGGTTCTCGATCCACGGGTGATGGTCTCCGTACGGGATGGCTCCCTTGCCGATGTAGAACCGCAGCAGACGAGAACTCAGCTCGATCGCGCGATCGACTTCGGGAGCTTTGACACCAGCTTCTCGGGCCAAGGCCAGCGAAATGGTGAGCGGAACACCGGGCGAATTCATCATCCCGTAACCGCCCAGACGACCACTCGACAGAGCAAAGCCGTGGCCCCACGAACCGACCGCACTCTGCCCGGTGGCAGCTTCCAGCGCGATCCGCTTGAGTCCCGGCAAGACCGACTGATCGCCTGTCACGATGACGTACTCCGAGAGCAGCATCATCACGTAGCCATAATGCCAGGTCTGCATCGAGTCAGACGTGAACCCCGCGGCCCACTCCGCTTCCTTCTTGACCAGAGGCAGGTAAGCCGCATCACCACTGGCCAGCAGAGCCAGAGCATTCAGCGAGCGAGTGATCGGGTCCTGATTGGGGTAGTTCTGGTCCGCCATCCGAGCTGCGAGAGCGCGACAGCCTTGCTCCAAAATCCGTGTGGATTTGGAGCAGTCGTAAGGAGCGGTGGCGCTGTAGCTGCCCAGCACGGGGAGCTTCAGCACGACCTGCTCGGTCCGGCCCGCTCGCCAGCGAGACAGTGCGATCTTCCCCCCGCCCGCTTCGGTTTCAGCAGCTGTGAGGGCCTGGCCGAACTCAGTGCGAGGGTCCGCCGCGAACGGTCGGCCCCCGACGCCAAGCAGGACATCGCCGCTGGCCAGAATGCCGTCGGCGGGTGACCCGCTGGCGACCTGCGTGATGGCGATCTGCCGGGCGTCGCTGGTCACCAGCCTGTCGCAATAGATCCATCCACGAGCCCCAGTCGCGCCTAGGTTCCAGTCATGGCGGGCGTCCTTGGGAATGGCATCGCCCGCCGTGAAGTCCGGGATCGCCGGAGCCTCAGCCCGGACATCCGTGCTCGAAATCAGCAGCCCGCCGAGCAGCCACAGCAGTGTCCATCGCCCTGAAAGGCACAGGCGGGGAAGAGACAGCATGGCGAACTCCTGACGCGATGGGGGGCGATCGACTTCATGGAGGGGCTGGCCCCTGATACGATCGCTGAACTCTCATTCTACCTCCGGGGCGGGTGGCCCTCTTGGCTCAGAAGCACACGCAATCGTGAATCCGCGCACAACTCCGGCTCCCGCTCTCGCTGCTGCGCCAGTCTCGCAGCTCGAAATCCGGTTGCTGGAGCAGCTGTTCGATCGATCGCCAGATGTGGCGTTCTTTGTCAAAGATGGCCAGGGCCGGTATGTCGCTGTGAATGATTCGCTGTTGGAGCGACATGGTCTGAAGAGCAAGTCGCAGGTGATCGGCAAGTGCCCGCGGGATATCTGCCCAGGGGATCTGGGGCGGATTCCGACGGAGCAGGACGCGCGAGTGCTGCGGACCGGGAAGCCGATCCTCGATCATCTTGAGATGCATTGGCACCGCCCCAATGCTCCGGTCTGGTGCCTGACGACGAAGCTGCCGATTCTGGATGCTGCAGGAGTTGTCGTCGGCTTGGTGGGGTTCTCCCGGGACATCCGCGTCCCAGTGGAGCCGCAGGAGATCCCCGCCAGCTTCGCCCGAGCTCTGGAACAGTTCGAACGCGATCTTTCCTGCGAAGTCACTCCGGCTTGGCTGGCTCGGAGTGCTCGCCTCACTCCCCAGCGCCTGGCGCGACTGATCAAGCGGCTGTTCGGCCTGACACCCAGCCAGTTCATTACCAAGTCACGGATCGCAGCTGCGTCCCGCATGCTGCGCGACACCGATCGATCGGTGGCCGAGATCGCCCATGCGTGTGGATTTTCGGACCACAGTGCCTTTACGAGGGCCTTTCGCTCGGCCTCCGGGATGACTCCGTCGGAGTTTCGAACGAAGACATAGGACTCGTTCAGCGGGGCTCTGAGGCTGGCTTTGACATTCCCTCGTTGATGTACCAGGTCACCGGCGGTCCCGTTTCCTCTTGCCAGCGGAAGTTGGTCGTCACCAGATCGAGATCGCCGTCAGAGTCCAGATCCACCAGATCGCAAGTGGCATGGTCCGCCGAGTCGGTCTCGACAACATGAGTGACGAAACCCTGTGCGGTCCGCTCCAGCCAGACGATCGAAGGTAAGCCCGACCAGCGCTGCCTGACCGAGGGAGGGAGCAGGCTGACCGCAGCCAGATCGAGATCGCCATCGAGATCGATGTCCCCCGCCACCGCTCGATGGACGCCCGCCATGGGAGTGATCTCATGGACCGCGAACGGGAACTGGCCTCGATTTTCGAGCCAGCGAATCCCGTGAAAGGGTTTGACGAAGCTGCTGTCGAAGCTGTCACCGTTGGTGTGGACCACGTCAAGGTCACCGTCCTTGTCGAAGTCGATGACCTGAATTCCGCTGGAGCCGAAAGAGGGCTCGTTGGCCGTGAAGATCGTCTTCTGATCGAACCGGCCCTCTCCCTGGTTGAGATAGGCGAGGACCAGCTCATGCTCCTGGCTGAGTACAACGATGATGTCGAGCCGACCGTCTCCGTTCAGGTCGACGAGCGGCACGTCAATCGCTCCATGCCGGGTGTCCAGGACCTGCTGCTTCCAGGTCTCGAACTGCGTGTTCCCGTGATTCCAGAGGATCAGGACCCGACCCGCTCTGCGCCAGCCAAACTCAGCGACCACCAGATCGAGATCCTGGTCCCCATCCAGATCGCCCGCTTGAACATCGCAGACGCGGGCCACACCCTGCAAAATCGGAGTGGCCTTCCACGCATTGTCGGGTTCCAGTTGCCAGACCGATCCGTTGAGATGGTCTTGCGGGAAGAAGCTACCCAGATCGCTCACCAGGATCTCGCGGTGGCCGTCCGCGTTGAGATCAACCAGATTGAGTCGAGCCGGGTTGGAGAGTTCGACAGGGCGGGCGACTTCGGAGAACTGGCTGCGGCCAGCTGGCGCGTGCAGGATGGCACCGGTCCGCATGTCGCTGGCCCACAACTCGCGAGTCTTTGCGACTTGGGTCAGACTGGAGACCGACATGGCCGATGAGGACGGATCTGCGGGCAGTCGGGCAAACCGGCTGCCGGATTCAGGCTGGGTGCCCTGCGGTCCGGGCATCGATTCCGGGGCATGGGCTTCGTAGTAGGCAACGACTTCGTCTTCGGTGGGCGGGTCGAGTTTCAGGTTCTCGGCCGCCTCGTAGAACCGAAATCCCTGAGCGACTTCGGCGCGCCACTCCTCACGGGCAAAAGTGGCCGGTTGAGGAAAGGCGTGACAGTGCCCGCAGAACTGCTGCACTTGGGGGGAAGGGCTCGCCGCCGCGGCTGTGGACGCGGGTGCTGGAACGACCGGCGGATGACCAGAGTCGCAACCAACTGCTGCCAAACAGGTTACCGCCGCGAGCATGAGGAGGCGACGCATTCCAGGCTCCAGGAGAGGCGACTTTCGTGAACGAATTATAGCGAACTGACGCTTCCGGGCATGTTGTCCATGAGTTTCCAGAGTGACTCCGGTGCTTTCTGATGCCAGGAATCGGTCACCGCGAGGTGGACGGTCCCGCGGCACGAAGTAGACGTAACTCGTTCCGTTCAGAGAATTTTCGAAGAATTTTTCGTTGACAGTGTCGATAGACGTTTCTAGACTCGAAGTCGTTTCTGGGGTCGGCATTCTGCTGCGCTCTTCACGTCCATTTCCTCAGGGAGAACAATCATGTTGCTCCGAAGTTTTCGATCGGCGTTTACGCTGATTGAGCTGCTGGTGGTGATTGCCATCATCGCAGTGTTGATTGCTCTGTTGTTGCCAGCCGTGCAGCAAGCACGCGAGGCGGCCCGACGGTCGCAGTGCAAGAACAACCTGAAGCAGATCGGCTTGGCTCTGCACAACTATCACGACACGGCCAACTGCTTTCCGGTCAGCATGAGCTGGTCCGGGAACTCCTTCCAGTATGGTGGACGTGATGACCGCCGTCAGGCGTTTTCTGACAAGGTTTACATGCTGCCTTACCTGGATCAGGCACCGATCTACAACGCGACGAATTTCGACGACTTCCCGTGGAATCCCTGGAACACGGGCAGCAACCTGCCGCAGAGTACGCGGCTGCCAGTCTTCAACTGCCCCTCCAACGGCTTTACGAATGCCAACGGTCCGAATGGCGAGTTCTCGTACGCGATCAATGTCGGTGTGATCAACTACTCGAAGGACAATACGACCATCATCAGCGGTGGCAATACTCGCCACAACGGATTGGCTTGCTACACGAACTGGGCGGGTGAGTCCGATCCGGTCGTCAAGATGGCCAGTGTCACCGATGGAACCTCAAACACGGTGGCTTACTCCGAGTTCGGAACGGTTCCCTGCGACACGACCAGCACCGGTCGTAAGACCATGCAAATGCACACTTGGTCGGAGCCAGGTGGAGCTAACCCGCACCGAAACATCCGCCAGCACTGTTTGAACAACGTCGGCCACGTGAACGACTGCGGACGTCACAACGCTCGCGGAGCTTCGTGGGCCTCTTCGTTCATCGGGTATGGCGGTGCGTACTCCCACAACATGAACCCGAACGAAAAGCCTTGCTTTGCCACCAATCAGGGTGACTGGCGCGGCAGCACGGTGATGTCAGCTTCCAGCTACCACACGGGCGGCGTTCAATCATTGATGGCAGACGGCGCAGTCCGGTTCATCAGTGAGAACGTCGATTACGACACCTACGTCGCAATCGGAACCCGCAACGGGAACGAAGTCGTCGGTGAGTTCTAGTTCGCCGGTGGGATTCTGCTTCAGCTCATTCCCTGCCCGAAGTGATTCGGGCAGGGTTTTTTAGTTTGGTGCTCCGATGCAGGCGCAGGGATCTGACCTTCGACAGAGCTTGGGGCTCCTCAGCTGTCTTTTGGTGTTCCTGGCGGGGTGTACACAGGCACCTCCTTCGGCCACTCCGGTTCCGTCTCCATCCACACCGGAGGTTCCGCAGCCTGAGACGAAGAGCAACGCTTCCATCGTCCTTCCCCAATTGGAAGACGTCGCTCCGGCGCTGGGGATCGTGGCCCCTTTCTTCACCGACACCGTTCCCGGTCGATACTTCCTGCCGGAGATCATGGGCGGAGGTGCGACGTGGCTCGATTTCGATCAGGACGGGCAACTCGACCTCTACTTGACCAACGGTTCCCAGCTGGAGCCCGGCGAGAATCCGCAGTCTCATGGGAACTGGCTCTTTCGAGGACGCCCCGACGCGGCATTTCAGCAAGTGGCCGCAGCGTGGGGAGCCGCTGATCCCGGGTATGGTCAAGGAAGTGCGGCTGGTGACTTCAATGCCGACGGTTTTCCCGATCTGTATGTCGGGAACTTCGGGCCGAATGCCCTGTATGTCAACGAAGGAGATGGGACGTTCTCTCGCGATACGCGTGCGCCGGAAGTGGACGATCCGGCTTGGACCAGTGGGGTCATGTGGATCGATTTGAATCGGGATGGGTGGCTCGATCTGTATGTCACCAACTACCTGAAGATGACCCTGGCCGACCGCAAGGTCTGCGAATACGAGAAGCGACCGGGCTACTGCGGCCCCGGCCAGTACGAAGCGGCTCCCGATCAGGTTTACCTCAATCAGGGAGACGGGTCCTTTGTCGAGTCCTCCGCGAACCTCGGGATGACCGAATCGGTCGGCAAGGGGCTGGCTGTTCTGGGAGCCGACCTCAACAACGACCGGATTCCCGAGGTCTATGTCGCCAACGACATGACGGTCAATTTCATGTATACGCTGCAACCGGGAGCTCCCCCGACCTATGCCGATGTGGCGATGGTCGGCGGCACCGCTCAAAGCGGCGAGGGGATGAACGAAGCCAGCATGGGGATCGCCTGTGGCGACTTCGATGGAGATCAACGGCCCGACATTTACCTGACCCACTACTACAACATGCAGAAGACCCTCTACAAGAACCATGGAAATCTGCAATTCGAAGATGTCAGTCGCCGGATGAAGACCGCTCAGACGGGCTATCCGTTTCTCGGCTTCGGAACCGTTCCGATCGACTTCGATGGCGATGGTTACCTGGATCTGTTTGTCACCAATGGACACGTGCTGGGCCCGGAGGTCAAACCGGACCGGATGACTCCCCAGTGTCTGCTCAACAAGGGTGGTAAGTTCTTCGAAGACATTTCCCCCCAGCTGACGGGCTACTTTCGCAAAGAGTGGCTGGGACGCGGGGCTGCTGCTGCGGACTTCGACGACGATGGAGATCTGGATATCGCGGTCACGCATCTGGACGAACCGGCCGCTCTGCTGAGGAACTCAACCTCGGCCAACGTCGGTTTCATCGGCCTGGATCTGCGGACTCTGTCCCGGATCGTTCCGTGCGGAGCGCTGGCATCAGTGACGACCTCGCGCGGCACGCTGAGTCGGTCCGTGATGATCGGGGGGAGTTACCTGTCCTCCAGTGATCCTCGTTTGACGATTCCAGTTCCCTCGACGGACAAGACCGTGGATGTCAAGATCGAGTGGCCCTCGGGCCAGGTCGAACAGCAGACGCTGGCAACGAATCGATACTGGCATCTGATGGAGGGACAGCAGCCTTGGTGACTCCATCCGACAGCCTGCCGACGGTTTCGCCGCCGGCCCGACAGCGCCGGAAGATGCTCCTGAGAAGTCTGCTCGCACTGGGAGTCGTCGTCGCCCTGTCCGTGGTGTTATGGATGGGCATTGGCCTGCAGACGGCTCGAGAGGCCATGTCTCGCGATGACCTGAAGTCCGCTCGCGCGGCGGCGGAGCGTTACCTGCGTCTGTTTCCCGGCGATTCCGAAGCCCGCCTGCTGGCCGGCAATGCCTACTTCCTCGATGACTCGTTGCCGCCCATCGAAGCCGCGGAGCGAGCGATCTCGCACTTTTCCCGAATCCCTGACAACTCCCCTCTCGGGGCCGAGGGGCGACTCCGATCCGGTCGAGCTGCGTTTCTGGTGCGTCAGGAACCCGGTCGGGCGGAAGAGTTGCTGCGACGATCGATCGCACTGGATCCCGACCAGTTTGATGCGCACTACCTGCTGTGGCACATGTACAACATGACGGAGCGGTACTTCGACAGTGAACCGCTGTTTCGAGAGGTCTACCGACTCTGCCCACCGGAAGAACGGGCGTTTCGACTCCGAGAGTGGTACTCCAGCCAGTTCACTCCGCTTTCCGCCAGCAGCCAACTCGACCTGCTCATGGGTTTCCGGCAGGAATCGGAAGTCCCCACGGAAGAGGTCGCGCTGCGGCGCCTGACAGCGTTCTACGAGTACGAGCCCAATCAGCCCGCCACCGCAGCTGCGCTCGCACAGTGGCACATTCGAAATCAGTCGCGCGAGAGCGCCCTGGAAGTTCTGCAGAAGTTCCAGGACCGCGATCTGGCACGAAAGAATCGCTATTTTCAGGCGGCTCACGTGGAAGCGCTGATCGACGCCGGACAGCTGGAGAAGGCCGGGGAAGAGTTCGCACTCTGGTCGGGGCCGAAGACGGGATATCAGTACCTGCGTCTGGCCGGAATGCATGCTCAGGAGGTCCAGGGGGATCTCGCGAACGCCGAAGAGTGTTTTCGTCAGGCCACCGCGACCTGGCCAGGACCGTCAGACTGGCTGCTCATGAATCGTCACGCGCGCTGCCTCGCGCTCCTCGGAAAAAAGGACGAGTCAATGCGGGTTCAGGCGGAAGCCCGCAGGGTTGAGGGCCTCACGGACCTCAAGGTCCATCAAAAGATTCGTCAGGCCCTCGGCGAGTTGGAGAAACCAGAAGGGCTCGCTGAAGTTGTCAAGTTCTATGAGTCGTTCGGGAGGACCTGGGAGGCGGATGCCTGGAAATCGGTCCTTCGCCAAGCTCAAACGCGCACAGATGCGGTGCCTCCTGCAGGCTGATATATTCAGATCACGTGAATTTCTCTCCCTTCACTCTAGTGAGGAACCCATGAGACTCCTGTTGGCATTGTTGCTCGCTCTGCCCGTGTCCTGCTGCATGTCAGGATGCAGTGGCGGGGGAGACGTCCCCGCTCTCACCGAGCCTGGCAAAGACCCACCGCCCGAACAGCAAAAGAACTGGATGGAAGAAAGCAAGAACCGCGGCAGCGGTCCGAAGCCCAAGGGGAAGCCGGGTTCGTCGGCACCCGCTGCCCCCGAAAAGAAGTAGACGTCGTCAGCACGTATTGTCGAATTCAGCCGCTGGAGTTGGCCCCAGGCCGAGCAACTCCAGCGGTTTTTGTTTTACCATCCGCCGCTGCGGATCATGTTGTGAGTTCTCGGCTACTGCGCAGGCGCTGCGGCATCGGGAGCTGCCTTGTCCGCGTTCGCAGCCGGAACAGCTCCCTCGGTGGCATCTCCCTCAGCCCCATCGCCATCAGGGCGGCCCCCTCCGGCGGGTGGGGAGTTGACCTTGGGACTGTCACCGAAGATCTCCAGTTCGAAGTGATTCTTGTCAGGATCACTGGACACTTCGATGGTGAGCGGAGTCGTCGTGGCTTTCAGGTAGGGGGCCGGTACCAGCGGAGTTGTTCCCATCCCGGCCCCGTAGGAGGCCACGATCACCTTGTGAGTCCCGATGGCGGCCCCCGGCCTGCCATTGCTCGACAATTCGAACTTGCCGTCCTTATCGAAGCCTCCGATCGCCGCCTCTTTTTCGTACCGGGTGTGCCGCGTCATGACAGCCCCGATCGTGACAGGTTTGCCGTTCCACATGACTCTCCCGGTGACTTTCACATAGACCAATTCCCGATTGGACCAATACTCGTAGCCAAGAAATCCCAGGCCAACCACGATCATGACGGACACAACGCCGCCGAAGACTCGGCCCAATCGAAGTCCAGGTGCCTGCTGTGACACATCATCATCCATGGAGTCCAGCGGAGGTTGCGGTTCGTGCATGGTGGAGCGGCCTGATGAAGAGTGGGTGAATCTCCTGAGCATCTTCGCGAGCGAACTGGGATTTTCCAACCTCGCGAAGTCAACCTGCTGATTTCTTGCCGGAGTGGCCGGAGTCCGATGTCCTTGCGGCGTGGCAAGGTCATTGATCGGTTCAGGTGAGACCGTTTATCCCCAGCACGTCTGCGTCACGTAATCGCGGTAGGCGACCTGCAATCGGCGGGTGATGGCGCCGGGGCCGGTGGCGCGCCAGGTATGGCCTTCGACCTGAATCACCGGCAACACTTCGGCGATCGTACTGGTCACAAAGAGTTCATCGAGACTCGAAATTGAATCCGTCGTGAAAGGCTGCTCTTCGATTCGCAAATTGCAGCGTCGTGCGAGCTCCAGCACCAGCTGCCGCGTGATTCCGGGCAGAATGTTTGAGTACAGCGGGGCTGTGATAAGGGCCCCCGCTCGCACACCGAACACGGTTGAGTGCGACCCCTCGGTGATGGCCCCATCCGATGTGGCCATGATCGCTTCACCGCACCCAGCTTCAGCAGCCGCTTGAGATGCCAGGACGTTCCCCAGCAGGTTCAACGACTTGATGTCGCACCGTTTCCAACGCAGATCGGGAACGAGGAGGGCACGAATCCCCTGCTCGCGGCTGGATTCGTAGGGATCAGTGTCGTACTCGCGAACGTAGATCAGTTCGTTGGGAGTCACGGGTGGGTTGGGAAAGGCGTGGCTGCGAGGCGCTGCGCCTCGGGAAATCTGGAGGTAGACCTGACCTTCCCGAATTCCGCTATGAGCCAATGTCTCGCGAGCCCGGCGTTCGATCCGGTCGACATCCGTCTCGATTCGCAGTTCGCGGAGCGAATCCCGCAGCCGCGCGAAATGCGGTCGGTCGAGGAACATCCGCCCGTTGTAGACGCGGAAGACTTCGTAAACACCGTCCCCGAACAGATAGGCCCGGTCGAGGACCGACACCCGAACATCCGAGAGTGGCATCTCGGTGCCATTCCAGTTCGCCCACTCGGGTCGCGGCATGACTCTGGCTCTTCCTGGGGCCCGCTGACAGTTCGACGAACGATTGTAACTCGATGCTCCTCGCCATCGCAGTGATGTCCGATTCTGAGAGTGGCCGCGCAAATTGATCTGCAAGGCGTTCCCTCCACAACCTTTACGGCGATTCACCGTGCAGCGACCCGAGCGTGTGTCCCGTTCTTTCGGTCCCGCGAATTGGTGTATTTTTTCGTTTCAACTTGTTAACATCCCCATCACACGTGAGCGACGACCGCTTACGTTTCACGGACTCACGATGACGTCTGATGGAGTGCCAACAGCTCCGCCGGTCGGGATGGCCAGGGGCAGTGGACGCGCGGGAGCGCACATGAGATGGACGTGTTGTTGCGGGGATATGCAGTCAGCCCAGAGACATGGTTCTACCTGTCGACGCTGCTGATTATCGCCGTCTTTTTTCGGTTCAACCGCTTCTGGTCGCTGAGAAACCTCGACTTGGTTCTCCTGCTTCTGTCTGCGCCGGGCCTGTTGCTCGTCCAGAAGCTGGCGGAACCGTTCTGGGGGTATGTCTGGCTGTTCGCAGTTTCCGGGCTCTATCTCGCTCGGTTGCTGGCGGATCCAATTCTGCAGCGGCGGCCTCAACTGGGACAAAACCTGAATGCCGGGGGCTTGATTTTCCTCTGCGCGTCCGCGTTTGTCTTCCTCGCGACGAAATCGATCACCGACGCACTTCCCGAGTCCACGGCGGTGACTGTGGAACATTCCAAAGCCTTGATCAATCGCGAGAACCGACCCGATCCTCCCGAGGTGGCGAGCGAACCAGCCCCCGGCCCTGCAGCCACGTTGCTGGCGGCCCCCGTCGAGTTCGTGTTTGAGGACCTTGCGGCACGAATCCTGTCGATCTTGACTCACGGAGCCGTGGTCGCCGGGCTGATCGTGGCGGGGAAAAAGCTATTCGGAGATGTCCATCTGGGGCTGGCCTCCTCAACCCTGTACATGCTTCTGCCGGGCACAGCCTACTCGGTCGGAAGCTTCAATCATGTGCTGCCGTCCGCACTGATCGTCTGGGCGATCGTGTTCTATCGCAGCCCGATTGTGGCTGGGGTGTTCCTGGGACTGGCCAGCGGCGCGATGTTCTTCCCGGTTTTTCTGCTGCCGCTGTGGTTTGTGTTCTACGGAAGGAATGGCCGCTGGCGGTTCAGTGTGGCACTCGCCGCGGTTGCGCTGGTTCTGGTCGGTTCGTTGGCGTTGACTTCGCGGGACGGGCCGACATTCGTGAACAAGATACTGGGCTCGATCGATTTGCAGGTGCTGGCCTTCCGCTCCGACGACAAGATCGAAGGGTTCTGGAAGGTCACCGAATACATGTCGTTCTACCGCTTGCCGGTGATCGCCCTGTACTGCATACAGCTGGCACTGTTGACCTGGCTGCCGCGGCAGAAGACCGTAGAGCATCTGCTGGCCCATTCCACCGCGATCATCCTCAGCACGCAGTTCTGGTACACGCAGCAGGGAGGGACTTACCTGCTGTGGTATCTGCCGATGCTGCTAATGGTGGTCTTCCGCCCGCGGCTACTGCACCTCGTGCCACCGGACCAAACGATCGAGGAGAACGCCTCAGCGATCCGCGACCGGGCGGCGAGCGACTCGGCACCGACACTGGGCAGCGTGCGGTCTCAGCTCTACCGGTAAGCCATCGGGCGATTGACGCCGCCCGTTGAAATGCCTCGTCGCATGAGCGGGTCGCCGTGAGTTTCTTCAACAAGACATGGGCGGGACGCCCATGCTACGTTCTCGACCTTGACCGACCGCCTTTCGCTCCCCGCCGGCGAAGGAGAAACTGAGGGGAGACATATTCAGGCCAGTTCGAATGAAGCTGTTTGCCCCATACGACGACGACTTTGAAGCCGTCATTCGCATTTACACGTTCGAGGAAGGTGGTCGGAAGTCACCACCGTTTAATGGCATTCGCTGGGACTTCGCATATGCCGATGACGTACCGCTCAAGGAGTTGTACATGATTCACCCAGACTTCTACGACCAGAATGGCGACTCATTGCCGCTGGATCATCCGTTACCACTGAACGTGGAACTGCCCGCTCGCATGTTTGTCTGTATCGACAGGATGAGAGAGCGACTGCATCGGTCAAGGATTCAGAAGGGCATCCGGTTCTACTGCCATGAAGGGGCGAAGCGAGTCGCTGAAGGCCGGGTGACTCGTATTACGGGCTTGTTCACTGACAGACCCGTGAAATGAACCCAAGAGACCAACACGATCACAGCGCTCAGCAGGAATGATCTAATGGAGTACACAAACAGGAGTCGCACACTTTCCGGTTCGCGATACGAGCACAACGGATGGAGACCGGCGAGTCGTGACCTTCTCCCCTGCCAGTTCTGCGGCCCGCCACTGACCGGGGAACGCATGTGCGTCGCCCCCGTCGATCATTTCTAGATCTCATTCACTCGGATGTCGCCGAACAGCCCGAGAGCGAAGTCATCGTTACTGTTCCCCGCCAGCAAGGAGATCGTTGTGTCGCCGCCGATTTTCAGGCTACCAATGCTCTCGGCCACAAAGCCGAAGGTGTCGGCGGTGAAGGCGGAGCCGATCACCTGGCCTCCGATGGTGATGCTGTTGATCTTCGAGAAGACTGCGGGGAGGTCCTTCAGAAAGGCACCACCGAGCTTCAGATCATCGGTTGTCCCAAAATGCCCATCGGTTCCGGCTTGAGCGCCCGCGACCAGGCTGCTGGCGATCCAGTCGCCTCCGACCGTGACAGTGCCGATCTGGGCATCGGCGTTTGCCCCGATCGAGTCGGTCGCACCTGCATGAATCAGGGCTCGCTCGACACGGCCGAGGACCTTCAGGGTTCCAATCGCGATGTCCGAAGTCGCGGGCGGCGCGGCTTGGCCACGAGCCCGAATCAGTGCCGGATTCGTGGTGTTGCCGACAAGGCTGCCGTTGATCGTCAGGCTGCCGATGTCATTTTCAGTGATGATTGCTCCGTTCTTAGCGAACAATCCCGTCGTGTTGTCGGCTCCGGCTACGAGTGAGCCTCCCACGGTCATTGTGCCGATTCGGTTCGCGAACACGCCGCCGGTAAAGACGCGGTCTTCAATTCCGGATGCACTGCTCCCCACGAGATTCCGGCCGATCGTCACGGTTCCCAAATTACCTGCGCTCACTGAACCAGACAGGCTTTGCGGACCACCAATCAGTGAACCACCCACTGTCAGGCTGGAGACATTGCCAGTTACGATATATCCGCTGTTGAAACCCGCCCCACCGACCACATCGCCGGTGACTTTGATCGTTCCCACATCGAAAGCGCTCCGTACGCGACCGCTGCTTTGGGCGGAACCGCCGATGAGCGAACCGCCGATCGTGAGACTCGCCAGTGTGAGCTCTGTTTGGATGTTCCCGGAGATGTCACCGGTCCCCCCTGCGACATCACCGAGTACCTTAATGGTGCCCATGTCCTGTAAGGAGTACACAACCCCACTGTGTGTCCCCGCTCCTCCCCGGACCGATCCGTTGATCGTCACGCTGGTCAGCTTGCCGGATTCCGAGTAGATGCTGCCGGCTGCGGTATCCGATCCGCCGATCAGATTGCCGAGAATCTTGACGGTCCCGATGTGAGCACCCGGGCCACCCGAATTCGGTCCGCCGCCCAGGTGGTCCGTCAGGACCGTCCCGGCAAAGGTGCTGCTGCCGCCGATCAGTGAACCGTTAATCGTGACGCTCGTGATCCCCAGGAACGACGTCAGCGCCCCGCTGTGGCTCCCCGCCCCGCCGACGACATCGCCACCGACGGTGACAGTTCCCAAGACTCCATGCGCATGGACCCGCCCGGAGTTGGCGGCACTGCCGCCGATCATCGAACCGCCAATGGTCACGGTGCCGACCGCCCCATTGGCCCCTCCGATGACCTCGACGAAGGCTTCCTGCATGTCGCCTTTGACCTTCAGCGATGGCAGCTTCCCCTGAATCGCACTGTTCAGGTCCGCAGCTCCCGTAAAGGTCCCGTACCGCCCCATGGAGCGGACCGACAGCCCCGCGAGACCCGCAGTCGCCGTGTTCCCATCACCCGCCAGAATCCGCCCCAGATCTCCATCCAGGGTGACGATTCCCAGATCCAGGCCGGTCGCGTTGATCTGCCCCAGCGCCGCGACGCCATCGCCTCCGGTCACTCCGCTGCGGACAGCTGTGGTGGCGATCGTGGTCCCGGCCGCTCCGGCGACTCCGACCAGGCTGATCGTCTGAAGCTGTTGGGGCGTGGCGTTGCTGCCATTCACAGTGCTGGTATTGAACTGGAAAATCGCATTCACGTTCCCCGCATTCAGAATGTTCTTGGAGAACGTGACTGTGACGTTGTCTCCATCGACATCCTGATAGGTCAGCTTGTTCGCGGCGACGAGTGTGGCCAGCAGAACGCGGGATTCGAGAGAGGGGGCAGACTCGAGGCCCGCCTGTGCCCGCCGAGTGGACTTCCGAAGACGCAGCAGTTCGCAGAGTGATTTCAAGGCAGACCCCCAGTTCGACGCTCGCGGGAAACTGACTCAAACGGCCAGCTGTACCATGAACAGAGCAGGAGGACGGGCGTGACAGAAAATCGACCAGGATTTCTAGATTTTCTCGTTCACCTTGAAGTCACCAAGCAGTCCCACCAAGAAGTCGTCGTTTCCGTTCCCTGTTACGATTGAGAACGTTGTGGCCCCGCCCTTCACTTTGAGGCTGCCGACATTCTCGGCCACGATCCCATAGTGATCAGTCCCGCCCACGGTGCCATACGCCTGTCCGCCAATGGTCAGGCTGGCAATTTTGGAGAAGGCCGTCGGAACATCTTTGACACCACCGCCGCTCATTTTGACATCATCGTCGTTGCCGTAGAGACCATCGATTCCGGCAGTTGCACCGGCCACGAGATTGCTGGCGATCCAGTCGCCGCCGACGGAGACCGAACCGATCTGTGCATCAGCATTCTTGTAAGAGCTGTCAACGTTCACTCCCGCGAGGATCTGGCCATATTCAACTCGCCGCCCCACGTTGAGCTTACGAATTGCCAGGTCAACCGTGGCAGTCGGCGCGATCTGGCCCCGAGCGAACAGTTGAACTGGATTGCTGGGGTTGCCAATCAAGCTGCCGCGGATCATCGCAGTGCCGATATCATTTTCCGCGGCGACACCTCCACAGAGGACCGAGAAGCCGAGCCCTGTACGGTGCCCGGAGATCACCGAGCCGTTGACCGTGAGTGTGGCAATCCGTCCAGCGACAATGGCTCCCGAATTGACCAATGTTGACGACGTATCTCCTCCGACGATGTTCCCGGTGATCGTGACGGTCGTGAGTTCACCATTCACTTCGATGAGGCCACTGTCATTCGCAGTTCCACCAAGTATCGAACCTCCAACTGTCAGTGTTCCCAGGGTCTGGTCCGCTGTGATCCGCCCCGTCAGATTGGCGAGCGCTGCTCCACCGGAAATGTTGCCTGCAATCTTGATCTCGTTGATTCTTCCTGTCGCTTCGATCGCTCCACTCCGGGCGGCGAATCCTCCTCGCAGTGAACCACCCAGAGTGACCGATGTGAGGAGCCCGCCGGACTTCACGATCCCACTGGAGTCGTTGGTCCCTCCGAGAATACTCCCTTTGATCGAGACGGCCCCCATGTTCGATGCAGAGCGAACTGATCCTCCAAAGAGCGATGGGATCCCGTCCCCGATCACAGGCGCTCCGCCGACAAGGTCACCGCCAATCGACACACTGGTCAGCTTACCTCCACTGATGACTGAACCGGTGTCGCCAAAGCCGCCGAAGACGCTTCCGGTGATCGTGACAACTCCCATGTCAGTGACAGAGGTCACGTTTCCACTCATGACACCACCCCCGCCACGGAGGTCACCTCCAATCGTCACATTGCCCAGCTTCGCCCCCGATGAGATGCGACCGCTGTCTCGCCCAGCGAGTCCGGTAACGTTTCCACTCACACTGACCGGGCCCATGTCCAGTCCCGAGGCAATCGTCCCGCTGAAGTCGTTCGTCCCTCCATTGACGTCACCTCCGATCGTGACTCCAGCCAACTTCTCCCCGGCGCTGATCCGTCCGCTGGACGGTCCAACGCCTGTCAGATCGGCTGCGATCTTGACTAATCCCATACTCGATGTGGCGTCGACACTGCCGCTGCCCAGCGCAAGTCCACCCGTCAGTGATCCGCCAATCGTGACCGCTCCCAAGCTACCGAACGAGGAAATTCGCCCGCTGTCTCGTCCTCCATTTCCCCCGACGACGTTTCCAGTGATTGTCACCGGGCCCAGGCTGAGGTTGCTCCAGACGAGCCCGCTGTTTTCCCCGGTGCCTCCCAGCAGAGAGCCCTTGATCGTGACACTGACAAGATTGGTGTCGGCCTGAATGCTTCCCGCGTCTCGGCTATCGCCACCGATGACATCGACGCCAATCGTGACAGGCCCCATGTCTTGAGCCGATCGAATGGAACCACTTCGAGTCCCGCTGCCGCCGATCAGCGATCCTCCTACAGAAACACTCGCCAACTTGCCTCCGGAACGCACGAACGCACTGTCGAATCCTTCACCCACCACATCTCCGACAATCTTGACCGCTCCCATGTCGGAACCCGAGATGATGTAACCCGTTGTCGCACTGCCACTGCCGCCCAAGAGCGATCCGCCGATCGTGACACTGGCGATTTTTCCCAAGGTCTGGATGCCTCCCGTGAAGAGAATACTGCCCCCTTGAATGTCGCCGGATATCGCCACGGCGCCAATGTTTCCATCAGCGTAAATCCTCCCGGAGTTGGGAACATCACCACCCAGCAGCGACCCGCCGATCGTGACCGTTCCGATCTGTGCGTCTATTCCCCCAGTGACGTTGACCGAGGCCGTACGGATATCCGTCTTGACCTTCAGCGCGGTCAGTTTCCCTTGCACATTGCTGTCGAGAGCTGAAGCTCCTGTCGAGGTTCCAAACCGTCCGAGGGAATGAACCGTCAGTCCCGCGAGTCCCGGAGTGGCCGCAGTTTGATCCCCCGCCATGACCCTCCCCAGGTCACCATCGATCGTCACGGTTCCCAAGTCAAAGCCGAGCCCGACGATTTCACCCACTGCCGCAAAGCCATCGCCGCCGCGCGCTGCACTTCGTACTGCGACCGATGTGATATTCGTTCCCTGAACGCCAACGGCCTCCAGAAGGTTGATCGAGAGTAGCTGCTGCTTGGTCGCGTTGTTGCCATCGACGGTCCCGGTATCGAACGTAAAGATCGCGTTGACGTTGGTGGTCGACAGAAATGCCTTCGAGAAGGTGACGGTGACATCATCCCCATCGGCGTCCTGATAGGTCACTTTGTTGGTCCCCACCAGCGTTGCGAGGAGGACTCGGCTTTCCAGAGAATTGGTACCGAATACTGACTGATGAACTCTTCGAGAGGGCTTCCGAAGACGCAGCAGATCACAGAGTGATTTCATGGCAGACCCCCAGCTCGATGTTCGCAGGAAACCGGTTCCGATGACCGGCTGCACCATGAACTGACCGGGGGGGCGGCCGTGACAAAAAATCGTTGGAGATTTTGAGAGAATTCGCGATTCGGCGACTCGGGACGGCGGAATTCTTACGAATTCCGCTACGGGGTGATTTTTCGGTTCCGCAGCGTCCGCTCACAGTATTGCAGCAGGCCGAGCTGGGCCAGTTCGGCCTCAACCGGCTCCCAGGTGGTTCCCCCCAGCATCTGCTGGGTCGCCTGCAGGAGCTGTTCGGCGAACTCCTCGCGGGCCCGCTGAACCAGCTTGCGGGTCAGGGTTTCGTCGGGAACTTCCGGGCGGATCTGGAGTTCCGCCAAGCGTATCCCCAGCTGTGCAGCTGTCAGCTCGGGACGAGTTACTCGCTCCCGCAGGATCGAGTAGTCAGAACCGTCTCCGGAGGCTTCGCGCAGCTGAAGCAGTTCCCAGGCCCGGCCGAGCAGTTCGTCGCGCAGGGCGTGGTCGATCAGGTCCGACTGCTGGCTGACATCGGCGATCTGTGGCTCGTGACCGGACCAGGGGCGCGGGGCCTTGGCATTTCGCAACTGATGATCGCGGACAAGATTCGCGAGCGACGTCTTCAGGTACTGCCGAAACGACCCTGACCGGGGACGGGAGCCCGCGAAATCGCCCCGCACAAACCGCAACGCGAACTCCTGGAACAGGTCGGACGCGGCGCTGTCATCGCTGACGCAGCGCCGCAGGTAATTCAGAATCGGACGCTGATAGCGATCAAAGAACCGCCTGAGCTCTTCAGCATCGGCCTCGTCGGGGCCCCCGCGCGCCTTCAGAATGTTCGTCCAGATCGTTGTGATCTGGGCAAGACATGCGGGCGTCGGCGCGTGGTCGGATGTGAGCGGCGCGTCCATCGGCGGATCTAGGAGGCTGGCGACTCCGCAAGTCGTACTCTTGACGTGTCGGCTTCTCGATTATGATCTGCCGCATGCAAGGAAATGCCAGAAACTTCCGATTCTGCTTCGCCGGAGCCCCTCCCCGATGAGGAATGGGACCAAGCTCCGCTCCCTCCGTTTATCGTCCCGGAGTTAATCAGTTCGTCTCGCGTTTCAGCGTCTACTAGCTCCTCGCCATCTCCGAGCCCTGTCCTGCGAGTGATTGGCCCCTACCAGGTCTTGAGAGAACTCGGACGGGGAGGAATGGGTATCGTTTACGAGGCGATCGAGCGCCCGCTGGACCGGCGGGTCGCCCTGAAGGTTCTGCCATTCTCATCGTCGACGGACAAACCGCTCGCAGATCGACTTTTGCATGAAGCGCGGATTGTGGCCCGGCTGGACCATCCTCACATTGTCAAAGTCCATGGTTCGGGCGAAGTCGAGGGGGTTCCCTTCATCGCCTTTCAATTGATCGATGGACACAGCTTGCGACCACAGAGCGACTTGTCCGGGAGTGCGTCGGGATCGGGATCCGACAGCGTGGCCAGACGCTGGGAACGTCTGGCCACCTTGGGGCGGGACGCAGCCAGTGCCCTGCAGCACGCCCACGAGAACGGCATCATTCATCGCGATGTGAAGCCCTCGAATCTGCTGCTGGATCGGAATGGAAAGATCTGGGTCGCCGACTTCGGACTGGCCCGCGCGGCCGGAATATCACAGCTCACAGCCACGGGAGATCTGCTGGGGACACTGCGCTACATGAGTCCGGAGCAGGCGATCGGGCAGCGGGGACTGGTCGATGCCCGGACTGATATCTACTCCCTGGGAGTGGTCCTGTATGAACTGGCCACACAGGCTCCGCTGTTCGAGAATGAAGATCGCGCGGCCCTGCTGCGGCGAATTCTCAGCGACCTTCCCAAACCTGTGCGCAGGGTGAATCCGTCGATTCCGCGCGACCTAGCGGTCATCATTGGCAAGGCGATCGCAAAGTACCCGGCCGATCGTTATGCGACAGCGGGGGAACTGGCTGCGGATCTCGACCGCTTTCTGGAGCGTCGTCCGATTGTGGCTGTGCCGCCCTCGGTGTGGGATTGGAGTCGATACTATGCCCGCAAGCATCGGACTTTGCTGACGATCAGCATGATTGGACTGTTCGCCGTGCTGCTGGGCTGGAATCTCCTGAGTCAGCAGCATAGTTACGAATTACAACAGCAGATCGATCAGCTGGACCAGGCCCGGAAACAGGCGACCCGCCGCGAGTGGGACTCGCTTGTGACCCTCGCGGAGCGGGGGCGTCTCACGCCGACTCCGGGGCGCCGGCAAGTCAGCTTGCGAGCACTGCGCGATGCGGCACGACTGGTTCCCTCGGAGCAGTTGTCCGAGCCGGAACGTCTGCGACTGCGCGACGATCTGATCGCCACATTGGCCATTCCCCTGGATCTCGAACTGGAAGGGACGGTCGAGTACACGGGGACGATCTACGCCGTCGCCATCGACGAGCAGTTCAGGCATGCCATCCGCCATAAGCCGGGGACGACGCTTGTCGAGTTGTTCGTCTCGCAAGAAGGGACATTCCACTCCAGCTCGATGCGGACTTTCGAAACCGGTCGACTTGACCCTATCTATTACTGGATTGCCCCCGATGGCCATCGCGCCGTCATCTCCGGCCCCGATGCTGATGTGCCTTCGATATCAGCATGGCGGGCGAGTCTGTGGGATCTCGAATCTGGCAAGAGCTTGCGCAAGCTGCCTGTGAGCCATTGCAGTGCCTGGAGTCGTGACGGTCAGCGGCTGGCCATCTACGGTTCCGACTCCTGGATGCGGATCATCTCGGCCGCGACGGGTGAGGAACTTGCGGCCTGGCAAAGTCCAAAGAAGATCAGTGATCTGGACTGGCTGCCTGGTGGCGAGGAACTCGGCTTGATGCGCGACAGGCATCTGGTCCGGGTACGAGCCGATTCGGGAGCGGTCGTGGACCAGCAGCCTTGTCCCTTCGAGTGCTGGCAGCTGAATTGGCACGAGAGCGGTCGGCTGGTGACTTTGAACACGGTGGAAGAACAGGTTGTCGTCTGGAACTATGCCCAGAAACAGCAGCATGCCAGCCTGAAAACCGACCTCTCACGTCATCTCGTGGCGCCTTCACAAGGCGACTATGTGGCGACCGTGCCTTCCGTCGGTGACACGACGATCTGGGACGTGAAGTCCGGCAAGGCTCTCCTGTCCGTGCCGGAGCGGGCCGTCGCCTTTCATCAAGATGGAACTCGATTCGCGACCTGCGGCAACCGGTCGCTGTCGACCTGGTCGATGACCCGGAGTAATGTGTACCGGTCCTACCAGCCGGTCCTCCATGAATCCCAGGAAGTCACCGATGCCGACATCAGCCCGGATGGTCGCTGGTTGATTGTCGCCAGCGATGCGGGGGTTTCGTTCATCAATCTTTCGACCCAGGTCGAGCAATCGATACCTCGACCTGGGACTCGTTCTGCACAGTTCGTGCGTTCCGGGAACTCGACGGCCCTGGTCGTCAGTGATTCTCAAGTCACCGTTCAAGAGTATCCCTTTGACACTGACCGAGGAGAACTCGGCCAGCCGAAATCGCTCTATCCGAAGGATGCGTCTCCCGTCTGGGGGATCGGGCACGCTCAAGTCACTGCGGGGGACGATTGGATCGCTGTGGTCGATGCCGTCACTCGCCCCGTGGCGATCCAACGGTCGACGGGACGGTCGAAGATCCTGGCCGACCGCCCCAATCTCTGGAACGCTGCGGCAAGTCCCGATGGACGCTGGCTCGCTGGGGGAACCTATCAGGGGCGCGGTGTCGACCTGTGGGACATCGAATCGGAGAAGATTGTTCGTCAGGTCTGGGACGCGGCGATCAATTCTCGATGCGAGTTCAGCCCAGATGGTCGTTGGTTGGCTGTGACCACGTCTCACGAGTTTCGCGTCTTCGACACCAACGATTGGAGCGTCGTCTTTTCTCAGTACAACACCGACGCGTTTTACACGACCGTTCCGCTGGCATTCACCCCGGATGGTCAATACCTGCTGATGAGCGACAACCAGATTGACTTGCACATATTGCGAGTCGGCACGTGGAAAAAAGTCGCAACTTTACGAGGTCCCGACACGGGCGTTCACGGTGTCGCCCATTTTTCCGCGGATGGCCACTGGCTCGTGCGGACTTCAGGCTCCCAAGTTCATGTGTGGAACATCGGGAGATTGCGGCTTGACCTCGAACAGGCCGGTGTTGACTGGTAAGCCTGCCGTAGCACAAAACAGATCCAGGCCGGGGGAAGAGGCCCCGGCCTGGCAATGATTCCGATTAATTGACCTCTGTAATTAGAAATCCAGAGTCACAATCCGTCCCGGCACCAGCCGGATGTACTTCTGCTGGATCGAGTCTCCGTAGTGCGCATCGACTCGGTAGATATGGGGCACGCCGGGCACGAGCGGCTCGGACTCAAACCGCCAGACAGCTGCATTGCGGCGATCCTGAAAGCCAGCGATCGAGTCCTTGGTTCGAAACTCGTTGGTGCCGTAGATCTTCACCAGTGTCGCGCCGCTGGCTCGCACATCGACGATGCTGACGCGAGGGTGTTTGTCGACGGGGATCGGACGGGTGGGGCGCTGGTAGGTCTGGCCGAGTGTTCCCGGAGGCGGTCCGACTTCCGGAGTCGGGGGAGTCACGTAGGGAGTCCCCATCATGGAACCAGCCATTTCGGGAGCCATTCCCAGCACCTGGGCTCCGTACATTCCGCCATCGTGCATCACGCCACCATCGTGATAGTGCGGAGGCATCGCCGGGCCAATCACCGCTCCCCCGGAGCCGCCTCTGCAATTGCATCCCGCATCCGCCCCAGCTGTCCAGGCAGCCAATCCCAGAGCCAGCATCCCGCCAACGCGGGCCAGTCGATTGAAGATTCCAGTCACCACGGCGGGTACTCCCACAAGTTGAGAAGCCGAACAGTCGGTCACTTCAAACTTACCACTCACTGCAATGCGAGTCGGTGGGAGTGAGTCGAACTTGCGATTTCCCCAAGGAAACGGAACAGCCTCATCGCTCATCCGGCAGACTCGGCAGAGTTTCGCTGACAGGAGTCTTCTCATTCCCAATCAACTGACTTCGAGCAACGCGGTTCACCAGATACAACGCAGCCACGGCTGCCACACCCCATGCGAGAAGTTGCAGTGTGAGAGATCGGTACTGCTCCCGAGCCAATTGCTGGTCGGACTTCGAGTACTTCGCTTGGTACTTGGCCGTGAAACTGGCTTCCGGGTCCGGACTCTCCGCGATCCAGTTCCGTTCATCCGCAATCAGACCGGCATACCACTCTTGCGCGGAATTCCATTCCTTGAGGAGTTGGGGTTCCAGGTCTGCGAGTGTCATCTGCCCATTGAATCCGGTGCCTCCCATCTGATTGGTCAGCGAGAACTCCGCGCGTTTTCGATAGGCAGCCGCAGCCTCTGGATGAGAAGTCGCTGTCACCTGACTGGCTCGAAGAAAGGCCCGCGCAGCCAGGAGTTGATTCGCGTCGTCGCGTCCCAGAGGGACCACGGTCCACAGATCTCCCAGAGCTTCGAGCAACACTGGCGAGTCGAACTTGCCAAACCGCATCATGCCTTGAATGCCCCGGATGGCTCTCGCAGTTTCCTCGTGGTGCTGATCCCCGGCGATTCCCGTCAGGACGAAGTCACGAAAGCCACCGGAGTTCAGGCTGCCCTCCTCCGGATTGATCTCAGCCAGCGGCAGACGCAACTGACCGTTCGGGTTGCGGGACAACAGGTACTTCACGAGCTTGAGCTGGTAAACCTCGCGGCCAAAGTGCGCATCCGGGTTAATCTGAATCGCTCGTTCGATATGGGGAATTCCCTCCTGAAACTGCCCTGCATGAAAGTAAAACGTCCCCAGATTCGCCGCTGTCTCATATCGCCCAGGGAACTGCCGCTCGCAGTCCTGCATCGTGGCGATCGCCTGAAAGTGATCTTCCAGCTTGTCATACGAGACAGCCAGATCGTCCAGCAGTTCCGGCGTCGCTGCGCTGGCGGCCAGCTTCCGCTTTCGATCCTCCAGTCGCCAGCGGTAGAACTCCGGGCTGTGACGAGGGAACCGTCCAGTCATCAGCTCCAGCGCCGTCGGAAAGCGGCTGCGTTCCTGCTGCAGCGTGTCGTAGTCCCACAAACAGGCTGCTGTCATCGCGGGGAATGCCAAGACCGCGAGAGCGAGCGCCGTCAGCCATCGGGGCCGAACCAGAATGCGATCCATTTCGATTCCTCCTGTCGCTGATCGATCAGCTTATATACGCGGGTGTCGTGCGAAATCGCAAGGCATTTTCGAGAACGCAGTACGGCAAGGGCACATTCGCCAAAAGGTGGTACGGTCGAATTCCCACATAGCAACGGCGAGAGAGAGATCCGGAGATTTCACAGATTCACGCAGATTTTTAAGCTGCTCCGGGATTCTGAGTCTCGCGGCCAACCCGTGTGGGCATCGCGGGCTCTCCGCCTCTACCAATCTGCGAAATCTGTGGATGATCCTATTCCATCATTGACCGAATACCCCCGTACGGAACCGCACCGTGACCTGTCTCGAGCTCGGGGAGTCGAATCACTTTGCGGAGTGCGTCTCGCACTTCGTGAGGCAGCGGACGCTCGATTCGCCCATCCCGGAATGGGCACTCCAGAGCAGCCGTCATAATCGTTACAGCCAGCACGAACGAAACAACCGATAGCCTCAACTGGCTATGGCGTGAGTGGTTCGGCAACTCTCGCCCGTCGAGGCGGGCTCTCGATTCGAGTTCATCGGATTCCCGGACAATGCGTTTTAGTCGGGGCGAAGTTGTGGACGACGCTATTGAGTGGGAAATATCATCCACAGGTGGCCTTCTCCCTTCTGCGCCCAAATCGACCACGGGTTACGCTCATGCTCAACAGCCGATTCCAGTCGTTCTATCAGCGCTTCTCGACGCGGGCTTGCTGGCAGGAGCTACGCGATCTGTGGAAGGCATCGGCTCGGCGGACTCGATCGCTGCGTTCGGACGTTGAAGCAGCTGAATCCAGGCTGCTGTTGTCGTCCGTTTTCGTCAGCGGGACAACTCGCTCTGATGCGCTGGCCCTCGGCGAGCAGGACATCTACACATTTACTGCCAAGAAGGGTGACTCGGTCACGATCGATCTCGCGCGGACCACGACGACTTTTCTGCCGACGTTTGATGTCTATTCCCCATCGGGCCGCATCGTCTACGACGGCTTCGCGGGTGGCAGTGTTTCGTTTGATGTGCTGCTGAATTCGTTCACAGAGACGGGGACCTATACAGCCATCGTGAAGGCCAGCACGGCCGGTGGAGGCGGCCTCTATAACATTTCGTTCGTCCAGGTCCCGGCGGTGCATACCTTGCCAGTGGATGAAGGGGCCCTGGTCAGCGGAGTCACTCGAGCAGGTTCGATCACAGCTGCGGACATTGATGTCTATACGTTCGATGCAGTTCCCGGGAACGCGGTCACTCTGAATCTGGCTGCCACCTCAACCGATTATGTTCCCGAGATCGACATCTTCGCTCCCAACGGGAAGATCGTCTACAACGGGCCCGATGGCGGCTCAGCGGCAATGGACATCCTGCTCAACGGGACGAATCTGCCTCAGAGCGGAACCTATACCGTTCTCGTCAAATCGGGAGATGGCGGGCGGACGGGAACTTACAATCTGACCTATGTGAAGGTCGCGGGCACTCCGCATACGCTGCCCATCGATGAGGGAGCTCTGGTCAGCGGAGTCACCAAGTTCGGAACGATCACGTCATCGGATATCGATGTCTATACGTTCCAGGCAGCCCCCGGGAACGCAGTCACGTTCGACTTGGCTCGCACGACGATCGGGTATACTCCGGAAGTTGACGTTTATGCGCCCGACGGTTCGCTGGTGTTTGATGGAATCGCCAGTGGGGTCGGCTCGTTCGATATCTTCCTGAATACGTTCGTCCAGACCGGGACCTACACCGTGCTCGTGAAGTCCGCAGACGGTGCGAATCCAGGAAACTACAACCTGACCTATACGAAGATCGTCGGACCGCACACGCTTCCGGTGGACGAAGGCGCCCTGACCAGCGGAGTCACCCGCTCGGGCACGTTGATCCCGTCGGATATCGATCTGTTTACGTTCGTGGCGATCCCCGGCGACGCGGTGACTTTGAACCTGGGGCGGACTTCGCTCGACTACACGTTGGAACTCGACGTGTTCGATCCGACGGGGAAACTCGTTTACGATGGAGCCACTGGGGGGCTGATCTCCTATGACGTGCTGCTGAATTCGTTCACGCTGCCGGGGACTTACACGGTCCAGGTCAAGTCGGCGGATGGAGGCCGACCGGGCAGTTACAATCTGACCTACGTGAAGCTGCCGGGGACTCACACCCTGCCGGTCGATGAGGGGGCACTCGTGAACGGGGCCTCGAAGACCGGGACCATCTCGGTTGCGGATATCGACCTGTATACGTTCCAGGCCGCTCCGGGCAGTGCAGTCACGCTCAATCTGTCGCGGACGAGCCTTCTCTATCATCCGGAAGTCGACATCTTTGCCCCGAACGGAGCTCTCGTCTACGACGGTCCAGCCGCTGGGGCGGCGTCGTATGACCTGCTGCTGAACTCGTTCACCCAGACGGGGACCTACACCGTCATGGTCAAGGACTCCAAGGGAGGAGAAACCGGCAATTACAACATGACCTTCGTCCAGATCGGACAGCCACTGGTTCTGCCCGTGGACGAGGGAGCCCTGGTGAGCGGCGTCACGAAGTCCGCCGATCTGACCGCGGGAGATATCGACACCTACACCTTCCAGGCGACCGCAGGGAACGGCATAACGCTCAATCTGGCCAGCACCCGATTGAACTACGCAGTCGAAGTCGACGTGTTTGCTCCGAATGGAGTTCTGGTGTACGACGGCCCTGCGACCGGCGGCACGGGATACGACCTGCTGCTGAATTCCTTCACGCAGACCGGGCTGTACACCGTCGTGGTGAAGTCGGCCAACGGAGGTGACATCGGCACCTACAACATGACCTACGTGAAGGTCCCAGCCACACACACGCTGCCCGTCGGTGAAGGAGCCCTGACCAGTGGCCAGACGCTGTCAGGTGCACTCAATCCGAGCGACATCGACGTCTACACCTTCAACGTGGTGCCGGGCAATGCCGTGAAGCTAGACATCGCCCGCACGACGACCACGTTCATGCCCGAAGTCAACATCTTCGACCCGACGGGCAAGCTGATCTACTCGGGCTTGCCAGCTGCGACGTACAACCTGACTCTGCAGTCGTTCACCGTCGCTGGAAAGTACACCGTGCTGGTGAAAGCCAGCGACGGCAAGAGCGTCGGGGAGTACTACATCCGGTACAACTTCTTCAGCTCAATCGCCGCCCTGCCCGCTGCAAGAGCCGCCGCCAGTTCGTTCTCGCTGGTCTCAAAGCCACAGACCTCGATCGTGTGATTCGCTCGGACTGCGACTGACCATATCCAGAAGCCCGCCGGTGGTAACCGGCGGGCTTTTTTTGATTTGCTGGCGTCACGTCGGGTTAGAGGTTAGAGGGAATCGCTCTGAGTCGGTCGTGGCTCCGCGAAAGGGCGTGAACCATCACTCGCAACTCGGGTCCCCTGACATCACCCGGCGGCTTGGACTCGGCGCTCTTTCGCAGAGCGAAAGGCGACCCTGCCCTGCTCCACTTGGTCGGATCTTGGCGGTGGGGTAGGAGTACTCGGCAGGCTGACGCCGTGCCGCTCTTGGGGGGCGATTGGCTGGCGGTTCGGCTGGGTGGAGAGAACCCTCCCCCCCAACCCCTCTCCCGGGGGGAGAGGGGAGCAGAGCCATGGAAACCAACTACCGTGGTTCGCAATACTTCAGTGCCATCAGTACATACGCCGTGGCCAGGTTCGGGTCGCCTTCGTACCAGCGGTCGTTGGCGTTCACCCAGCTGCCGTTCTTGGACTGGGTGTTCAGCAGGTGTTCGGCCAGCTCTTTGCGCCAGTCGTGCTTCTTGCCGGTCGAGTCTTCGAACTGGTCGACCTTCATCGCGGACAGGGCCTTCGCGAAGGTCTGGTGATAGTAATAGACCCCCTGCTGGCCCAGGCCGGGGTTCTCGGTCACGGTGTAGTTCTGCTTGATCCAGTTGCTGGCGGCCCGCACGCGGGGGTCATCTTCCTTCACGCCGGCGTAGATCATGCTCTTGAGCCCGGCATAGGTCATGCTCGCGTACGAGCGCAGCCCGCCCTCAGCGGTGTTCCCGGCTTGCGAGTTCCCGCCGCCCGCGGGGGTGTAGTAGAAACCGCCGTCGTTCACCTTGGAGGCGAACTCGGTCGTGTTGGCTTCCGACTCCAGGTTCTGGCAGCGCGAGACGAACGCCAGGGCCTTCTTCACAGCCTCGTCGTCGCCTGGAACGCCGGACTCTTTCAGGGCTTCCAGGAAGAACGCCGTGTTCGACAGGTCGGGCCGCTTGCTGCGTCCATAGCCCTGCCCTCCGTACGCTGGCTGCGACGGATCGGCTCCTTCGGCTTCATCCCACTGCAGTCCGCGCAGGAACTCGAGAGCCTTCTTCAGCAGCTCGTCGTACTTACCGTTGACATTGGCCCGGCGAAAGGCGAGCAGCGTGATGCTGGTCTCGTAGTTCTTATGAGCTGTCTCGGGATGGTAGATCCCGCCGTCGGGCTGGGTGTAGCCTGAGAGGTGCTTCAGGGCCTTCTCAATCGCCGGGTGATCGGGCTTGACCCCCGCTTCGAGCAGGGCAAACGTCACCAGGCCCGTGATCCCCGGTTGCTTTTCCGAGGTCCAGCTGCCGTCGGCCTGCTGCGCGGCGATCAGGAACTCAGTCGCGCGGGCTCGCCCCTGGGCCAGCGATTCGGCGGACGGGCCGATCTTGTCCTGAGCCGAGAGATTCGCCGCGCCGGAAATTCCCAAAGCAGCGATAACCAGAGCCGAGAGCCAAAGGCGACGATTCACAGAAGTTCCTCCTCGAAGTGCGAACACAGATTCTGCCATGATGCCATGCGGACTGCGCGTCGTCGAGCGAGTGGCAAAAGTGGTGCCGGAGACGAGAGTTGTCAGTGGTCAGTTCTCAGTTTTCAGTCAGCAAGCTGGAAGAACCTTTGTCCTCATAAGGGGCAGACAAGATTGGCTGGCCGATCCATGCCGCGAAAGGCGATTCTTCCGCCGCACATGGCGGGAATTTCGCCTCGGGCCGGGTGACATCGGGTTTCGACTCACGTAAAGCCGTGGACGCCAGAATTCTTACGAATTCTGCTACGCGCCCTTACTTCTTTTCCTTCGCAACGAACCGCAGCTTGCCGTCTTTGATCTCGTAGGTCAGGTCGACATGGACCGACAAAAGCATCTTCTCCAGGACATCCTTCATCTTCATGCCCTCCGTCTTGTAGGAGACCTTGGACTTCTCATCGACGCCGATCGCCTTCAACGAGTTGTGATCGATTTCGACTTTGATGTTGTGCAATTGAGCGATGAATTCTGCGGCTGTCGTCAACGTGATGTCGGTAAAATCGACCGAAGTCAGTTGATCCAGTGCCGTTTCGATACGCTTGTTCTCGGGGTCATCTGCTGCGCGGACTGTAGCGGACCAGTCGCCCAACACGGCGACTCCGGCCCAGCAGACAACGATCAGAAACAGGCTATGGCGACGGTTCATGAAGTTCTCCTGCGATTCGATCAGCGTTCGACGCGTGTCGACGAAAACGTTACACATGACACGCTACCCGGCCCAAACGACCATTTCCAGCCGAATCACGGCCAGAATCGGGAAATTCCAGAGGCAGGCAGCGCCGCTTCGTTTGACGCCTTGCCTCGGTTTCTGCGATCCTCCTGCGTTCTTGGCGGGCGAGTGCCTGCCTGGCCCTTCGCGTCGGAATCAGCATGATCGTCAGTCGTCAGTGGCTCCAGGAATACATCCCCCTCGACCTGCCCGTGCAGGAGTGGGCCGATCGGCTCACGATGTCGGGCTGTAATCTTGAGTCAATCGAGCCCGCTGGAGATGATTTCGCCGTCGATCTGGAGATCACCAGCAACCGCGCCGACTGTCTGGGCCATATCGGCATCGCGCGTGAGCTGAGCGTGCTGCTGGATGCCCCGCTGTCGCGCCCCAGTGCGATCATCGAGCCGATCGCCGATCTGACCGAGTCAGTGACCTCGGTCGAGCTGCAGTGCCCGGAGATGTGCCCGCAGTACATGGCCCGCGTGGTCCGCAACGTCAAGGTCGGCCCGTCGCCCGCCTGGATGATTGAGCGGCTGCAGACCGTGTTCCCCGGCTACAAGCCGATCAACAACATCGTCGACATCACCAACTACGTGATGATGGAGTGCGGCCAGCCGCTGCACGCCTTTGACTTCGCCAAGCTGGCTGGACAGAAGATCGTCGTCCGCAAGGCCAAGACCGGCGAGAAGCTCAAGGCGATCAACCACGTCGAATACACCCTCACCCCCGAAATGTGCGTCATCGCCGACGCCGAGAAGCCGGTCGCGATCGCCGGAGTCATGGGCGGGGCCGATACCGAAATCACCGAGTCGACAACGACTGTCCTCGTCGAGACCGCCAACTTCACGCCGCTGTCGGTCCGCAATGCCGCCCGCACGCTCAAGCTGCACAGCCCCTCGTCGTACCGGTTCGAGCGGCAGATCGACATCCAGCAACTCGACTGGGCCAGCCGCCGCTGCTGCGAGCTGATTCTCCAGCTGGCCGGGGGCGAGGTTCTGGATGAGCCAGTCGTCGAGGGGGATGTCCCCGACTGGAATCCGGAGCTGATCACGCTGCGGTTCACCCGCATTGAACAGGTGCTGGGGATCAAGATTCCCGCTGATGAGTGCGTCCGTATCCTGACCAGCCTGGGCCTTCCCGTAATGGGCAAGGTCACCGGCGAAGCCGCCAAGTTCCGCCCGCCGTCGTGGCGCCGCGACCTGACCCGCGAGATCGATCTGATCGAAGAGATCGCCCGCATCCACGGCTACGACAAGATCCCCGAAGACCGCCCGATCCCGGTCGTCTCGGGCCGCCGCTCGACCGCCGAACGGGTCCGTGAGCGCGTCGAGAGCGTGCTGCTGGCAGCTGGGTTCAACGAGGCCCTGACCTTCTCGTTCGTCACCGAAGAGCAGACCAAGACCTTCGTGCGAGATGCGAGCCTGCCCGATCTGGTGCTCTCGCAGACCGCGGGAGAGTTCGGCAACCGCGCCCGCACGACGATGATCCCCAGCCTGCTGACCGCCCGCCGCGAGAACGAGCGGCAGGGGAACATGACCGCCGATCTGTTCGAGATCGCCCGCGTCTTCCTCGGCACTGATCCCTCGAAGCCCGAGACCCAGCCGCTGCGCGTGGCCCTGATCACCGGGCGGTCGTTCTTTGAGGTCAAGGGGGTGCTCGAAGCGGTCCTGCGCGCGATCAACCCGGCCCTGACGATTACAGCTACGCCCAGCTCGATAACGCAGTTCACTCCCGGACGCGGCGCTGACCTCAGTGTCGCCTTTCCCTCCGCGAAAGAGCGCTCTTCTGCGGAGCAGAAGGCGACAATCCCATGGGGAGTCCTCGGCGAGGTCGACCGCACCGCCGCTCATGTCAAAGACCTGAAGCTCCGCGAACCGGCCACAATCGCCGAGTTCGACCTCCAGCCACTGATTGAAAATGCCGTCCTCGTGGCCCAGGCCCAGTCGCTCCCGGAACACCCCGCCGTGACCCGCGACCTGAACCTGGTCCTGGACGATGCCGTCACGTGGTCCAGCCTCGAAGCCACCGTGAAGGGTTCTGCCGGTCCGCACCTGGAAGCCGTCCGGTTCGTCGACCAATACCGAGGGAAGCATATCCCCTCCGGAAAGAAGTCGTACGTCTTTTCCATGGCCCTGCGAGCCGCCGATCGCACGCTGACGAGCGAAGAGATCGACGCCGTGCAGGCGAGCGTGCTGAAAGCTTGCGAAACGACCCACGGAGCGGCGTTGCGGGGGTAGTGGAAGTCCAATTCGAGTGGCAATCGGGGTGCCGGGGTCAGCAGGGAAGCGTATGGCCCCGCGTGAGGCGACGGACCGACACCGAACATCCCCATTTCATCTAAGTGCCGGACACCTTGGCCCCAAAATCACGGCCCACGTGCGCTCGCGGGGCCTTTCGCTTCGCTACAGGCCCCGGCACCCCTCGTGACTGATCAAACTGGCTGAAGGAGACTGCGGGAGCGATCGAGTCCTGCCAGCCGCCTCTCATCAAGCAGTTTGCCTCATTACAACCAATCAACGTATGATGATGTATCGCCCGTGACTTTTCCCTGTGATCCACCATGATTCGACTGCTCGCCACCCTCGGTCTGCTCGCCTGGTGCTCCGTGCTGAGTGCAGCTGGGGCTCCGGATGTCTGGCCGGAGGCTGTCAATCTGAGTGCCGACCAGCCGAGACAGCAGCTGCTGGTGACGGTCGGGAACGAGGACTGGACGCCGCGATCGCTCTACTCGTCCAGTGATCCGTCGGTCGTCGAAGTGGATGCGGGAGGAGTCGTGCGTGCCCGGCGAACGGGTGTCGCAGAGATCTCGATACAAACGGGCGACGAGCGGACGACTCGGCGAGTCACCGTGGGAGACCTCAGCGCCCGCCCACTCGACTTTGAGCGGGATATCCAGCCGATCCTGACCCATCCGGGCTGTAACTCCGGACCGTGTCATGGCAAGGCCCGCGGACAGAACGGGTTTCAGCTGTCGCTGCTGGGGTTCGATTCGGATTTCGACTACGACTCGCTGACCAAGGAGGCTCGCGGCCGGCGGCTGAATCCCAGCACTCCGGAGGCCAGTCTGCTGCTCCGCAAGCCCGCTGGACAGGTGCCGCACGGCGGTGGAATCCGGCTGGATCGTAACGGTGAGCAGTACGCCACGCTGTTGCGGTGGATCTCCAGCGGAGCCCCTCGGCGACAGTCTGGCACTCCGACGCTGGCACGGATTTCGGTGGAGCCCCCAACCCGCAGCATGGTGGGCGGAGCCACTCAGCAACTGGCGGTGACGGCTCATTACTCCGATGGCTCGATCCGGGACGTCACCCATCTGGCAGCCTTTCAGAGCAACGAAGCGGGAGTCGCCTCAGTCGATCACCGCGGAGTGACCTCTGCCACGGGAGTCATGGGCGAGGCGGCCATTACGGCCCGTTACCTTGGGAAATTCGCGATCCACCGTGTGGCTGTGCCTCTGGGCGGTGAGTTCGACTCAGCACCGATCGCGGCCTTTCCCCGGAAGAACTACATCGACGATCACGTCGCGAACAGTTGGGAGCGGTTGCGGCTGTTGCCGTCGACGATGGCCTCCGATGAGAAGTTTCTGAGAAGAGTCTACATCGACATCATCGGTCAGGTCCCAACCTCGGACGAGGCCCGGGCCTTTCTGGACAGCACCGCAGCGCACAAGCGGGAGAAGTTGGTCGACGCCCTGCTGGCTCGGCCCGAGTACGCCGAGCATTGGGCCAACAAGTGGGCTGACCTGCTGCGGACGAATCCATACCGCGTCGGCATCAAGGCGACGCTGAATTACGACCTGTGGATTCGCGATGCCTTTCGCAAGAACAAGCCGTACGACCAGTTCGTTCGCGAGCTGCTGACGGCTCAGGGCAGCACCTATCGGCAGGGGCAGACAACGCTGTTTCGAGACCGCCGGGAGCCTGAAGAGCTGACCACGATCGTCAGCCAGCTGTTTCTGGGAATCCGGCTGGAGTGCGCCAAATGCCACCAGCACCCGTTCGAATCGTACAGCCAAAAGGACTTCTACAGCTTCGCGGCCTACTTCGCGAAGCTGGGGCGGAAGGGGACGGGGCTGTCACCGCCGATTTCGGGATCGGAGGAGTTCCTGTTCACGGCCTCCAAGGGCCAGGTCCAGCACCCCGTCACAGGCGAGGTGCTGCAGCCGACTCCGCTGTTCGGCACAGCTCCGGCTGTAGCCGAGGGGACCGACCCGCGTGTGGTTCTGGCTGACTGGGTGACGTCAAAGGAGAACCCGTTCTTTGGACAGACTATGGCCAATCGCGTCTGGGCCGACCTGATGGGGCGGGGACTGGTCGAGCCTGTCGACGATCTGCGGGCCACCAACCCAGCCTCCAATCCGGCGCTGCTGGAGGCCCTCGGAAAGGACTTCGCAGCCAGTGGTTACAACGTCAAGCACCTGATTCGGCAGATCACGACTTCTTCGGTTTACGGGCTCAGTTCGATTCCCAACGAGCGGAATGTGGCGGATACGCGAAACTTCTCGCGGCACTACCGCCAGCGGATGCGGGCCGAAGTGCTGCTCGATTCGGTCTCGCAGATTTGCCGCCAGCCCGAGAACTTCGAGGCGATGCCGCCCGGAGCCTTGTCCAAAGAAATCTGGACGCACCGCGTCGATTCGCTGTCGCTCGATACCTTTGGTCGTCCGGACCCGAATCAGGACCCGCCGTGCGAGAGAACGACGGACACGACCGTCGTTCAGGCTCTGCATCTGATGAATTCGAACCAACTGTCGAACAAGATCCTGAGTGACGGCAGCCTGCCTCATATTCTGGCTGATTCCGCCAAGACGCCGGTGGAAATTGTGGAAGAACTGTACCTGGTGGCATACGGTCGTCGACCGGTTGTCGAGGAATTGAAGGCCGCGGAGCTGGATTTTTCCAATCGGCGGCGGGCAATCGAGGATCTGCTGTGGGCCCTTTTGAACACTCCAGAATTCGTCTTCAAGGACTGAGCATTGCCGTAATCGTTCAGCTTCCCCACGGAAAATTGAGCGTTTTCACAAAAAACTCGCATTGACGTTGACGACTGCGTTACTGCTAGTACGATTTAAGTGTCGTTCCTGTCGGGCGTTCGCCCATTTCCATCCGGGTCAAAAGAGGTTCCCATGGTCCTACTTCGTCGACGTGCGTTCACGTTGATCGAGCTGTTGGTGGTCATCGCGATCATCGCGGTTCTGATCGCATTGCTGTTGCCTGCTGTTCAGCAGGCTCGCGAGGCCGCCCGCCGGTCTCAGTGCAAGAACAATCTCAAGCAGATTGGTCTGGCTCTTCACAACTACCACGATACCTACCTGCGATTCCCGTGCCCATTCGGGATGCAATCATGGACTAGTGGTAACGCCGAGCGATGGGGCCACTCACAGTGGGTCGCCCTGCTGCCTTACATGGATCAGGCACCAATCTACAATCAGTGGAATTTCCTTGCGGACCATGAAGGTTGGAACGGGAATCAAACGCTCGTTCAGAACGCTAAGTTGCCAATTCTGAAGTGTCCGTCTTCGCCTCTGGACGGTACCAGCCCGAACATCCCTGGTGCGCAGCTGTCGCATTATTTCGGAATCAGTGGAGCGGTGCCTCGTGGCACGTTTGTCGACTGGACCGGAATCAATGATCAGGCCACGAATAATTCCGCAGTGGCAGAAAACCCATGGGGTTACACGTCCAACCGCGGAATGTCGACTTGGGGCGGCAAGAACATCAGTAAGTGTACTGACGGAACTTCGAACACGATTATCGAAGGCGAGATCAGCAATTACGTGTTCGACGCAACCGGCAACGTGCGGGACGACCGTCGTCCGAGCCGCCGCTGGAGTTGGGCGATGGGTGGCTTGTCCGGGTGGCGTGACTGGGCTCCTCAGGTTTCGAACGTCTGTATCCGTTACGCGCCGAACTCCCGAGTTCTGGGCTCGAACGGACTGGTCTGGTCAGGTTGGGACGATGCATCGGGCAGCAACTGCCCGTTGAACTCTGCTCACACGGGCGGCGTTCACGTCCTCATGACTGACGGTGCGGTTCGCTTTATCAGCGACAACATCGACATGGGGACCTTGGCCATCCTGTCCGTCCGCGACGATGGTAAGCCAGTCGGGGAGTTCTAATCTCCTTCAGTTCGATTGTGACAGGTCTTGGGGACACAACGTGTCCCCAAGGCTTTTTCATTCCCACCCCTCCGCTCATCACCTGGACTGCACAGATGTTCCGTTTCCTGCGTTCAACACCAGCTCTCATTCTTCAACTGCTGCTCGTGGCCACCTGCTCAGGATGCGGTTCATCAGGTGACGGATACTCGGGACCTCGAGGGACGGTGTCGGGCACGATTACCCTGGACGGGAAGCCCCTGCAGAGCGGCTGCCAGGTTCTGTTCATGGCCACCAAAGGCGGATATACGGCCGCCGGGGTCGTGGGTGATGGAGGAAAGTACACACTGACTTATGCGCACGGGAATGTGCCCGCCGTGGAGTATCAAATTCAATTGACGGCTCCTGTCACAACCGCAGCGCCTCAGCAAGCCGATCCCGCACAGATGGGGGCTCAGATGAAACTCACAAAGAAGACGAAGGGCGGTGCCAGTGATGGTCCGTTCCCGGCCCAGTACGGATCGATCTCCTCGAGCAAGATGTCGTTTACCGTCAAAGAGGGCGACAACACCGCCGACTTCGCGTTGAAGTAGTCTGGTCCTGCAGCAAGTCAAAATGCAAACGCCCCGTGATTCTCACGGGGCGTTTGCATTTACGGCGATTGACGAAAGTTACCCAACCAGGATTCGAACCTGGACGAACAGAATCAAAATCTGTTGTGCTGCCGTTACACTATTGGGTAGTGCTGCGCTGCCGGACACAGCCCCGAACCATCAGGTTCGGAAGTCCAGAAGCGAGGAAAGTTTATCCAATTGTCGGATGGGAACAAGCGGAGAATTGCTCGGAACACCACACAGGATGCGAGCCCCCCCCCCCCTATGCATCCGGGTCTGGATGAAGTCGCAGACCTTGGGCGGGACTGTGCTTGGGGTCCCTGATGGCTCGACGGCTATCGGAAGACTCTTCGGCGAGTCATAATCGGGCAGCGGCGAATCTGTGTCGCCCGAATCCGTGATCTCAGGAGGACCTGCTGATGAATCGTTGCTGGGGATTGTCACTCATGCTGCTGGCGATGCTGTCGAGTTTCCCCGGAGCCGTCGCCAATGCGGGCGAAGGGGTTCTGGAGATGCGGATCTACACCTGCGAGCCAGGCAAGCTCGATGCGCTCAACGAGCGGTTCCGCAATCACACGATGCGGCTGTTCGAGAAGCACGGCATGAAGAACTTCGCCTATTGGGTCGCGACCGAAGGGCCGACGGAGGGCAACACGCTCTACTACATCCTGCACCATGCCAGCCGCGACGCCGCGAAGACCTCGTGGGATGCCTTCCGCAATGACCCCGAATGGAAGGCCGTCGCCGAAGCCAGCAAGGAAAAGCACGGCAAGATCCTGGCCAAAGATCCCGAAGTGATCTTTATGACCGAGACGGACTACTCGCCCGCCACCGAGAAGGCCCGGCAGGACAAGACCTACGAACTCCGCATCTACACCGCAGCTGAAGGGAAGCTCGGGGACCTGAACTCGCGGTTCCGCGAGCACACGGAGAAGCTGTTCAACAAGCACGGGATGCGGTCGATCGGCTACTGGGTCCCGACCGACGAGCCGAAGTCGAAGACGCATCTCTATTATGTTCTGGAGCACACCAGCCGAGGCTCGTCGAAGGAGTCCTGGAAGGGGTTCGTGAATGATCCAGAGTGGAAGGAAGTCGCCAAGAAGACCGAGGCCAACGGCAAGCTGCTGGCAGTTCCGCCGGAAGCGGTCTTCATGAAGGCAGTGGACTACAGCCCGGCTCCATAGGCGAGTGTTTCGATCCGTTTCCATCGAGGGGTTCGTAAACCGCACGATGGAGTTGCGATCGGGTTGCGGGGTCTGTTCCTTCGGGAGGGCGAAGCGCCTCGCTGAGCCGGGCGCATTCGCCAATTGGTGGTACCCGCGCAGGGCGACTGTGCAAAACCCGAACCAGCCACGGATGCACACGGATCGACACGGAAAAAGCAGGGATTGCTGACTAAGAGCCTGTTGCTCGACCGCCAGAAACACGCTTCGATGGGCGGTTATGGGGCGGCATCCGTGTTTTTCCGTGACGATCCGTGGCCTCTGGGTTTTACCTCATCACGGCAGCTGGGAATTCTGTGGAGGCTGGCGGATACCACCAATTGGCGAATGCACCCCGCTGAGCCGCACCTCAGGGAAGACCATCCTCCCGCGCATGCGGCTCGGCAGGAGCCTCGCCGCCTCGCCCTCCCAAGCTTGCAGATTCGCAAACAGACCGGTCGTCGCCCTTCTTGCCGGGTTCGTTGCCCAAGCCTTACTATGTCAGGTTGCAGGCACTCCCCCTTTCCCGAGCCTTCTCATGGCCGCAGACGCCAAGACCGAAGTCGGCAGCTACTTCGTCTCCAACTATCCGCCCTTCTCCCAATGGAAGAAGGAGCGGGTCCCGGAGATCCAGGCTGTCCTGGCCCAGCCGCCCCGCAAGTCGGCTCCGCTGGGGATGTATCTGCACATTCCGTTTTGCCGCAAACGCTGTAAGTTCTGCTACTTCCGCGTCTACACGCAGCAGAACGCCGACATGGTCAAGAACTATGTCGAGGCTCTCGACAAGGAGGTCACGATCCTCAAGGACCTCCCCGGAGTCGCGGGACGTTCTCTGGAGGTCGTTTACTTCGGCGGCGGCACCCCGTCGTACCTAAGCGCCAGGCAGCTGCTCATGCTGCGCGAGAGGCTGAGCCATTCGGTGACTTGGGACCATGCGAAGGAAGTAACCTTCGAGTGCGAGCCGGGTACGTTGTCGCTGGAGAAGGTCCAGACGCTCAAGGAGATCGGTGTCACGCGCGTTTCCCTCGGGGTGGAGAACTTCAACGACAAGATTCTCGAGGAGAACGGTCGTGCTCACCTCTCTCCAGAAGTCGGGCGGGCCTACGAGTGGATTCAGCAGGTCGGTTTCCCGCAGGTCAACATCGACCTGATCGCCGGGATGATCGGCGAGACGGATGAGAACTGGCACAACTGCCTGGACCGCGCGATCGAGATGCGGCCCAATAACATTACGATCTACCAGATGGAGCTGCCGTTCAACACGCTGATCTCCAAGGAGATGCTGGAGCACGGGATCGAGTCCCCCGTCGCCGACTGGCCCACCAAACGCCGCTGGGCCAGCGAGGCCATCGACCGCCTGCAGGCGGCGGGGTATCACCTCTCCAGCGGCAACGAACTGGTTCTGAACCCCCAGACCGACCGCTTCATCTATCGCGACAATCTGTTCCGCGGCGCTGACCTGCTGGCTGTCGGCGTTTCAGCATTCGGACATTTCCAGGGGGTTCACTACCAGAACAAGGACGCCATCGAGGAGTACATGACCCTCGTCAATTCCGGTCAGCTGCCGCTGAACCGGGCCCTGACTCCTACGCCGCATCAACAGCTGATCCGCGAGTGGGTGCTCTGCATGAAGGAAGGGGAAGTCACTCCCTCCTGGTTCCACGAGAAGTTCGGCGTCGATCCCCTCGTCGAGTTCGCCGAGCCGCTGGCCAATCAGCAGAAGGCGGGCTACCTGACGGTTGGCTCGGACAAGGTCACTCTGACCCGCAAGGGAATCCTGCAGGTCGACAGCCTGTTGACCGAGTACTTTGAACCGGAACATCGCTCGGTGCGGTATACGTAGCTGCACTCAGCTCATGACGGCGACCGCCAGTGATCGAGCGGTTACCCCAGTGCATTCCAGTCAATCGGCAGGTGCCGGTCGATACGCGGCAACTCCGTCCGCATCACTTCGACGTACTTCTGGGCCGCCCCGGTGTTGAAAATCACGACTCGCTCCCCGGGCAGGATCTGGGAGGTTCCTTGCAGCATCTCGAGAGCCCCCAGACAGGCTGCGGTCTCGGGACAGATGGGCAGTCCTTCCAGACGCATGGCCAGCTGCATCCAGCGCGGGATCTGAGATTCTTCCACCGCAACCGCCAGTCCGCCGCTTTCACGAACCGCATCCAGGATCATGAAGTCCCCGACCGCGACGGGGACTCGCAGCCCGCTCGCGAGCGTCTGGGCATTCGGGAATGGTGAAGCAAACCGATCTCCGCGGGCGAACGCCGTCGCAATCGGGGCACAGCCCGTCGACTGGACCGAAATCATGCGGGGCTTCTTCGAACTTTTGAGCCAGCCGAGTTGCTCGAGTTCGGCAAACGCCTTCCACATGCCGATCAGCCCCGTGCCACCACCGGTCGGATAGAGGATCACATCCGGCAGATCCCACTCGAACTGCTCAGCCAATTCGAGTCCCATCGTCTTCTTGCCTTCAATACGGTACGGCTCCTTGAGCGTGGACAGATCGAACCAACCCATCTGGTCCCGGCCTTCACGAACGATGCGACCGCAATCGTTGATCAGACCGTTCACAAGAAAAGCCTTCGCCCCATACAGAGCACACTCATACTGGTTAATGACCGGAGTGTCTTCCGGCATGAAGACAAAGCACTCGATCCCGGCCCGCGCCGCGTAGGCCGCAGCCGCCCCGCCTGCGTTCCCCGCCGTCGGAAGAGCGACCCGCTTGATCCCCAGCGACTTGGCCATCGTGATGGCCATCGCCAGACCACGGCTCTTGAAGCTGCCGGTCGGCAGCATCGATTCGTCCTTGACCCAGAGCTGGTCCATCTGCATCGCTCGGGCCAGTCGCGGACACTCCAGCAGAGGGGACCAGCGTTCACCGAGTGAGACGATGTCGGACTTACGAGCAAACGGGAGCAGTTCGCGATACCGCCACATCGTCTCGGGCCGTTGATTCCAGGTCGCCGGGGAGACCACTTCACGGACCGCATCCAGGTCATACCGCACCCAGATGGGGCGGTCATTGTGCAGCGTGTGAATTCCCGTGGGGGCGAGCCGGGTGCCATCAATGGCGGATTCGAGGTGAGTGACGTAGCGCATAGTGTGAGTCCGAATGGATGCCACCGTAGGTTACAGAACCGGGCGGCATCCGTCGCTCATTCGCAGGGTGAGCGACAATCGTTGAGGCTCTGACATCTCAGATTACCCCGTTCGCCAACTTGCGATGCGTGTGCATCTCAAAAGCAACGTGAGAACGTGTCTCGCCCTGCTGGAATCGGCGAGTGGGATAGAATACTCTCTGGAAGTGCCCGGAGGACCAGCGATTCGGTCGGTCCGGAGATGAGCGGCAAGCGAGGAATGCGATGGCGGACACGTTGACAGTCACCGACAGCCGGACCGGGAAAACCTACACGCTCCCGATCACGGACGGGACGATCCGGGCAGCGGACCTGCGACAGATCAAGGTCCAGGAAACCGACTTCGGGATGATGAGCTACGACCCGGGGTTTCTGAACACCGCTTCCACACGCAGCGCCATCACCGACATCGATGGAGATGTCGGCATCCTCCGCTATCGGGGTTACCCGATCGAACAGCTCGCAGAGCACGCGACCTATCTGGAGACGGCGTATCTGCTGCTCAATGGCGAACTGCCGTCGTGTACCCAGCTTGAGGAATGGGAGCAGTCGATCCAGCGGCACACCGTCGTCCACGAGAACGTCAAGCAGTTCATGGAAGGGTTCCGGTACGACGCTCACCCAATGGGGATGTTCATCAGTACGGTCGCCGCTCTCTCGACCTACTACCCGGAAGCGAAAGCCGTGCGCGACAAGGCGGTGCGGCACAAGCAGATTTGCCGCTTGATCGCCAAGGCCCCCACGATTGCGGCCTTCAGCTACCGGCATTGCCAGGGGTATCCATACAACTACCCCAATAATAAGCTGAGCTACACAGGCAACTTCCTGGCAATGATGTTCAAGATGGTCGAGTCGACCTACGAGCCGCACCCGGTGCTGGCCAAGGCCCTCGACATCCTGTTCATCCTGCACGCCGATCACGAGCAGAACTGCTCGACGAACGCGATGCGGGCGATCGGGTCTTCGGAAGCTGACCCGTACAGTGCGCTCGCCGGGGCCGCTGCGGCTCTCTACGGACCGCTGCACGGCGGGGCGAACGAAGCTGTGCTGAAGATGCTGACCGAGATCGGGGACGTCAAGAAGGTTCCCGAGTTCATCGAGCAGGTTAAGGGCGGGAAGTGCCGCCTGATGGGGTTCGGCCACCGCGTCTACAAGAACTACGACCCGCGGGCCAAGATCATCAAGCGGACAGCCGATGAGGTCTTCGCTGTCACCGGGCGGAACCCATTGCTGGACATCGCTCTGGAACTCGAGAAGATCGCGCTCAACGACGAGTACTTCGTGAAGCGCAAACTCTACCCGAACGTCGACTTCTATTCGGGTCTGATCTATCAGGCGATGAACCTGCCGGTCACGATGTTCCCGGTCCTGTTCGCGATCCCGCGGACCGTGGGCTGGCTGGCCCAGTGGTCCGAAATGCTCGACGACAGCGAGCAGAAGATCGCCCGCCCACGCCAGATCTACACCGGCAAGGGCGTACGCGACGTGGTCCCGATCGAGAAGCGTTAGGCGGTAGCGGAATTCGTAAGAATTCCGAAGTCCGGCGTAGCAGGAGTCGCCAGACTCCCGAGAGTCCATGGCTTGCTTCACGGCAGAATGCTTACGAATTCTGCTACACAATCTGCGGAGAGTTTCCATGCGTCTGTGTCTGGCAGTTCTGGCTCTGTGGAGCGTCTTCAGCATGAGCAGTCTCTCAGCAGAAGATCTGGCGGACCGGTTCGAGAAGCGAATCTTCGAGGCCGATGGTGCCAAGCTTGGTTACCGGTTCCTGGCCCCCAAGGCGTTTCTCGCGGGAAAAGTCAAAGACGGGGAGAAGTTCCCGCTGGTCATCTTCCTCCACGGAGCCGGTGAACGCGGCGATGACAACACTGCCCAGCTGATTCACGGCGTGAAGCGTTTCGCACAGGATGATTTCCTGGAGAAGTACCCCTGCTTCGTCGTGGCACCGCAGTGTCCGAACGAGGAGATCTGGGCTTCGTTCAGCTGGCTCGAACCGGAAAAGGGGATGCAGGAGGAGCCAACAGAGCCGATGTCACTGCTGGTCAAAGCGATCGACAACCTCGAAAAGGCACTCCCGATCGACTCGCAGCGAATCTACGTGACCGGCCTGTCGATGGGCGGGTACGGTACCTGGGAACTGGCGATCCGGCACCCCAAGCGGTTTGCGGCGATTGCCCCCGTCTGCGGTGGAGCCGACCTCTCGAAACTGGCAGTCATCAAGGACGTCCCGACGTGGGTTTTCCACGGTGCCAAGGACGGAGCTGTGAAGGTCGAACGTTCACGTGAAGCCATCGAGACCTTGAAGAACGTCGGCGGCAAGCCGATCTACACCGAATATCCCGAAGTCGGTCACGACAGCTGGAACAATGCTTACGCCGACCTGAAGTTCTACGAGTGGCTGTTCGCTCAAAAGCTGCCTGCAGCCAAGTAGAAAACGATCAGGGTACGGTCGGCGGGAGGGGCTTGCGGGCCGCATCGACCGGGTAGACCGCGTCATGCCGCCGCAGAGACTCGACCAGCCGCTGCATCATTTCGCGCAGCTTGTCCTGTTGCGATTGCGCCAGGTCATTTTGCTCAAATGGATCGGCTTTCAGATTGAACAACTGGTAGTGCGATTTTCCCGAAACAGCTGTCGGGAAGTAATGGTAGATCACCTTCCACTCGGCATCCCGAAAGCTGGTCCAGTAGTCGCTGCGGTGCGGGGCATGCGGATAGTGCATCAGGAATGACTCATCGCGGCTGGGGTCTCGTTGTCCGGTGAGCAGCGTGTCGAGCTTCTGTCCGTCGACGACGTGACCTTCCGCATTGGGACACCCAGCCACTCCCAGCAGCGTCGGGAAGAGATCGGGCACCGACGCCAGCTGAGTCTGAATCGCTCCCGCGGCAATCGGCAGCTGTTTCTGGAAGCGATTGTCCGGATTCGGCTTGGCCCAGGCAGCGATGAACGGAACCCGGACGCCCCCTTCGTAATGCGAGCCTTTCCGACCCCGCAGCGGCGCAGCACAGGCGACCGCATGTTCGTGCCCCAGCGGAGCATCGGACCCGTTGTCACCCAGAAACACCACCAGCGTGTTCTCAGCTACGCCCAGTTTCTCCAGATGGTCGAGCACATCGCCCAGCGACTTGTCCATGCCTTCGATCAGCGTGGCGAACGCCTGAGCTTGAGCCGACTTGTCCGAGCCCTTGTAATGGTCAGCAAACCGCGGATCGGAGTTGAAGGGAGCATGCACCGCATATTGTGCGAAGTACAGGTAAAACGGCTTCCCCTCCTGCACCGCAGCACTGAGGTGCGAGTTCGCTTCCAGCGTCAGGGCCTCGGTCAAAAACGTCTCTGTCCCATGATACTTCTCCAGTCCCGGCACAGCTGCGGGGGACTGCTTCTTGACGGGGCCTCCGGCGTTTCCGTAGTTCTGCAGACCGAGGTAGCTGGTCGGGGCTCCAATCGAGGCCCCGCCAACATTCACGTCGAACCCGAGACTCTGCGGGTTGGCTCCTTCGAACTCACGCGGAGCAAAGTGCCCCTTGCCGACATGGATCGTTCGGTAGCCCGATTTCGCCAGCAGGGCTGGCAGTGTGATATCTCCGGGCTTGAGCCCCTTCCAGTTCCAGTCAGGAGCCCCCTGCGGTCCAGCGTTGTCGCGATCCGGGTTGATCCAGTTCGTCGTGCGATGCCGGGCCGCGTTCTGGCCCGTCATGATGGCAATGCGGGTCGGTGAGCAGACGCTCATTGCGTTGAACTGGTTGAAGCGGATTCCCAGCCGGGCCAAACGCTCCATGTTCGGAGTTCGATAGAAATCATTGAGCGGGTACCGCTGCGGCTGCCCCTGCTCATCGGTCAGGAACGGGACCGAGGTGTCCATCACACCCATGTCATCGACCAGCATCACCACGATGTTGGGGCGAGCCGATGACTCATCGGCCCGTGCAGCTGTCGTAAGAACTCCGATCCAGGTCAGGCAGATGAGCAGCGATGTTCTCATGGGACGGAGCCTCAAGGGGAAGCAGTGATGATCTCCCGGAGACTACCGAATGCCTGTGGCTCCTGCGAATGAATCAAGCTGCGGGGAGCCAGTGGCGACGGAACTCGGCGAACCAGGCGGCCGGTTGCTGAAAGTACTCTGCGGGCAGGATCGCGTACTTCTGCAGGGCCGCGTCGACGTTCCTCCATCCGATCCGGGAGGCGATCGCCATCGCCTCCAGACCCTTCTCAATCCGCTCGTCCTGATCGGCAAAGTTCCGAAACCACAGGCACTTTCCCAGCGGGAAGTATGCGAACCGAACCGGTGGTCTGAGCGCGATGGCCCGCACCAGAGGCCAGTCGAACTTCGCGACGCCCTCGGTCAGCGTCGGGCCGACGACGTTTCGCTGCTCGTGCCGGAAGTGGGCTTCAAAGACCATCCGTTTCTCTGTCTCGGTCAGTTCGCGACCACGGGCGTTGGCTGCGTGGATGCGGTTGAGCGGCTCGATCAGTTCCGGGGAGAGGACCGTTCCGAGATCCGGATGATCCCCATGCAGCCGCGTCAGATGGAAGCTGGTGTAGGTGTCGATGCAGACCCGCCGGTTGATGTCGCGAAACAGATCCGCAAAGGCATCCAGCTTCTGCAGCTGAGCTTGCCGCAACTCGGGCTGGGCCAGGTACTGCCACGAGAGCATTCGTCCGAGCCTCAGCCCCATGCGGAAGTACCCGCCGGCCCACAGGGCACCGTGCGCTGCGATCAGAGGGAATGCATGGTTCCCTCCGGACGCGAGGAACAGGTGCCGATAGACCGCTGCCCGCCGGGCCAGATTAGTCAGCTCACCGGCCAGCGTGGTGGCCTCAGCTCGGATAGACTCGTAGCGTTCCGCAAGATTCACAACCGCCATGATTCGCTTTCCCTCTTGAGTATTTCGAACGACATCGAGTTCGCTCGACGTTTCACTCCCCCGCCTGCCTGGCTCCCCTCTCCCCTTGGGAGAGGGGCTGGGGGTGAGGGTTCTCGCCACTTGAGTGTTCTCGCATCGCGAATGAACCCGACACCGGTGACTTGACCAGCAACTCCAGAATTCGATTCAGCGACACTGTGACCTGGCACTCGGTCCACTGGACTCGGAGAGTCCAGCGACTTTGGATTGTGCGTCAGGCACTCCAGCCGTCGCATTAGACAGTCGAACTGTTTCGACAAGAGAAGAACCGAGCGATCAAATTGGAATTAACTGGGAATCTTTCTTGAATCGGCAACCCCAAAAGACACGTCGGGCAAGCCCGGCGGCTAACAGGTGAATTGGACGGCGACGGGGCTACCGCGTTCCGAGCGTGAGCCAGCCGGGGGCGTGCTGATCCTGGCTGGCGTTTGCGAATCGCAGTGACTTTCCTTTGGCGAGCGGATGGATCACTCGCAAGGCGATAATTCTGTCCGAGGCCAGTTCCGCCGGGATCTCAATCTGGGCAGACCATGTCCGAGGCTCAACTCTCGGCAACAGCCCTGTCAGCTTCCAATCGACGGGCCATGTCTGGCGAACTTCTCCGGATGCACTGAGCAGCCCCAGTTCGAGCTTCCAGTCGCGATAGAACGGAGCGACTCCTTGATTGATGACTTCGCACTCGACGGTGAGCTGGGCTCCGGCTGGCTGGAGCGTGGCGGACCGGACATAGAAGTCGTAACCGAGTTTGCGCACCTGCTCGATGGCTCGATCGTAACGGGCCTGCGGAGCCTGTTTCTCAAACATACCCGAGTCCATCAGCCAGCTCGCGTGGGTCTGCTGAACACACTCCTCAAAGTTCTGGGCCCCCTTAACCTTGACCTCCTTGTCGAACAGTTTGCCCCAGACTTCGGGACGGATTTCGCCGCCGATCGGGTACTGCTGCCACTTGTCCTGAGCGTTGGCCTTCTTCAGGGCTGGCACGAAGTGCCAGTCATCCTTTTTCTTGCCAGTATCGAGGGTCGCCCAAGCGAACGAGTCATCGTGATAGCCAAACGGCAACGCCGCGTTGGCGACCTGGTCCCAGTGATCGTCACCCGCCGGGTAGCGGAGCAGAACGGGTGTCTTGTGAAATGCCTCGGCATAGGCATCCAGGACCAGCTTCTGTGTGGCCTTCGAAGCCCATAGCTCATCCTTTGGGTAGGTGTGCCACTCACCCCACGTTCCCAGCAGCCCGGCGGTGATGTAGGCGATCCGCGGGTCGTCGTCGTATTTGGCTCCCAGTGCGGCGATAAACTTCGTCGTCGCTTCGTGCAGCAGCTTCGACTCGTAGTCCGGCGTGCGGACCTGCGCGGGAGGAAATGGAGCAGTGTTCGTGTTCTGGTAGACATGGACCTTCAATCCCGCAGCCTCAAGGAACGGCGGGATCCCCTCCTTTTTATTGGGGTACTCCAAGAACACTCGAAAAACCGTCTGATTCCCGCGCGAGGCGACGTCGTCGAGCAACTTCTCAAGTTTTTCCCAGCGGAAGTCGTCCATGCCGTACATCAGATCGCTCAGCGCAACGTAGCTGAACTCCATGCTGTGCGGAAAACGGCCCGGAGCCGGATTGGAGTACGGGACGAGCCCTTTGAGCGGATTGTCGACGGGGCTCGGAGCGGGAGCCAAAGGTTCGGCGACCAGCTGCGCCGAGCTGACCAGCAGGAACAACAGTGTGACGAGATGCCGCATGGGGGAGTCGATTCAATCATCTGATGTCTGGTCAGAAGCCAGTCTTCGACCGATCTGTTACTATGGAAACGTGTCCACAGAACTGCAACGCAATACGATCGTCGGCTTCGTTGCCAGCATCGGCCTGTCACTCCTCAAGCTGGCCGCTGGCATCGGAGGGCAGTCGAGCGCGCTGGTGGCCGACGCGATCGAGTCGCTGGCTGACACGGTGGGCTCCGTGATGGTCTGGCAGGCGTTACGTGTTGCCGCGCGGCCGCCGGACAAAGATCATCCCTACGGATATGGCAAGGCGGAAGCCCTGGCGGCCCTGGGTGTCGGCACGCTGTTGATCGGGGCGGCGATCTTCATCGCCGCCAAGTCTCTGCACGAGATCGTGATCCCGCACGAAGCTCCGGCATCGTGGACTCTGATCGTGCTGGTGGCTGTCATTGCGGTGAAGGAGCTGTTGTTTCGATTCGTGATGCGCGGGGCAGCTGAGTTCGACTCTGACGCTGCGCGGGCGGATGCGTGGCATCATCGCTCCGATGCGATCACATCGATTGCCGCATTCGTGGGAGTCACCCTCGCCATCTGGGGGCCTCGGCTGCTCAGAGTTCCCGCCTTGGTCTTCTCCGACGAGGTGGCTGCTATCCTGGCCAGTGGCGTGATCCTGATGACGGCTGCTTCCATGATCCGGCCCGCGCTCAGTGAACTGCTGGATGCAGTGGCTCATGATATGGTTGAAAAGGTGGCTGAGGTCGCGCGGGAGGTCGAAGGTGTCCGCTGTGTGGAGAAAGTCTTCGTTCGCAAAAGCGGCCCGGGGTACAATGTCGACATGCACCTGCATGTCTGCGGAGATTTGACGATTCGATCCGCGCACGCGCTGGCTGGGAAAGTGAAGTCGATTTTGAAGACCCGCATCCCCGCTCTGACGGGTGTGCTCATCCATGTGGAGCCTGCGGTGGATGAAGCCCCCTCAGGGAATCCGACCCGCAGAACGGACTCCGCTCCCGACTTGACCGGTGAGTGAATCGCCCAGCTCAGCGCGGTACGGCTCAGCCAAAGCCTTCAGCCGATCGATCCTCACGGGCTTCGCGCGCTCGGTCCGTATGAGTCAGCAGAGCGTTCGATGCCAATTGTGATCGATCTCGCGCGAGTTCGCACGCTGGAGTCTTTTCGTCGACCTCCACGACGACTCGGCCGTTCGAACCTGGCGCACTGATTCTTCCCGTGATCCCATCTGTAACGATTTTGAGGCGGAAGCCGTTCCTACGGGTCGTCCCTCGCGCGAGTAGCGGTGGGGCGCATGCTCCCGGATTCGAAGCCGGCATACCGAATTGCCCCGCGCCCTGCCGAGTGCCTGACCGATCCGAGAACAGATCGGCTCGGCCCAACTGTCGGCGCTTGCGCTGGCGGCTTGGACAGAGACGGTGGCATCGGAAGCCTCGTTGAAATCGTTAAATCCCACGCGGATCCAAACGATTCATTCGGGGTAGCTGTTGCTGCCGGATTGTTCGACGCCACCCGCGTAGAATTCCCTCACGGTCAACGTCCATTTCCCCACTGCCGTCCGGGACGGGCTTACAGTGAAGAAAGACGGATCGGTTCCTGGCGATGTGACCGGACAGGCCTTGGCCTGTTTCCACTGACCCGGCACGGAGGGATTTCCAAAAGTCGAGGGTGCCATGCCACGTCAACAGGCTCTCCAGCGGTTGTACCAGCAGTTGATTGTTCAGCGCGATGAACTGCTTCGTCATCTCGATACCGACATCTCCAACGCCGGGGATTCCGGCATCGGATCCGGGGATTCGGCAGACAACGCCAATGACGATGTCGAACGTGAGATCAGCACCCAGCTGGCCTCACTCGAAAGTCGAGAACTGGGGCGGATCGAAGCGGCCATCCTGGCGATCCAGGAAGGACGCTACGGCACCTGCGAAGAGTGCCAGAAGTCGATCCCGGTGGCCCGGTTGCAGGCGTTACCGCACTCGACCACCTGTATCGAGTGTCAACGTCTGGATGAGCGAGGCGTTCGCAAGCGGGGAACGCGGGAGAACTGGACGACGGCGTGGCGGGCCGAGGTCCGGGCCAACACCGAAGTCTCACTTGAGAACTTGACCATTCCTCTCGAACGGTAATCCGCGCTGCGGAGACCCCGGTCGAATGGAGACGACCTGGATGAGTCATCTATTGGTGAATCGCAAGCCGATCCTGATCGGAACCGTAGGTACGGTCGGTCTGATGATCCTGGTCTTGTCGCTGACAGGCACCAAGCCGCAGTCGGCGGAAGCGCAGACTCCGTCCGCCAGCCGCGTGCGCGACCTGCTTCCGCGCGGCGCGCTCGATGATGCCGGTGATCAGCTGGCGCGCATTGCTTCTCACGTCAAAACCGCTGTTGTCCATATTGAAAGTCGCCGTGACGGTCGCAGCGGCGGAACCGTTGAGGAGACCGGCTCGGGCGTCCTGATGCGAAGCGCCCGAACCTCCAATATTTTCGTCGTGACCAATCGTCACGTGATTCAAGGCGCCACGCCCAGGCGAATCCAGATCAAGCTGCAGGACGGTCGCATCATCAACCCCGAGAAGGTCATCGAGGATGCGCCGACGGACGTCGCAGTGCTGTTGCTCGCCGAGACTGATCTCGGATCGGCAGCCTGGGGCGACAGCGACAATCTCGATATCGGACACATGGTCCTGGCCATGGGTAGCCCGTTCGGTCTGAGCCAATCGGTCACGCTGGGAATCATCAGCGCCAAGGGTCGGCGGTCGTTGATCCTGGGCGAGAAGGGGCAGGATGTCATCAATCAGGACTTCCTGCAGACCGACGCCGCGATCAATCCCGGCAACAGCGGCGGACCGCTCATCGATCTGCAGGGGCGGGTCATCGGAATCAACACAGCCATTGCGTCCCAGGGCGGCGGCAACGAGGGGATCGGCTTCAGCATCCCCAGCAACCTGTGCCGACACGTCGTCGAGCAACTGCTGGAGCATGGTCGGGTCCAGCGGGCCTTCCTGGGTGTTCGCCTGGATGAAGAGTTTGATGTCCCCGCCGCGAAACGGCTGCGTCTGAGCCGTCTCTACGGAGCCCGCGTGGTTGAAGTCTACGGAGATACTCCCGCCGAGGTGGCTGGGCTCCAGATCGACGATGTGGTGATGACGTTCGATGGCCAGGAGATCGAAGATCAGAGCCATTTGATCCACCTGGTCAGTCTGACACCGGTCAACAAGGTCGTCCGGATGAGTGTGCTGCGGGCGGGGAGCCGGATCACGGTCGATGTCCGCCTGACCGAGCGTCGGCCCTCTCAGACCAGCCAGAGCGAGCCGTCCCCGTTCAAGATGAACTCGTTCTCGGAGAAAAAGGCCCGGCAGAGCGGACTGACCGTCGTGACGCTGGATGACTCACTGGCCGTTCAAGTTGGGAATCGGATCGGCACGCGGGGCGTCTTGGTGACTCGGTGCGACAACACGGAAGATCCGGACGCCTTGCAGCTGTACGACATCATCGAAGAGGCGGCCCGCCAGCCGCTCTCCGAGCCGACTGATCTGGACCGGATTCTGTCAGAGAACGAAGGCCCCGTGCTGCTGAAAGTCCTGCGGAAGGTCGATGGTCAGTCGCAATCGCGGCTGATCGTGTGGCCAGCTGCGACGAGTCCCAAGTCCGATTGAATCGACGACTCGTGAGAGTTTCGGGGGTTTTTGGCAGATGGGGCTGGAGATTCGTCCCCGAAACCGGTTAATTTCTCTGACTACGGCGACTCGCAAGTCTCATTCATTCCAGTTGTTGAGTCGTCTCGTGACTCTCTGATCGAAAAGGCCCGCTGCGATGGCAAACGAGCCCTCTGAAAAACCTTGTCCCGACTGCGGCGAAATGGTCCGCCCGAACTCCGTGCGCTGCTGGAACTGCGGCGGCTTCATGCGGAAGGACATGGCAGTCAAATTCCAGCAGATGCAGATGAACCCCAAGCCGATGGGGCATCTCGAGATGCCCCAGATGGACACGGGGAGTCTGAAGCTGGCGGGAGATGATGACGACGACTTTGAGTTGTCGGTCCCGATGAACCAGTCGACGGCGTTTTCGCTGCCGCCACTGACCCCGGTGACAGCAGCTCCGTCCGCGAGCCAGGTACGGATCGAGCCTCCCAAGGACACGAGCGAGATTCCGGCCCTGGCATCGCCACTCGGGGGAGCAGTTGCAGAGGCTCTCTCGCCGATTCCGTCTCTGACGCCCGAGGGAGCCAAACCGGCCAAGTCCGAGCGTCCCAAGAGCGAGGACGATGCCCTCCTCGATCTGGTCACTCAAGACATCAACGAGACCGCCGCCCGCCGCAAGAAGCGGAACAATATGGTCGGCGGAGTCCGCACAGCCAGCGGCGGATTCATCATCTACTGCCCCTACGGCTGCCGGTTCGAGGTCAAGGACTCCAATCGGGGGATGAGCGGCAAGTGCCCCCGCTGTAAGGCTCCGTTTATCGTCCCGATCGATCCGCCCGACTACTCGGCCAGCAAGAAGACGGCCGCAGGGGCTGCGGAAGGTGTTGACCACAAGGGCGTCGTGGCCAAGGCCTCGGATGCTGCGGGAGCCTACTCGGGCTGGATGAAGGATCTGCACCTGCACACCGTCAGCCCGGACAAGCTCAAGCTCAAGGCCGACAGCCTGCTCAAGGAGTTCACCGAGTACGACGTCGCCTTCTCCTCGGATGGTCTGCTGCTGGTCAACGTCGCCAAGAAAGGCGGCGGTCTGTTTGGCGGCGGCGACAAGAAGAAGCAGGAAGCTCGCGATGCGATGCTGCAGGCCCTGAAAGACGGCAAGCCGGTGGCCGAGCTGGTGGTCGCGGACAAGCAGACGTTCACGGCGGATCAGATTCGCCAGCTGCGCGTCGTGCAACCGGTCGCCAATCGCGGCGAGTCGATGTTCGCGGGCATCCCGGTCTTTGGAACCGGGCGGATCGCGGTCCAGCTGCCCTTCACCGACGATGCGGCCCACGCATTGCCGCAGTATCTGTCGTTCAGCCTGTCCGAGTTCCGGACCTTCGCCAAGGCCTTGCAGGCGTTCGGGATCGAGAACTTCGGCGGCGAGTCGGGGGCTCCGGTCACCGACATGTTCGACATCGCCGAGTGCCATATCACGAAGGCCCCGATCCGGATTCTGCGAAACCTGGACTACTACAAGGCCGATCCGACAATCAAGCTGGTCAAAGCCGGCTACAAGTGCGGAGCCTGTCAGCTGACGATCAGTGAAGCGGGCCGGGCCAAGGACAACCTGGGTGGCAAAGACGGCAAGGCCATCGCCAAGCAGAAATGCCCCAAGTGCCAGCAGAAGATGGGGGACAATCCGCTGATGTCGCTTGACGCGGCGGACGACACCGGTCAAGGAAACGTCAAGCTGGTCTCGGGCGATGATCCCAAGATGCAAGCGGCGCTCGACAAGGCTCGCTCGACGGTTGAGACGATCGTCGCGGCGTTGAAAGCCCCGAAGCCGACGCAGGCCTCATTCCAGGTCAAGAAGGCGTTTGAGGACGCCGGGATGACGGAGCATATGTGGCTCTCAGACGTCACGATCGACGGGGACCTGTTCTCCGGAACGGTTGGCAACGAGCCCCAACATGTGAAGAACGTCAAGTTCGGCCAGAAAGCGACGGTCGCCAAGTCAGAGATCTCCGACTGGATGTTCATCGATGACGGCAAGCTGTCCGGCGGCTACAGCATCCTGGCGATGCGAGAGAACATGACCCCCGCCGAACGCAGCTCATTCGATAAATCACTGCCGTTCAAGATCGGCTGAGTGCTGTCCTCGACGAATGCCCAAGGGGCTGGCTGCCAGAACCTTGCGTGCTTGCCGAATCAGAGCGGAAAACCCTACGGCCTTTTGGTCGTAGGGGGACGCACTGGCCCGCACGCTTCGTCTTGTTTCTGTTCAATCGCCCGATCAGTGGACTCTGGGGAACGTCACTTTCGTCTGAGATTTCATCGTGCCCTGCTCCGCATCGTGGCGAGTTCTGACGTAAGTTTCCTCACAGAATCGGGGCGAATTCGTCTCCATCAGGAGAGGAAACGACGATGTGATTACGCGAATCACCTCAAGGCCCGAAAAGACACGCAAAGGCGAGAGGAACACTGCGTGTTCGCGGCTGATTCTGGGTGTCGGTCTGACATCACCACCTGATACAATTTGAATCAGCCCGGAACCGAAGCGGTTTGGGGCGGAGACGGGCCAAGGGATCGATGCGTCCTGAACTGCGAACTCTGATTCTCGACTACCAGGCCCGCGTCACGGTTGCCTGCCGGCTGATCCGTGAACGCCTCGGAGTCACGATCGATCACCAGTTCAGCTTGCGACAACCGGGAATCCCGATGCAGGGTTGGCTCGATGACCAGAAGACCATCGAATACATGTTCCACGGGATTGGCTGTGCCGTTTACTTTGGAACGACCGTCGTCGACTTCGACTTCGGTCCGAATGGCCGGTTTGATGGCTTCGATGCGTGGCGGTTGTCCCTGTTTGCACGGTCGGTTCCGCAGTATCAGCAGTTCGTCGATTACGATCGACTTCATCAGGAACTGACCTCACTCCATCAAGTCGGTGAACTGGTCATTTTCGCGCTCGGACTTGATGCGCATCTGTTCTACCTCCCTGATTCAGCCCCCGAAAAACCCCGCCCTGAATGCTGAACTCCGCGACCAGCAAATCGATTGAGGACATCATGCGAAAGCACGTCGGCGTGGCCGATGCCGAGCGCATCAGCCAGCTGACCTAGCAGCTGTTCCCAAGGATTTCGATCACCGGGAACAGGAGTGGGCCCCGGACGGTCCCGATCTTCCCGGAGCTGGAGCCGTACCTGCGGGACGCCTTCGATCCCGAGCAGGTCTACGTGGTGAACATCGCGCGAGAGGCCGGCAAGAACTTCCGGACTCGCTTCGCCAAGATCATTGCCAAGGCTGGCTGGAGCTGTTCCAGAACCTGCGAGCCCCCCGGCAGACGGCATTGGCCCAGCTCCACCTCGCCCATGTCGTCTGCGACTGGATGGGGAACTCTCAGGCCATCGCGAGCAAACACTACCTGCACACGACCGAGGGGGATTTCGCCCGAGCCACAAAAGCGGCGCACAAAGCGGCGCAGTGTGCATCAGAATCGGGGGGAAATGGGGGGAATCTGTCGGAAGCCGTTTGCGTAGAAATCAAGGAAAATCACGTATTCGTCGAGGAACACGAGGAAACGGAATGGGCGATGAGGGACTCGAACCCGCGACATCCACTGTGTAAGAGTGGCGCTCTAACCAACTGAGCTAATCGCCCCGCGAGTGGGATCATTTCGGATTTGGGCAGCTTTGTAAACCGACTCGCAGGCAGGTTTCCCAAACGCAAGGTTTACGCCAAGGGCAGGACCAGTTCGCGCGGGTTGGGGGGCTCGGGGGAGAACTCCCAGGTTTCCGCGGGCGGCAGGAGCGCGTCGGCGTATTCCTGGATCTGGTCCGGGGTCTCGAACAGCTGGTCGTAGACGCCGTCGTTGTCGTACTCACATTTGTCCGTGGTGTAGTCCCGGCAGATCTGGGGACGGGTCTCGTAGATACCGCACAGGTTGTCGGGCCGCAGGTGATCGCACTTGTTGTGGACGCACAGAAACCACGTGCCCGAGTCGACGAACACCGTCACGTGTCCGTGCAGCATGAACCAGCGGATGTTCTCGAAGTCCTTCCGCTCGGTCGGCGTTTCCATCGGCAGAGCGAAATATCCGCAGCAGCGGGCAGTGCAGTACTGACATAGCACTTCTCCCGGTTTGACATCAGCACGTTTGACTGGGACACTCGGCATTCTGGACACTCGTCAGGGTGACTTGGTTCACGGAAGTTTACTAACCCACCGAAAACAGGAAAGGGACAGGACGATGTGGCGCAGGATTCTGTGGATCGTCATCGGTATGGCAGGGTCGGCTCAAGTGGAGGCTGGTAACGTCGGTTTCCTGTCCGGGGATTCGTTCTTTCATACGCGACTGACAGAAGAGGCGTGCAACACCCTGCTTTCGCAGCCGAGTCCCAGGCTTCCCTATCAGAGACCGGACTGGGTCGAGGGGGCCTTCTGTGGCTACTATGGATACATGGAATTGGAACTGACTGCCGATCACAAGCGATTGTTTGAGCATGCCCGGCAGGTTTACCAATCGGTCCGGCAATATCAATCTAAGGAACTCGTCGAGATTCGAAGTGGTACCAAGATTGAGACCTGGGAGACAGATGGGCTTCGACTTTTCATCTACAACGAGGGCTTTAGCCCTTTGAAGAGCTACGCTGGTCTGCGGTACAACGAATCATGGGTCGAAAACCTGCAGGCATTCGGTTTGCCTCGTAAAGCGATGACACTGGAGTCCTTCGACACACATCCCAAAGCCTACAGCTGTGATTGGAGAGATGCAGCGGAGGTTCCCCCACTCAAGACCAGGGTTCCCAGTGTCGAAGAGTCCCTGGATGCCATCCGCCGTGGAAAAGCCGTGGCGAAGTGTGATGGGGCGATCCAGTTCATCGTGCTGGACTCTGACAAGTTCCAATCCTTTGTGAATCCTCGGCAGCGGATGAAATTCTTCTCGATCACCAACGCCGGAGTGAAGAAGTACGAGTACCAGAAGCGAGAGTGGAAAGTTGAAGACTGGCAGCCCGAGAGTCCCGATGATACACCGTGATATCCACGCCGCACCCGCCTCAGGACTCACGCCATGAACATCACCGCCTTCTGGAAGATCATCGACGACTCACTCGAAGAGGCCGAGGGGGACATTGAGGAGCAGATGGAGTTCCTGGGCGAGATGCTGGAGGAGCTCGAACCGGACGAAATCGTCGAGTTCGACCGCATCTTCCTCGAGCAATGGGTCCGCGGGTTCACCTGGGACTTGTGGGCAGCTGCGTTCATTTTTGGCCGAGGCTGTTCCGATGAGGAGTTTCTCGACTTCATCGGCTGGCTGATCTGTCGCGGGCAGAAGGTCTTTGAGCAGGCCCTGAAGAATCCTGATTCGCTGGACGGGATCGTGTCCGAGGACGATGCCGAGGATGTCCTCACGGAAGGGTTCCAGGACATCGCAGCCCAGGCCTGGGTCTACCGGACCGGGAAGACCGTCGACGATTTCCCGCAGCATGCCATCGAGCTGCCGCAGGGGCCGGCCGGACAGCCGTGGAAAGAGGACAGCGAGGAACTGAAGCAGCGGTGTCCGAAGTTGTTTCGGCGGTACTGGTAAAGGACGGACTGAGCAGATCTCACATCAGCGTGCGGATCAGTCACCATGGAACCGAAGCACGTCGGGCAAGCCCGACGGCTAACGGGCCGCACACGGAATCGGGAACTGCCCTAGGCTGCGCGGCGGATCGCCTCGGTCGAGGGCGGCAGATCGACCAGTGCATGGATGTTTCCAGTCACCGACTGCGACGTGAAGAACCCGTCCTGCCGCTCGATCTTCATGGGCACTGTCGAGCCCGGATACAGCATTGTCGACATCACGCGGGCCCGTACTTCGGCCCCCGCCTGCATCGACAGCTTGAACTTGCTCAGAATGGTCGGCAGCGAAATCTTGAACTGCATCATCCCCAGCGGGGCCCCGACGCACATCCGCGGTCCTGCTCCAAATGGCAGGTAGGCATACGGAGACGGCGAGATCGACAGCCATCGGTCGGGCAGGAACTTCTCCGGCTGCGGAAACAGGCTCGGCATGTGGTGGGTGATGAACTGGCTGAAGATCACCGGGTTGCCGGGATTCAGGTGAAATGGTCCCAGCTCAACCGGCTCGGCGGCAACGCGCTGTGAATGGGCCGATGCGGGCAGGATGCGCATGCTCTCTTTCAGCACGCGATCCAGCACGGGCATCTGCTCGAGCTGTTCAATCGTGGGTGAGCCGCTGCCGACGACGGCCTGCAGCTCGTCATGCAGCGCAGCCATCACTCCCGGATGCTGGGCCAGCAGGAACAGCGTCCAGGTCAGCGTATGTGCGGAGGTCAGATGCGCCGCCCCGAACAGCACGACCGCATGGCCGACCAGTTGCTCGTCGGTCACGCCGCCCTGCATATCGTTGGCCCGGATCAGCAGCGACAGTACATCGCCACCCAGCTTCCCCGCGCGGCGGACGCGGATCATCTCCATCACGGCCGCTTCGAGTTCCTCGGCAGAACGCAGCAGCTCGTCGTAATCACCGAGCAGTGCCGGGTCGGAGGAGAAGACCGCCGGGCCGACCTTGTGATTGAGGGCCACCCACTTCTCGGTCAGGCGGCCAATCGTGTAGGCCATCTCCGGCAGATCGACGCCAAACAGGATGCTGCTGGTCAGTCGCAGCATGTAATGGGTCATCTCGTCGGCGATATCTTTGGTCTCACCAGGAGTCCAGGAGTTGATCATCTCCTGAGTCATGCCAGCCACATTGTCGTGGTAGGCCTGGATCGCCTTCTTCTGGAAGGGGCTCATTACCGTGCGGCGATGCTCGCGATGCAGTTCCCCATTCATCGTGAGCAGGCCACTGGTCACGCGGCGCTGGGCCGATTTGCGTGGTCCACGGACTGCAAAGAACTGCGAGTGAAAGCGCTTGGTATCGCTGAGTACCTGATGGTTGTAGTGCGGGCCGAACACAAAGTAGAGGCGGTTGCAGTCTTCCTGGAGCGCAGCCACATCCCCGTGGGTGGCCCACAGCTGCCGCATCGTCTGAATGGCGTCGTTGGCAAAGTCCCCAACCGACCCATGCGTCACCGGAGGCAACGGGCTGGCAATTCTCAGTGAAGGTGCATCAGACATCGTGGCATCCCTGCCGTTTCCGCAGGAATGTCGCAGTGCGCGGCGACAATCCTGCTCTCTCAATCGATGGTTCTAGTCCGACTCGCTCTCTGCCGCAAGATCAACTCGAACGATTGCTGTTTCGTGGAGTTTTGCGTTCGCGCCTCACGCTTTCCAACGCGGGGGGCATCCGCCGCAAAGGCGTCTCCTCAGATCCCGCGGACGCAGTCGACGAAGTACTTCCGCTTGCCGTTCGACTCTTCCACCAGGCCATGGATGTCGGTGTCGAAGCCCGGGAACTTCTCGTTGAACATGCGGGCGAACTGCAGGTACTCGACGATCGTTTTGTTGAACCGTTCGCCGGGGATCAGCAGCGGAATACCCGGCGGGTACGGGGTTAGCAGCACTGCTGTGACGCGGCCCTCGAGCTTGTCGATCTCAACGCGGTCGATTTCGCGGTGGGCCATCATGTCGAAGGCATCGCTGGGCTTCATCGCGGGCTGCATGGCCGAGGTGTACATCTCGGTCGTGACGCGGGCGACATCGTGCTTCTTGTAGGTGTCGTGGATCTGCTGCGAGAGATCCTTCAGCCCCGTCGACTCATAGCGCGGATGCTCCTTGCAGAAGTCGGGCAGGATGCGCCACAGCGGGACATTCTTGTCGTAGTCGTCCTTGAACTGCTGCAGGGCACTCACCAGGGTGTTCCAGCGTCCCTTGGTAATCCCGATCGTGAACATGATGAAGAACGAGTAGAGCCCCGTCTTCTCGACGATGACGCCATGCTCAGCCAGATAGCGGGTGACGATCGAGGCCGGAATCCCGGTCTCAGCGAAGTCACCCTTCACGTTCAGGCCCGGCGTGATGACGGTCGCCTTGATCGGGTCCAGCATATTGAACCCGGGGGCGATGTCGCCAAACCCGTGCCAGTCGTCGTTGGCGCCCAGCATCCAGTCATCCTGGCTGCCGATTCCGTCTGCAGTGATGTTGTCCGGGCCCCAGACCTTGAACCACCAGCCGGCACCCCACTCGTCATCGACCTTTCGCATCGCGCGGCGGAAGTTCATCGCCTCCATGATCGATTCTTCGACCAGGGCGGTTCCTCCCGGCGGTTCCATCATCGCCGCTGCCACGTCGCACGACGCGATGATCGCGTACTGCGGCGAGGTCGACGTGTGCATCAGGTAGGCCTCGTTGAAGATGCTGCGGTCCAGCTTCTCCTTCTCGGACTCGCGGACCAGGATCTGCGACGCCTGCGAGATCCCGGCCAGCAGCTTGTGCGTCGAGTGCGTCGCGAAGATCATCGACTCTTTCGGACGCGGACGATCGACGCCGATCGCGTGCATGTCCTTATAGAATGGATGGAAGCTGGCGTGCGGCAACCACGCTTCGTCAAAGTGCAGCGTGCCGATCTTGCCATCCAGCATCGTCTTGAGCGTCTCGACGTTGTAGATGATCCCGTCGTAGGTGCTCTGTGTGATCGTCAGGATGCGGGGCTTACGCTCCGGATGCCGCTTCTGGGCCGCAGCTGCGAACGGGTTGGCCTCGATCTTCCGCTGAATGCTTTCCGGAGTGAACTCGGACTGAGGAATCGGACCGATGATCCCCAGGTGGTTCCGCGTCGGAGTCAGGAAGACCGGCACCGCCCCCGTCATGATGATCGAGTGCAGGATCGACTTATGGCAGTTGCGGTCGACGACCACGATGTCGCCTGAGGCCACGGTCGAGTGCCAGACCATCTTGTTCGAGGTCGACGTGCCGTTGGTCACAAAGAAACAGTGATCGGCGTTGAAGATCCGGGCCGCGTTGCGTTCGGAGGCAGCCACCGGTCCGGTATGGTCGAGGAGCTGGCCGAGTTCCTCGACCGCGTTGCAGACGTCGGCCCGCAGCATGTTCTCGCCAAAGAACTGGTGGAACATCTGCCCGACCGGGCTCTTGAGGAACGCCACCCCGCCTGAGTGACCGGGGCAGTGCCAGGAGTACGAACCGTCCTTGGCGTAGTGAATCAGAGCCCGGAAAAACGGAGGAGCCAGGCTGTCGGTGTAGGCCGTCGCCTCACGGATGATGTGCCGCGCGACAAACTCGGGCGTATCCTCGAACATATGAATAAAGCCATGCAGCTCCCGCAGAATGTCGTTCGGGATGTGGCTGGAGGTCCGCGTCTCTCCGTAGAGATAGATCGGGATGTGCGAATTCTTGAAGCGGATTTCCTGGATGAACCCGCGGAGGCTCTGAATCGCCTTATCCGGGTCGCGGCCGTCGCCGTTGACCAGTTCCTCGTCGTCGATTGAGAGAATGAAGGCAGAAGCGCGGCTCTGCTGCTGTGCAAATTGCGACAGATCCCCGTAGCTGGTCGCTCCGAGGATTTCCATCCCTTCGTCTTCGATCGCTTTGGCGAGAGCGCGAATCCCCGAACCGGACGTATTTTCTGAACGAAAGTCCTCGTCAATGATGACGATCGGAAACCGGAATTTCATGGGGTCAGACGCTCCGTCGGGATCGAGTCGCGAGGGGCGATAAGTCTTCCCCCCGGAAAGTGCGACTCCAGGCGGGCAGACTAGCAACCGATGCCCCGCCGATGCCAGTTCAGGCGGAGGAAAAAAGAGATGAATTCGAGAAGGCGGTCACTTCCAAGTCGCAAGCGGACAACGTTCTGCTTGTGGTGGCAGAGGATCATCCACAGATTTCGCAGATTCACGCAGATTGGCAGAGGCGAAGAGCCCGGCGGAGCCCAGGCAGAATGGGCCATGAAACCTGGAATCCCGGAGGGGCTTGAAAATCTGCGTGAATCTCTGAAATCTGCGGATCTCTTGCGCCGCCGTGGTCATGGGGAAATTCTCCTGATGAGGAGATTCGACCGCACCACCATTTGGTGAATGCTCCCCGGCGCAGAGGATTGACCGCCCATGGTTTCCTTCCCGAGCTCTGTCAGCGGTATAATCAACGGGCCGTTCGATTTGGTTCGCGTTCCCGACTCCGGAGACCCTGCTCATGTCTCAATCTGCTGCTGCTCGTCCTGCTGCCTATACCCGTCCGAAAGTTCGTCAGACGAAGATGCTGATTGGCGGTAAGTGGTGTGATTCCGTCAGCGGTGAGACTTTCGCCACGGTCCACCCGGCAACCGAAGAGAAGATCGCCGACGTGGCTCGGGGGAATGCACAAGACATCGACAAGGCGGTCAAGGCCGCGCGCAAGGCCTTTGAAGAGGGGCCGTGGCGGACGATGGATGCCCGTGATCGCGGCCGGTTGATTGCGCGGCTGGCCGATCTGATCGAACAGCACAAGGAGGAACTGGCGGCCCTCGAGACACTTGATAACGGCAAGCCGATCAACGATTCGCTGGCAGCCGATATCCCGCTGGTGATCGACTGCCTGCGGTACTACTCGGGGTGGGCCGACAAGATCACGGGCAAGACGGTTCCGATTCGCGGGGACTATTTCTGCTACACGCTGCGTGAGCCGGTCGGGGTCGTCGGGCAGATTATCCCCTGGAACTTCCCGGCGCTGATGGTGGCCTGGAAGTGGGGCCCCGCACTGGCCACGGGCTGCACGATCGTGATGAAGCCCGCCGAGCAGACCCCTTTGACATGCCTGCGGCTGGCGGAACTGGCCACCGAAGCGGGATTTCCTCCCGGTGTGATCAACGTCGTTCCCGGCTACGGCGATGCGGGAGCCGCTCTGGTGAAGCACCCCGATGTCGACAAGATCGCCTTCACCGGATCCACGGAAACCGGCCAACTGATCATGCGGGACGCCGCTCAGACGCTGAAACGTGTGACCTTCGAGCTGGGGGGCAAGAGCCCCAACATCGTATTCGCGGACAGCGACATCGATGCTGCGATCGCTGGGGCCGAGTTCGGGTTGTTCTTCAATCAGGGACAATGTTGTTGCGCCGGGAGCCGCCTGTTCGTTGAAGAGAAGATTCACGACAAGTTCGTCGAGAAACTCGTAGCACGCGCTCGTGGTCGCCAGCTGGGCGACCCATTCCAGACCTCGACGACGCAGGGGCCGCAGATCGACAGCGACCAGTTCCACAAGATCATGAAGTACATCGATCTGGGCAAGCAGGGCGGAGCCAAGTGCCTGACCGGCGGAGATCGTCACGGGGACAAGGGCTTCTTCATACAGCCCACGATCTTCGATGAAGTCACCGACGACATGGAAATCGCCACGGACGAGATCTTCGGACCGGTCCTGAGCGTGTTGCCGTTCAAGGATCTGGACGAAGTCATCGAACGCGCCAACAAGACCTTCTACGGTCTGGCCGCAGCTGTGTGGACTCGGGATGTGGCCAAGGCCCACCGCGTCGCCAAGAGTGTCCGGGCCGGAACCGTATGGATCAACTGCTATGACGTATTTGACGCAGCGGCCCCGTTTGGCGGGTTCAAGATGTCAGGCATGGGGCGCGAACTGGGTGAGTACGCACTCGACAACTATACTGAGATCAAGACGGTCACCATGAGCATGAAGTAAACTCACAGGGTGACTCCCCGGGAGCGGCCCCACGAAACGACATCGAGCCCGTCATGCCAGCCAAACCATGGACACTGCTGCTGTTCGTCGCGACCGTACTGACGGGATGCCAGGGCTCTGCGCCCGATGCACCGCCTGCCAAGCTGGTGGCTGCGGGAATGCCACCTGACGAGTGGTTTCAGAAAGAGGTCGTGGCGAGTCCGGTGCCCGTAGTGGTCGAATTCGGAGCGACCTGGTGCCCCCCGTGCAAGAAGCTCAAGCCGCTGCTGGAGGACTTGAATGCCAAGTCCGAGGGGAAGTTCAAGGTGGTGACGATCGACGTGGACGAACGCCCGCATCTGGCCAGCCACTTCCAGGTGTCGCCGATTCCAGTTTTGTTGCTGATCGATGGTGGCGTTGTAAAACGCTATCAGTTGGGTTTCATGAACCGCGCAGAACTGAAGAAGTTCGCTGTTGTCCCGATCGAATAGTTCGCCGCGTGTCCCCACTGCCCTTTCGAAGACCGTCGTCACGTCAAAGTCAAAGAAAACAGGGAGCGAGACACTGCCTGCCTCACTCCCTGTTTCGTTGATCTCAGTCGGCCGCGTGAACTACAGCGAGGTCTCACAGACCAGAACGCTGGGAGTCGCACGAATCTGACCGGCAAACAGCCCAGGCACCCTGGGAGGAGCGCTCGGCTTGGCTCCGGGCCGGGACGCGTCCTTTTTCAGGCTCCACGACGAACCGGTGAACTCCCACAGCGAGTATCCCATCGGGACACTGCGTGAATTGCAGCATGAATGCTCGACTCCCATCTTGACTCCTTTGGACGATTCGGACCAGTTGTGCATAAACAGTAGCTGGTCTGTTCTTTGGCGACAAGGATGAGCCAATTCTCACCCGTCGGTATTCGGCCAATCGCGGTCATTCGAAGCACCAGACATCAGCCACACCACATGAAGTGAGCACGCGGAGAATCTCTGGTTGACCTGCCCTGCCGCCCTGCCCCCCCCAAACAGCACGGGCGGCTCTGAGGGGCCGCCCGTGTCAAACTCACTTTGCCCCGACCGCTCGTCAGGACTTGGCCGTGTACCGCATGTCGTGTGAGTACGGAGCGCGATAGTCCTTGTCGGTCATCGCCTGCGCTTCGTCATCGCCGACGATCTTCTCGGCAGCTGGGTCCCACTTGACCCCATGGCCCAGGCGGGCGACCAGATTGCCAAGGTGGCAGACCGTGGCCGAGCGGTGGCCGATCTCGACATCGCAGATCGGCAGCTCGCGGCTCTTGATGCAGTCCAGGAAGTTCTGGTGGTGGCTCTTGCTGCGGTAGAGCTGGACTTTGGCATCGTCGAGCTTCTGATCGAGCAGTCCCTCGACCGTCGATGTGATCTTCCCGCGGTTGACCCAGACTTCGCCCTTGGAGCCGATGAACCGGGCTCCCTGCTGAATGTCCTTTTGGCCCTGACCGCAGGTGACCTTCACACCGTTCGCATAGGTGTAGACCAGCCGAACCGTTTCGGTGACTTCGTGGAACTTCTCAGGGTGGAAGGTCGCGGTCCCGTCGCAGGCGACCGGGCCAGACTCGTCCATTCCAAGTCCCCACTGCGCGATATCGAGATGGTGGGCCCCGAAGTTCGTCATCTGGCCACCGGAGTAATCCCACCAGAACCGGAAGTTGTAGTGGACGCGTTTCTCGTTGTACTTTTTCAGCGGAGCGGGCCCGAGCCACAGGTCGTAGTTCAGTTCCGACGGGGCCTCAGTGTCAGCTGGGAGCTTTCCGGGATGATTCGGCCCGGGGATGCCGACGTGGACTTCGGAGATGTCGCCGATCATCCCGTTGCGGACCAGCATGCAGGCCTGCCAGAACTCGTGGCTGGAACGCTGCTGAGAGCCGGTCTGCACGATCCGCTTGTTGTCGCGGGCAGCCTGGACCATCCGCCGACCTTCCATGATCGTCAGTGACAGCGGCTTCTCGCAGTAGACATCTTTGCCGGCCTGGCAGGCGTGAATCGACATCAGGGCATGCCAGTGATCGGGCACCGTGATCACAACCGCATCGATCCCCTTCTGGTCCAGGATCTCTCGGTAATCGCCGCAGGTCGTCGGCTTGGGTTTGTCCTTTCCAACCAGTTCCGCTGCCACGCCCAGGACCTTGGAATCGACATCGCACAAGGCGGCGATATCGACATCGGTCTTCAGAAACCCCTTGAGGTTATTGGTCCCCTGATTCTTGACTCCGATGGAAGCCAACGTGATCCGCTCGTTGGCCCCAAACACGCGGCTGGGGAGGATCATCGGAGCTGCGAATGCCGAGGCGGCCACGGTGCCGACCTGGGCCAGGAATGATCTGCGAGTGCGAGGCATGGAGCGACCTTTCGAAGAACCGCTGCGGAGAGAAATCGGAAGCTCCGTTTTTATCCTGAAATCAGTCCGGTGTCAGCCCTCAGGCCCTCATCCATCTCAGCCAGCGTGCGGTCGTCAGCTTTCAGCCAGAACGAGCCGTCCGGGAGCCACTGACTTGTGCTCTCCAGAAAAAACAAACGTGCGAGATCCTGCCGGATCTCGCACGTTTCTTGCTATTGACGTGGGCTGGCTACGAATGACGCATTCGCAGGTTGGGACCGCCCTTCGGCTCCAAAACGCCGAACGCCTTCGTTACCGGACCAGCCCCAGGACCTCTTCGAGTGTTTCAGAGGCCACCGTAATCGTCCGGGCGTTGGCCGAGAAGCCACGCTGCGCGACGATCAGGCGGGTAAACTCAGTCGCCATATCGACGTTGGAACGCTCCAGCTGTCCCGACCGGATGGTGCCGCGCTCGCCCGCCTGGCCGGTGCCGATTTCCGGTTCGCCGGCGGAGACCGACGCCGAGTAGAAGTTATCGCCGACACTCTGCAGTCCATCGGTGTTGCGAAACGACGCGACCGCCAATTGGGCGAGTGGAATCGCTCGACCGTTGCTGGTGACTCCTTCCACCTCGCCGGTCCCTTTGATACGTACCGAGATCAGCTTTCCGGGAGCGAAGCCATTCTGCTGGGCCGCGATCGACGACGTCGAGGCCAGTTCGGTCAGCCCCTGCAATGAGTTCGGATCCCCGAAGCCGAAACGCATCACCTGAGGCGTGGGGATACCGGTGAACGAGAACGAGACCGAGAGATCTCCCATCCCGGTGTCCCCTGCCCCGGCGAACGATCCGTCCGGGTTGAAGGTGATCCGTTGGACCGAGCCGTCAATCACCGTACCATCAGTCGCATCCAAAGCCGCAGTCATCGTCCAGGAAGAGTCAGCCTGCTTCTGAAACGTCAGGTTGACGACGTGAGCACCGCCGCGAATGTCGAATACCTGAATTCCTCCCTGCACGCGGTCCCCGTCTTTCCCAGCTGCGGCGACGACCAGCGGATTGGTGGTCAAAGCCAGGTTCCCCTGATTGGTCGAAGCGTCGCTCAAGGTCATCGACAGCAGCGATGGCCCGGTGGCATCGGCGGTCAACACGATCTTGCCCGAGGCATCCAGAGTTGCCCCGGAACTGCTATATGTCGAATCGATGAAGTTGACGAGATCCCCCAAGGTGGACGTCGGAGTGACACTGAAGTTGGCCGAAACGGCGTTGCCGTTGGTCTCGGCCCCGACGATCTGGATCTGATCTCCGGTCACATAGGGCTGAGTCAGCCCATCAAGCTGGTTCAGCTGGGTCGTCGCAGTGGCTGGCAGCCCCCCGACCGTCCAGGCACGAAACGACTGTAACCGTCGTTCGACCGGCCCGGTGGAGCCAGCTTTCAGGTTACCGGCGATGTTGACGATATCGGTCCCCTGGCCACCAATCGCTGCTCCGAGTGGAATCCGAATGCTGGAGTCGCCGGGAACCTGGAAGCCTGCGTTCAGCCCCTCGGGCTCGCCGTAAGCTCCGAACCGCTGGACCCTGAATCCTGTGGCGGGGTCGACCAGCGAACCTTGCTCGTCCAGCCGGAACGAACCGGCACGCGTATAGAGCTGCCCGGACGGCCCTCCATCAACGACGAAGAAGCCGTTCCCTTCGATCGCCATATCGAACGGATCACCGGTCGGCTCCAGTTCGCCTTGGTTGAAGTCGACATCGACGTTCGCAACCTTGACGCCGTTGCCGATCTGCGACGGATTGATTGACCCGAGGATGCCGGTTTTCTCCGCAGCTGTCGAGCGAATTCCCTCGTACATCAAGTCCGAGAAGAGGACGCGTCGCGACTTGAAGGCTGTGGTGTTGGCGTTCGCCAGGTTATGCCCGACGACCTCCAGCATCTTCTCGTGCGAGGTCAGTCCGGAGACACCAATCTGCAATGCGTTCGGCATGGTTCAGTTCTTTCGAGTGAGTGGGGGCAGGCGGCGGGATCGGCTCTCGCCGGGTGAGTTTCAGGACGCGAGTGAATCACACGTCGCGAACGACGCCGGTCAGGTCACCCAGCCCCACGGTGTCATCGCCAATCTGAAACCGCAGCTCCCCATTGAGAACGCGGGCTGAGTCGACGCGCCCGGTCCGCAGCTCTCCCTGAGAATTTGTGTATTCGACGCGACTCCCCACAAGCGCCCCTCCTTGAGAGAGCTGTTGGAACTTCAGAGACTCGGCAAAGTTCAGATTGAGCCGCTCGATCCCCTCCAGCGACGAGAACTGCGCGAGCTGACCGAGAAAGTCCTGCTGGTTGACCGGCTCAAGCGGATCTTGATTGCGAAGCTGAGTGACGAGCAGCTCCATGAACTGATCGCGTCCGATCTGTGAGTTAAAGCTGGCTGTGTTCATGCGAGTCTCCGAGTGTTGTTTCGTGTCAGGCGTTCGTGTCGAGTTCGCGGCGTGAGCGGGGCTTGGCGGGCGGTGCGGTGTTCCACTCGCTGCTGCGGCGGAAGGAGGCTTCGGCCTCGGACTGCCGCTGATCGCCGCGACCAAGGCCTCCCGAGACGTCGGCTCCGACGGAGAACGACATGTTCCCCACGCCCTGCAGGCGGGCCTCGGACTCCAGCAGCTGGATGTTGCGTTCGAGGAACCGCAGGACGGTCGGATCTTCGGCGGAAACATACGCCCGCAGTCCTTCAGGGGCTTCCACCAGTTCCACAGTCATCCGTCCCAGTTCGGCCGGTTCCATCTGGATCGTGGATCGGGTTTCCTGCTCGACGACCATCGTCCGGACGTGGCGGACGATCTCGCTCAGCTCGGTACGCGGCTCCTGGGGGATCCGGTTTCCGCTGTGAGTTGGCTCTGGGGTCGCGGTCGGAGCTTGTGTACGAGATTCATTCAACGTGGCCGAAGCGTAGCCCGCAGACAGGTCGACAGTGGCTGTGCTCTCGATCTCTGGTAGCGGTGCATCTGTGGCTTCGGGAGTCTCAGCAGACGCCGGCAGCGTCGGTTCAGGCTTGGGACCTGCATGGACGGTTTCGAAGCGCGGCGAGTCGGCGGGTGCCTCCTCAGCAGGTGATTGCGAAGGTGTTCTGATCGCCGGTTGCCTTGGTTTGGGAAGTTGTGGAGTTTCCAAATCAGGCAGCGACTCATCGACCGGCAATGGCTCGGTCGATTCCGGGCGAGGAATCCCAGCCAGGCTCTCGCTGGGAACGGCATTGAGAGCCCGTTCCAGGGGGATCGGACTTGGCAACTCAGTACGAGGCTGGATGGACGTTTCGCCTGCGAGCTGGGGTGCTGGATCGTCGACAGGCACGACAGAGATACCCACTGGTGGTCGCTCGATCGGCGGTGGCAGTGTGACACCCAGACACATCAGCTGTTCGACGACCGACGAGTCCTTGGTGATTTCGAGTTCGTCCGGAACATCGAGCGTGAGATCGAGATCCCACTGCTTAGAAACAACATCCGTCGACACCACGGTCGGGGTGATGAGTTGAGCCGCAGCCTCAAGGTCAGTCTCAAACCGGGATGACCACGCATCCGCATGGATCAGCAGCAATCGCTCCGGATCAGCAGAGAGGCTGTCCGCGGTATTGATATTGAGGGAGGCCAATGTGAGATCGGTGGTCACTCGCGAATCCCTTGCGCGTTGAACGACACGAGTCACGACAAAGCAATTGACATGCCACATAACTTACGGGCCTGGTTGATTCGGCAAACGTGGTGAAATAGCCACATTCGGAAAACCTTCGATATCAGCGCCCTTCGACTCGGAGTGCGGCTTATTCCCTCACCGGGAAATCGCAGCCCGCGGGCGATCAATCGACACTGCAAAACTCGCTGTGCGCGTGGCTTTTACTTAGGCCTGAGCGCCTGCACTCACGCCTTAATTCTCCGCACGTTGGGCTCGTCCGCTACAGCCCTCACTGGGGCCGGTTGAGTGTGGGAATCTCCGCTGATGATCGAGTGACATCGAACGTCAACCGGGCACGGGTGCTAGTTCTTAAGCAATGAGACCATCCATAGCTGCTGCACGAACCACCGAGTCCGACATGGTTGCCCCGGCCAGTCCACCCGAATCCGCTGTCATCCCGATCCACGTGGAGCGACATCTCCATTCGACGCTGCGCGAATCGTTCATGTTGCCGACTGTCGCCATCGAAGCTCTGGAGATCGCCAAAGACCCGCGCTGTACGATTCGAGAGTTCTCCCGAATCGTCGAACGCGACCTGCGACTGGCGACCGATATCATCGCGCAGTCGAACAGCGTGCTGTTTTCACCCGACCGTCCCATCACCAGTCTGCATCAGTCCGTGCTGCGTCTGGGATTCAAGCAGTGTCAGAATCTGATCCTGTCCGCAAGCTTCTCCAGCTTGATGCAGCGTCTGCCGCTGGAAGGCCGGCTGGCTCAAGAGTTGCTTTGGCGGCACAGCATGACCACAGCGATCACATCCGTGCAGCTGAACCGGCTGCTGGGGCTGGGGTTCTATGGAGAGGACTTTACCGCCGGACTGATTCATGACATGGGACGTATGTTGATTGCCGCCTCTTACCCGGATCGATTCGAAGAGATCGACCCGCTGGATTTCGAAGAAGGCGAAGGCATCACCCAAGCGGAACGCGAGATCCTGGGGACCGATCATTGTGCGATCGGAGCGTGGTACGCTGAACAGAACCGCCTGCCGATCGAGCTGCGCGAGGTCATGCTGGCTCACCACGGAGATCACCCAGCCACGATCAACCGTCGGCTGGTCGCATTGACGATGGCCAGCGACCATATCGCGAACTTCATCCAGACGCTCGCACCGGCCTCGGAGTATCCCTTCCGCGATAACCCAGGACTGCAACGACTCGAAGACCTCGGATCACCGGGCGTGATTGAACGTGTCGGAGAGCTGTGTACGAGTCTGATCCCGGATGTGATCTACCAGTCGATCGACATGTCGAAACCCCTCCACCCCGGTCAATTTCAGAGAGCGTAATTCTGATGCTGACATTCTCCTGCCAAGTTCCTGGACCCCGCCGCTGCCTGCTGGAAGTCGCGGGGTACTCCCACTCAGTCGATCCCGTGTCAGGCGACCATGTCGATCTGGTGCTGAACGGATCAGGGACTCGCCTGACGATGTTCCTGGGAGATGCAACGGGCCACGGTGCATCGGCCGGAATGATCGCCACCGAAGTGATCGGGATCATACGGAGCCTCGCGACCGAAGGAGCCCCACCGCATCGGATACTGACGCGCGCCAACCAAACCCTTTCCGGTCGCATTCAGTCCGGATTCATCTGCGCCGTCGTTGTGCAGATCGACCTGCTCACGCGTGAGGCCACGTACTCCAGTGCGGGACATGTCGGGTTTCACTTTCGCCGGGGCGAATCGACCGTGCGTCTACGCAGCGATTCGCTTCCACTGGGATTCAATCCAGAGGAGAATTATGAGTTGTGTGTGCTGGGAATGATCGACATTGATGAGATCATCGCGCTCTTCTCAGATGGAGTCGATGAAACCCTGTGCCGGTCCGGTCATCTGTTGGGAACCACGGTAGTACTTGACCAAATCGAACGTTCACGAGACCTGCGGGCGATTGACATCGCCAGCCGAGTCGAGGGGGTTCGCTCCTTGCATCAGGGACATGGGCCCAACCGCGACGATGTTTCGCTTCTCGTATTGAAGATCAGCGAAGCTCCCCGCCGCCGGATTTCTACACCCTGGGCGACTCACTGTTCCGACGATTCCGAACGGGCCGTCGCCGCAGGCTAACACCGTAGCATGGGCGTCTCGCCCATGTCCTGGCTCCGAGACTTAACCGCTTCGTTACCGACCTTCTTCGACAAACCTGACATGGGCGGGACGCCCATGCTACAAGCCGACTCACAGCCCGTCAGGCCGACCGGTTCGTGCGATCAGTCCGCAGCTTGTTGCGAATGGTCCGCGGAGTGACGCCAAGATCGCGTGCCGTCAGCGTCTTATTTCCATTGAAAACTTTCAGGCGATCCAGAATAGCATCATGTTCGATCTCCTCCAGGGTCTTCGGTGGCAAGTCGGAGTTCGCTTCGTTGCCGACAGCAACGCGTTCGGACTGACGCCGCAACGTGTCCGCTTCAATCTGCGAACCAGTCGTCAGAACCGCAGCTGCGTGCAGCAGGTTGCGGAGCTGACGAATATTGCCCGGCCACGTTTGCTCCTGCAGCCAGTTCATCGCCTCCGTGGAGATCGAAGCTGCCTGGGTTTCCGCCTCGTCGCGGAGCCGTTGCAATGTCGCCAGGGCGATGCCTGGGATGTCTTCGGGACGCTCGCGCAGCGGAGGCACATGAATCAGAAACACACCCAGCCGGTGGTAGAGGTCCAGCCGGAACTCTTTGAGCCGCATCGACTCGTCGAGATCACGATTGGTGGCTGAGACAACACGGGCCTGGAATCGCAATGTCGAGTTTCCACCGACCCGCTCGTATTCACGCTCCTCCAGCGCGCGCAGCAATTTGGCCTGGCATCGCAGTGACAGCTCGCCGATTTCATCCAGAAACAGAGTGCCCTGCCCGGCCAGTTCGAACCGCCCCACGCGGGTCTGCTGGGCTCCGGTAAACGCCCCGGACTCGTGTCCGAACAGTTCGCTTTCGATCAGTGTTTCCGTCAACGCGGCACAGTTCACTCGCACATACGGCAGCCGTGTCCTCGCACTGGAATCGTGCAGCCAACGGGCGACCGATTCCTTGCCGACACCGCTCTCTCCGGTAATCAGCACGCTGGCCGCGCTGGGAGCATACCGCTCCACCTCGCGCAGCAGATCCAACATGACCGGAGATCGAAGGTTGATGAACATAGTCAGGCGAGTCGAGATTCCAGAAGTCGGCTTCAGTGCAATCCGGTTTGTGCTCTACGACTGGGAGAGGACCTCGGGGAGAGCCGGACGAGCGAGTTCCCGCTGAGCGACCGTTCCATAACAGGCCTGGGCTTCCCGAGCGGCCTCGTGAGCCTCAATCCGCTCAGCCAGATTCAGAGCCCGCGCCCGCAGTTGCGTGCGAGTCTCCTGAACCATGGCAATGAGCACCGTCAGCCGGTGATCGTCGAGCGTGCCGCTCGCCGGTCTCGGAGTTCGGGCCGCTTGCATGTCGGGCGTCGGTGAATCCCCTCGGGCCTCGTGATCGTAGTGTGTGAGCGTTTCGTACAGCTCGTCGAGGCTGCGATCCGTTCGATCTCCGCGCTGCAGCTCGGAGCGGATTCTCATCAGATCCTGAGACAGGCGTTCTTCGGGAAACTCAGTCGTTGTATCAAGGGGCACTTTTGAGCTCCTGCTTGAGCGTACTGATCACTTGGTCAAGTTCGGCGACACGGCCCTGCAGCTGGGCGCGATCATCCAGTTCCTTGAGCCACCAGCGTGACATCTGGCCCAGCCACTCTTCGGAGGTCTCTCCGGCAACATGGCGGTACGACTTCTGAGCCTCGGCGGTTTTGCCCAGATGCCGCTGGCAGTTGCCGACCTGAAAATGAACCCACTGAGATTCGGTCGGGCTCAATGGTTTCCGCAGCATCATCTCGTAGTTCATCAACGCCAGTTCGTACGCTCCGATCGCGTAGAGATTGTTCCCCATCCGCAGGCGGTCGATCGACTGATCCAGGAGCTCTGTGGGCAGCGTGAGCGGGGAGCCTTCGTGGCCGGTCGCGGCATTGGACGCTGGAGGGACGGGTATCGGCTTTGCGGGTGCGGGGACTGCAGGCATCGGCTCCGGCTCCGGAGGCGGCATTGGCTGCTCGATGATCGGCTGCGGAGCCGGTTGCAGCACCGGATCAGGAGCCGGTTGCAGCTGGGGCTCCGGGACGGGCTGGAGTTCCGGAACTGGCTCGGGTGCCGGTGGCATCTCGGGGACCGGCTCAATCATCGGCTCTGGCTGTGGCTCGGGAACGGGCACCGGGATCGGCTCGGGAACGGCAACAGGCTGCGGAAGAGGAATCGGTTCGAGGTCTTCGCTGACCGGAGGTGTCACGGGCGGCGTCACCGGCGGTAGGCTGACTGGAGTCTCGGGCTCCTTGGCTGGCTCTTTCTCAGCCGGAGTCTCCTGCACAACGACTACTGGTTCGACCAGCAGCGGCGGTTCTTCGTCCACGACTGGCGGCGCCGGTACAGGGGGAGACTGTGGCGGCGGGGAATTCACCAGACTCGACTTCAGCGAGTTCACGCGATCCTTCAGGCTCTGAATGCGCTGACGACGTGTGGGGCCCACCGGAGGCAGACACGGATCGTCAGAAGCCGACACGACGCGAATCGAAGGTGTCCGTGGAAACTTCTTGGCCAGCGGAACATCGTCACACCACAGAGGCAGTGCCGACAGCTCCGTCGCAGCCAGAGTTCCCAGAACGAGTGCAAGGCGGGTGGGTCTCAATGGACGGTCTCCCCTGATTCAGTGGCCAGATCCGGAGACACACCCGCGAAGCAGTAGACCGCTTCGAGGTGCCTGCCCAGCGATTCGTAAGCGGCCCCGAGTGTTCGCAGGCAGGCCTCACGCTCGGACGGCGGCAGCTCACTGGCGAGCAACCGCTGACAACGACTCATGACCAGTTGAGGGTTCCGCCGATCGGCCCCGTGGACTCCCTGCCGGAGCCAGGCCCGGAGTCGCCACAGCTCGGCCCCCACGTCGCCTTGTATGCCCACATCATCTTCGGCCAGCTCGCAGACCATCATCCCCGCCTGTTCACGACAGGCGTGGTCATACTCGACAGTCAGGATTTCTCGAGCGATCTCAATGGCAGCCAGTTCGAGGCCGAGTTCGCGACTCATATCAGCGACCAGCAGAGGCAACGCCGTGCTGAAGCTGGGGACCTTGGTGACCGGGCCGAGCGCTCGCACGACCTCGCGGGCTTCGAGGTCTTTCGTGGCCCCCGAATCGGCATGTCGATAGCGGGCACAGGCCGACAGAAACGCCGCGATGTCCCGATCATGCGGCTCCACAAAGAGTGCCCGATGGTCCATCAGCACCGTGTTCGCGTTGACCGGATGATCGGATCGCAGCTGAGCGACCGCCAGCAGCTGAGCCGCCTCGGGCCAGTGCGAACCGATCGCCAGGCAACGAGACAAGGACGTGGCTGCGGGCTTGAACTCTCCTTGCTCCAGTTGCAGTCGACCAAGATACAAGTAGGCGGGTGCTTGACATGGCTGCCCGTGTCCCGAGTCCACCGCCCGCTGGAAGGCGACTTGTGCGGCCTTGATCTGGTTCAGGGCGAGTCGAGCCTTGCCCAGATTGAAGTACGTGACCGCTGACAAATCGGATCGGGGGTAGAGACGCAGTGTCTGCTCCAGCCAGCGTGTGGCCCCCGCAGTGTCACCGGACGCCATGGCCACCTTGGCCAGCGCCAGCAGCGTCGAGCCAGACCACGGATGCTTGGGAGCCAGCGTTAACGCCACCCGAGTCGCCCGCATCTGGCGGTTGCGAAGGTCGACGTTCTCCGCTTCTGGTTGGATCTCGATTGTGCTGCCGTGCAGCGACCAGTCGAGATTGGTCTCATGCAGCAGCGAGTCCAGGAGCAGCCCGACCGTCAGCCGCTCGAAATCAAGTCCGGCAACTCGCCCTTCCAGTGATTGCCGTACCGCTGGTTCCAGCTTCAATGTCCAACCCGCCTTCAAGCAGACCGTATCAATGAGCAGGAGCACATCCTGATCCGGGATGCGTGCCGCGATCCAGGTCTGGTCGGGATGTTTGTCGTCCGGTGCTGAGAGGACAGCCACACCTGGCTGTCGATCGGGATGCACCGGCTGGTCAGTGCTGGGTGGCTCGAACTGCCCTCCTTCGGCCAGTTGAGCCCAACGGTCAGGAGCGAGCTTGAGTCCCGGCAGTGCCAGACGGTTCAACTGCTTCCAATCGGCTCGGTCGTTCGACACGCCACCACATCGCAGATGAGCCAGCAGATGCACAGCCTCTTCGATGATCTGAGGATCCTCGTTCGCAGGCTGCTGGAGCAGCAATCGATTCAGGCAGTGAATGGCATGATTGATGTTCCCCAGCCGAGATGCGATCCGAGCCAGCCCCAGCTGAGAAACTCGACCGATCATTCCATGCGCATCGAGCTCGCTGGCCTGCAGAAACGAATCCCATGCGAGTGGGTCATCGCCGCTGGCCTCAGCAGCCAGAGCCAGTCGCAGCAGGACCTGCGGCGTGGGCCGCATCACTTCGGACGCAGATCGATACCGACGCAAGGCCTGCATGATCCGACCATCTCTCAGATCAGCATCCGCAGATTGAACCAGTGAGGAGAACTGCTGCAGCTGGGCTCCGGTCTGATGAGCTGTCGCGTCTTCGATGACCTCGTGGCCATGTGCCTTGGACTCGGACGAAGCGGTTGCTGCGATGTCGCTTGCTGCGGCGGTGGTTGCTTGCGGCGGAGCGACCGATGTCTTCACGGTGGCCGGTGACCAGAGAGCGGGGAGCAATCCCAACGCAGCTCCCAGCGGTCCACACAGGAGCGCGCCCCACAGTGCTTTGGACTGGGGAAGGAACTGACGCGGCGGTGGTGTGTTTTCCTCTGAGCTCACGTGTTTTCTCGCAGGATCGGCTGCAAAGTTGACGCAACCCTCAAAGTCATCGGCCATGCCCGTCTCGAAATCCATTCGAAATGGAGAACAAGTTTTGCCGAACTGCTTCGATCACATTTATGAGTCCCTCATGCGAGTCAGAACCATGCAGATCGAACATTTCCACTCGCCTCCGCATGGTTCTCCCATCGCATCTCGGGGCCCGCATCTCTCTCTCAATGGTGTCGCGCCTCAGGCGAAGCAGAGCGTCGAAACGACGACTCCAGCAACGACGTGGCGTGCTCTCTCCCCGGAGATTGAGCGCTGGTCTTCACGACTGGCTGCGGAACCCGAAGTCCGTCCTGATGTGGTGATCGCGGCACGTCTGCGGTTGTCCAACGGGGCACTGCTCACCAGGAGGGCCGCGGAAGAGACTGCCGCGGCGATCGTCCGTCAGGAGTAATACCCCCCACCGCTGAGTCGAACCCCCCATCGGGATTCAGTGACGAAGCAAATCTGGAGTTCATCAATGCTGTCAGCGATCAACAATTCCACGTCCCTCAACGCCCAGGCCAACCTCAGCCGCGCCAGCAGCGCTCTGGCCAAGACGACCGAGCGGCTGTCATCCGGCCTGAAGATCAACCGCGGTGCCGACGGCCCTGCGGCTCTGGTCATCTCCGAAAAGCAGCGTGCTCAGATCGCCGGCTTGCGGCAGGCCATCGACAACACCGACAAGGCTGTGTCGATGGTTCAGACCGCTGAAGGGGCCTTGAACGAAATCAACTCCCTGCTCGTCAAGGTTCGCACCCTGGCGATTGATTCGGCCAACACCGGCGTCAACGACGACGATGCCCTGGCTGCTAACCAGGCCGAAATCGCCAACGCTCTCGATACCATCAACCGGATCGCGAACAACACGCAGTTCGGAACGAAGAAGCTGCTGGATGGCAGCGGAGGGGTCTCCGGGACGTCGAACGACGCGGACGTGTCGGTTCTGAAGGCCACCACCAGCACGCAGGCCGGAACCTACGCCGTGGCTGTTACCACCGTTGGTGAACGAGCCAACCTGACGGCTGGAACCGCTCAGTCCTCAGCTCTCGCAGCCGATGAGACGCTGACGGTCAACGGTGTTGCGATTCAGCTGGAGTCCGGCATGACCCAGGCCGAAGTCGTGGCTCGCGTCAACGACTTCTCTGCACAGACCGGTGCCACCGCCGAAATCGCGGCCGGCTCGACCCGCATCTACTCCAACGCCTTCGGTTCCGATGCCTCGGTTTCGGTTGTCTCGAACGTCGCTGCAGCCGCCACCAGCTCAGGCTTCGGTGTGACCGCCGCCACAGACACCGGAGTGAACGTCGTCGGGACCATCGGTGGTACCAGCTTCACCGGCAAGGGCAACGTGCTGACCGCGACCTCCGGCAACGCCGAGGGATTGTCGGTCCAGTTCGCAGCGGCCGGTGCCAACGCCACCCTCACCGTGACCGGTGCTCAGGGAAACACGACGGTTGTCGATAACTCGCTGGTCTTCCAGATCGGAGCCAACGCCAACCAGACAGCGAACGTGGCCATCGATCAGGTCAACACCACCGCACTGGGTGTCGGCGTGAGCGGCAACCAGTTCAACAACCTGAACGAAATCGACGTGACCTCGGCCTCGAAGGCTCAGGACGCTCTGGCTGTGATCGATTCGGCCATCGACAACGTGACGAACCTGCGGGGTACGCTCGGTGCGTTCCAGCAGAACACGCTGCAGGCGACCGCTTCGAACCTCCAGGCCACCCTGGAGAACACCGTCAACGCTGAGTCGGTCATCCGTGACACCGACTTCGCCGAAGAAATCGCCAACCTGACCAAGAACCAGGTTCTGGTCCAGGCGGGTGCATCGGTTCTGTCGACCGCCAACCAGCAGCCTCAGCTGATCCTGTCACTGCTGCAGTAATCGAAACGTCTCAGAACGGGAGGCCGGCTGGTTCGCTCCAGTCGAATTCCCGGTCTGAACAAGACAGCAGAAGAACAACCGTCCCGCCGACGCGAAGTGCGAGAGCAACTTCGCGGGCGCGGGCGGTCTTTCTCATTGAGTGGGCATCGGTCTGGCCGGCCTTGTCAGAGTTCAAGCATTTCCTCCTTCGGCTGACGGTGATTGCCAGCCGATCACACCAATGCAAATGAGCACTCGGTCGGTCTGGAAGTAGAGAGTCATCCCATGGCTTCGATCAATATCAGCGGCTTGAACTCGGGAATCGACACCGACGAAGTGATCCAGGGACTGCTGGAGGCCCAGCGGAAACAGGTCACTCTCGCCGAGTCCCGTCGCCAGGGAGTCCTGGCTCGACAGGCAGCCCTGACCGCCTTGAAAGGCCGGATCACCACCCTGCGATCAGCCAGCGGAGACCTTGTCCGGGCTCAGGGCGGCGTTGTGGGGCGGCGCGAAGTCCGGCTCTCCAACGAGACGCTGATCGCAGCCACCGCCAGCAACCGCGCCGCCGAAGGCGTCTATCAGCTTCGAGTCGATCAACTCGCCCAGGCTCATCAGGTGGCCACACAGGCGTTCAGTTCCGCAGATGCAGCGATCACCCAGGGGACTCTCGAACTGCGGGTCGGCCAGCGCCCTCCCGTGACGATTACCATCGATAGCACGAACGACACGCTGACCGGTCTGGCCGAGACGATCAATCGGGCCGCACCGGGGGCATCGGCTTCACTGTTGACAGATTCTTCGGGAACCCGGCTGCTGTTGACCAGTCGCGAAACCGGAACCGCCAACGCCATCACGCTGACGAACAATCTGTCTGCGGGAGACCGCCCCGACTTCAACATGGCATCACCGGTTCAAGCGGCCACCGATGCGACAGTCTCGGTCGGTTCTGGACCGGGAGCGATCACGGTGACCAGTTCGACCAACCGGTTTGATGGACTCATCGAAGGGGTGCGAATCGATCTCCTGAAAGCCGACCCCGGCACCCCGCTCACGATCGAGATCGCCCGCGACTCCTCGGCTGCAGTGGAAGCCGTGAATGACTTTGTCGAGGCCTTCAACGGCGTGATGGAGTTCATCGACACCCAGTCCAAGGTCGGTGTCGACGGCGCCGCGTCGGGCCTGTTGCAGGGGAACCGCACGGCGCGGCAGCTTCAGCAGGAGCTTCGCTCCACGGTGCTGGGCGTCGTCCCGGGTGCCAATTCGAAGATGAACCGCTTGTCCGCGTTGGGGATAACCGTCAACGACCAAGGCCGTCTGGAGGTTGACTCAGCCCGAGTGACTGCAGCCCTGGAGGGTGAGATCGATGGTGTGACGGAGGCGGACGTGAAGAGGCTGTTTGCTCTGGATGGGCAGCCCTCGAATCCCGGCTTCTCGTTCATCCTGGGATCAACCCGAACGCAGGCCAGTACCACCCCGTACGACGTCGAGATCACGCAGGCCGCAACCCGCGCCGAGGTGACAGCCGGTATCGATCTGGCCGCGTCCACCGTGATCAACGGCAGCAACGACACGCTCTCGCTCAGCATCAACGGCCAGTCGACGGGAGACTTGGTGCTGACCCACGGGACCTATACCCGTGCTGAGCTCGCGACGCTGCTCCGATCGACGATTCAGGCGGCTCCGGATGCCATCGGAGCCAACATGCGAGTCACCCTCAGCGGCAACCAGCTGCAGCTCTCGACCGGTACCTTCGGTCGCGACTCGCGGATTGATCTGGACGCGGGCACAGCCTGGAGTGACCTGGGATTGGCCGGGACGGAAACAGCGCAAGGCACCGATGTGGCAGGCTACTTCCAGGTGGCCGGGGAGCGAGAGAACGCCACCGGCCGCGGGCAGATCCTGACCGGTTCCACCTCCAATGCCCACACCGCCGACTTGCAGCTGCGAGTGACGCTCGGAGCCGGTGATATCGGTCCCACCGTCGAGTCGCAGGTCACTGTGACGCGCGGTCTGGCTGCGCGATTGGAGCAAGCCCTAGCTGATGCCGTCGATCCGGAGGGCGGTTCACTGCAGTCAGCCGATGACTCGTTCAACGATGAACTGGACCGCATTCAGAACCAGCTCGACCGGCAGAATGCAATCGTCGAAACGCAGCGTACACGGCTTCTGCGTCAATTCCAGGCGATGGAGACGGCACTCGGCCAGTTGCAGTCCGTGAGCGGACTGCTCGGTCAGCAGCTGACCCTCAACACGAAACGCTAATCCGTAGCATGGTCGTCCCGCCCATGTCCGGCGTTATGGGCCAGTCAGCCCGTGCTGCAATCCATTTCAACAAGCCGCCCAACAACCGGCGAGATTATGCCGGACAATCCGTTTTGAGAGATCAAACCGGCCCGTGTCGGGGAGTTCGCGATTCTCCCGCGGCAACGCGAGCCCCCTCGCAACTTACGGGAGAACTGTTCGATGAAACGCTCAGACGAATTCGCTCGTTCTCCGAGTCCCTGAGCTGCGACGACCGACAGGTCGTTACGTAACCAGGGACCTCACTCGCGTAAGGATGTGCCCCATGAACGCGCACCAGGCTTATACCGGTTCACGTCGTCACAGCTGGACACGGATCGACATGGTGATCGCCCTGTATCAGGCGACACTCAACTCCATGGAGCAGCTGGAGCAGCAGCTGATCGAAGGGAAAGTGCTGCCTGCCACGCAGATGAAACTCCAGCGCAGGCTCCTGGGGATTCTGGCGGGACTCGACCTCTCGGCCGGCGACCTCCCCATGCGGATCGCGCAACTCGTGCGCTGGGCCTTAAGTCAATTGCCGACACCCAGCCCTCAGGTCTGGCGCCAGGTCATCAAATCTTTTCGAACGATCTGCGAAGCCTATGAGTCGATCCGCTCGGAAGCGGCCGAGCAGGAATTGGCGAGTTAGCGAATCGATTGTCGCCTTTCGCACCGCGAAAGAGCGCGAATCATCGCTCTCTGCTCGGGCCCTTCTATGTATTCTGGGCGGCTCCGACTCGGCGCTCTTTCGCGGAGCGAAAGGCGACACTGTGAAGCCAGCTTCTCGCACAATCCTCCGTGAGCGACTTCACACCAGTATCCATACTCAGATTTGCGCCGCTGACACGTGGTCCGCGACCAGTGTGGCGACCTGACGGTGATATTCGCCGATCACGGTGCAACTTCGCAAAAGCGGTGGAAGTTACGCAGGGGGTTGCGGGAACCCATGACAGCTAGCTGTCACTGGGGCTCCCTAAGGTCCGCCCACAACGAGGCACGACGCCTCGGATGTTCAACACCCTGGCTTCAAGGAAGACGCCATGCCCCTGTATGACACGCTCAAGAATGTGGTTTGGATCGATCGCACCCAGCTGCTGGTCGAGTTGCTGCCGCTGCAGCGACTGGGCGAATATGGAATCTCCATTCGCCGAACCCTTTCGCACTGTGATCATCTCTCCGAACTGGTCCGGAACGAACAACCCGACGTCTGCGTGATGTGCAGCTGCACCTATCGAGCCCTGGCCAGCGAGATCGCGATGGTCCTGGCGTTTAAGACGGAGCGATGTCACCTGGCAGTGTTCGCGGACGAGCTCACCGACAGCCAGATCGATCAAGCGCTGTCACTCGGCGTGAAAGGGTTTCTTTCAAAGACCGAGTCCTTGTCCTCCATCGCGAGCGCCATCCGGCAGGTCGGGGAAGGGACAGCGGTCGTGTCGAATCAGCTCGTGCATCGCATCTCGTGCGAGAACGGTCGGCATCAAGTGAAGACACAGACGGAGTTGACCCGGTTGTCGCACAGTCAGCTGCGACTGCTACGGCTGCTGGCCTCGGGCGAGTCCACGCGGCAGGCTGCGGAGTTGACGGGCCTGACCGTACGAGCTGTGGAGAGCCATAAGTATCGTTTGTTCAAGCGACTGGGCGTGCAGAACCGGATTGAGCTCTGCCGCTGGGCCCTGCGGGTCGGCCTGATTGAGGTCGAGAAGGCGGCTTGAGTTTCTCCCGCGACTTTGTGGGGCTTTGATGTGGTGGCGCAACGCTCTTGCGCGGAGCGAAAGGCGACACTTCGGACACTGAGAATCGCAATCCCAACAGCTCGCGGTTGAGTTGTTTTACTCAGGGTTGAGCGGCTTTCAGAAGAGTGTGCGATTCGGATTCGAACGGCTTGGCGAAACGGGAGAACTTTAACGACTGTGCCGATAAACCAAGCATGCTGAACTTCTCTGCCGAGACCGATGTTCTTGCCCGCGTTGCGGAGTTGGCAACACAGCGCCATCAGGTGCTGGCGCACAACCTGGCCAACGTCAACACGCAGGGATACCAGCGAGTCGACACCGACTTCGCGGATGAGGTCCGGCGGCAGATCCTCGCGGGTGAGTCGCTCGACAATGTGCAGCCGCAAGTGATCGCGACCGGTGAACCCACGACGCGCCTCGATGGGAACAACGTGGACGTGGATCGCGAGATCGGACTCCTGGGGCAGAATGCCTTGCTGCACCAGACGGTCACGGAATTGCTGGCTTCGCGGATGAGCATGCTCCGCCGCGCAGCTCGTTGAGTTCTCGATGTTCGTTCACCGACATGCGTCAGGATGAGTCCTCATGAACCTCAATCAGATCTTTGCTGCAGCCGACATCAGCGCCTCCGGGCTGCAAGCCGAGCGTATGCACATGGAGGTCGTCGCGAACAACATCGCGAATCAGCAGACCACACGGACCGCGAGCGGAGAGCCTTACCGTCGGCAGCAGGTTCTGTTCACCAGCGCAGGCCAGGATGGCGGCGGAGTCGACACGCTCTCGGGTGTCCGCATTGAGGCGATCCGGCCTGACCAGACTCCTTTCCGCAGTGTCTATGACCCCGGTCACCCTCACGCCAATGCCGACGGTCAGGTCGAGCTTCCGAACGTCGATCTCCCGCATGAGATGGTCGACCTGCTGGTGGCCAGCCGGGCCTACGAATCGAATCTGAAGTCCCTCGAGACCTTCAAGCAGATCACCAAACAGACCCTGTCCCTGTTGCGAGACGCGTAATCATGAACCTGTTGCCCGTCACAGCTGCGAATCCCGCCATCCCTCAAACGACTCAGACGCTGAATGCGGGAGGAGCGCCTCCATTCGCGGACCTCCTGAGCGAAGCGATCGCCTCGGCCGAGTCGCAGCATGCGGCCTCTCAGGCCGGCGTGCAGGCCCTACTCACCGGGGAGTCCAACAACCTGCAATCGGTCGTGATGGGAGCCGCCAAGGCCGACGTCTCTCTGCAGATCCTTCTGAGTGTCCGCGACCGACTGGTCAACGCACATCAGGAGATTATGCGGATGCAAATCTGACGTAACCCATTGGCTCTGGCTGACGGCTCATCGCTCTCAAAAGTGCTGCCGATCGAGGTGGATCTCCCGTGAATACCTGGCAACAAACCTGGAACCAACTCGTCGCGAGTTGGAACTCGTTCACGACAAGTCAGCGTGCTGCCTGCGTGGGTGGCTGTGCGCTGATGTTGTTTGTGCTGGGGGGAGTCGCCTGGTGGAGTTCCCGGCCCGACTACGCCACGCTGGTGAATCGCCTTTCGCCGACCGAAACCGCTGAGGTCGTAGCGGCTCTCGAGGCAGAGCAGATTCCCTATCAACTGAACTTTGCTGCCTCCGCTGTCTCGGTCCCCAAGTCATCGCTGGCCCAGGCCCGATTGGCTGTTCGAGATATTGGCGGAATCGTCACCGCTGAGGCTGAAACAGATTTGACCTCGGGGATCTTCGACGACCCCTCTCAAATTCACCAGAACCAGTTACGGCAGCAGGAAAGCCGGCTTGCGCGTTCAATCTCGCAGTTCCGCTCGATCAAGTCGGCGGTGGTGCATCTCAGCAAGCCCGCCTCGACGACGTTCCTCCGCGATGCGACGCCGGCCACGGCTAGTGTGATCGTGGAACTCAAGCCGGGAAACCAGCTGACCTCACGGGATGCGAACTCGATCGTGTCACTGGTCTCGCATGGAGTCGAAGGGCTGCAGCCCGAAGACGTCAGCGTCATGGACACCGATGGCCGCCTGCTGACTGATACGACCAACCCAGGAGATGGCGATGTCGCGGGGCAGCTCGAGTACCGTCGGCGGTTTGAGACGGAGCTGTCAAGCAAAGCCGAGACGATGCTGGGCGAGATGCTGGGAGCCGGACGATCGATCGTCCGCGTGACAGCGGACATCGACTTCACCGCGACCGAGACCCAGCAGACGACCTTTGATCCCGACGGAAAGGTCAAGGTCTCTGAGACCACACGCTCCGAGTCGACCTCCGGCAAGTCGACTCCAACGGGAGGCGCTGGAGTCAGCGGTAACCTGCCCCAGTCGGCGTCCCAGAGCTCCGGGAACTCCGGGACGGTCTCCAAGGTCGAAGAGAATGAAACGACCTATGCCAACGCCGAGACGAAGAACACCATCCGCGAAGCTCCTGGGAAGATACGCCGCATCACCGTCGCCGCAGTCGTCGACCTGACCCCTCCAGATGGTGCCGCTGCCGCGACTGCCAACACGCCCGCGGTGACCCAGGCTGATGTCGAGCGAATTCTGAAGCAGGCCGTCGGCTTTGACGCCCGCCGCACTGACGAGGTGGAGGTCCTGGTCTCCAAGATTGCCACTGTCCCCGCGGCACCGGATGCAGCGGTGCCCCCGGTGGATTGGCAGGGCTGGACGCGTACAGCCTCGCTCGGCGTTGGGGCGATCGTGGCTCTCGTGGTCAGCTGGCTCTCACTCCGCCGTCGGCAGGCCGCTCCGGCGATCACTGCAGCCGCTGAGCCCGCTGCTCCGCTCCCCGTCGCGATGGCCCAGCGCGTGCATCAACTCTCTGAGCAGGCGATGCGAAATCCCAAGGCCGCCGCCGCTGTGCTCCAGGCCTGGCTCAAGTCGGAAACTGCCAGCGCCCGGCCCGACGTGATTCCCATGAACAAACGCGTCGCCTGACGAAGCCCCTTCGAAGTCATAACCCATCATGCCCACCGCAGCTCCACCTCGAACACCTCGCCGCCTCTCTGGACCAGAGAAGGCGGCTGCGATGTTTCTCTGGTTCTTTCCGGAAGCCGCCGAAGCGGTTCTCAAGGAACTGGATGCCGAGGCGATCGAGCGTCTGCAGAGCGAGGCCAAACGCCTCGACTCGTCAATCAGCGAGACAGCCGATCCTGAGCTGTTGATGGAGTTCGAACAGATGCTGTCGCTGACCGCAGCTCATGTATCGCCCCCGCCCGGAGACCCCTCTGCGAGTCCCACGGAACAGCCGTCCTCCGCAGAGAAGCCGAGCAGCCCTGTCGCGGACTTTGGGACGCCTACCGAGGATCCAATCGCGGACCTCGAGCGTCTGCCGATTGCAGCTCTGGCCCAGGCGCTCCAGCGCGAACAGCCCCGGACGATCGCGATCCTGGTCAGTCGTGTCTCGCCCAAACGGACGGCTGAACTGCTGGCGGCGTTGCCCGAAGAACGTCGCGTCAAGGTGGCTCAGGAGCTGGCCCGCGATCCCCGGTCGCCCGACATTCTGGTTCGGCGACTGGCTCAAGCTGTGACCGAGCACGCTCTCTCGCTGCCGACGGAGAGTGCGGTCTCGACCGATCGGGTGCAGCGGCTGGCGAGCGTCCTGCGAGCGGTCGAGAAGTCGCAGCGCGGGGCGATGATCGCCGCCATTGAGCAGCAGGAACCGGAATTGGCCACGCAGCTGCTCGACCAGATCTACGTCTTCGAGGACCTTGGATTAGCCACCGATCGGACCATCCAGGGAGTGCTGGCGCAGGTCGACACGAACACGCTGGCCACCGCGATCAAGGATGCCTCGGAAGCATTGCAGGAGCGGATCAGCAAGAACCTCGGAAACCGGGCTCGTCAGGCTCTGAAAGAGGAAATGGAGTTCCTCACGCAGGTCTCTCCCAAGAAGGTCGAACTCGCCCGACAGGCCATCACCCAAGCCCTGGCCAAGATTGACCGACAGTCCGAATCCGAGTGATCGTCCAATGTCGCCTTTCGCTCCGCGAAAGAGCGCTTGTTCCTGCCCACGATCGTCACCCATCCTCGCCCTTTGACCCTCTCCCGTGAACGTCCCCCCTCCCACATTCCGAACCTCGATCACGGTCCCTCAGCGACCGATGGGGGTCGCGATACGGACATTGAGCGAAACGGTTCCCGAAGCCCCTCCTACCAACACGTCGTCCACCGACCCCGGTCTCCCGCAGATGGCTGCGCTCCAGTCACTGACCGATGCCCTGCAGGACTGCTCGCTCCAGCTCGAAGAGGCGACCGAGATCCGGGTTCAGAACCTGCGCGAGCTGCAGGACTTGGCTGTAGAGATCGGAATCGCCGTGGCGTCACGGATCGTGCATGAAGCGATCGATGCCAATCAGTTCAACGTTCACGCCCTGGTTCAGCAGGCGATCACGGCCTGCGCGGTTCACAACTCGGGACGGGTCTGGCTGCATCCCGCCGATGTCGCCGTGCTGCGGGAGCGATTAGCTGCTGAACCTGCGATCGGCTGGGCGGGCGTCGAGATTCTCGAAGACCACAGCCTCGCGCGGGGTGGCTGCCGCGTGGAGTCTCCCGACCAGACAGTGCGCTACGAAGTCTCGGCCCACTTGGCGGAGATGCGCCGGCACCTCCTGGAAGGACTGGATGATGCTGAAATTGAACGTCGACAAACTTCGGGCGAGGGTCAGCGACTGCGACGGCATCCGGACCGCCGGCGAACTGCATAGCGCGCACGAGATCCTGACCGCCAAGCTGGTCACGTCCCTGGGAGAAATCTGCGATGTCCACCTCGACGATGGTCGTACGGTGGCCTGCGAAGTCGTGGGGTTCGACGGCGGCACCAGTCAGCTGCTGCCATTCGTCGAGACATCGGGCCTGCGACCGGGCCTGCCAGTCACGTCACGGGGCCGGTCCCTCCGTGTCCCGATCGGCCCTTCGCTGCTAGGCCGGGTTCTCGACGGGCTGGGGCGGCCCGTTGACGGTGGGCCCCAGCTGAGTACTCGCTGCTGGCACGAGAGTACGGTCGTCGCGCCTCGTGCTGTAGACCGTCCACGTATCGATCGACCGCTGGAAACCGGAGTGCGAGTCCTCGACGGGCTGCTCACCTGTGGTCGCGGACAAAGAATTGGCCTGTTCGCAGGGAGCGGCGTCGGCAAGAGCACGCTGCTCGGTGAGATCGCCAAGACCGCGCGGGCCGACATGAACGTCATCGCTCTGGTCGGTGAACGCGGCCGCGAAGTTCGTCCGTTTCTCGAAGATTGCCTCGGCGAAACAGGTCGCGACCGCTCAGTCGTGGTCCTCGCCACGTCCGAGGAACCTCCGCTGATGCGAGTTCGGGCGGTCCTCACCGCAGTCGCGATCGCCGCCAGCTTTCGAGACCAGGGGCACGATGTGATGTTCCTGCTCGACAGCGTAACCCGGATGGCGATGGCCCAGCGCGAGATCGGTCTGCTGCGCGGCGAACCGCCCGGCACACGCGGCTACACCCCCTCGGTCTTCAATCTGCTCGCGAGCACGCTCGAAAAGCTCGGAACCTCCCCATCCGGTTCGATCACCGGCTTGATCACAGTCCTCGTGGATGGGGACGACATGGATGAACCTGTCTCCGACGCGGTGCGAGGCATCCTGGATGGCCACTTGATCCTGAACCGCAAGCTCGCGGCCCGCGGTCACTTCCCAGCGGTCGATGTGCTGCGCAGCGTCAGCCGACTGTTTCAGGAGATCGCGGATCCGTCCCATCGCGAGGCGGCTCGTCGCGTCCGCGAGTGCCTCGCCACCTACGAGGAGATGGAGGACCTCATTCAGATCGGTGCCTACAAACGCGGGACCACAGCCCGGATCGACCGTGCGATCCAGCTGTACCCCGAGATCCTCAAGTTCCTCAAGCAAGCCTCCAACGCCCCATCGCCCTGGGACCAGACCCGCGCGGAGCTGATCCGCCTGGGGCAGGCCTGGGGCGAATAACGCCATCAGCTGTCAGCTCATGACCATGCACAAGTTCCACTCCCCCTTCCTCCGACTGGCCCGGCTCGCCACGCAGCAATCGCGTCTGGCCGAGTTGGAACTGCTGGCTGCGCGGCAGGCAGAGGCGGAAGCGGAACTGGCCCGTCAGACGCTGCTCGATGAACAGGCCGCCTGGGATCAGGAAGTCTCCTCTGCCGATCCGATGCTGGCCCCTCTGGAGACTCGCCTCGCCGGACTCGCAGCGCGAGAGAACATTCGAGCACTGCTCGAGTGGATCGAACAGGAGCGGCGGCGGCGGGCGGCACTCACCACCGAAGCCCTCACGCGCTGGCAACAGCGCCGCCAGCATCAGGCCGCCCTGGACCACGTCCTGGCGCGGGACAAACGCGACTACCAGGCGGACCTCAACCACCATCGTCAACTGGAACTGGAAGATGGCCAGTTGATGCGGAACTTCACCGACCACGCCCAGAACACCCCGACATCATGAAACAACTCTTCATCCTCATCGTGATCACTGCCGTGTCGGCCGGTGTGTCTTCGTTTGTCTCCTCAAAGCTGCGTACTCCGGCCCACGACGAGTCGACCGCCGCGACGCCGGACGCACACGCGCCGGGGCACGAAGCCGCTGACAAAACGGCCAAGGCACCCGCGACGGCCGGCGAGCATGGCCCTGCCGACAAGGCGGAAGCACACGCCCCAGCTGAAGGCACCGACCTGCCGGTGGCCGCTCGTCCCAAGCCGATGAGCGTCGAAGAGATCATCCGCTACGGCAAGGGGATCAAGCAGCGTGCCGAACAGCTCGACAAGCGGGAGGCCCAGCTCTCCGAGCAGGAGTCACAGTTGCGGCTCGTGCTCGCCGATGTTCAAGGCGAGCAGAAAGAGATCGATGGCTTGCGGATTCAGATCCGCGATCAGATCGGCACCGTGGAGACCCTGCTGCAGCAACTCGACGTCAAGCGTTCGCAGCAGACGGAGGAAATGAAACGGACCGAAGAGCAGACCAAGCTGCTGGAAGGCCAGCAGAAGGATGTCGACTCGCTGCAGCGCGACAACATCAAGCGCATGTCCGCCTGGTTCCAGAACATGGAGCCCGCCAAGGCTGCGACGTTCCTGAAAGAACTCTCGAACGACGGCAAGACAGACATGGCGGTTCAGCTGCTGTCGAATTTCGAGGAGCGCGAAGCGTCGAAGATCCTGGCCGAACTGGATGACCCCGGCCTGATGGTGGAGTTGGTCGAGAGCTTCAAGAAGCTGAAACGGGACGAGAAGAAAAAGCCGACGCCGTAAGACAGCTTTCAGCCTTCAGCGATCAGCCAGCAAATCCGAGGTCCCTTCTCGCTGACGGCTGACCGCTCCCCCCGAAAGGAATCCCATGACAGTCATCGAAGTTTACCAGATCGCCCGCGAGTTGTTCCTGACGACCGCGCTCCTCTGCCTTCCGCCGTTGCTGGCGAGCTTGCTGGTGGGCGTTCTGATCAGCGTGTTCCAGGCTGTGACCAGCGTGCAGGAGCAGACTCTGTCGTTCGTTCCCCGACTCGCCGCCGTCGGGGTAGTGATCATTCTTTCGCTGCCGTGGTCGCTGCGACTGCTGATGACCTACTCGACCCGCATGTTGGTGCGGATCTCGGAGGCGGCTCAATGATCCCGGCGGACTTGGCGACACTCTTTCTGGCCTTCGTGCGAATCGCCACCTTTGTGGCACTGCTGCCCCCCCTTGCGGGTCGTGGGCTGCCGAAGACGGTCAAGATCGGACTGGCGTGTGCCTTGGCCCTGGGGATGACGACCGGTCTCTCACTGACCGCCCCCATCCCGGATGGTCCCATGTTGATCTGGCTGAGCATGCGGGAGACCCTCACGGGGGGCCTGCTGGCCATCTGCCTGGGACTCTTCCTCTACCCCGCCAAGATCGCGGGGGAGTACCTCAATCAGGAAGTCGGCCTCAGCTTCGCAACGAACATCTCCGCGCTCGAACCGCAGTCCCAGGGTGTGCTGAGTCAGATCCTGGAGGCGATCGCTGTCCTGCTCTTCATGGCGCTGAACGTCGATCACTATCTCTACCGCTTTCTGCAGCTGTCACTGGAACGTCGCCCCGTCGGTGGCCCAGTCTGGAGGCCGAATGGCGAGTCGATCGCGCAGCTGGGCGACCTGCTGTCCGCCTGGGGCCTGCGGATCGTCGCTCCCCTCGCCTGCATCATGGCGCTGACATCGCTGGGACTGTTCCTGGCCTCGCGCTGGACTCCACAGTTCAATCTGCTGTCGATCGGATTCCAGCTGCGCGTGCTGGTCGGCTTGGCCGCGTTGTACTTCGGACTGCCGGAACTCGTGGGAATGCTGCAGCTGTCGATGTTCGAGGTGGCTGAGTGGACGCAGCAGCTGTAGGAGAGCGATCAGCAGTCAGCCAGAATGACTCTGCGGGCTCTGCTGATTGCTGATTGCTGACGGCCCCATTTCAAGAACGAGACCATGGCCCAGCCGGATCTGGAAGGACGAACTGAGGACGCGACACCGCGTCGGCGGGAGCAGGCGCGCTCCGAGGGGCAGGTGGCGTATAGCAGTGATCTGATGATCGGAGCGGTCTGTTTCGTCGTCGCGATCCTGATCCGCTCCTATGGTTCCATATGGCTGGTCCGAGCGGCCGGATTGATGCGATCGGTACTGGGCAAACTGCATGTCGCCGACTGGACCGCCGTTGAGACACAGGCCAGCGTCTCCTGGATCGTAGGGGGAGTGGCCGCCTGTTGCCTGACACCGCTGCTGATTGTCTGGGGGCTGCAGTGGGCCGTCGGCTTTGCGCAGGTCGGGTTTCACTGGCAGGCCACCGCCCTCGAACCGAAGTGGGAGCGGCTCTCACTGGAGCAAGGCTGGAATCGCATTTTCTCGGGAGCATCGATTCAAAAGCTTGCCGTGACGACCTGCAAACTGCTGCTGGTCCTGGGGCTGATCGGCTGGCGTGTCGCACTCGACTGGTCCACGATCCAGACGCTCGGCCGCCAGTCGCTACGTCAGGGACTGGTCAGCATGTCGCAGATCGTGTCGCACTCGCTCCTGTGGCTGGGCGTCGCGATGTTGATCGTCGGACTCCTCGATTATGCCCTGCAGCGCTGGAAGCACGAACGCCAGCTGATGATGACCCGCGAGGAACTCAAGCAGGAAGCCCGCGAAGAGCAAGGCGACCCGCAAGTCCGCAGCCGCCAGCGCAAGCTGCAGCGCGAGGCTCGCAAGGAACGCGGGCTGAAGAATGTTCCGCAGGCCACCGTAGTCATCACGAACCCGACCCACCTGGCAATCGCCCTGCGCTACACCCCCGACATGCCCGCCCCGATTGTGGTGGCGAAAGGCTCCGGACGCCGGGCCGAGCGGATCAAGCAGGTCGCGCGAAAGCACGGGATCTATGTAACCGAGAACAAACCGGTGGCCCGTACTCTTTACAAACATATCGACGTCGGCCGCGCCGTCCCGCCCCAGCTGTACGCCGCTGTCGCCGCGATTCTGGCAGTGGCATATCGGGCCAAGCGATAAGTCCTCGGGCTCTCGATATCGTCGACCGGTCTACTCTTCCAACAGCTCCTGGGCGACTTGATCCCAGTTGATGGAGGACTCGGCCACTTCCAGCATTTGCCGCGCTGTCGGCTGTTCGACAGAGGACAACTCCTTGTGCAGTTTCTCTTGAATCTTCCGGGCCAGCTGGACACGGGCGTGCTGCTCCTTGGTTAAAACCTTCTGCCGGACCGGTTCCGCGTTCTTGGCTTCGGCCTTGATCTGTTTGGCGAGCGTCAGAAACTCAGCGTGCCGCTCCGGGTCGGCCTGGACCCACTCCCGAGCGACGCCGGTCTCGAACTCGCTTGTTCCGTCGCGTTGATGCATGACTTTATCGGCGTCGGGAGTGTACCCGCTACTCATCCCCTCCATGATATCACCACTGGTGACAGGAGTACCCGAGATGCCGATCGGCTTGAACCCGGAAGGATCGTTGAAGTACTTGGCGACAGCTTCCTTCGCCTTTTGATCCTGGGCGATCAGCCACATCACCATAAAAAAGGCCATCATGGCCGTCACAAAGTCGGCGTACGCGACCTTCCATGCTCCTCCTCCTCCACTGGCCATGCTGCGATCCTTCGTTGTTCATGTTGTCGAGAACTGTTTGCGGAGCGGTCAGCCGTCAGCTTTCCGCTGATGGCTAACCGTTGAAACCGGACGACTTCTACCCGCCGGACTCCACGGTCTTGAACAGTTCCGCCAGTTCATCCGCTGTCGGACGGTGTTCCGTACCCACACCACGGCGTGCGATTTCGATGACTCCCTTGGGAGCCCCACCGGCCAGGAACTCGACAATCAGTCCGACGATGACTCGGAAGAAGGCCGACTCCTGTGTCCCCAGGAAGTCCATTCGCCCCGCCAGCGGCCCGAAGAACCCGTAGGACATCAGAATCCCCAGGAACGTTCCCACGAGGGCCGCACCGACCTTGTGGCCGATCTCCTCCACTGGCCCGCTGATCGCCCCCATTGTCACCACGATCCCGAGCACAGCGGCCACGATTCCGAAACCCGGCAGTGCGTCGGCTGTCTTACTGAGCGCTCCCACGGCGGCGTGGTGTTCGTCCTCCATGACCTTGATCTCGCGCTCGAGGAGATTCTCGACCTGAGCCGGTGTGGCCCGGCCATCGGAGACCATCTGCAGCGCCCCGCACAGGAAGTCCCGCACATGGAGGTTGCCGTGGATCAGGGGATACTTCTTCAGCAGCATACTTTCCTCGGGCGCGGAGAGATGCGCATCCCACGCCAGCATGCCGTCCCGTCTTCCGATGCGGAATAACTCATACAGCACCGAGAACAGCTCCACGTACGCCTGTTTATTGAACGGCGATCCCTTGAGCGCGTGAATGACTCCATGGATCAGGTCCATCAGGACCTTCTTCGGCGACATGACGATCAGAGCGCCGAGCGCGGCCCCGCCGATCGTGATGATTTCCGAAGGGTGAACCAGCGAGTGAAAGTGTCCGCCCGCCATCGAGAAGCCGGTCAAGACCGAGCCAATGACGACGATACAACCGAGGATGACGATCATGAGAAGGTTCGCGTAAGGGGCAATGTTCGGAGGTCGGGTTTCATGAGTTCGCGGACGTGGAGCCCACCGCCGCAGGGGCTGTGCGTTCCTGATGTTCCAGGGCCAGGCTGCGAAGCCGCCGCAGACCGAGCAGTTCGATCGCCAGACCGACTTCCTGGATCGGGCGAATCACTCCGCCCTGAGCCGAATTGACGGCTCGGAGGATCGCAGCTGTCACTTGCGGGTGCAGGCTGGCCAGGTCGTGAATCAAGCTGGTGTCGGCATCGTCGCCGATGGCCGAATTCAGGATCTCGGTCCAGACCCGGTTCGCCGAGACCGCCAGATGCGGCCGCGGCGGCTCCGGCTGGGGACGATCGAAACGCAGTCCAGAGGGAGCTGGCGTGGTGTCCGGAAATGGCTCCTGCAGGAGCGATACGATCTGGCGAAACCGCGCCGGAGTACTCAACGGTCGGCGAGCCGGTCGCTTCGCATCATCGTCCGCGAGTTGATCGTTGTCGGTCGGTGGAGTGGGCATCAATGCTCCTTCACGCCAGGAAGTTCAACAGCGACGTTTCGAACAACTTCGATAACGAGGCCATCGTGAATTGAGTCTGCGTCTGTGCCTGCTGCAACTCGACGATCGACTTCGGCATATCCGCGCTGATCGCCTGCGAGCGCAGCGTTTCGGACTCCAGCTTGAGATCACTGAAGCGATTCTGCGCCGATTCGATCTGCTCGAGGGCCAGGGCCTGGGTCCCGATCGACTGCAGCAGGTGATCGCCGATCTGTTCGAGGTCGCTCAGCGACTGTGCGAACTGGGGATCACTGACGGTGGAGGGCTGGTTCCCGGCGTTCTCAATCGTCGTCCGCAGATCGGCGATGACTTCGAAGGCATCGATCACGCGAGCCCCGTCTGTGGTCTGAAAGACATCCCGCCCGACCGGTAGCACTGCCGCCCAGTCTCCAAACTCGCTCGACGCGGTCATCGGCTCCTCGGAGCCGACATAGGTCACGGTACCGTCCGGGGCCTTCTCGAACGGCAGTCGATCCGTGGATGTACCGCCGAACAAGGCGACTCCGCCATGTTGGCTGTTGGCGATGCCGAGCAGGCGTTCCCGCAGTGTGTCGAGTTCCTGAACCATCAGCTGGCGTTCAGCCGGTTCGACCGTTTGTCGTCCGCTCAGTGCGATCTGACGCACTCGGGCCACGATCGAATGGGCGGCCCGCGACTCGGTCTCCGTATGAGACAGCGTACTTCGCAGCTGATCGAGAACCTGGGTCCGCGCATCGAGTGACTCGATCCGGCGGGTCTCTCGCAGGCCAATGCGCAGCGCAGCGGGGTCGTCCGACGGACGATTGACCCGCCGACCAGACGAGACCTGCTCCTGAGCCCGGGCGAACTGCACAGACTGCCTGCGCAGGTGCTCCAGGCTGACCCTCACATTGGCGAGATCGGTGGCTCGAATCACAGGGGTTACCTCACCAGAGTCATGAGTTCTTGGAGATTCTCGTCGGCAGCCCGCAGGAATCGGGACGCCGCCTGAAACATCCGCTGATAGGTCAGCATGTTCGCCAGCTCTTCATTCAGGTCGACCCCCGAGACCGAGTCTCGCTGCTGTCGGAGCGAGGTCGAGAGGGCCGTGGCCTGATCGACCGACCAGCTGGCCGCGGCCGTCTCTGCACCGATCTCGACCGTCAATCCATCCAGAGCCGCGGTCGCGGACTGTCCCTGCAGCTCCGAGAGCCCAGCCTCCCGCAATCCGGCCAGGCGTGTCGCGATCGAGTTATCACCAAGGAGCCCCGTCGTGCCTGCGGCCAGCTCTCGCGGGTCGTTACCCAGGTCACTGCGTACGGCCAGATTTCCGGCAGAGTCGCCTTGAAAAAAGCTGCGCATGCCTATCGCCGGCCAGAGCCCCACTTCGTCCGGATGCGGCACGACGTCCCATGTGGAAGACTGGCCGGTCACCAGAGTGCCCGCATCGAATCGCACTTCGACGCCCTGGACAATGACGAGCCGCTTTCCCGGCAGATAGCTCGATCCGAGCTGGACCGTGCCAAGTAGCGTCCCCGATGAGTCGCGGACCTCGGCCCGCACGTCGGGATCGATGCCGACTTGACCGCCTTGCGTGATGGTCAGCGTCCACTCGTCGTTCGTTGCCCCGGTCGGGCGACCGCTCACATGACCCGGAGCAGTGCCGGTCCAGCCTGCCGAGGGGACCATTTCGGTCGGAACGCCGCCCGCGAAATCGACCGCGAACCCGGGCGCTGTCGCAATGGACAGCGCCCGTGTGCGCGGATCGACCGTGGCCGTGACGTTTCCGATGGCTGACAGCTGGGTGGCAATATCTTCCAAAGTGTCTTGTGTCGGATCGACATCGATCGAGAAGAGCTGTCGCTCCCCGGTCGCAACTTCTGTCACCGCGACGGACACCTTCCCCGCCGAAAGCGGCCAATCTCCGACGACCTGATTGAGAGGCAGATCGACCTTCTGTACGGGCCGCACGCCGGTCAGCTGCGTGAACGGACCGGACAACCCGACCCCCGCGGCATGGATGCGATCGACCGCGAGAGCCAGCGATCGGGCAATGGTATCTAGCTGGTTGCGGGCCGCTTCAATCCGATCCGTTCCTCCCTGCAGCAGTCCGGCCAATCGTCCCGAGGTGAACTCCAGCGGAGTCGAGCTGCCCTTCCAGGTGATTTCACTTTCGCCGAGGGCACTCGTCGACAAGACCAGTTCGATCGGCTGTGTGGAGAACGACACGGCCCCCGAGCCCAGCGTCACCACATCGTCGACGTCGGACCGCAGCGGAAAGCTGGCGTCGCTCAGTCCGGCGAGTTGTTCCAGCAGTGCATCACGGCGATCGAGCAGGTCCAACGGCTCCGTGCCGGTTCCCCGAGACGTGGTGATCTGCCCATTCAATTCGGCTATCTGCCGAATCAGACCATTGACCTCGTCCAGCGTTCTCTGAATCTCTTGCCGGGCCGAAGTCTGAATCGTATTGAGTCGACTTGCCGCTTGATTGAACGCTCCAGTCATCTGGCGTGCGGCCTGCAGCACCGCGCGGCGCTGGGTCAGTTCTCCTGGGTTGACGGTCCATTGATCGAGCTGATGGAAGAATTGACTCACTCGATCACTGAGTCCGCCAGAGATCGGGTCGAAGACTCCTTCGACAGCGCTCAGCGTCTCCAGTGATGCTTCCTGGGCACCCTGCTGGGAGATCGAATGATTGAGCGAATACTGCGCCAGCGCACTGACCGATCGATCGACACGAACCGAGTTCACGCCGTTCCCGACCGCGACGCCATCGACCGGAGTCGCAGCGCGTTCCGCCAGGTGCAGACGCTGTCGGTGATAACCCGGCGTGGCTGCATTGGCCTGATTGTTGGCGGCGACGCGCAGCCCGACCTGGGCCGCACGCAGGGCTGTCAGACTGGTATCGAAGGAAAGCATGGGCTCACGTCCTGAAGTTGATTACGGGTTGGGGACTGCCCGTCGAGATCTGTCCGTGGTCGTCGTAGCTGACGGTCAGGCAGCGACCGCCCGTCAGTTCCTGCAGCGTGCACTCGACCCCGAGCTCCAGCAGAGCGACCTGCCGCATCCAGCCTCGGGCGGCCGAATGCACCGCCTGAGCCAGACTGCGGACGGCATCACGTCGTTCCTGCAGGCTGGCCGCTTCCTGGGGCGGCAGTCGCCCCATCAGGATCGTCAGCCCGCTGTGTGACGGCTGGATCCCGCAGACAATGGAGATCAGGTCCTTCAGCCGTTCGCGACGAATCATTCCGGGCCCGGGATCCCACGAGTCCCCCTCCGCAGCGGCCTCGAACGGCGAGGCCGCTCCCTCTGCCGGACTGTCGCGGAGGCATTTCAGGATCGACGAGAGTCGCTGCTCCTCCCAGTCGAGGTAGTCGCGGCATTCACTCGCCAGCGCGACTGCCGGCTCTGGTGAGCGGGATGTTGGACGTGTCTGTGGTTGGGGCATGGCCCATCTCCTGGGGAGTGAGTGGATGGTCGCCTTTCGCTCTGAGAAAGAGCGCCCTTTTGCGGAGCGAAAGGCGACATTGGCGTGCTGAGCATTCTTGAGAGAGACTCACGGTGAATCGGCGGCAGCGGCCGGCGGGGCCGACGAGCGTTCCAGAGACATGAGGTAATCACGCAGCCCCAGGCCACCGGCGTCGGCGATAGCCTGCCCCATGTACTGATCGAACATCCCGCCCAGCACATCGGAGGAATCGCCGCCGAACAAGCCCCCTTCGCGCCCATCGCCTCTGAGCTCCTTGAGCAGCAGCGATGCGAAGAGCCCCTCGACTTGCCGCGCGACGGCATCGGGAGAGGCCGTCGTCGGGATGTCGATCGCGGTCGGTACGCTACTGAGTGGACTGAGGGACATGTCGGGGTCCGGTTTGTGTGTGTTGGGGAGAATTCACCACTGAGGCTTGTTCCCGTTCTGGCTGATCGCTGACTGCTGAGAGCTGATGGCTCACTACTTGAACAACAGCTCCGCATGCAGCGAACCTGACTCCTTGAGCTGCTGGAAGATCGAGCTCAGATCGCGTGGCGTGACACCGAGGGCGTTGAGGGCTTTCGCCAGGTCTCCCACGGTGGCCTGCCGATCGATCTCATTGACGAAGCTCTTTTCCTCAATCACGTTCATCTGTGTTCGTGGAACCACGGTGGTCTGACCCTGGCTGAACGGGTTGGGCTGCGACACTTCCGGTGACTCAGCGGTGGTAATTGACAGGTTGGCATGGGTAATCAAGACCCGTGCCAGCCGCACGTTCTCTCCGATGATGACCGTGCCCGTACGTTCGTTGATCACGACGCGTGCGGGCCGATCCGGGATCACCTTCAGATTGCCGATCAGGCCGATGAATCCGGGGATGTCGTCGACATAGTGTTCCGGGACTTTGATCTCGACGGTGGTCGCATCGACTGCCCGGGCTGTGGTGGGATGTTCGATGTTGATGGCCGACGCGATGCGCCGAGCGGTCTCGAAGTCGGATAGTCGCAGCAACATGCGGACGACTCCGTTCTGACCGATCGGAGTGCAGGTCTCTTTCTCGATCGTCGCACCGTTCGGGATACGTCCGGTGGTCGGGTGGTTCTTCTGCGCGCCGCCGGCATCTCCAGAGAAGGCAAAGCCGCCAGTCGAGATCGCTCCTGAAGCGACAGCGTAAACCTCGCCATCGACCGCCTTCAGGGAGGTCATGATCAGCTGTCCCCCGGCCAGGTTCTTGGCATCGTCAAACGCAGAGACCAGAACATCGATCGTCTGCCCATTTCGTCCGAATGCGGGCAGGTCAGCAGTCACGGTCACCACGCTTATGTTGTCAGTCTTATCCATGGCGTCGGTGCGAAGCCGGCCACGAGTCTCGGGGTCCACCCGGAGACCGAATCGTTGAATCAGATTCATCGCCAGCTGCCGCGTGATCGGGCTCTTACCGCCGGTCCCGTTGAGTCCGGTCACCAGCCCGAGGCCGACCAGCTGATTGTTCCGTACTCCCTCGATCTCGATGAGGTCGCGAATGCGGACTTCATCGGACGCACGCAGCCCCGCGTGGCTGAGCAGCGCGAGGCAGAGTCCTGCGAGAAGGCAGCGAATGGTAAGTCGAGTGATCATGGTGCGAACCAATGAAATGAGCGGTTGAAGTCGCGTGCGGTCAGCCATCAGCGTTCAGCAATCAGCCAGAGAGCCCCCCGGTCGTTCTGGCTGACTGCTGATGGCTGACCGCTGAATACGGTTAGAACGGCCACACTTTGTTGGCAGCTCGGCCCAGCCAGCCTTGCCGGATGAATCCCTCTTCCCCGCCTTGTCCCTCGTAGTTCATGTGCAGGTCAGCCACGAGTCGCGAGTTGACCGTATTGTCCGGCGACACATCCAGCGGACGGACGACCCCGGTCACCACAAGGGTCCGCTGATCCCCTTCGATGTGAATCTTGCGGCAACCACGGAAGACCAGATTGCCGTTGGGCAGGACATCGATCACGGTGACAGTCACGCGATCATCAAAGGCTCGCTGGCTGCGAAACGATGACTTGCCGTCAAAGCTGCGGTTGGACTGCAACTCGGAGTCGAGTTCGCTCTCCGAAGCCTGAGTGGAGAACCCGCCGTCCGATTTGGCCCCGAACTTGAACAGGCCCTTCGCGCTGGTCTTCTTGCCCAGGCCGCGATTGTCCTGATTGCTGACGTTCGAGTCCTCACGGACCACAACCGTCAGCAGGTCGCCCACCCGGCGGGCCTGGGTGTCGTAGAACAGAAGCCCTTGTTCCGGCTGCTGCCGTTTCCACAGTGCCTCCGCCTGGACAGGTTCTGTCAGGCACAGTGCCAGCACGCACGGGCTGAACACAACCAGGATGTTTCGTCTGAGTTTCATGAATTGGGTGCCTTCCATGGCAACAGAGTTCCTATCGAAGTTGAATCTCGACCTCACCCGCCGCGATGACGGTTCCGGTGATGACCCGTTGAGATTCGAGGTTCCGCAGACGAATGCGATCACCGGGACGCCCTGCTTGCAGGGCTTCCGCCGATGGCAGGACCACGGTCAGGTTGCCTCTTGTCGCGCTGACACGGATGAGATCGCGAGGCTTGATGACCGGAGCCACCTGAGCCTGCGCAGCCGCAGCCCCTGCCACAGACCCCGCGGCAGCCATGTCGGATTGTGTGACCCGAGCTTCCGCGTCCAACCCGCGTTTGAGTCGCTTGCCCACGTACTGATCTGGCTGCGGAGCAATTTCTGTCCAGTGGCACCAGACCGGCTGGGTGGCAACATCCTCGGCGCTCAGGACATGGCCGGCTGGCAGCAGCCGGGCCGCCACGGGCCAGTCACGCGAGACCTGAATTCGCACGCTGCAGTTCAGCGTCGCCTTGACCACGCCCCCGTCCAGCCAGCGAACCGTGATGCGAGGATCGTTCGTACGAGGCAGCGGTGGAATGACATCCAGTTCTCCGAGAGCAGAGTCGTCTCCCAATGGTCTGAGTCGTGACACACACGGTCCCAGCAGGCGGACTTCGACCAGTTCCGGGGCGATGCCGAGTTGACGGGCCACCTGCAGCTGGGCGAGTCGTTCGACTTCGGCATCGTTCTGTTCGAGTGGTTCGACCCGCTCGACTTCGGTGACCGTGGCTCCGGCAAAGGTCATCATGTCGGACTGGCATCCGGCCAGTAACAGCCGGGCGGCAATCAGCGACCGCGTGATTCGCATCTCATCCGCAGACTCTTCGGAACCATCGAGCAGATCGAGCTCTTCCCACTTCTTGAGCGTCGACTTCGGCGGCCCTTCCAGCCGAGCCACATCCTTGATCCGCAGCACTCCGTCGGTGGTTCGCACGCGATCGCGCAGAGTGATCTTGATCGGCGGCCCATCGGCCGCACTGCATACGGACTCATTGGAATGAGTGCCCAGCACCAGACACGCGAAGATGGCCCAATGGACGAGGACGCGTGTCATTGCCAGTGTCTCGATGAAGGAGTGTGTGAGAGGGAAAGAGGCAGGCGACATAGTGATCATGACAGACTGCCTGAGGTGAAAAGCATTGAATAAACCACGGAGGCACGGAGGTTGAGTTTGATGCTGTCTTCGGTCGCTTCGTGCAGCGTCCTTGCCGGAGCGAATTGCCAGCGAGTACCTGCGTACTTCGCGGTGCTCTTCTTCTCCGTGTCCTCAGTGCCTCCGTGGTTCACTTGGTCTGCGCAGAGCCCAATCGCCTCTGGACTCGCGATGAGTTCACTACCGGACGATGTTGTTCGTCGTCGACAGCATCTCGTCACCCGCCCGGATGGCCCGCGAGTTGACCTCGTAGGCGCGCTGGGCGGTGATCAGTGAGATCAACTCGTTGACCACTTCAACGTTGGATCGTTCGAGGTAGCCCTGCCGGAGCATCCCCATCCCGTTTTGTCCGGGGACCGCCTGAACTTCCTGGCCGGAGGCAGGCGTGGCTGCGTACAGGTTGCCGCCCTCGCTGCTGAGCCCGGCCGGATTCAGGAACCGCACCAGCTGAATCTGCCCCAGGTTGACCGACGACTCAGGCGAGCCTGCCGTGATTCCGGTCACGGTTCCGTCAGCACCGATACTCAGCTTGGAGAGGGAGATCCCATCTTGAATCGTCACCGCGCTGTCGAGCAAATAGCCATCCCCCGTCACGAACCTTCCCGTGGAGTCAGTACGGAAAGTTCCATCGCGGGTATAGCGGGCTTCACCGTTGGGGAGAGTGACCTTGAAGAACCCATCACCTTCAATCCCGACATCGAGCGGATTTCCGGTCTGGGCAAATGTTCCCGGCGAGAAGACCTTGGTGGTGCCGACCGATCTCACCCCGCTGCCGATCTGCAGCCCGGTCGGAGTCGGCTGCCCCGCGGCAACTTCGGTCCCGGCCGCCTTGAATGTCGAGTAGAGCAGGTCCGCGAAGTCCAACTGGCTCCGCTTGAACCCGTTCGTGTTGACGTTGGCGATGTTGTTCGCCGTGTTGTCGATCAACATCTCTTGCGCACGCATCCCGGTCGCGCTGGTGTAGAGGGCTCTCAACATGGAACAGACTCCTGAACAGTGAATGAAGGACGACTGGCTGCTAGTTCTCGACGCGTTGTGAGATCGACTTCGTCAGTGACTGCATGGCGCGCTGGGCAGCCTCGTAGTTGCGAACACCCGCGAGCATGCGCACGAGTTCCAGCGGGATCGAGACGTTCGAGAGCTCGCGCACCCCTTGCTGGACCCGAGCTGTGGTAACCGTGGGTGCCGTCTCGGGCGACGCCTGAAACAGAGTGTGTCCGACGGGCTGCAGTCCGCTCGTGTCCTCGAACGAGACAATGTCCAGAGTCCCCAGCGACTGTTCGCCGATGCGAAGCTCTCCGGTCTCGCTGATCTGCAGGTCATTCTCCGAAGCGGTCTGCGGCAGTCGCACGGGGCGGCCGCCAGCCAGGACAGGCAGGCCGTCGACCGTGGTCAGATCCCCCTCGACACTCAGGAACCAGTCGCCCGCTCGGGTATAGAACGAGCTGCCGTCCGGGGCCTGTACGGTGAAGAACCCTTCCCCCACCAGGGCCACATCGAGCGGTCGCCCCGTCTGATGCAAGCCCCCTTGCGTGAAGTCGATGCGCGTCTCAGCCGGCTGCTCGCCAACCTGACCAACGTCGATCCGTCGGCGGAATCCCGGGATGTGAGCCGCTGCCAGATTGTGCGCAGTCAGTTCATGACGCCGTTCTGCCAGATCCATGGCGGAAGCGGCGTTGTAGATCCCTGCGTACATGGTGTGACTCCATCGATCGTGCGAATGGTAGGGACATTAAGCAACCTGCGTGCCATGACGATTGCATCGGCCGCGCGTCAGTGTTTTCGCACGCAGGACGAGTCTCGCAGAGATCGGCTCAAGTCCCACAGCAAGTCGACTTGTCCCGGAGGCGGAACTTCTTTCCCCATTTCCGATGCTTCCCGCCAGCAGACTCGTGGCCGTGAGTGTGTTGACTCACGAAGGAGTCGAGGACTCAGTCCTGCGTGGAAGCTGTCTCTCACGCGATGAAACGTCCGCAGGCCATAGGGCTTTCGCGACCAAAACAGTCGACGCAATCGTTACAGATTCCGCCGGGAGGCCAAGGCGCGACGATATGTGGACACACGGGTGGAAATGCCCGTGTTCCTCGGAACGGAATGTGGAGAACTGCGATGGCGGACAAGCCACAAACGAATGACGACGCTGGCGGCAATCCTCCCAAGTCGAAGTCGGGACTGGTGGCTTGCCTCGTGTCCTCGCTCGTCGGAGGCGGCGTCGGTTATGCCACTCCGCGCCTGCTGCCGCACAAGGCCGAGACCGTCGCAGCGGCCCCGGTCGAAACTCCGGAGATGCGGGAGCCGGTCTATCTCTCCTTCGGCGAGGTCGTCGTCAATCTGGATGAGGGACGGCTGAACCGTTACCTCCGCATGAAGCTGACCCTACAGGTCGAAAAGCGGCACGAGGAGGCGATTCGCCCGCTGATCGAGTCGCACACCGCCATCTTGAAGAACTGGCTGATTGGGCACCTGTCCGACAAAGACACCGCGGAGATTCGCGGAGCGGCCGGTCTCAACATGCTGCGACGAGAGATTCAGGATCAGTTCAACATCGTCCTCTGCCCCGATGGTCATGACCGAGTCCAGGATGTCCTGTTCGAGGAGTTCAACATCCAATGAGCACGACACCCACCCCTTATGACTTTCGCGAGCGGCGGCGGATCTCCCCAGCTGCGATCCGCGTTCTGGAACGCTGGATGTCGGACGCCACGCTGCTCGGCAACGATCTGTTGCGACAGCTCTGTGGTGGCGGAGAACTCCGCAATCCCGCGATCACCACGGCGGACTCCCGATCTCATGTCGGCGAGCTGCCGGAGCCGGGCTTCGGGTTCGAGGTCCACCTGGGGGCCGAGCGGGACATCTCGCTGGTGGCCCTCTCACAGTCGCTGGCCCTGGAACTTGTCGGTCGCATCCTGGGAGGGCGTGAGCCGGGAGCCTCGCCCGAAGCGGATCGCGAACTGAGTCGCGCCGAACTGGCTATCCTGGAGATGATGCTGCAACAGCTGTTGCCGGCACTCGTGCAGGCCTGGCCCGCCGATGCGCCGCCTCAGATCGCGCTGACCCAGGTGATCGAACGCCCCAGTCGATCGCGACTGCTGGGACATGCCCAGCCGACAATCAAGTGCGACTGGACGATCGCGTTCGAGGAATTCACAGCTCCCTTGAGCTGGGTGCTGCCTCAGGAAGCCACCGCGCGGCTGATCGATTCGAGCATCGTGCCTCCGCCGCCGAAGCTCTCGCAGGAGTCCAAGTCGCTCACGGCCCTAGCTCGCGTTCTGCCGATGACCGCCATCGTCGAACTGGGGTCGACTGACCTCAAGGTCTCGGAGATCTCCCGCCTGCAAGTCGGAGATGTCCTGCTGCTGAATCAATCGATCCACAAACCGATGGTTTGCCGCGTCGCCGGACAACCGAAGTTCGGCGGGCATCCCGGTCGGGTGGGAACGCACCGCGCGTTCGAGATCCGCGGCCTCCTCTCCGATCAAGACTGACCTCCCTCGCACGTTCAATTCCGTCACCCGCACGACGAACCCGGCCATGAGCACCTACCAACCACCCGCGACCGACGATCCCCAGGTCGCCATTCATCCTGCTGAGTTCCCACCGCTCCGGGCCAAGACGCCCGGGCCCGGCTCCGGCATGTCCCGGTTCCTGGACGTGACTGTCCAGGTCTCGGTCGAGCTGGGGCGCGTGGTCCTCCCGATGGGAGAGCTCATTCAATTGGGCGAAGGGTCGGTTCTGGAACTGGAGCGGCAGATCGGCGATCCCGTCGACCTGCTGGCTCAAGGAGTGCGGTTTGCCCGCGGCGAAGTCGTCGTCGTTGACGACTCCTACGCCGTCCGGATCACCGAAGTCGAGGCCCCGCCACAAGTCGCCTCGGCTTCGACAGCCTCCAAGTAGAGGATTCACGCGATGTTCGCAATCCGTCATGCGCTGGGATGGGGGCTGCTGTTGCTGACAGTCAGTCCGGCACTCGCACAGTCGGTTGATGAGTCCGAACTGCGGGTGCGTCCCTTTCACGATGTCGCGGCCGCCTCATTTGATGAAGTCTGGCAGGAGAGCGACCCTGCCCCGGAGCTCCTGGCCCAACCGATCGAACTGGCTTCGCACGAGGAATCCACTGTGACGGATCCCGGCGTCGTGACGGCCACCTCTCTCAGTGAGACGCCACGATTGCTTCCGGAATCGACGGTCCTGATGGCGTCACAGCTCACTCCTCCCGACTCGATCCCGGCGATGCCCAGTCTGATCGAGTGGTTCTTCGGGATGCTGGGATGCGTGGGGGTCGTCGCCCTCGGAGGGGTCTACTGGATCTACCAGGTCCGCCCCGCGCTCGATGCCCGTCACACCACCGGTCGCCTCCAGCTGTCGTCGGCGCTCCCCCTGCCCCGCCGTCCGGGACTGTTCCTGATTGATGTCGAGGATCAGGCGGTGCTGGTGGCAATCGATGGCGGCGGAATTCGTCAGGTGGTTCCGCTGGGAACCGGAGGCCGCGTGAAGTCCAGCTCGCGACGAGCTGCCGATTCGTCGCAGCGTGTCTCGGACGGTTCCAAGCCTGCTGAGGTCCTTGCCTTTCAAGACGTTTATCAAGAACAACGAGCTTTAGCTCCCTGACGCACTGCATGAAGCAGACGCACTGATCTGAACACGACACGCCAGGCACTTCAGGAGGAAGTATGCCCCCCAGCATGGAACAACTGACGGAGGAAGCGCTGCGAGCGCCGACCTCCATGTCTGGCTCGCCGGTGCAGATCGCTCTCTTCATGGGAGCACTCAGCCTGATATCGACGGCGCTCGTCATGATGACCGCCTTCACGCGGATTGTGATTGTGCTCTCGTTCGTGCGCCGGGCTCTATCGACACAGGAGATTCCGCCCACTCCTGTGATGATCGGGCTGTCGCTGTTCCTGACCGCGTTCGTCATGGGGCCAACCTTTGATGCCATCGAACGGGATGCGGTGACTCCCTATCTGGATGGCAAACTCTCGGTCAAGGAGGCCTGGCACCACGGTGAACAGCACCTGCGAGGTTTCATGCTCAACCACGTGCGGCAGGCTGACATGAACCTGTTCGGCGAGCTGGCCCACCTGCCCCGGGAAATCTCCCCGAGTGCGATTCCCACCCGGGTTCTCGTCCCGGCATTCGTCACGAGCGAGCTGAAGACAGCCTTCATCATGGGGTTCTGTCTGTACCTCCCGTTCCTGTTGATCGACCTGGTGGTCTCCGTGGTCCTCACGGCCCTGGGGATGATCATGATGCCGCCAGTCGTGATTTCGACACCGTGCAAGCTGCTGCTGTTCGTCCTGCTCGATGGCTGGGTTGTCTTGCTCAAGGCGTTGAGTCTCAGCTTCATGTCGAAATGAGGAAGACGTCATTGGTCATTAGTCCTTGGTCCTTGGTCACTCTTCCTTAGTCTCATCACCATGTCTGGCTCGGCTCCCATTACCGCTGTTCGTTGGTTTCCGCAGAGCGATGTGTTGCTTGCGGTGGCCATGATCGGCGTGTTGTTTGTGATGATCGTGCCGGTCCCGGCCATCGTCCTCGACATGGGGCTGGCGATCAGCATTGCGCTGACGCTGTTGCTGCTGGTCGTTTCGCTCAACGCCCGCAGTGCGCTCGAGCTGTCCGCGTTTCCTTCCGTGTTGCTGTTGCTCACGCTGTTCCGCCTGGCTCTGAATGTGGCCACCACCCGGCTCATTCTACTGAGCGGTACCGGCGGCAAGATCGTGGAAGCGTTTGGTCATGTGGTCATCGGCGGCAACCTGGTCGTCGGCCTCGTGATCTTCATGATCCTGGTGATCATCCAGTTTGTGGTCATCACGAAGGGAGCGTCCCGCGTCTCGGAAGTGGCTGCGCGTTTCACCCTGGACGCCTTGCCCGGCAAGCAGATGGCGATCGATGCGGAATTGAATGCCGGCTCCATCAGCGACGCGGAGGCCCGCCGTCGCCGCGAGTTACTCGCCCGCGAGACCGACTTCTACGGAGCGATGGACGGGGCCAGTAAGTTCGTTCGCGGGGATGCAGTCGCCGGCCTGCTGATCACCGCGATCAACCTGCTGGGTGGAGTGGCCTCGGGAGTCCTGCACGGGCTGTCGATCGTCGATTCGATCCGGCTCTATTCGGTCCTGACCGTGGGAGACGGCCTGGTCTCGCAGATCCCCGCCCTGATCGTTGCAACAGCCTCCGGTATTCTGGTCACCAAATCCGGGTCGGCGCAGAACCTCGGAGAAGAACTCGGCGATCAGCTGAATCAGCAGGCTCGCAGCCTGCGCATGGGGGCTCTGCTGGTCGGAGCCCTGGCGCTGGCCCCGGGACTGCCGAAATGGCCCTTTCTACTGCTGTCAGGCGGTCTGTTCTGGTGGCTGCGGGCACTGAAGAAGACACCGGCGTCAACGACGGCGGCTCCCACAGAAGAGGCCGCGACCCCGACTGGCAAAGACTCAATCCAGCTGCAGGATTTTCTGGCCACCGATCGATCGGTGATCGAGGTCGGAGCCCGCTTGATACCGCTCGTGATCCAGAAGCGAGAAAAGGGGATCGCCGCCCAGATCACGTCGCTCCGGCAGGAGTTCGCACGCACGCAGGGAGTCTGGATTCCGCAGATTCGGATTACCAACAACATCGAACTCGACCCCGAGGAGTACCGCGTACTGATCGCGGGACGCGAGGTCGGGCGGTCGACACTCAGACTCGCTCACTGGCTGGCCCTCGCTCCTCCGGAAGGGGATGTGGTACTGCCCGGCGAGCCGACGCGCGAGCCCGCTTTTGGACTCAAGGCCAAGTGGATTCAGGAAGAACTCCGACGCCAGGCCGAAGCCCTCGGCTACACCGTGGTCGACCCGATCAATGTGCTGATTACGCATCTGGGGGAGCTTCTCAAACAGCACGGCCACGAGCTGATCAGCCGCGAAGACCTCAAGACGATGCTGGAGACGGTACGCCAGTTCGCACCAACCGTCGTCGATGAGATCAAGCCAGAACTGATCCGCATGGCCGTCTTGCATCAGGTGCTGGTCCTGCTGGCGGCCGAGCGGATTCCGCTGACGGAGCTCGTGCTGATCCTGGAGTCGATCGTCAATCACGCCTCGACTCAGAAGAGCGCCGAGGATCTGGCCGATCGCGTGCGCGAGGATCTGGGGCGGGTCGTCTGCGAACGGCGTCGCGATTCACGCGGGGTGATCTGCGCGGTGCTGCTTGATCCTGCGTTGGAGCAACGCCTGCGGGACTCGACCAAGGACCGCAAGGTCGTCCTGCCTCCCAAGGCTCTCGAACAGTTCATTCGCAAGACTCAGCAGACGCTGCGCACAGCTGCTCTCAAGCATCAACCGGTGTCGCTGGTGGTCGACCAGAGTCTGCGGCGACCCGTGCGAAAGCTCCTGCTCCGCGAAATCCCTGATGTCACGGTCCTCGGCTACCAGGAAGTTCCCCAGGAACAACGCGTCGAAACAGTCTCGGTGATTCGCAGTGATGAGATCTTCGATTCGCCCACCAGCCCTGATGTCGCCATGTCCGGAGCGTCACGCGTGGCCGCGTGAGATCGCAGACAGCTCTGATCCCGAGTTCACTGAACCATGAGTACCACCCGTTCCCTTCGACCGACCGCTCTCTGGCCGACTCGCGCTGCGTGGCTGGCTGCGAGCCTGGCCACGCTGGGTGGAGTCATGGCCAATCGAGAGCCGGACCGGGTGCTGGGGGCCGGGGTGGGGGCCTTCGTCGTGGTGTTCGTGCTCGGTCGGGTGCTGCATGTTCTCTGGCAACTCCTGTCCGACAGCCCGCGAGCTCCGTGACCGGCACCGTGAAGCAACCCCGTCTGACATCAGGATGATTTTCGACCCAAAGGGCACGCATGGAAGCCGGTCCAAAGCGATATCGATCTGTCTCGACCCGCGAACGCAGGGATTCGCTGGTCGTTGACAATTTGGACCTCGTCCGGCAAGTCCTCGGTCGATTGCTGATCACCCTTCCGAAGCATGTGGATCGCGACAACCTGGAGGGGGCCGGACTGCTGGGACTGGTCGAAGCGGCCGCCAATTACGACAGCACGCGCGGTGTCGAGTTCCGCTCGTTCGCCACGCTGCGGATTCGCGGCGAAATCATGGACGAGCTGCGCCGCAACTGCGCAGTGCCTCAGCAACAGCTGCGGAACTGGCGGAAGATTCAGGAGGCCCGTCGATCACTCGGCGAACAAGCCGACCCGGACCGCATTGCAGAGCTGACTGGACTGACCGTCCTGGAAATCTCCGAATGCGAACAGGCCGTGCGACTGGAACGCCCCGGACATGCGGACGAACTGGATTCGACGGTCGATCGCAGGACACTCGGGCAGGACCTGCGCAGCTCCGGCGTGAACACCCCGGAAGCTCAACACGCTCTGGCCGATGCGATCGAGCAGCTCCCCGAGCAACAACGTGTCGCCATCACGCTGTACTACTCCGATGGTCTGCGACTGCGGGAAATTGGCGAGGTCCTCAATCTCTCCGAAGCCCGTGTCTGCCGGATTCTGCAGGCTGCGGAAGAAGCGATCCGCCGCGAGATGCGCCGCAGAGAACTCCTCGAATAGCCCTCACGTCCTCTGGCCAACCCCCATGCAACCACACAGCCACAACTCGATTCTGCCTCAGCATCGCACGATCCGCGAGGACCGACCCGTGCGCGTTGGACTCTCGGACTCTTCGGGTTGTGAGGAACACCCCGACGCGAAACCGTCCGTCCGGCTCATCCCCGACAGCACGAATCCGCGAGCGATCGAGGTGGTCTGCCTGTGCGGTCAGCGTCTGGAAATCGAACTCCTGTTCCCCGCGCACAACTGACTACTTGCATCCAATTCGGGAGCCTTTCATGCTTCGCCCTCTGTTAATCCTCGCCTTGCTCGTGATGTCCGCAACCGGCTGCTCCGGGACTCGTCCATTCTTGAGTCCAGTCGTCGTGACGCTGCCCGGTCTGTCGTTCCGCCGCCTTCCCACGGAGGAGTCCTGGAGCTGGACGGCCGTAGCGGTCACCTATCCTTCGGGGGCTACGACACCCGCTCCTTGTGGACCATCGCCACTGTGCTCTATCGAGCCGGTCACTCTCTTTGAAGATGAAGTGCCCGCAGCGCAGCTCACTCCAAGTGATCCTCTCCCCGTGGTGACGGCACTCACTCCCGTTCCAGAGCTGATCACCCCGGAGGCCATTCCCGCACCTCCATCGCCGGAGAACCAGTCCCCGCCCAGCCAGGCCGCGATCACCACGGAGAGCTCGCCAATCGTTCAGGCATCCTCAACGACGGTGAGCCCTGCGCCTCCCGTGACGCTGGAGTACTCGCCTCATGTCGAGTTTCCCGAGAATTCGATCGGCGTCGCCTATCTCAGCCCCGTTCTGAACGGCATGCCGTCGCCCAGTGAGCAGCCTGTTGCGGTTCCGCTGGCTGAGCCCCAGCACGGCCCGGCTCAGACGGTCTCGCTCTTGGCCCCCGTGCGATCGGACTTGTCTGAACTGATCGCCGAAGTCCGCAAGCAGCGTCAGTTGATCGAAAAGTTGCAACGCGATCTGGCACGCGAACGCTCGCTAGACGATGCCGAGATCGAAGAACTGGAAGCCGCTTTCGAAGACCTCCTGGCTTTGACCAAGACCACTGGGAGTCCGAATCCTCCGACGATGCCAAAGTAAGGCGTTTGACTGTCTCGTCTCGATTCCGCCCGCTTCTCTTCAGGACTGCTCCGATGGCCCCGTCTCCCGTCAGTCGACGATCTCTGTTGATCGCACTGGCCACTCTGTGTGGTCAATTCGCCGGGTGTCGGCAATCGACGGGAATTCCCCGGCACACCTGGGTCCGCGATCCGTACGACCCGTGCGGAGCAGCTGCGATTTCGACAATCGTCCTGCCGACTCTGGGCGAAGGGCCCTGGGATCTGCGCCGTGACTTTCACCGCGCCCTTTCGTCTCAATTGCGGAAGTCGAAGAACCGCAAGATCGTCGAAACGCAGCTGTCTACGGTTGACGCAGCCTGCACTTGCCCTCCCAGCATCACAACCTGGGACGAGCAGTTGCAGTTGCTCAGTGGACTAGAGGTCATGCAGGCGGTCGTTTCCAAGGTCACCTACCTGCAGCCAACGGCTCCGATCAAGGTGGGGATCGTGGTCGAGTTGCGAGATGTCATCACGCGCGAATCGCTGGGCCAAGTCGAGGGGCTGTGGGATGCACTAAAATGTCATCCAGCGCCGCCGTCCCCCAAGTGCATCAGTAAACGCGTCGGCGAACCGCCCTGGAGTGGCGAGTTGCACAAGATCAGCCCTCGGCATCTGCTGGAGCAGGCCGCGCGGGAGATCTCCCTCGACCTGGAAGGAATTGGATTGATGGGACAGGTCGAAACTGTTTGCGATACAGAGGCAGGAGCACCAGCAGCACCATTGGAGGTCGTCGAGAATTGATTGTCGCCTTTCGTTTTGCAGTTTCTGATTCGCACGTCGTCACGCAATCGGCCATACTGATGTATCCCGCCGAGCCTCCTGCCTCACGATCCCATGCGAATCCTGCTCCTCTCCCTCGCGCTCCTGCTCTCTCCGTTTGACGTCTGCCAATTGCAGGCCGAATCCGAAGCGGTCGACCCGTCACGCTTCGAAGCGACGGTCCTGGTGTCCGGCCTGACTCAGCCGATGGAGCTGGAGGTCGCTCCCGACGGGAAGATTTATTACATCGAGCTGACTGGCAAACTGAAGGTCTGGGACCCCGCGACAAGTCAGGTCACTGAAGTTGGCTCGGTCACTATCACGACCGAGCAGGAGAACGGCCTGATCGGGATGGCCCTTGATCCGAAGTTCGCCGAGAACCATTGGATCTATCTGCAGTACTCGCCACCGACCTATCCCGGTCAGCACATCAGCCGATTCATATTGGTCGACGGGAAGCTCGACCTGACCACCGAGAAACTGCTGTTCAAGTTCGAGGAGCAGCGCAAAGAGTGCTGCCACCACGCGGGCAGCCTGGAGTTTGGGCCGGATGGGTGCCTGTTCATCGCGACCGGAGACAACACGCATCCGCACGCCGACTCGCAGGGGTTTGCTCCCATTGATGAGCGACCCGACCGGGCTCCCTGGGATGCCCAGAAGTCAGCTGCCAACACCCGTAGCGGCAGCGGGAAGATCCTGCGCATCAAGCCGACTCCCGAAGGGGGCTATGAAGTCCCGGACGGGAATCTGTTTCCGAAAGACGGCTCGAAAGGCCTGCCCGAAATCTACGTGATGGGCTGCCGCAATCCGTGGCGCATGTCGGTCGATCAGGCGACCGGGATCGTCTACTGGGGTGAGGTCGGTCCCGATGCAGGTGGCGACGGAGAACGCGGTCCGCGCGGCTACGACGAGATCAACCAGGCCCGCGCTGCGGGAAATTTTGGCTGGCCGTACTTTATCGCGGACAACAAACCGTATCACGATGTCGACTACACGACGGGTCAGGTCGGCCCGCTGTTCGATGTGAATGGACCGATCAACGAGTCCCCAAACAATACGGGTGAGAAACTCCTCCCGGTGCCGCAGCCAGCGTTCATCTACTACCCTGGCGGCGAATCGAAGGAGTTCCCGGAACTTGGCAGCGGCGGTCGTACCGCGTGCGCGGGGCCTGTCTATCACTTCGACCCCGCGCTGACTGCGAACGGTAAGTTCCCTGCGGCGTATGACCGGACGCTGTTCATCTTCGAATGGTCGCGGCACTGGGTGAAGGCTGTGCATCTCGATGACCAGCAGAAGATCGTGAAGATTGAGCCGTTCCTGCCAAACTACAAGTTCGTGCGACCGATCGATATGCAGTTCGGCCCCGAAGGCTCGTTGTATGTGGTTGAGTACGGTGAAACCTGGGGCGTGAACACCGATGCCCGTCTGATCCGGATCGACTACGTGCGCGGCAACCGGGCTCCCTTGGCAGTGGCCTCGGTCGAGAACAACATTGGAAAGGAACCGCTGGAGGTCAAACTCTCCAGCTTGGGAACCAGCGACAAGGACGTCAATGACTCACTGAGCTACGAGTGGCGCGTCTTTCGGGCGACCGACCCTGATCGAGTGGCCAGGACGGTTTCGACCGAAGCCAACCCAACGGTCACGTTCGCGGAGCCCGGGGTCTTCAACGCCGAGCTGGTCGTCACCGATTCCAACGGAGCCAGCCGCTCGGCCCTGGTGCCGGTGTTGGTGGGAAATGCCCGGCCTGAACTCCAATTTGTCGAACCGCAGGTGGGCGATTTCTACGACGCGGACCAACCGATCCGCTATCGCCTTGCGGTGAGTGACGCCGAGGATGGGACCAGCGATCCCGACGAAGCGGAACGCACCGGGCGGGACGACATCGACGTCGACTCGCCGATGCGGCTGTCACTGACGGCGGCCTTCAATCCCGGACCGATCCCCGCAGCCGGTGGAGTCGCAGCTGCCGAGCAGAGCGGCCCGCGCGGCTTGCAACTGATGCGCAAGAGCGACTGTTTCAACTGCCACGCCGTCAATCAGAAGCGCGTGGGACCGCCGTATCTCGATGTCGCCAACAAGTACCGCGGTCAAGAGGGAGCGCTGGAAGCCTCGGTCCAGCGCGTGATGAAGGGCTCAACAGGCGTCTGGGGCAAGGTCCCAATGGTTCCGCACCTGCACCACACCCCGGACGAGGTCCGCGAGATGGTGAGCTGGGTCTTCAGCCTGCAGCCAGCGGGCCTCGTGCGGGTCTTTCCCGGTTTCGTGGGTGAGATTCCGGTCACCGCAGATGAAACCAGCAAGCCAGGGTACTACGCTCTGGAAGCAACCTATACCGATCGCGGGGCCGGCGAAGTGCCCGCGATCAACGCGTCGGCGACGCTCTACCTCCGCCAGCGACTGGTCGAGGCCGAAGCTGCGGATGAGGTCCACGGCCCGCAGGTTCTGGGGTCAGGCAATGCGAGCGGCGCAAAGTTCATCGGGGCGATCAATCACGATCACTGGCTGAAGTTCGCCAGCGTCAACCTCGCGCGTGTTCGCAAGGTCACGCTGAAGGTCGCGTCGGCTGGCCAGGGCGGCGCGATTGAGATCCGTAAGAACGCTCCCGATGGCGAACTGCTGGCCTCGGTCCCCGTCGAAGTGAACGGAAACTGGGAACAGTTCTACGAGCGGACCGCCGAGCTTCCGGAGTCGACCGGACGGCATGACCTGTTCATCCGGTTCGTGAACGAGAAAAACCAGGGCGGGCTGATGAACCTGGACTCGGTTCATTTCCTGCCGTAACTCGCCGGGTGTTACATCGCGGCCCGGCGACCCGGCTTGGCCTTCTCGATATGTTCCATCCCGCACCCGCCGGCTGTGGGCAACAGCTTGCTGGGGCTGCAGAGTCCTTCGGGGTTAAAGACCTGGCGGATGTCCGACATCACCTCGATATCGGTCCGGGTAAACAGATAGTGCCGGTGTTCATGCGGAGCGTGCATGACCCCGTGCTGCGGTGTTTCGCCGGGAGCGGGCGGGCACATGAAGCTGATCTTCTCGACGCCGATCCCGTGCTCGCCGGTGACGCTGCCCCCCAGCTCGATGCACTTCGAGAGGATCGCATCTCCCGCTTCGATCACGCGCTGGATCTGGTCCTGATCGCGCTCATCGAACAGCAGGATCGGGTGGATGTTCCCATCGCCGGCATGGAACACATTCACAATTCTCAGCTTGTACTTCTCGCTGGTCTCAACGATGAAGTCCAGAATCTGCGGCAGCTTGGTCCGCGGTACCACGCCGTCCTGAGTGCAGTAGCTGGGTGAGAGCCGCCCGATCGCACCGAACGCCTGTTTGCGACACTTCCACAAGAGGGCCCGCTCGTCGGGTGAGTTTGCCGCTCGAACTTCGCGAGCTCCGTTGGCTTTGCACAGCTCGACAATCCGGGCCGCTTCGCCGTCGACTGCGACTTCCAGACCATCGACTTCGATGAGCAACACGGCTCCCGCATCGAGAGGGAAACCAAACGAGAAAGCCTGTTCGAGGGCCTCAATGATGCCGCTGTCCATCATCTCCAGAGCAGCGGGGACGATTCCGGCTCCGATGATGGCCGAGATCGCTTCGGTGGCGCTGCGGACCGTATCGAAGACCCCCAGCATTGTGCGGTAGGCCACCGGATCACGAGAGAGCCGGACCCAGACCTTCGTCACCACTCCGAAGGTCCCTTCGCTGCCGACGAACAGCCCGGTCAGATCGAACCCCGGAGTATCCTCGCACGGGCTGCCGAACTGGACCTTCTCGCCCGTTGGCAGCACGACTTCCACAGCCAGCACGTGATTGACGGTGACTCCGTACTTGAGGGTATGGGGCCCACCGGAGTTGGTGGCCACGTTCCCTCCGATGGTACAAGCCCCTTGCGAGGATGGGTCGGGGGCGTAGTGATAGCCGCTGCCCTTGAGGTGATTCGTCAGATGCACATTGACGAGCCCCGGCTCCACGATGGCGTACCGGTCCCGCAGGTTGACCTCGATGATCTTGCGCATCCGCGTCAGACAGATCATGACGCCGCCGCCGACGGTCAGCGTTCCCCCAGCCAGGCTGGTCCCCGCCCCGCGCGGCACGAACGGAACTTTGTGACGGCGGCAGACCTCGACGATCTGCTCGACCTGCTCGGCCGTAGTCGGAAAGACCACGAGGTCGGGGATGCGTTTCTCGACGACGTATCCATCGCACTCGTAGACCAGACGCTCATCGGCGTCGGAGAGGAGGTTCTCGGAGCCGACGATGTCGCGGAGTTCCGGCAGGAGTTCAGTGAACATAGAGTGCGAGTCCGACGTGAGCCGGATGGTGAGTGTGGCTGTTCGAACTTCGTGAATCGAAATCCGAACTCATACAGTAACCGGCGGCTCGTGGCTGGCAAAGGTTCACGAATGGTTCGATGAAACGAAACTCAGTCCCGATCATCGAGAGATTCTTCCTGCAGTGTCTCCAGCAAATCGTTCCGCTGGAGCAGATCTCGCAGGCCGATGATCAGGAATCCCAGACCTCCCATGAAGACAAACCGGCTGGCCAAGGTGATCAACCCAAACCACTGGCCCGGCATGGGATTCGGCATCATGGCCGCCATGCTGCTAATCACAGTGATCAGATGCGAGAAGATGAACAGGCCCATCGCCGATAACAGCGAGGCCCGTCCAGCCTTCGTACGACTGGACATGAGCGTGACGAATCCAAATCCGAGAATCAGAATGGCCACCAGCGTGAAACCCAGGTGGACCACGTAATCCATACGTATGTCAAAGACTCGAAATCCGGCTCCCATGATTCTCTCCCGGCCAGGTGTTACACGGATCGCTTCCAGGCGATCACGTCATCCAGAATCTGCGACAGCGTCATCCCCGGCTTGCGACCGATTGTGGCATACAGCCGGTCGATGCACGGGACCCGCCGCTGCACGTCCTCGAAGTTGTCGCCGTAGGCCTGAACATAGGGCATGAACTCAATCGGCACCTGCGGATTGACCTTGCCGATTACGGTCTTGGCCAGTTCGAGCACGCTGACCGGCTGGTCGCTGCCGATGTTGAAGATCCGGCCCTCCGCAGCTGGGGTATTTGTCAGCTCGATGACGCAGTCAACGACTTCTTTCACATGGGCGAAGCAGCGGACCTGCGACCCGTCGTCGTAGACCACAATCGGGCCACCGCTGAGGGCCTGATCGACAAACCGCGGAACGACCATCCCGTAGTTCCCGACCTGCCGCGGGCCGACCACATTGAAGAACCGGCCGCAGACGACCTTCAGGCCATACATTTTGTAGTAAGCGAGAGCCAGGAACTCATCGATCGCTTTTGAGGCCCCGTACGCCCAGCGCGGCTTCGAAGTCGGACCGAACACCAGATCATCCTCTTCGGTCCAGACTTCTTTGGGGTTCTTGCCATAGGCCTCGCTGGTGCTGGCGATGTAGATCCGCTGGCCGCCCTGCACTGCCAGACGCAGCAAGAACTCGGTTGGATAGATATTGGTCTCGATCGTCAGTACCGGGTTGTCGGCAACCAGCTTGACCCCCACGGCTGCGGCCATGTGGTAGATTGTGTCGACTCCACGGACCGCTTCGGTCAGCGCCAGCTGGTCCGTGATCGAGGCTGTGATGATTCGCAGCTTGGGGTGATTCTCGACCGCAGCGAGGTTAACGGCTCGACCGGTCGAGAGGTTATCGAGAACGGTGACCTGATGACCTTGGGCGAGAAGACGTTCGGTGAGGTGGCTGCCGATGAACCCGGCGCCGCCAGTGACCAGACAATTGGACATGAGAAGAAGCCGATGGGCGTGATCCCGGACCGAACGGTCCAGGCCGGAATGAGAATCGGCTCAGTCTACGGCAACACCGGTCGCGATGTCATTCCACTGTGAACGAATTGCGAAGTCGTGGAGAATGCCCTACTGGGTCTTCTTTTCCTCTTCCATCTCCGCCAGGAACTCCTTGACCTTCAGTGGGTCGAGGTGCGTGGTGGCGAGCGTGGCGATCTGCTTGCACATCATCGTAATCCGAGACTCTTGACCTTTGTCCCTGCTGAGTCTGGCCGCTTGAATTGCTGGCAGCTTGAGGGATTCTATCCGTGCCAGAAACTGTTCGAGTGTCTGCAAACTGTTGACTTCCTGGGTGAGTTCGGTCACGAGATCCCAGTTCGCCTTCTTGGCGGCCCCTCGAGCGCGGGCCATCAACACTTCACGCTTGGCGACAAGGTCTACCAATTCACTTTGCAGAAGATCCGTTTCGGCCTCGACATTCATGCGTGGAGCATCGTCGGGGGCTGAAAGAACAACTCGCGGTTCGTGGCCCGGCACCACGGGAGCTTTGGCCAGTGGCGAATTGCCGCTGTACACAACCAGATACTGCAACGGATGAGCGGGGTCGGTTGGAACCACGACTTCCCCATTGCGGTCGGTACGCAGCTTCAAACGATCTGGCACGATGTCGTCTTTGGTCTCCACTCGGTTCAGAACCTCGACGCGGTATCCCGCCATCGGAGCCTGAGGCTTGCCACGAGGGATCACCTTCAGCCGCGTACTCGGCCATTCCGGCTTGATCTTCATTCCGAGCATCTCGACACGGCGACGCTTGCCGGCGAGTGGTGCTCCAAAGGCCGAAATCACGGTACCCTTGAGATACCCGCGATCGACAACGTCCACTTGCACCGCAGTCCAAGGGATCTGTTGAACACGCAACAGCTCCCGCTTCTTACCGAGGTGTCGAAAATAGGGGCTGATTAATTCCCCTTCCACGAACGGCAGCAGCCCGGAATCCGGCGGGAGATACTCTCCTCCTCGGATGCGCATTTCCACAGTCTTGTCCACCGACGTTTCTACCGAAATCAGCGGACGAAAGAGCGCAAAGGTCAGATCGGCTGCCAAATTGGCCAGCAGCCGATGATCGTAGGTGCTGCGGCTCTGAATTTGCGTCACGGATTGCGAAGATCGATCCCATTCTAGTCCGGAAATCCGAAATGCCGTCCCGTCACGATCAATGACCAGCGCAAATCGTTTGTCCGCAGGATCTGTCGCCATCCGATCGTTCCACTGAGAGGGAGTAATCGCACTGAGCATGGAAAGGCGGCGCGGCTCTGTCGCCGGAGCTAACATGATGTCTGCCTGCCACCATTTGCCGATCCGCGATTCGACGGTGCGGCCAAACTGCCCCTCAATTCTCTGACTCTCTTGGTCGCTGATTCCGATCCCTGATGCGATTCCCAGCGTGATGGAGACGCGGTACGTCTGCAACTCGTATGGAATAACGACAGGTTTGGCGGGAGGGACTGGCTTCGTCGAATCCGCCGGTGCGGCGGCAGAGGGAATCTGCGGGGCAGTTGCAGGAGGATTCGTACTCGTCGGGGCCTCTGACTGAGGGGCCACAACTGCAGTGGGCGCTGGCTCCTGCGAGTACAGGATTCCCGCCACCAGGAGGCCCGCAGCACAGCAAATCGAAGCGACGATGCGTTTCCGGTTCACTTGTTGACTTCTCCCGGCAGCCAGGCATCCAGAATCCAGCCATCCACACCGTCGTAGCAGTGCATGGGGCGTGTCGACAGTCCGCGAGCGTTCTTGCGAATCACCATGAAGCTGTCGACTTCGAACAGCGGCAGGTAAGCCGCATCGATGGACAGCCTGCGGTGCAATTCCTGAGACTGCAGCACGACCCGGCCCCAGTCGGTTGTGCGGTCCAGTTCAATCAGCTGCTGCCTGAGCCAATCCGGCTTCTTGGACAGGTCGGCCAGAATTGCCCGGCGGTTGAGCGTTACGATCGGCCACCAGTCGACGACCGGCTCGGGCAGCACACCCACCTGGTAGATCAGGTCGTACTTGGCTTGCGGCCCCTCTTCATCTGGGACCAGTTCGACTTCGATTCCGAGCTTCTTCCAGCTGAGAATCATCGATTGTGCGGCGGCACGTTCCGTCTGAGTTGGAGGCGCGACCATGCGCAGCTTGGGGACTGTCCCGGTCTTCTCATCAATCGAACGACCCGCTGCAACAGACATCGCGAGTGCGGCCGAGATGTCGTACTTCAGCGGTTTGGCCTGCAGGCTGTTGCCGTAGCTTTGCAGAGCGAACGGAGATTCAATCAACCGCCCATGCTTGGCCGCCGGATCACGCAGGATGATCTCTTTCAACAGCTTCTCGCGGTCGACTCCGTATGAGAGTGCCCGCCGCAGCTCACGGCTCCGACCGGCGGGGCTGTCCGGATGGAACAGCACCAAATGCGTGGTCGGAACTGCATAAGGCAGGATGAAGAAATCCTTGGTCACTTTGTCATCCGTCAGCAGCCGTCGAACATGCCAATCGGGCAGGTTGGGGACCATCGAGATCTCGCCGCGGAGCAGCGCCTGTACCACCCGGTCGAAGCTCGGGTACTTGTGCTCGACGATCTCAGACAGGTGGTACTGCTGCAGGCCGGCCGGTTCCGGGCGGGCACGCCGATAGACGGTGTGATCGGCGTCGGACTCCGCAATACGGAATCCGTTTCCGCCGGTGTCTTCCTCCAAATTGTCCGGAGGGAAGATGCTGGCGAAGACCGCTTCGAGCCGCGAGGGGACGCGCTCGAAGGTGATGATGAACTCCGTCGGTGATTTGAGCTCGATCGACTGAATCAGTCCCGCCACGCGTTCGTCGAAGTCGGCGTGCTTGGGATTCGTACGGTCCATCAGCATGCTGACAACGGTCGGGGCATCCAGGAGTGGCTGGGTCTCAAACGGCTGGCGATTCTGCTTGAGTTCGAATCGCATCCGCTTGCCCAGATCCATTGGCTCCCACTCATTGAAGTAGCGGGTGCGGTACTGCGCCGTTCCGTTGCGCATGCGATCCAGCGAGAACAGGGGCAACCGCCGCAGGTTCTCTTCCCGAAGCTCGGCATCGGAAGGGATCGGATACGACACCTGCTCGCCAGTCAGACGCACGACACCGACGTGCATCCGCTGATAGCGTTCCACGATCGGCTTGTGGCGGGCCTTCAGGTTCTTGAGCTTCGGCCACATCGCGACTGCTGTTTCGGCGGGGCCGGGGGCGTCAGCAAAACGTCCAGCCTTGTAGGCATCTTCGGCCTTGGCCAGCATCTCCAGGGCACGCTGTTCCAGTCCGTTCGAGATATTCGCAACCGAAGGGTTCTCCGGGTAGAGAGCCCTCAGGCGTTCCAGATGGTGATGTGCCTGCGGGTAGTCTTCCTTTTCGGCGGCCCCCAGTGCGAGTGACTGCAGGATGCTGCCGATCTGTTCAGACACGCCGGGGAAGTCCTTCTGCAGGAAATAGAGTTCCTCCAGTGGGACGAGTGCGTTCTCCAGCAGGCCCGCATCGAGCCGCAGCTTGGCATCCGACATCAGCAGAAAACCTCGCTGCTCCAGCAGACCGGGCCAGTCAGGCACGTTCTCCAGCATCCAGTTCAGGAATTCGAGAGCAACATCGATCTGTCCCTCCTGGGCCAGCATCTTCATCCGGCGGAGCATCAGGTCTTCGTGGTGGATAACCTCGCGGATTTCCTTGAGCGGGATGCGGTACTCGGGGGATTCCTTCTCTCCGGGAACGGTCACATACAGGTAATTCAGGTTGACCATCTCTTCTTCGATGGCCTCCAACTCGGCTCCCTCCTTGCCGACCTTCTCCTTCTTTTTCTCTTCGAACCTCTGAAGTTGCTTGTCGATGGTGTTGGGACGCGGGGCCAGAGACTCGACGACCAGCACTCGATCACTGAGCAGCACCACCCAGTCGCGGTACGGGCCGTTGATCAATTGAGCCGGCTCAGGAAGTTGCATGTCCGCGTACATCGGCAGGTCTTTTTCGACCTTGGCCGAAGGAGCCGTCGGTGTCTTCGGGTCGGCGTCCGCAGCCGGTGCAGCTGGGTCCGTGGGGGCCGGCTCTGCGGGGGCGGGATCGGCAGCTGGCGCAGCGGGGTTCTCCTGAGCCCAGTTCCTCGTCGAAGCAATGAGGATCAGCAGAACCAGGATAGACCCGGACAGCAGACCAGAAAGGCGTGACCTCATGGCTGTCCTCCGTCAGTGGCCAGCGAAATCAGGCTGCCGTCCCAGGTGACCAGCACCCATTGATTGCCGACTGCGATTGGACCGGAGTCGAGCTGTCCGGCCGCCCGGCGAGTCTTGAGGATCTCACCCGTCTGGGGATCGACATTCAGCACGGTCCCGTCTTCAAAGGCCAGGACGAGTTGACCGCCGATGACTTGCGGTTGCCCCGAGAGTGACGACTCGACCTTGATCTTCCACTTGTCGGTCAACTCCCCGTCGGGGTTCAGACACAAGAGATCCGATTCCCCCGACTCCACCAGAACTCCCGCGTCCGTGAAGTACGCCGATCCACTGGCCGGCGGGTCCAGTGTCCGCTTCCCGACCGGGTTGAAGCGGGCTCCGTCGATCAGCATAACGTCGCCATTGGGGGCTCCGACCGCAAACTGTCCTTTGTAGACCGAAATCTTTCCGGTCGCCGGTCCGGCCAGTGTCTCGCGGGCGACCTCAGCCAGATGCGGTTTGGGATTTGCCTCCAGCCGGAACTGCAATAAGAGACCGTTCTCTGTCAGGCCGACCAGCGTCTTGTCATCCACGGCGACCACTTGCTTCCACACGGGAGCGGCTTCGCCGGTCGGAAACTGAAAGTCCTGGATGATCGTGTCGGCCTGCCCCGTCCGCGGCACATGCAGCTTGCCTTCCACCGGGACCACAATCCGTTTGCCCAATGGGACGGGAGCGGCCTGGGGATTGGCAGGGAGGATCGCCTGTTTCTCAATCTGTCCCAGACGGTTGATCACCCAGATGCGGGCTTCCGGGGAACCGCAGGCCACCGCGATTTGAGCATCGGGAAGGGCTCCCGCCAGCAGAGGCAGCGTCGTTTCACCGCTGATCGGAAGCAGCGTGCCCGACTCCGTCTGGAAGCCCGGTTTGCCGAGATCGGTCAGCAGCGTTCGGAACGTCGCTCCCCCTTCGTTCACGCTCAGGATCGATCCGTTCTCACCCACGAACGGGGCAATCGCCAGCAGGCGGGCTCCGACCTGGACCTGCCATTCGCTCGTCAACGTATCGCGGTCGGTCTGCGTCAGCGTCACACCGTCGCTGAACGGACGACGGCGGGCGTTGAACAGCAGGTTCCCCACATGCTGGTTGGGCTGAGAGGAGATGCCGATGGCGGCTACGTTCGCATCGCCCTGGATCGCGTCCGATGTCAGCTGAAGCTTGCGGAGTGCGCTGCTGGACATCCAGACTTGACGCTCTGGGCCCGGCGTCAGATAGATCGGGCTCCCCTTGGCTCCCTGAACCTGGAACGTGGGGCCGACTGTCAACACCGGCTCATCGGGAGTATCGGAGACCGAGAACGCACTGACGCGTTCCACCGTCGAGGGCACAAACAGATCGCGTCCCCGGATGATCGCTTCGTCGACCACCATGCCGGTGATCGGACCGCTGGCCACCTCATACAGGCCCGGCTTCGTGGCGTCCTGCTTGAGCAGATGCAGCGTCGACTTCTCCTCGGACAGATGCTCGACAAAGGCTGCGTACGGTCCCATTGAGATCAGAGGTGCGACAACCGACTGAGACTTCTGAGCAAAGTACGAGACCGCGACACATTCGAGGGGACGACGCGTGATGTTGTAAACCACGTCCTGATCGCCCACGACGACCAGCTGGCTCTCTGCGGCCTTCCCATCGGCGACGGGGGAGACTTCAATGGTGCCTGGCCCGACAACCGGCTGTGAGAACGTCAATCGGCCGGTCAGCGTTCCCGTCTCGAGGTCGACCTGCAGCAACGCGCCATCGACGGTCGTCAGGTAGATCTGCCCCTGCAGCAGCAGGGGCTTGCCGGAGACGCGCACATCGAGTGGCTTCCGCCAGATCAACGCCCCCAGGTTGCGATGAATCCGCAGGAGTTCATTCCGGTCCGAGTCGAAGCAGATCAAGCTCGGACGGGAGTCATCTTCCACCGGAAAGAACGGCGGATCGGCTCCGATGACTCGACGCCAGACGGGGAGTCCCGTGACGGTATCGACCCCATACAGGCAGTCCTTTCCGAGGGCCCAGACGACTTCATTCACGGACACTCCATCGGTCTTGATCCGTGCATGAAACGAAATCGTACGCGGAGCGGGCAGACCCGATTCGGGTTCGGCCGTCTCGGCAGCGGAGTTCAGTGACTCGGCCTTCACGAGTGACTTCTCAAGGTCCAGAGCCTTGGTGAGCAGGCCGCTGATCGACTTCTCCTTGGCATAGTCCGGGTACTGCGCGATCAATTCGCGGCGGAGTCGCAGCGCGTCCATCGGCTTCTTCGCGTCGAGTGCCTGCTGGATCTTGGCAGTGATCCCGGTGTTCACCTCGTGTTTGCGGATCTGGTTTTCCGAGTTGCGAATCGTCGTCGAGATCTTCTCGATCTGCTCTTTGGGCTGAGCATCCTTGGGGCTGTAGGAGGAGAACAGCGTCAGGGCCTCGCGCGAGGTGACCAGCATGTCGCGCCCCGTCGCAGGGTTCTTCCCGGCCATCGTCGCCGCACCGAGCGCAGCTGCCCCGGCCCGCGTCGCGACTTCGGCCTTCATCGCGTCGAAGTTCTCTTTGTCAACGTTGTCGTTCACGAACTCGCGAATTTGTTTGATCGCTCCGGCAAAGTCGCTGCTGGCCGACTTCTGGTCGATGGCGGCCAGACCGATCAGCATTTCTGCTTCAGGAACTTTCGGGTCGCCAGGAAAGTCACTGACGAAGCCATTGAGGGCATCGATCCCGGCCTTGAATTTCCCTTCGGTGACCAGGGCCTTGGCAGCGCCGAACTCTTCTTCAGCGATCCGGCGAAACGCGATGAAGTAGAAGGTCATCCCGGCCAGGATCAGCAGAATCGACCCGCCCAACAGGCCGAGGACGAGCGGCGACTTCAGAGGATCATCGTCCCCAGGGCGGCGCTCTTCGGTGCGAATGACCGACTTGATGCGGCTGATCACACCGGGCCCCGCTGGCGCCGCTTCTCCTTCGTCGGCAGTTTGGTCGTCGGAAACCTCCTCGAAGGCACTCTCTTCCGCAACGGGCTTCTTGGTGGCCTTGGGAGGGGGGGCTGGCTTCGGCGCCGGAGCGGCCTTCGGGGCCGGGGCGTCATCGTCCTCGTCTTCGAACGGATCGTCGTCCGACGAGGCCTTCTTCTTGGACTTCCCCTGAGCGTCCATCGCGAGCATTTCCAGGCTCTGCATCAGGTCCTCGTCGGACCGAGGACTCTTGGCAGCCGGAGCTTTGCGGGATTCGTCGGGCTTGGCCTTGGTGCTGAGAATCGCCTCTTCGGAGGTCGGCTTGAGCCCGACGGTATCTGCGGGAGTGTCTTCGGCAGTCAGGCCGCCGTGAAACTTGACATCGACCGTGCCGAACCGCAGCGTGTCGCCGCTCTTCAGGACAGCTTTCTGGACTTCGACTCCGTTCAGCTCGACCGGAGAATCGCCGGCTGCGATCGCTTCCCAATTGTCCTTGTTCCAGGAGATCCGGCAGTGAATTCGCTCCACCCCCTTCTCGTCAATCCGCAGATCGCACGAGGAGTGGCTGCCGATGGTCATCGGCTGGCGTTTGTAAAGATCACGCCGTTCGACATCGCCGGTCAGGTGAGTGACTTCCAGGAGGGCCATGCTGTGCGATCTTCGAAGGGGAGTTGACTGAAGGGGCGAACCAGGACACCAACGCGGAATCGGTCATTCGTTCTTGCGGGACGATTTGCGAATACTCTGCATCCCCGCACTGATCCCGGAGTCCATCACCAGGATCACCATGCCGTGCGGGGCGTTGTATTCGGCTTCAATTAGCAGGCTGGCTCGGTTCTCAGCAGCGATCTTGGCCGTCAAGGTTTCCAGCACGGCGCTGGGCTCCACAGGGAAGTCGTCGATCACGATCGATCCATCTTCCGCAATTCCGACGATCACGGGAGCTTGATCGTCCTCCTCCACCTGCATCGCAACCTGTCCGGCTTCGTCATCCGGCTCAGGCGGACTGGTCTGCAACGACTTCTGCGTCACGAACGACGCCGTGATCATGAAGAAGATCAACAGCTGGAACGTGACGTCAACCATGGGAGTCATGTCGAGGCCGTCATTCGCGATGCGCGAGTCTCGCATGCCACGCGGGGCGTCTTCATCCTCTTCTTCATCGGCCCAGAGATTCGGGGACTTGGCCGGGACAGACGCTTTCGCGGGAACAGTCGCAGCTGCAGGTCGACTCGGAGCTGGCGCGGGGACCGCAGGGGTATTGGCCGAAGCGGTGGCTTTCACCTGATCGAGCTGCGCGGTCGGATCGACCTCGCCCGGGACGCGGATCGGTTCCGTGCAGGCAGGACAGTTGACTGTCGAGCCCATCTTCCGGCTGGAGATGCTGAGCATCTGGCCGCAGTGCATGCATCGGAACTGGATCGGCATTCGATCTCCTCGTCAGGCTCTGGGGAACCTACTTCTTCTGAAGCACACCGGTGAAATACTGCAGTTCGGTCTCGGAGGCTTCGGAGGCGGCCAGTGCCACTTCCTCCACAAATCCGGCGGGGACTTCGGTGTCGGAAAGAATGATGACCGTCCGCTTCTCCTGCAGCACGCCGTCGCGCACGTAGGCGGTCACATCGGCCATCGACGCGGGTCCGTTATCTTTCTTCCCGTCTGACAGATAGACCTGCGGGGCGTCGTCGGACTTGAAGATCGTCAGTACGACTGACTCCTTGCGGTTAACCGCCATGCTGTTGGTGGTCTTCGGCAACACGACCTGCGTGGTCTTCGATGAGTTGTTCGTCAAGATGAAGAAGATGAGCAGCAGGAACGTCACGTCGATCATCGGCGTGATGTCCATTTCTGTGTCTTCCACAATTTTGCGGCGTTTCATCGAGTTCTCCTCCGGGAAGTGGGTGGCTGGCCCTCAATCAGGCCATCGCGTCCTGCATATCCTGGAAGAAATCTCCGAGCTGTTCGGCCGTCCGGTCGGTCAGTCGGCTCAGCCGCACCTGCAGCATTCCCGCCACGATCGTCAGCGGAATGGCGATAATCAGTCCGTCGGCAGTCGTATACAGTGCCAGCGAAATATCGCCGGCCAGAGCCTGCGGATCCGCTCCACCACCCGTGGCGCTCGACAGCTTGCCGAACGCCAGAACCATCCCGGTCACCGTACCCAGCAGCCCCAGCATGGGAGCCGACTTGATCATCGCAATGATCCAGGAGTACCGGTACTCCATCTCAGAGAGCATTTCTCGCTCGAACTTTTCCTCGACGAACTGACGGCATTTCGACAGCCCGCGATCCTTTCGGGTCATCGCCAGCATCACCAGCTGAGGGAATGCCTTCGACCAATACCGTGGCGAGTCGCACAGGGCTGTGATCCCGTCGAAGTCCTTATTGGCCAGCAGCTCGCGGTACTCATCCTGAAATTCATTCAGGAGTTTCGGGGAGATCCGCTTCTGGGCCACCTTGCGCCACAGCAGGATGGCTGAGTACATCCCGTAGATCAGGCACGCCAGCAGTGCCAGATAGCACCCCGGCCCGGAAATCTCCAGCAGCCAGTTAATCAGCTTGTCGGTATTCATCCAACATCTCCAGAGGTCGGTGGATCAGGCTCGGTGTGGGAGGTGAGAACCGTCACTTGAGGTACATCTGCCGGGTCACCTGAAACTCGTATCCGCGCCCCACGGTGTTCACCGAGAAGTAGGTACGGCGGATCTCTCTCAGGTTGCGTTTGGCAAATGCCGTCTCCAGGGTGACGAGCATCTGTTCGGTCTGTTGCGGGTAGAAGTGGAAGATCACGTTCCGACCGACGTCGATCCCGGCCTTCTTGAACAGCTGTTCGTCGGCCCGGCGACGCTCGCCGCCTTCCCACTTCATGTAGAGGCGTTTTTCGTCCTTGCCCGAGGCGGCGTACCGCACCTTCGGAGTGCCAGCCAGCCCTGAGATATAGGCCAGACGACCATCCGGCATGATGGCCCCCAGCTCGATTCCAAAGAAGTCGAGTTGCTTGGCGTACTCGGACAGTGATGATCCATCGGCGAACCGGATGAACCAGCGCAGCTCTGCGGCCACGCCTCCACCGTTTCCGGGGCCGAAGCCCAGCGGACGCTTGCCCGACCCCGTGGCGGATCCGTTGATATCCGCCGTGGCGGTCTGCTCGACCTGGACTGTTTCCAGCCGTTCGACCGCAGTGTCAGCTGAGGTTGTCAGCAGATCGATGGTCTCCTTGACCTCCTCCTGCTGCTGGACTTCGGTGGTGGTTTCCTCCGGAGTCTCGATGTTCAGGGTTTCGTTCGGATCACCGTCTTCGACCCCGCCGCCGATTCGCTCCATCTCCATGGGGACCAAGTCGGGCGGACGCGGCGGCAACGTGGCGTAGAACAGGCTGAACGACCAGATCACCCCGCAAATGATGGCAAAGATGATCGCCAGCAGCGCGGAGCTGGAGATGTCGTAGGACGAGAACTTCAGAAACGGAGGGCGTTTGTCAGGTGCCGGTATCGGCGCCGGGCGAGGAGCGGGGGCAGGTGGCGGTTGAATCGCAGCCATGGCTCACTCGGAAGTTGGAGTTGTTGACGACAGGGGCGGTTCGATGCGCGGGGATTCGATGGAAAGAATCCGACCGCACGAGGTCCGGTCTCGAACCGGCTTGCCATGCTATTGGTGCCCCGCGCGAGTGTCAACGAGCCGACTCGTCGACAACTTGGGAATCTCAGCGGGGGCACGTATACTCAGCGGATCATTCGGGCGTGCGCCAGTCGTCATTCTGTCATCCGGCTCAGCCCCATCGACCCGTCTCGGGAGACTCCCTTGCTCGCAGGCCCCCTGCTGACGCGCGAAGCGATGACCGCACCGCGTCATCCGAAGCTGTTCCTGATTCGCGCGGGCTACCTCGCGGCGTTTGTCGTGCTGATGTACACCGCCGGGCAGGCGACCTTTGAGCGGCGGCCCGTGCTGACTCTGGGCGATTCCGCAGCCTTTGGCCGGTTTCTGTTTGACCTATTCGCGATGGTCCAGCTGACGCTGGCTGCGGCGGCCGCGCTGCTGTTCAGCTCCAGCAACGTCTCGCAGGAGAAGGACCGCCGCACGCTCGTCCTGCTGCTAATGACCGACCTGACGAACTTCGAGCTGGTCGCGGGAAAGCTGGCAGCCAGCCTGCTGCTGGTGGTGATGCTGATCGCGGTGTCGCTCCCGATCTTTTCGCTCCTGGCCATCCTGGGAGGGATATCCACAGCTCAGGTCTTTTGGGCCGAGGCAGTCTGTCTGGCGACGGCGGCACTGGTCGGCAGCTGGTCGACCTTGGTGGCGTACTGGCGCGACAAGACGTTTCAAACGCTCGCGATCTGCGTGATCGGAGCCTTGCTGTATGTGGTGATCATCGAAGGAATCTCCGCCGCCGTTCCGGGGCTGGCCGGACTGGCTGTGACTTTGAACCCGTACCGGGCGATGGCTGCTGTCCTGGACCCGCTGGGGAGCCAACCGGGCGTCATCAGCCCGACGCCGACTGCACTGTGGCCGGTGCTGGCGAGTTGCACCCTCGCCACGGTGCTGGGGATCGCGACGATGGTGATGGTCCGCATCTGGAACCCGTCGCGATTTGCCTTCGATCAGATTGCCGAGCCGACGCCCGAGGAGAAGGCCGCCGCGATTGCGAGCGAGCTGGCTCCCGCGACGCACTCTCGCGAACACCGCGAGATCTGGAACCTGCCGATCCTCTGGAGAGAAGTCTGCACCCGCGCCTATGGCCGCAAGATGATCTTCGTGAAGCTGGCGTACTTCGCCCTGGCCGGGTTCATCGTGTTTAACCTCTCGCAGTCCTACGACAGCCAGCAGGTCATCCTGGGGATGCTCTCGCCGTTCGGGTTCGCCTTCTCGGCGCTCAGCCTGGTGAGCCTGATTCTCGTGAATGCTCAGGCAGTCACGTCGCTCACCTCGGAACGCGATGCTCAGACGCTCGAACTGCTGCTCGTCACGAACGTCACGGCCAAGGAGTTCGTTTTCGGCAAGCTGGGCGGAGTGCTGTTTAACGCCAAGGAAGTGATCGTTGTTCCGATCCTGCTGCTGTTGTCGCTGGCTCTGCGTGGCGAGTTCACACTGGAAAGCACACTGTATGTCCTGCTGGGCTATCTGGTGCTGATCGCCTTCTCGGCCATGGTTGGGCTGCATGCGGGGCTGAGCTATACGAAGTCGCGGGCTGCCATCGGAAACAGCCTGGGGACGGTGTTCTTTCTGTTCGTCGGGATCTTTGTGTGCATGATGCTGATCGTCGAGGCCCGCTCGTCGTTTGCCCTGCAGCTGACTCCGTTCCTAGTCTTTATCCTGGGCGGCAGCCTGGGGCTGTGGGCCTCGCTCAGTCACAAGAACCCGTCCCCCGCACTGATGATGGCCTCGGCGCTGTTGCCGTTCCTGACGTTCTATGCGATCACGGGCTACTTGATCGGCGGGACGCTCGGAGTGTCGCTGTCGGTCGTGGCTGCGTATGGATTCACGACGCTGGCGATGCTCGTTCCGGCGGTCAGTGCGTTTGATGTGGCGCTGGGACGCAGTTCGGCAGATCGATAGTCGTCGGTTAGAACGCGTGCCAATTTCTGTTGGCGGGCTTACACTCCCGCTCTGGTTCGGCAGGCCGATGCCCTGCAGTCAATCCCCTCTGTGAGAGTCGTTCGATGAGCGTGTTCCTGGGTGTCGATATTGGGACGAGCGGTACCAAGACGATCGCAATCCGCGAAGACGGCAAGATCCTGGCCTCGGACACGATCGAATACCCCCTCTACAGCCCCAAGCCCGGCTGGTCCGAACAGAACCCCGAAGACTGGTACCAGGCGACGATCAACTCGATCCGCAATGTGATCGCCAAGGGGAAGATCAACCCGGCCGAAGTGAAGGGGATCGGCCTCAGCGGACAGATGCACGGGAGCGTCTTCCTCGACAAGGCCAATCAGGTCATTCGCCCCGCCTTGCTCTGGAATGACCAGCGGACCGCTGCGGAGTGTGCAGAGATTGAGGCACGAGCTGGTGGACGCAAGAAGCTGATCGGCATGGTCGCGAACCCGGCGCTGACCGGCTTCACGGCTCCCAAGATACTGTGGCTCCGCAATCAGGAGCCGAAGAACTACGAAAAGATGGTCAAGTGCCTGCTGCCGAAGGACTACGTGCGGCTGCGTATCACGGGCGAGTTCGCGACCGAAGTCAGCGATGCCTCGGGCACGCTGCTGCTGGATGTGCAGAACCGCAAATGGTCGGCTCCACTGCTGAAGAAGCTGGACCTGGATGCGTCGATCCTGCCCAAGGTGTTCGAGTCCGAAGAAGTCAGCGGCGGCCTGACAGCGGAAGCCGCCAAGCTGACCGGTCTGCCGGTCGGCACAGCGGTCGTGGGCGGCGGCGGCGATCAGGCCGCCAGTGCTGTCGGCAACGGGATCGTCCGCAAGGGCGTCCTCTCCGCCACGATGGGGACCAGCGGCGTCGTGTTCGCTCACAGTGACGAGGTCCAGATCGACCCCGAAGGGCGCGTGCATACCTTCTGCCATGCAGTACGCGGCAAGTGGCATGTGATGGGCTGCGTCCTCTCCGCGGGCGGTAGCCTGCAGTGGTACCGCAATCAACTCGGCCAGAGCGAATCGGCCGTGGCGAAGTCGCTGGGCCAGGACCCGTATGAAGTCATCACTGCGCAGGCGAAGCAGGCTCCTCCGGGAAGCGAAGGGCTGTTCTTCCTGCCGTACCTGACCGGCGAGCGGACTCCACATGCTGACCCGTATGCCCGTGGGGCGTGGATTGGCCTGAGCTTGCGACATGGACGGGCGCACATGGCCCGCTCGGTCATCGAGGGAGCGACCTTCGCGATGCGGGACTGCCTGGAGATCATTCAGGAGATGAAGGTCCCCGTGAAGGAAGTGCGGCTCTCGGGCGGTGGAGCCAAGAGTGCCTTCTGGCGACAGCTGCAGGCCGACATCTACGGAGTGAAGACCGCCACGATCAACGCCAGCGAAGGTCCGGCCTTCGGCGTGGCGCTGCTGGCTGCAGTGGGAACCGGGACCTACAAGAACGTCGTCGAAGCCTGCGATGCGACGATCCAGGTCACCGATTCGTGGACACCGGACGCCAAGATCAAAAAGATCTACGATGCCGCCTACCCGCTGTATGCCGGGCTGTATCGCTCGCTGAAGGGGAACTACGCAGCCATTGCGAAGTTCGTCGAAGCTCAGGGATAAAGCTGCCCCGTCGCAGAATTGATCGCTTCCCTCTGACACCTTCCCAGCATTCCACGGGACGTGTCGGAATGGGTACTGCTGCGTCTGACGGCGCGATGATCCATATTGTCACAGCGGTTCTTTCCGGCAGGAACGCCCGGTCCCTATTGACTCTGTGGCGAATTCTGCGGGATAAAGCCCCTTGTCTAGACAGTTTCACTCTGGCAAGGAGGCTGGAGCATGCGCCGCGGCATCGTGATCGGATTCATCGTCTGCTACCTGCTGGTCCTGGGATTCGGGATCTTCAGCCATGCATTAGGTTACAAATCGACCGACCATGTCGGGATGTACTACATCATCTGGGACATGTACTGCGGCTGGAGCGGGTACGAGTACCGCCAGCATCTGGTCGCCCAGGGAGTCAGCGGGCAGCAGTATGAGCTGACTCCAGCCCCCTGGGGAGAGTTCGTGCCGTTCGGATCGACGGTCCGGCACAACTACGACGGTTCGGCGGTCTTCACTGACACGCTGGCTTCACACATTCTCGATCACACCGAGCACGAGGAGATCGCCCACGTCTGGCTGATCGAAGAGGCCTGGTCCAAGAAGTACAACCTGCCCGACTCGGTCTATGAGGCACGCTACGAAGAGCCCAAGCAGAAACGCAGCTACTATCGCACCCGTCTGGCCCTGGCTCCGGACGGAAAGATCATTGATCGATATCTCGACTGGGCGGGATTCCAGAATTACCTCGCCATTACGGATAACCCGCGACTGGTTCGCGACATGGCCTCACAGCCATTCATGACGAACGATGGCATGATCTCGCCTACGATTCGTCAGACGGGGCACCAGAGACCCAGCCAGCGTGACTGAGAGCTTTGCCGGGCTGAGTCGGATCCGAAAATTCATTCCTTGAGGCTGCCATGTCCACACCTGCATCGACTCCGGATCGTCTGAGTACTCGCGTTCACCAGTTCTTCTTTCGTGAACAGCGGCCCGTCGGTCTGGCGCTGGTCCGGATCCTGCTCCCGCTGGTCGTGCTGATTCCCACGCTGCATCGAGTCTTTCGGGTCCGCGAGTTCTACTCGAGTGATGGAGCCCCGACGCCGATCTGGAACAGCTACGGGCAGATTGATCTGCTGCCGGTGCCGAATGCCCCCGTCGCTGCCGGACTGTATGCGATCCTGATCGCGACGCTGGTGACCTCGTCACTGGGGTGGCGCACACGGGCTTCGCTCCTGATCGCTGCAATTCTGAATGCCTACTTCGGCATGCTCGACACGATCAGCACGATGACCAAATATACAGTGGTGGCGACCCATGTCCTGACATTGCTGAGCCTGTCGGGCTGCGGTCGCATCTGGTCGGTCGACCGCTGGCTGGCAGTACGTCGAGGCCAGCCGTGGAGTGAACTGGCCAGTGATTGGCCCAGACGTCTGATTCAGATTCTGATCGGCGTCGTGTACCTGGGCGCCGCGATCACCAAGATGCACACGCCCGCGTTCTTCACCGGCGATCAGCTGCGGTTCTGGATGCTGACAAACATCAACTCGGCGAATCCTCTCGGCGAAGTTCTGGCCCTGCATCCCGGTCTGATCCTGGTGATGGCCTACGTCTCGATCGTGTGGGAGATCTTGTTCCTGTTTGTGTGCTGGAAGGGAATCGGCAGAGCCAGCATGCTGGCGCTCGGGCTGGTGTTTCACATCATGACCATCCTGACACTGGGGCTGTTCGTCTTTCCGTTCATCTACTTTGTCCTGTACCTGAGCTGGTACGAGGTCGCCGATCATGAGCGGTGGGCGGCTCGCTGGCAGCGCTGGCGTGGTGAGAACAGCTCGCCCCTCGAAGTCCCGACCAGGCCCGTCTGGCGGTTCCCCAGCCTGGTGGCCTGGTCCGTCTGCCTGGCGATGTTCGCGGGCGTCGGCGTGCTGGTCGATCGGTTCGCCGATCCGTTCGGAGATCATCGTCCCGAGGGACGATTCGCGTTGACTCCGCTCAGCGATGAGCGGTCTGCGGAGCTGTTCCGCAATGATGAACGCGTCGCAGTCGTCGACAAGGTGTTCTCACTCGATATCGGCTCGGTCCTGTTCAACGACAATCTGGTCGATCGCAAGACCCAGTTCCGCCGTGGCGAAAAGGCGCGCGTGCAGTGCAGTCTGCTGCCGCCGCACGAGGATCTGTACCTGGAGGTCCATCTGGTCAGTGAAGAGGGCCAGATCATGCGACGGCTGTGGCAGGTGGTCGCCCGTGAGAATCTGCGAGGTCACTTCTGGTTCCTCCTCGATGAGGCGCTGCCGCTGGGGGATTACTCCATCGTGGTCAAGATCAACGGTAGCCCGGCTGGAACACGATCATTCCAGCTGTTGCCGGGCGGCGAGTCCGCCGAAGCCAGTTCCACTCCCGTGGCCACCGTGGTCAAGCCGTAAAGAGGGCAGTGGGGAATGGGCAGTGGGCAGTGGGAATCGCGAGGAACGACTGCTTTCTCTGCAATCGCCCTCCCCGACGAGCCCAACCTATGTCGGCCTCCCATTCCCCACTGCCCACTGCCCCTCTTCTGAACTATGCGTCCACCAGCCAGCACCGCGCGCGACTACGGCGATCCGATGACGCCGATGATTGACGTGGTGTTCAATCTGCTGATCTTTTTTGTGGTGACTGCCGTGGGAGCAGCTCCCGAGCAGTTGCTTCCGGCGGAGCTACCTGCAACGGGGGCCGTCGTAGCTGCGATCGAGCCCGAGAAACGGGACTCGTGGGCGACCGATGTCTGGCTGAAGCTCAGCCTGGGCGAGAGCGACGCCCTGCAAGTCGATATGAATGGCACAGTTTATCGCGATCTCAATCAGCTCAAGACCAATCTGCGAGCGCTCGCCGAGGTCGGGCCCGAGAGTCCGGTCGTCCTCGATATTGCCCCGTCGGTACAGATGGAACAGCTCGTTGACGTTTGGGACACCTGTATCGCAGCCGGGTTTCAATCGGTCAGTTTTGCAGTCGACGCTGCCTCAGTTGCTCCCGCCGGGGCCGATCCGGTGAGGTAGATTTGCCGGGATGGTTAGCCGCCTGGCTGGCCGGCCGTGCCTTTCGAGTGCGGAGTTCTGCATGAACCGCTGGTGGAAGCTGTTGGTGTGCCTGCTGGTTTGTCTCGTGGCGGAATCGGCCCGTGCGGAGACCTTCCAGGTCGGACCGGGGCACCCTCTGCGGCATCCCGGTCTAGTGCCGTGGGAAACTCTGGGGCCCGGTGACATCGTGGAAATCCACTGGCGGCCGGAGCCCTATCGGTCGAAGTGGGTGATGTCGCGGCAAGGAACAGCCCAGCAGCCGATCATCGTCCGGGGAGTTCCGGGCCCGAAAGGCGAGCTGCCGGTACTGGATGCCAACCGGGCGTCGGTTCCGAGCGGGCTGGGTTATTGGTCCCATGGTCGCGGAGTGATCAAGATCGGGGCCTCGAACAATTCGGGGGACAACCCGCCGATGCACATCGTTATCGAGAATCTCGATATCCACGGGGCTCGTCCGGGAAACTTCTTCCTGGGACCGGACGGTCTGACCGAGTACGACAAGCCCGCGTGTCCGGTCTATATGGAAAGCGGTCAGCACCTGACCCTGCGAGGTTGTCGGCTGCACGACTCTGGGAACGGGGTCTTTGTCGCTCCCGATTGTGAAGAGGTACTGATCGAAGGGTGCGACATCTTCGACAACGGAAACGAAGGCAGCCTGTACGAGCACAATGCTTACTCCGAGTCGAAGGGAGTCACCTACCAGTTCAACCGGTTTGGGCCGCTGAGAGCGGGCTGTCGTGGGAACAATCTGAAGGACCGTTCCGCCGGGCTGATCGTGCGCTACAACCGGATTGAGGGCGGGAACCGACAGCTCGATCTGGTCGACTCACAGGAGGGGATGGAGATCCGCAACGACCCGCGATATCACCTGGCAGAGGTCTACGGGAACCTGCTGATCGAACGGCAAGGTCCGGACAACAATCAGATCGTCCACTTCGGGGGCGACAGCGGTGACGACAATGCCAACCGCCGGACGCTGAGGTTCTACCACAATACCGTGATCTCGACGCGGACCGAGAAGTCGGTCCTGCTGCGGCTTTCGACGCCGCAGCAGTCCGCCGAGCTCTGGAACAACGCGATCTTTACCACGGCTCCGGGATCAACATTCGCCATCGTCGACGAACTCGGTCAGGTCCAGATGCGGAACTGCTTCCTCAAACCGAAATGGAGGAAGTGCCATGGAGAGCTGAAGGGCCAGGTCGCTGCCACCGGGCTGATCGAAGTCGAAGATCCGCAGTTCCTGAACTTCTTGCCGGGCGATCTGTCGAAGAGCGACTTTCACCTGAGCCCGAAGTCGCCGCTCCTGAACGCCGGGAGCGAAGCCCCGGCGAGGTCCTTGCCCGTGGAGTTCGAGCCACCAGGCCCCCTGTCGCCCGCAGCTGCGCGCCCCCTGGCTGGCAAGCCGGATATCGGCTGTTTTGAAGGGCGATGAGAGGCGCCCATTCAATGGCAAACCGCCGCGTACATCTCCCAAGACTCGGGGACGTACGGGCGGTGTTTCCATCGATTCGGTCCGGTTACCGCTCTTCGGCTTCGTGCCATTCCGAGGGGTTCCGGCGAATCGAACTGGTCGGCACGGCCTTCAAGCGAGAAGGCTTCGGCATCAGCTGCTTGGGAGCGACCGGTTCGGGAGTCTGCTCTTCGACAGCTTCGTCTTCGTAGTTCATCCGCTCGATCATCGAGGCCCGGCTGGCGATCGGCTCTTCGGTCACCGACTCGCGGCCCATCCGGCTGCGAAGCCGAGCCACGCGGTCAGCCTCCAGCTGCTTCTTGCGAGCCGCCAGCCGCCGCTCAGGGTGTTTTTCTCGACAGTGATGACGAAAACTTCGGCGTGAAGAATTCGAGGGAAATCGGCCGTTCAGTGGAGCAATCGCCGAAGCCGAAACGCTACTGGGCTGCCCCCATCATCAAGCCCAGCACCGACGCAACTGCGCCTCCGAGGGCCAGCAGAAAGAATGGCCATGTCTCATCCAGACGCATCAGGAGCGAGACAAAGATCGCGGGCGGGAAGTAGCGAATCAGCATTCGCATCAGTAGTTCTTCCTCGGTCGACATCGTGCCGATCCACGCGAAGATAAAGCAGGTCAGCCCCCCTGCCAGCAGAACCTTTACGAGAGTGCCTCGAAATGCGGGAACGAACTGAGCTGTGAGGGCGATTCCAATCAGGATCGCCACGGCCACCACGATTCCGACCACCTTCATCAGGCTTTGCTTCTGGCGCTGGCTGGCCCGGGCGGCGGCCTTCTCCTGATCACGAACCTTCTTCTTGCGGCTCTTGACCAGTTCCGATTCCTGCTCCGCTTCGACGGTCACTTCGGCCTTGCAGACCTTGCAGCGGAATGTCGAACCGATCCGGCTCTCGGGCACGGAATACTGCTTCGAGCAATCGGGGCAAATCGCTGTGACGGGCATACAAAGCGCCCAGTGAAGCCGATTTCTAGGCCGAAGGCACCTTCTCCGCCATCCCTCGGGCCGCCATCAGCAGCCCGACCGCATCCAGCCCCAGATCGGCCAGCAGTTCCCCGCGTTCGCCGTGTTCGATGAACCGGTCGGGGATTCCCAGGCACTTGATCCGGCGGGTGTCGAGGCCGGCGGCGTTGGCGGCTTCCAGGACCGCCGAGCCGAAGCCGCCGCTCAAGGTGTTTTCCTCGACGGTGATGACGAAACCGCCCTGCTCTATTGCACTTGCGATCGGCGCCAGATCCAGTGGACGCAGGAAGCGGGCGTTCACGACTCCCACGTCCAGACCGTCGGACCGCAGCTTCTCGGCGGCCTTTACGCAGTCGATGAACATCGTGCCAAAGGCCACGAACGTCCCGTCCTTGCCGGTGCTGTGGACTTCGGCTTTGCCCAGTTCCAGCGGGGCGACGGTGCGTTCGACGGTCGCGACACCCGTTTTGGGGTAGCGGATCGACGACGGGCCGCTCAGCTTCAGTGACAGGTCGACCATCGGGACCACGTCGGCCTCGTCGCCGGGGGCCATGATCGTGATGTTCGGGAAGACCCGCATGTAGCTGTTGTCGAACAGCCCGTGGTGGGTGGGGCCGTCGGGACCGCAGATTCCGGCCCGGTCCATCGCGAAGACGACGGGCAGGTTCTGGAGGGCGACTTCCTGGAAGATGTGGTCGAAGCTGCGCTGCAGGAAGGTGCTGTAGATATCGACGATCGGCCGCATCCCGGCCTTGGCCATCCCCGCGGCAAAGGCAACGGTGTGCCCCTCGCAGATCCCGGTATCGAAGAACCGGTCCGGGAACTCACTGCGGATCGCCTGCAGCTTGTTCCCTTCGCACATGGCTGCGGTCAGGACGCAGACACGGGAGTCGGTCCGCATCTTAGCCAGGATCGCGTCGCTGACCGAGTCGGTGTAGGCCCGACCGCCGCTCTTCTTGAGGAAGATGATCCCGGAGTCGTCATCGCCGCGGCAGAACGGATTGGGCGAGTGGAACTGCACCGGGTCGGCCTCGGCGGGCTTGAACCCGTGCCCTTTCTCGGTAAAGACGTGGAGCAGCACCGGCCCCTTGATCTCCTTGACCATCTGCAGGTATTCCCGCAGCGACTTCAGATCGTGCCCGTCGACCGGACCGATGTAGCGGAAGCCAAACTCTTCAAACAGCTTGCCGCCGTGAATGAAGTTGCGGACCGCGTCCTTGACGTTGCCGATCATCTCGCGCGTCGGCTCGCCCACCAGCGGGAGCTTGTTGAGCAGCCACGAGACGTCTTTCTTCAGGCCGTTGTAGAACGGAGCTGTGCGGGCCCGGTCCAGGTACTTGGCCAGTCCGCCGACGCGCGGACAGATCCCCATCTTGTTGTCGTTGAGGATCACCAGCAGGTCTTTGTCGAGCTCCGAGGCGTTGTTGAAAGCTTCGAACACCACACCCGATGGCAGAGCTCCGTCGCCGATGACTGCCACTGACTTGCGACGCTCTTCGGGGCGGAGCAGATCGTCGCCCGCCTTCAGCCCGAGTACGGTCGAGACGCTGGCTCCGGCGTGCCCGGTGACAAACAGGTCGTAGATGCTCTCGACCGGGTTGGGGTAGCCCATCAGGCCCCCCTTGCGGCGGATCGTGTTGAACTGCGGAAAGCGGCCCGTCACCAGCTTGTGCGGGTAGATCTGATGACCGGTATCCCAGATCAGCCGGTCTTTCGAGAAGTCGAACACCTGATGCAGAGCGATGCACAGCTCGACCACTCCCAGGTTGCTGGCGAAGTGCGCGGGGCGGTCGGAGACGATCTGGCACAGCGCCTCGCGAATCTCCTGGGCGAGCTGAACGAGTTGGGGGTCGCTCATCGCCTTGAGTTCGGCGGGCGATGAGACCAGGGGCAACAACTGGAAGTCCATCAATGATCCCTCTCGATGATGTAGCGAGCGAGTGCTTGCAGGTGACGGGCCCCTGGGCCCAGGTCCGCCACTGCATCACAGGCACGCTGAACGAGCAGCTCTGCCCGTCGTCGGCTTTCCTCCAGACCGAGGAGCGACGGGTAGGTCAGTTTGTTGAGGTCGGAGTCCTTGCGAACTCCTTTCCCCATCTTGCCGACATCGCCGACGACATCCAACATGTCATCTGCGATTTGGAAGGCGAGTCCGATCGATTCGCCGTAGATTTGCAGTCTGCGTAGATTTTGCGGGCTGGTCTGAGCGATCCGACCGCCCATCAGCAGTGCTGCCGAAAGTAAACGCCCCGTTTTGCGGCGATGAATCGCCTCGAGTGCCTCCACCGTGCGGACCGGAGTGGTTTCGGCTTCCAGGTCGGCCTGCTGCCCGCCGACCATCCCTTCGGCTCCTGCGGCGTTCGCGAGTTCGACGCAGCAGGCCGCTGCGACTTCCGGAGGCTGGATGTCGCGGGCAATGATCTCAAAGGCCCGAGTCAGCAGCCCGTCCCCTGCCAGAATCGCGGTGGCTTCGCCGAACTTCACATGATTGGTCGGCATCCCGCGACGCAATTCGTCGTCGTCCATCGCGGGCAGGTCATCGTGGATCAGCGAGTAGGTATGAATCAGCTCAATCGCACAGGCTGCAGGCATTGCCGCTTCGATCGAGCCGCCGCAGGCCTCGCAGGCGAGCAGAGTCAGCACGGGCCGCACCCGTTTGCCGCCCGCAGCCACGCTGTAACGCATTGACTCGCCGAGTACAGTCGGGCAGTCGGTTGGAAAGGTCACATACCCGCGAAGCGACACGTCCACTCTCTGGCGAAGCTGGGCAATCGCCACAGACGAGGAGAGCTCGGTGATCGAGGACTCAACGGCCATGCAGGAAGTCTTGCGGAGTACGAACTTCCGGAAGTGTATTCAGCGACGAGGCTTAATCCAAGCCGTCGCGAAACGGGCTGGAAACGTGGGGGCATTCGCCCATTGCTCTGATGCCAAGTTCTCTGGGGCAGTGTTGCAGGCGGTCTCACGCGAAGGCGCGAAGACGCGAAGGAAATCGCTGGCTCTTGTCTTCGCGAATTCGCGTGACATCGAGTCGTGTTGCCGCGTCTGACGGGGGCTCCTCAGTGATTCTGACAAATTCTCTGTAACGTTTTTTCGCGGCTTACGCTGAGGCTGAGTGTGGGGAACAACAACACTCAATCCAACAGGAGACAATCATGATTCCCAAACTCGGCTTCTGGCAAGGTCTTGGCTGCACTGTACTTGTGATGATCGGTCAATCGGTCGTTCTGGCCGGAGGACGCCCTGGGGGGATGCCTCAAGGCGGAATGAAGGCTAAGTTGCCTGCGAACGTGCAGCGTTCCATCCCGGTCCCGCAGGGGGCCACCAAGCATCACAGCATCGGATCCCCTTCGAACGGGTTTCACGTGATTTCCGGGACGCACCAGAATCTGGGCACCGCCCGGAAGCTGCCCAGTGGGATCAGCCACGGGACTCCGATTTCCGGTAAGCTGCCCGGCAGCGTGCTGAACCCCTCACCGGGAGCGGGAATCGGGGCTCGAACCAAGCCCAGTCCTCTCAACCCGGGTGTGATCAAGCACCCGATCGGGGGCACCGTGTTTCCTCCGATCGTCGGCGGAGGAACGACGCCTGGTGGAGGAACGACTCCCCCCTCGGGAGGTGGCACAACTCCTCCAGCGGGTGGAGGGACCACACCTCCGAGTGGAGGGTCGAATCCTTCGGGCCACAACCATCATCATCACTGCCATTTCCCGAACTGGTGGTGGGTCACCCCTGCCCTTTATCCCCGGTGCGGAACGGTCTATGGCAACTACTACACGCCGACCACATCGGTTGTAAACGTCTCGTCCACTCCGCTGGTCATTACCACGACATCGATCGACGATTCGATCACTGCGGTTGCGGAACGCACAACGCTGCAGCTGGGTGAAAGCTACAGCCTGAAGAACGAGAACTTTGGCGACGCAGCTGGTCAGATCGTTCTTGAGCTCAACGGGCTGATGCTTCCGGCTCTGGTCACGAGTTGGGATGCCCAGACAATCGCCTTCACCCTGCCCAAACTGGGATTGACCCAGAGCAGCGATGGAGTGCTGCATGTGCTGAAAGCGGATCAATCGGTGGTGAAGTCCGTCGCGGTGAATGTCGTCGCTGCTCAGAAGTAGCGACTGCCTGAGACTCAACGAAGTCCCCGAGACGCCCGGCACTTGGAACAGTGCCGGGCGTCTTCTCGTTTCCCGCTCGCTGAACGGCTAGGTCTCGTCCGTAGCCAGCAGGCTTTGCAGCTTCTGGAGCGACCGGGTCAGCAGCACTCGAATGGCCCCATCCGTTTTTCCCAACCGTTCGGCAATTTCCTTGGTGGCCAAACCGTCGACATAACGCAGGTGCAGAGCCTGGCGACTTTCATCGGGCAACTCGGACAACATCGCCTGCAAACGAAACTCCTTCTGATCGCGGGAGAAGGCCTGACTCGGCGAGGTCAGGCTGGCGATCAACAGGTTCACCATCGGGGTTTGGCGCGAGTCCCCACCGGGGGCGTCGAACTCGACTTCCCGATGTGCGGCCCGCTTTTGTGCCCCAAAGTGCCGGTGAATGTCGATCAGCCGGTACTCCGCGATCTGACACAGCCAGCCGAACGGGTCGCGATCCGACGTTTTGAGTTCTTCGACCCGGCGCAGTGCTTCAAGCGTCACTTCCTGAAGAACATCATCGACCTCGACTTTGCGAGCCAGCGCCGCCCCCAAGTTTCGGCGAATAAACGCCAAGAGCTGCAACCGTCGCGCCTGGATGAATTGTCCCAGAGTCGCGGCATCTGTCGGCCGCTCAGAGTCGTTCGAGTGCGGAGTGTTCGAGGACATAGCGGAAATGCCTGAATGAGTCCGGTAAGCTGCTGGGGTCTCCCGAGTGTAATCGGTCTGGGTGACGAGTGCTGTTCAGAGACGCACCCAAACCCCAGTTCGAATACATACTCCTGCGAACGCCCTGGATCTCCACTCGTGCCCGCCGCGACGCCGCCCCCATTCACGCCAGAAGCCGCTCAGCACACCTGGACGATCCTGTCCGGGCAGCTGGATGCTTTTGTCACGGCGTGGGGAAAGTCCGAGGAGCCGCCCCCCATCGCGGATTTTCTTCCCGCCGGCCCACCACTGCTCCGGCACATGACGCTGGTCGAACTGATCAAGGTCGACTTGGAGTATCGCTGGCTGCAGCGAAAAGTTCCGCGCCGGCTGGAGGAGTACGTCGCCGATCATGCGGAGCTGAGTGAGGCCCTGCCCGCAGATCTCATCTACGAAGAGTACCACATTCGCTCTCAGGCCGGAGAGCAGCCGCAGCCCGATGAATACCTGGAACGATTTCCTGATCGAGCCGATGAGCTGCGTCGCCTGTTTGGTCTTCATCGACCGGACCAGACGACTGCGCTGTATGCGCCCGTCGAGGTGAATCTGGGGGAGATGCAGCCGGGCGACCAAGTTGATGATTTTGATTTGCTGTTGCTGCTCGGGAAGGGCGCGTTTGCCCGAGTGTTTCTGGCCCGGCAGAAGTCGATGCAGCGGTTCGTGGCCTTGAAAGTGTCGGCTGATCGGGGCGATGAACCCCAGACGCTGGCTCAGCTCGATCATGAAGCGATCGTCCGCGTATACGACCAGCGGGTGCTGGCTGACAAGAAACTCCGGCTGCTGTATATGCAGTATGTGTCCGGCGGCACGCTGCAGGGTGTGGTGGAAGTGGTTCGCAGCACTCCCGTGGCGAACCGGACGGGGCAGGTACTGCTCGACAGCATTCGGAGGGCATTGTCCGCACGAGGAGAATCGCTGGACAGCGAGGCGATCGCCAGGCATCGCTGGCGGCATCGCCCGTGGCCCGAGGTCGTCTGCTCCCTGGGAGCCCAGTTGGCCCGGGGGTTGCATCATGCCCATCAACAAGGAGTTCTGCATCGGGACATCAAGCCTGCCAACGTGCTGGTGACCGCTGACGGAGCCCTCAAACTGGCCGACTTCAATATTGGCTTTGGCTCGAAGGTCGCCGGAGCCACCCCAGCTGCGTTCTTTGGAGGGACGCTGACTTACATGTCTCCGGAGCAGATGGAGGCCTGCAATCCCGCGCATCCGAGGGACCCCCACAGCCTGGATGCTCGAAGTGATCTGTACTCGCTCGCGCTCGTGCTTTGGGAATTACTCACTGGCACTCGTCCCTTCGTCGATGAGCAGCTGGCTGACAACTGGCCGGCCACTCTCGCGGAAATGACGGCTCGCCGCCAACGGGGGATCGATCAGGCCGTGGCTCAGTCGGTCGGTCGAGACTGGCCACCCGGGCTGTGCGAACTCCTGATGCGATGTCTCTGCTCGGAAGTGGCGGAGCGTCCTGCTCACGGACAGGAGCTGGCCCGGCGGTTGGAGTTGTGCCTGCAACCCGGGGCTCACGCACTTATCCAACCCTCGCAGCGCAGTTGGCGCACACTCGCTCGACAATATCCGTTCGTCAGCGTGCTGGTGGGGGCCATTGTTCCCAACGCACTGGCCGGAGTTTTCAACTACTACTACAACCGCATCGAGATCATTGACCAGCTGCAGAATTCGGGAGCCGCGTTTGAACGGATCCAGATCTTGATCAACCTGATTGTCTATACGCTCGGGTTCTTCTTCGTGTTCTGGTTCGTGCGTCCGATTTCGAAGAGGCTCAGGCAGTCTGAAGACCGCTCGCCGGACTCCGCAGAGACATTGGCAGATCTCCGGCAACAGTGCCTGCGACTGGGACATCTGGCCTCGGGAATCAGCCTTGTGATCTGGCTGATTGCAGCCTTGGCCTATCCCATCGCACTCCAGATGCAGACGGGATCGGTTCCCCTCTCAGCCAGTCTGCACTTTATCGCCTCGTTAGCTCTGTGTGGTTTGATTGCGGCAGCGTATCCGTTTTTCAATGTATCCTGCCTGACTGTCTCCAGCTTCTATCCGGCACTGGTCCGGATCGATTCGATGACTGAGTCCGATGCCACGAACCTGCAACGACTGTCGCGGTCCTGCAGCTGGTATCTGGTGCTTGCCGCGACGGTTCCCATGCTGGCTGTGGCGATCCTGGTTCTGATCGGCTCGCAGGCCCGGTTCGCCCTGGGGCTTCTCGCCGTGGCCGGTCTGGCAGGATTTGGCGTGGCCTTTACCCAGTTCCGGATGCTGCAGGCCGACCTGCTGGCGCTGAGAGTCCTCGCAACGGCCCCCGGTGAGTCGCTGGAAGCCTCCAGCACGTATGGCTAGCGTAAATCTCGCATCAATGTGCGGCTCAGTCGCTATGACATCGAAGCACATCGGGCGAGCCCGACGTGCCTCGCGGGTGTCCGTCGGGCGAATGCCCCCAGAAGAATCCTGCTACTGGTCGCTTCGCGGCAACTCTTCGATAGGGACCCAGTGATATTGCGACCAGGCGATGTGCGTCAGCTTCTCATCCGGGGAGCGGCTGATGACGATCGTCGTCGCGGTGTCGTCGCGATTGACCGAGATCACTCGCAGCGAGAGAGGGCGATCTTTTGAGTCATCTTGAGAGAAGACCGACTGGCCTCCCGCAGGAGCATCGACCCGTTGAGTGTCATCCTCTGTGACACCGAACTTTTTGACGTAGAACTCGACGACCTTCTCGAATGAGTCGGGGGTTGTCATCACCGTTTGCAGACGAGTGGAGACTCTGGTGCGGCCCCCACCGCGCATGGTCGCTCCGTCACTCATACTTGTGCGGCCATCGCCATCGATTTCGGCATCGGGGTAACGCCAATTAACAATGGTGCCGATCAATGTCTTACCTTCGGCAGGCGATTCGCTCTCCGTGCCGACCTCTGCGGTCTGTCGCTTCTTCAAAAAGGCCACGATCCGGTCATGGGCCGCCCAAGCCTCCGGGGGAGGCGTTTCCCCTTTCACCGCCGGACCTGCTACAGGGCGCTCAAGAGCCTCGCGTTCCTGCTTGGTGTTCGACTTGTGAAATCCCGACGGAATGTACCCTTCCAGTACACGGATTTCCATGGGAATTACGAGCCGCTGCAGATCGATGATTGGATTCTGGACAAATAATGTGAGCGTCGGCGGAACCGCAATGGGGCACGCCTCGAACTCCATCACCCCGAACGGCTTGCGGACATGGGCATACCACTGGTCCAGGCGGGTCTGGTCACCGATTGAGAACATCACCGGAATCTGATTCCCCTTGGGGACGCTGGTCAGCCAGCCAAACCCGCTGGGTTCCTTCATCGCACACAGCCGGATCTCTTTGAGGTCCGACTTCACTGCGGCCAGCTTGGCGATCAGGCGGTTCACGTCCTCCAGCGACTGAGCTTCCAGGGCATACTGATTGACATCGTTGGGCCATTCGCTGAACCAGTCATTCCAGCCGGTCGTACGAACGGGATCGTTGGCCAGCTCTCCGGCTCCTTCTGGCCAGCCTTCCGAGACGTACGCGGGCTGGCCCTTAGTCGCCACGACATCGGTGCCACCAGCTGCAAATGCCGACGATGTAGAACCGAGCATCAACACGGCGATGAGAATCCAGAGCTTCATGGTTTCACCTGAGTAGTGGCTTGGTCTTTGAACCGCTCATCGACGATCGGAGTATCTGCTGGAAGCGGGATGCGATTGAGGTCGATGACGTTTCCGTCGACATAGACCACCAGGGAGACGATCGACTCCCTCGGCATCGACGTACTTGCTTCGTTGGGCGATTCCAGAGCGATTACCCGGGCGGTCGAGGCTCTCCCCTGCGCTGGCAAAGGACATTGCCGCAGCACGATCGACGTCCCAACCGTCTTGACGGAAACGAGATGCGGCCAGGCAGCTTCGAACTCTTCTCGTTTGTCGAAAGGGATCGAGTGCTTCTGATTGGCCAATGAGGGTCCGGCGATAGTTCGCGAACGAGAGCGGAGCGGACCGAGTTCTCGAGGCCAGCTTGCGGGCCAGTTTCCTTTGCCGACGACTATGATGGCAAAGGCTGTAGAACATAGAACACCGCACGCCAAGGCAACAGCCATTCCAGCCACGAGTCGTTTCATTGTTTGCTCTCCTTGCAAATGTGCTGGTATTCGGGGGCTAGCTCTGAAGCAGAATCAATCCAGCCTTCGCTGAACATATCAGCTAACGTGTCATCTCCCAAGAGAGGTTGCGGGCTGACTACTTCAACCTCTCCTGGAACCGTTCGTCGATGATTGGAGTATCAGCGGGCAGCTCGATCCGGTTCAGATCGACGATCTGACCATCGACGACCAGTTCGATGTAGGTCGTGTTCATCCACTTGCTTCGCGGGCTGCGGTCGCCGGGGATGGGGGCTTCGGGAGTGGCTGGATTCTGGTTCTGCCCTTCGGGGGGAGAGTGAACCACGACGCCCGCTTCTCGTTGGTCCAGGAAGAAGTTCTTCCCGCGCACGAGCAGGATCGGAGCCCCTTTCGTCTTGGCCTGCAGCAAGTGCGGCCAGGCGGCTTCAAAATCCTCCCGCTTGGTGAACGGGATGGCATAGTGCCGAGCTTCGAGGAGAGGGCCCACCAGCGTCCGCGACTGCTTGCGCAGTGGCTCAAGTTCCTGGGGCCAGGTCTTCGGCCAGAGGCCTTCGTTGGCGACGGAGTAGAGGGCATACGCAGAACTGGCGATGCACAGCGTCAGGGCTGCGACGAGGGTGATGTGACGCGTCACGGCATTCTCCGGGTGGGATTGTTGGTTTGGCCCGTCGAGTTCCCTGTCGGCGATTTCTCCGAAATCGCTGAGATCCCCGTGACCAGCATTCCTCGTCGACGAATTCCCGACGTGGTGAGGGTCACGCGGGAATTATGCGTGCGTGCGAGACGGGCTGGAAAGCCCGTCTTACGGACGGGCCAATGGGCCCGTCCGTAAGACGACTTACTTCGCCGCGTCCACCGCAGCCTGTTCCGTCGACTCGCCCCAGATGTACCAGTGTGGGGCGACCCAGACCCAGTAGCCGTGCGGCAGATTCTGGTGAGTCTTGTACGCCGCTCCGTCCCAGCGGCCGTAGTCCTTGAACTCCCCATACAGCGGCTGGTCGTCAGCCACCTCGATCCGGCGGAGCAGGGTCCGGTACTTCCCGGAGACGCTGGCCTTGGTCATCACGTCGGGAGCCTTCTCGACCGTCTTGATCTCCTCGACGACGCGGCGGTGCTCCTCCGCCCGGCGAGAAATCTCAGCCAGCTGACGTTCGCGTTCAAACGACAGGCTCTGCGTCTGCCGCACGAGGGTCACAAACTCGCGCCGCTGGCCGGTCGGGTCCTCGCCGATCGCAGACTGAGCCAGTTCAAGGACCTGCGAGTAGTTCCCCGTCCCCACGAACGTTGAGTGCCGGGTCAGCAGACCGAACTGAGCGACAGCTGTGGCCCAGACGTGATCGCGGGAGACGGGGGGTTGGCCTCCTCGCAACATGTGAGGGTGGGAGACGACCGTCTCGATCTTCGTACTCTCGTTCGAGGTCGGCTGCTTGTAGCGGACACGGATCGTACAGAGTTCGGTCGCCAGCAGGTCGGCCGGTTTTGGTGCCTCTGCGGGAGGATCGGCGGGCTGCCCACCAACTGCCTCTGGCTCCCCTCTC
>JBIIOI010000123.1:0-6972 GCA_044337025.1 Planctomycetaceae bacterium
GAACTAGCTCTGCAGCATTTGCTCAGTCAAGGAATTTCGGACCGCCAGCAGATTCTGTCCAAGGCGTTTTCGGATCGATCCGCAGAAGTTCGCGAGACCGCCTATCAAGCGATTGTCGGCCAGCGGACAGAAGACGAACAGTCTCTCTTCGAGGATGAGACGTTCCGGCGTTTTCGCGCGGGGATGCGTGACCAGCACACGCTGGCTGGAATCGCAGAACTCCGCGACCCGCAGGCGATCCCGGAACTCCTTCAGTCGATCGACTCCCAGTCCGGAGAAGTTTCCACGCTGGTCGAGTGCTGCCTCATGGTCGGCGGGAACGATGTGATCCCGGAACTCGAGAAACGGCTTGCGAAGCTCCCGTCGAGCTCGCAGTTGGAACTGCTGCGCGTAATGCACGAGCGAGGACTCGAGTCCGCTCGCGACCTCGCCATGTCGCAGCTAGCTTCGCCCGATGACGAACTGCGTGCGATGTCTGCCCACGTGCTGGTGTCGATCGGAGATGCCAAGTGCTACGAAGCTCTTCGCGCCCATCTGGGGAAACATGCGGACGACAATTTGGGAGAGGAAGCGATCCGAATTGTCGGGCAGGCGTTGACTCCGGAATCGAAGCGATTGCTGCAGTCCCTCGGGCAGGAACAGGCCCCCAATCTTCGGCGCCTGGCTCAGCTTGGACTCATCGCCCAGAACACCGTACATCCGAACTTTAATTGGCGCGAGGTGGCGAACGATTTGACGAACGACGGAGAATTTGAGGCCGCGATCGAGGCCCTGAAACTGGCGGTCGAGACGGACGACCAGGATTGGTTCATCATCAATAATCTCGGATTTGCGTACCTGCAGCGTTCTCGCCCCGCCGAAGCGATGCCGTGGTTCCAGCGTTCGCTGCAGCTCAATTCCGAGGCCCACTCCTCGCTCACAGGAGTCGCGATCTGCCTGGCAGTGGAGGGAAAAATCGACGAAGCGATTCAAATGGTTGATCGCCAGGAACTGCTCGACCGCTGGGGGAGCGAGCAGATCTATCTCTACAACATCGCGTGCGTCTATGGACGATCCGCTGAGTACCTGACGAAACAACCGCCAGCGCCTGAACTCGAGATGCGCCGCCGAGTTCTGGAAGATCGAGCGATCCATTTTCTGAAGAACTCAATCGATCGAGGATTCCAGGATCTGAAACTCTTCGAAGCGGACCCCGATCTGAACTCGCTTCGCCAGCTACCCGCGTTTCAAGAGCTCGTGCAGCGAGTGCGGGAGCTCGATTCGTAGCGAACAACATGGAACGAGAATCTGAGGGAGTGCTGAGAAGCAGTGGGCAGCGGACTGTGGGCAGTGGGCGAGAACTGCAGGCGCCCGGAGTACCACTCGACGCCGAGCAGACAATCGCCTGGCTGAGGGGTCTGATCGCAGTGTTCGGGCTGGCCCTCCTGGGGAGTACGAACGGGCTGTGGTGGCCTGTGGGCGACTTTCCGGTCGTCCCGTGGATCGATTTCGGCGGGCCGCTGGCGCTCGACCACGCTCTGGCTTGGGCGCTTGTGCTCTCCTGGCTGGGTGTCCTCGCAGCGACCGTTCTTCAGATGCCGAGCCTGATACGTGCCAGCTCAATCATCAGCATCCTCAGCCTGACGGGGTGCATCCTCCTTGATCAGCACCGGCTGCAGGTGTGGGCCTGGGAGTTTCTGTGGCTGCAGGTCTTCCTGACCTTCGGACAGCCTCAGGCGGCCTTGTTAAGCAGCCGGCTGCTCGTAGTGGGAATCTATTTCTATTCAGCCGTTTCGAAGCTGGATGCGGGGTTTGTGCAGACGCAGGGGCCCTGGCTCTGGCAAGGACTGAGTCGGGCGATGGGACTGGCGTCGATCCCCTGGGGGGCGAAAGCCTCCTCGCTGTATCTCGCGTTTCCCTTGGGGGAACTGCTGGTCGCGGGCGCGCTGGTGCTGCGGCGCTCGAGGCGGTGGGGCATTGGTCTGTCAGTAGGGATGCACATCATCCTGCTGCTCGCGCTGGGGCCCTGGGGATGGCAGCAACGACCAGGTGTGCTGCTGTGGAATCTCTTCTTCTTGGGCAGCGTTCCCTTGCTGTTCTGGAGGACGGAGCCCTTCGAGCCGGAAGTCACAGCGGGGTCACCACAGAGTCGAAAACTGCTCAGCAACGAGTTCTGCCTTCTGGCGGCGATCGCTCTGGGAATCTGGCCCGCTCTGGAAGGTATCCAACTGTGCGATCACTGGCCCGCGTGGGCGGTCTACTCCTCCCGCCCCGAAATCGTGCGGATCGATATTCGCGAGAACGATGTCTCCCGCCTGCCGAATTCTCTGCACCCACATGTCGGGCCCGCCGAGGCTCTGAGCGACTGGCGACCGGTGTCGATCGATCAATGGTCGTTCGAAGAACGCGGCTGTCCGATCTACCCGCAGGGCCGCTATCGACTGGCCATCGCACGGACTCTGGAAACGAGGTACGGAGTCCAGCTGCGAGTCACCGAGCAGGCCACGCCCAGCCGTTGGACCGGCCAGAGGGAGCTGCGTGAAGTCACCGATCTCTCGGAGGAATGCAATCGCCGATACTGGTTCAGCACTCGCGCTCGCGAGGTCGCCCGTCCGCTTGTCGTGCCGGGCTGGGGGGATCGAGTGATCGCGCTGACCGCTCAGTTCGCGGTCATCGGCTACCTGATGACACTGCTCCTCGCTGCTCGCCGCACTGGCGAGTGCCCCTCAAAAGCAGAGGCCAGCCTCTGGACGCTCGGCTGCGCGGGTCTGGCCGTTCATGTGATCGCGGCGTTTCATTACCTGCATCACTGGGACCACTCCGCTGCACTAAGGCACACCGCCCAGCGGACCGCCGAGGTCACCGGCTGGCACTGGTCGGGCGGGCTGTACATCAACTATCTGTTTCTGGCATTCTGGCTGGTCGATGTCATCCGTGTCTGGTTGGAAGCCATCCAGCTCCGCGCTCCTGCGGGAAGGCCCTGGCGCAGGTTCGTCCAAGGCGTATTCGCGTTCATGATGTTCAACGCCACGGTGGTATTCGGCCCGGTTCACTGGGTGGTGGCTGCCGTGGTGTTTGGGGTGCTGTATCGTGTGCAGCGATCTCGGGCCGAGGGATGAGTCGCTATCACAGTTAATCAGAATCGAAAGCAAGAACCCTCCCCGCCAATCAACGGATGCCCCCAGCCGTGCCTTGTCACCCTTCAGGATTGTGACCCACCGGGATCTGACTTACAGTGGCTCAGACTCGATCCACCGTTCCCGAGAACTATGTCCGACTTCCGAAACAATCTGGGAGCACTGCTGCAGCTGGCTGGGCTGACGTTCCTGCCGGTGCTGATGATCTGGCAGCTCAACTACGGCTTTAACTTGCTGTGGATGCCGGCGATGACGCTGGTCGGAGTGCTGGTCTTTTCGCTGGGACACTGGCTCCGCGACAAGACCCCCTGAAGGATGGCAATGCTCGTCCGACTTTTTCTGTTGTGCCTGTTCGTGGTCTCGGCTGTCAGCGCTGTTGCGACGGCGGCGGAACCGATCTCCGGAGATCTGGTCGGGCTCAATGTTTCGCTGGCGGCACAGAAGCAGCTGTCGGTCTGCGATCAGTTGCTCGCAGGGGAGGAGTGGGAAGCGGCCCTCGAACTGATCGACAAGCTGCAGTCGGAGACAACCGGCAGCCTCGTGCAGGCCGAACCCGGTCGATATGTCGGGTTGAGTGTGGCCCTCCAGCAGCGTCTGTGCGGACTGCCCGCAGCCGGAAAAGAGGTCTATCGCCGCCGGACGCAGTCGGTGACTCAATCGCTTTGGAAACGGGCCAGCGAGGAGCAGGACGATCCAGCGCTGTGGCGTCTGGCTGACGAGTTCCCGGCCTCGCCGCTGGCTGCGGAGGCGACGGACCGTCTGGCATCGCGGGCGGCCTTGCGCGGGGATCTCGAACTGGCCTTGAGGCTCTGGAGTCGACTCCGCCCTGCCAGCCAAGAGCGACCAGAGCCGGCCTTCCATGTCGATAGTCCGGCGTCGGTTCCGGTCGAGTCCCGGTGGCTGGCGGCCCGCCATGTCGCAGGAATTTCGCTGTCTGAACAGGAGCGGCAGAGTCTGGCTGGACAGACCGATTCCCCGTGGTCCCAGCTTCTTGATGAGCAGCCGGAGCCTGCGCTCATGGCCCCTTGGCCGTCCGAACTGCGATGGTCAGCCCATGCCACGGAGAACAGCCCGGTGACAGAACACCGCCGATCGCTAGCGGTCAACACGCTGGGCCAGAAGGTAGTTCTGAACAACGGACAGCAGGTTCGAGTGCTCCATGCCGAGACTGGCCAGCCGTACTGGCCAAGTGGACTGCCTGCCGACGCGGGCGAAGTCTACGCAGACGGCCAGTTCGACGAAAAGGACTCGCAACGCCATGAACTGCCGTGTCGGATCGCAGGCTCGGCGATTGCTGGGGATCGGTACTTCGGAGTGGTCGGCGACCGGCCACAATGGTCCGCCCGCCCCGATCTGGTGCCGCGCACGACTGAGCTGTTCTGCCTCGATCTAGGCACAGGGCAAGGCCGAACCGTCTGGCGTGTCGATTCGTCTCAGCTGCCGGAGGCTCAGTGGCAATTTCATGGGGCTCCGTCTGTGGCTGCGGGAGTACTTCCCGGCGATGGTCTGATCGTGATCCCGATCTGCCGCCCCGAGCAGCAGGTGGAACTCGGGCTGGCAGCCTTTCGGCTGGACGACGGAGCACTCAGCTGGTGGACGCGCATCGGCACGGCCGCCACCACCCCGGGACAACCGCTGGCCGAGACGCACCTGGTCGTCAGCGGAGGACTGGCGATCGTGCGCACGCTGACGGGCGTGGTCGCTGCAATCAACGTTCGTAGCGGACTCATGCAGTGGGTCACGACGCGGAGTGTGGCGTCGCCGATCATTCAGGTCGGCTCGTCTGCTCCGCTCATTGCGGCGCGAGCGGGACGCGTCGTGATTGCCAATCCACCGCTGGGCCGGATCATCGCCCTCTCGGCAGACAGCGGCGCGGAGCTCTGGCAGGCTGAGCTGGCGGGTGACGTCCTGGCCGTGACTGCAACCGCAGATCGAGTGCTGGTCTCGGGCCGTCAGCTGATCGCGCTTTCGCTCGCTGATGGCGTGCTGGAGTGGGAGCACGGCACGGGCGACCCACTCGACAGCGGGACCGGAGCAGCTGCGGTGACAGGCACGGTCGCTGTCTGGCCGACTCGAACCGGTCTGTGGGGCGTTGATTGGCTCTCGGGCCGAGTGCGATTTCATCGAGCCCTGTCCGCGAGCCCGCTGGCTGTTCCGATGCGAGTCAGCGTGGGCGAGGAAAGATTTCTGATTTCGCTGCCGGATGAGCTGGCAGTCTTTGGGGTCAGATAGGCGCTGGGACAGTGGGCGGTGGGGCTGATCAGCAGTAGGCGTCTGCTGGCAGGCCGGCCTCGGCGATCACTCGCTCGGCAATCGCCTGCACCTTGTCTGGTTCGAGCGAGCTGACAAAGTTCTCGGCGGGCGGGCGGGCCACGGTGTAGACCTGCACGCGAGAGATCTGTCCGCCGGAACGCGTGACGTCCTTCAGCCTGGCGATGTACTCATCGATTTCGAAGTCTGTCGGACCGACTCCATGGACCTTCATGAACAGGCTCTGGATCACGATCGGTCGCCCCCGGGCAGCCAGAGTCAGGTTATCGAGCACCCGCTGAAACGGGATCGAAGTCCGGTCGATCAGCTTGTAATACTCCTCCGTCCCAGCATCGAGTTTGGCCCAGATCTCGCCTTGATTCTGATCGAGAATCGTCAGCCCGCGTTCCACAGCGGGGCGGTGAAACATCGTGGCATTCGTGATCAGCACCATCTTGACCGAATCGAGACCCAGCCTGCGTTTCAGCTCGGCCGCCCGCTCCATGATCACGTCAAAGTTGCGGTAGGTCGTCGGCTCGCCGTCTCCACTGAAGGCGATGTCGTTGAGCCTCCGCAGCGGTTCCGGCACGCTGGCGAACTGCGGGTGAGTGAAGATCTCGCCGCTCGATACCCAGCGGAGCATCGCTTCCAGCTCGGACATCAGCTGGTCGAACTCGACAAACCGCGTCGTGGCCTCGCTGCGGCGGTCGACCTGACAATATATGCAGTCGAAGTTGCAGACCTTGTCCGGATTGAGGTTCACGCCAACCGAGATCCCGCGGCTGCGGCGGGACAGGACGGGATAGACGAACCGGTTCTGTTCGAACTCGCGCGGGTGCCGGGTATGTTGGGGGAGAATGTTCACAGCGGAAACGGTACGGGGCCAGCCCTCACAAGTCGAGTCCCGTAGTAGCCACGTTCGCCAGAACGTGGGGGCATTTGCCCATTGGTCGTCCCCTGAAAGGCGATTGGGCAAAGCCCCGAGTCGGCCACTGTGGACATCACCAACACCAACGCTGAGTTCCTCCAGACTCTCTTCCGCCCAGAAGGGGCATCACAAGCCAGCCCAGGGCAGAGCGCAGCGGCGACAGCCGCGTAGCGCCGCCCTGGGTTTGAATGGCTGGAATGGCCCAAGCCCTGAAAGGGCGAAACAGGAGTCATCTAAGCCTCTGTTTCGCCCGGGTGCATCCGTCAATTGGTGGGGAGCAGATAACCACGGAGTACACGGAGACACGGAGAAGGGCAAAAGAATCAGAGATTCCGTTTATCCAGGACTCCGGGAAAGGAGCCCTCGCGATGGAGACTGCCTGATTACCGATCAATGATGCAGGGTCGATTCGGCCTTTCCGAAACTCTTTCGATTGCCCCATTTGCTCTTCTCCGTGCCTCCGTGTGCTCCGTGGTTTATCCCTCTGTTGTCAGAGTGGGATGAGGCCCCCACCAAATAACGGATGCACCTGTTTCGCCCTTACAGGGCTTGGGAGGCCGGAACTCGGCAACCTGGGGCGGCGCTCCCGTGGGTCGCTCTGCCCCAGGCTGCTTTGTAACGCCCTTGCAGGGCGGAGGATGGCTCGATGCCATCATCGAGCGTGGCCTCAATGCGTGG
>JBIIOI010000016.1:0-96157 GCA_044337025.1 Planctomycetaceae bacterium
AGCCGATCGCAAATCGGGAATCGGTGTGGGCCGCGACCTCTTCTTCGAGAGCTGCGACCTCGTCCCCGAGAATAAAGGCCTGTTTACTGAAAACCCGCTCGACCGCCTGCAGAATCTCGTCCCGCTGGGTTTCGAACTGTTCGACCAGGTCGATCAGAGGGACCGGAGCGGACTCCGGGGAGGTCATCGGCAGGATTGCCTGTGACATGGTGCGACTCCCTTCGCGGTTCAAGTGGCCAATCGATGCGGATTTCGGCAACATCCTGTTCCGAAACATCCGCGGTCCGGCAACTTAGGACGGTCCAGATTTCCTGTCAATATGAACAGTTTCCAGTCCCGAGCCGCGAATGCTGCCCTCCTCCTCCTGCCGGCCTTGCCAATTCACAAGCTGGCCAGCCGTAAGCAACCCGAATCGGCTGTAGGCGGTTTCCCGGCCCACGGATACGATGCCGTTTTTCGGTGCGAGTCCTCGATCTGGGAGTTCAGGCTTGCAGCCTCCAACACCGGCGACTGACGAATCTCCGGATCGGCGTACTGGCCGACTGGTCGATTACAGCCTCATTCTGGCTGTGCTGATTGGGACCCTGGCCAGAAGCTGCGGGCGATGGCACTGGATGCTGGAATTGACGACACACTTCACCGTTCAGGCAGCCGTCCTGTCGCTGATCGCCGGGATCATTTTGCTGCTGAGGCGGCGTCGATGGTGGGGTGGGCTGTGCCTCGGGCTGGCATTCTACAACGCCGATGCCTGGATCCTCAGCTGGGTGCCTGAGAGTTTCGGAACCTCGGCCGCGGTCAACAACGAGTCGCTCCGCGTGGTTTCGGCCAACGTCTACTCCCAGAATCGAAACGCGAAAGGGCTGAGAGAGTGGCTGGACTCGATCGAGCCGGACGTGATCTTTGTCAGCGAGGTCGATCCGTGGTGGGCCATGCAGATCGAGGGCTGGAAGGCCGACTGGCCGCACCAGATCGTCCGCGCGCGGGGCGACCACTTTGGGTTGGCCCTGCTCAGCCGGTATCCGATTCGAGACTCCGAAGTGCGGATTCTGGAACGCGACATCCCGGCTGTTCAGGCTCGGATCGCCGGGCCGACAGGGGATATCACCGTCGTCGGGCTGCACACGTTGCCTCCTGTCGGGGCGCTGCGGTCGGCGATCCGAAACCGGCAACTCGTAGAGTCGGCGACCTGGATTTCTGAACTTCCGAAACCGCGGATCGTCGTCGGAGATCTGAACTGCGCTCCGGCCTCCCCGTACTTTGGCGATTTTCTGAAAGCCACCGGGCTGCGAGACTCCCGCCGAGGCTGGGGCTGGCAGGCGAGCTGGCACGCGACGCGTCCGCTCATTCGCATTCCGATCGATCACTGCCTGGTGGAGCCGGGGATGCGGGTCATGAATCGGGAGGTCGGCCCCGACGTGGGATCGGATCACTTTCCGATCTGGGCTCAGATCGGAAAGTGGCATCAACCAGACGTAACCCATTGAGTCCCAGCCCCGAAAACTGCCGATTGAATCCTTCAGCCGCAGGGCGCTAGCCCCCGTTTTTCTTGAAGAAACCGGACGCTAGCGCGTTCCGGCTGATCCGGAAGTTTTCGCATGGACGGAGCACTGCCTCAAAGAGCCAGCCCGAGTGTCTCGAACCCGGTTGTGAGGTTTTCCTCGGTCGCGATAAGATTCTGGCTCACCGGATTGGGGAGTCGGAATGATGGCTGGTCACAACTGCTGGTTCGCAACTCGACTCCTGGCTGGCCTCGTGCTGCTCGGCACTGCGGTCCACGCTGCGGACCCACCCGCGCCTGATCGTCCGGGCGAAGACTGGCCAACCTTTCTGGGGCCTCGCCACACGGGGATCTCGGGTGAGACCGGGCTGCTGCCTAAGTGGCCCGCAGAGGGCCCGCCGCGACTGTGGGACAAGGAGATCGGCACCGGGTACTCCGCCCCCTCGGTCCTCGGCAACCGGCTGGTCCTGCATCATCGGATCGACGACGAAGAACTCGTTGAGTGCTTCCGGGCGGACACCGGCGAACCTCTCTGGAAGCACGCCGACCCGAGTACCTTCGTCGACCCATACGGGTACAACAACGGGCCGCGCTGCTCGCCCGTGCTGACTCCGAAGCTGTGCTATACGCTGGGGGCGGAAGGTCGGCTGCTGTGCCTGGCTCTCGACACCGGCAAGGTGATCTGGCAGCGCGAGCTGCGCAAGGAGTACCAGATCCCTGACGGGTTCTTTGGTGTCGGTGCCACTCCGCTGCTCGAGGGGGACAAGCTGATTGTCCTCGTCGGCGGGCAGCCGAATGCGGGCGTGGTCGCCTTCGATGCAGCCACCGGGAAACCGCTGTGGCAGAACGTCGGCAAGGCGACCTGGGACCAGGCCGAAACCGGCTGGTCCGGCGAAGAGATCTACGAGTGGACCGGCGATGAGATGGTCGTCAGCTACTCGTCCCCCATCTGCGAGACGATTCACGGGCAGCGGCACCTGCTGTGTCTGATGCGACACGGGCTGGTGTCACTCGACCCCGCCACGGGGCAGCAGCGGTTCAAGTACTGGTTCCGGGCCCGGGTCCACGAGTCGGTCAACGCCGCCCAGCCGGTCGTCGTCGGGGACCGGGTCATCATCACTGCGGCGTATCGAGTCGGAGCTGCGGAGCTGAAGGTCAACCCGGACGGGAAGTCATTCGAAGTCGCATGGCGAAACCCGACGAACATGCTGGCCCACTGGTCGACGCCGATTGCGCACGATGGAGTGTTCTACGGGTTCAGCGGGCGGCACGAGAACGAAGGGATCTTCCGCTGCCTGGAAGTCGGCACGGGAAAGATGCTCTGGGAGTCACCCGGGATCACGCAAGAACAGCTGGCAAACCTGCGACCCGGTGAGAACGATAGCGATGTCATCGACAAGACCACCAACAAGCCGGTCCCCTGGCCGTTCTATGGCCGGGCCTCGAAGATCATGGCCGATGGGAAGTTCATCGTGCTGGCCGAACGCGGCGGGATGCTGTCGCTGGTCATCGTCGACAAGACGAAGTTTGAGGAGATCTCTCGCTGCCGGGTCGAGGGGATGAAGTACCCCAGCTGGACCGCCCCCGTGCTGTCGCGCGGACGGTTGTATCTGCGGGGTGAGGAGAAGCTGATCTGTCTGGACCTGATGGGCATTTCGAGGTGACCGAAATCCGGTTGCGGCCCGCGACAGCGCAGAGAATTCAACTCGTACGCCCCGTACGAAGGCACTGAACCCGCTCTAAGAAGTACGACGTCCTCGCGGTTTTCGAGGAATCAACTGCTGCTCAAGGCGAACAGACTCCAGAGTATCACTACCCTGAAGATCGTAGCCTGGGAACACCTGGCCGGTTGCGGGATCGATAGGCAGTCCCTTGATCGTTTGATCGAACCACTCATCGTAACTCCATCGCTTTGGATTGGCTCGAAGTTCCTGAAGACTCGGGCGTGAGAGATACGCCAACACTCCGTCACGCCCCAGGTATGTCCCCGTACGCCTCACGACATCCAACCGAGGATCAACTGGGTCCAGTGTTTTATCGGGGGTGATGTTCCATTGAAAAGAGATGTATTCCGTATCGACCCCCGGAAGCTGAGTTGCGGTGCGAATGGTCAGCTGAGTCCCCTCAGCATTGATCTCGCTTTCTAACGCATTGAAATTCAAGATTGGAATCGGTGGCATGACCTGGGTCGCTGTATCTTTGAGCCAAAGGTGAATAAATGCGGGCCGGGTGTTACCGGGCGTCGAATTCCATGTCGTTGCCAGAAGCAGCGTTTCCCCGTCGTTCAGACTCACATTGCAAACGGAAAAGGGCATCTGCTTGACCGGGGATTCCAGATTGCCATTCGTGCTGAGCATTGCCACGAAGCCGCCACTGCCGACACCGCTTCCTGAATTTCCTCCCCACCCGACAATCCCTCCGTACTTGGGCTGGAACATGCCCCGCAGATTCGTATACGCCACCGGCCCCAGGACCGGTTCGTAATCAAGGCTCTCGGGAATCTGCCTCTCAATCCCCCATCCAGAACCATCCCAATACACGCGATAGCCCTCCGAGTTCATAGGAACCCAGAACTTTCCCTGATCTCCCTCAGGGGCAGGATGTCCGGACGGCGGCTCCTTCGTAATCTGCACATTCGAGATTCGCCGACAGCCAGAAATATCCCAGATCATCACACGTCCGTTCTCTCCCCAAATGGCAACGTGTTCATCCGAAAGAAACTTGGCTCCGCGCAACTCCGAACCGACTTTCAAAGGAGGCGTCAAGGGAATTCGAGCTTGAGTATCCCAGACCTGCGCCACACCTTCGGGAACGTTCGGAACACTGGTGTATCCCCCTGGGGGATGAACCCAAGCAGCTGTCCAGATGAGAACTTTCGTGCCTCCCGTATCGAATGCGACATCCCAGATCTTGTCACCCGTCAGAGATTCGACTGTTGACTCCAGAGTGGACAAGCCCTTCTCAGCCAGCTTTGTCGAAAAGTCGGGACGACTGGTCTGCCGGTCAATCCAATATCTCTTGGGGAATGTGTTTTGCGTCGCCCCCCCCCAAGTCTTTGTGTCCAGCAGCAGAAAATTCTGATCGTTGAGTTGAATGGCCAAGTGTGATTCATCAGGCAGCAGTACACACTGTTTCGCTGCCCCCCGAAGCTGCAGGACTTTGAGCAGTCCCTCGGAATCCCAAATCCAGAACTGAGTCATCGTCGGATCGCCGGACCAGACGAGGATTTCTCCGGTCGACTTGAGCCTCCAAACCTCGTGGACTGGTCGATTGTCAGTGACCAACGAATCCACGATTTCCACATCGCCCATGACGTGATTCAACGAAAGAACATCGACACTGCGTTCGTTCGCAGTCGGAGAGTTTCCATACAACTTGCTGACTTCGCTGGACAACGCGCGAGATGCGGCAAAGTTGTGAGCGGACCGAAATGGGCTTTTTTCGAAGTCCCGTGAAGTTTCCGCGATTTGAGAGAAACTCAGTGCGGATGTGGAGACAGCGAAGATGGTCTGTTGTTTTGCCTTTTCGGCCGCTTCCACCGCCTTTTGAGTAGCTGCTTTTGCCTCATCGGCCGCTTCCTCAGCCTTTTGAGTAGCTGCTTTTGCCTTTGTTGTCTGCTCAGCCAGATCGAGGTTCTTCTGGTTGAGTTCCAGGTTTTTGAAGTAAGCGAAGGCTCCCGATGCCGCGATCATGACGACCGCCGCGATCCCGAGCCCTTGAAAGACTCGCTTCCAGCGGCGATTCGAGGATCGCTGCTCTCGGCTGGCGGTCACCAGTCTCTGCTCATCTGCCGACCAGCTCCGTGTCCCCTCCAGCGCCGACTCGACCTCCTTCAGGTCTTTCGCATCCAGCGGTATTCCCGCCTTTCCGTCGAGCCAGTCGACAACACGGTTGTCCAGAATGCGCCGCGCCCGCTGGCCCGGAAGGTCCGAATCTTCGTGCCTCGCCCGGATCAGCGGAGCCAAAGTGTCGTGCAGCAGTCGCGAACTGCGCTGGACCTGACCATCGTCCGACTCCTGGACGGAGAACGTCAGCAGGTAGGCCTCCTCGCACAGCTTGAGCGTCTTGGCCAGCATGCCTGACTTGGTCTGCTCCGAGTAGGTCTGCTCCAGTTTCGAGACCGGGTGTTCCGCCGATGTTCCGATCGCGGTCGTATGAAACTCCAGAAGATCGAGCAGAAACCCGCTGTCGACCGCTTGGGGCAGTTGCGAGCGGATCTGCTCCGTCTGCTGCTTCAGAAAGTCATCGAGCAGGATGCCATCGCGGTGCAGGGCCTGGTACAGCTCAGCATCGAAGGTCGGCTTCTCCCGATTGCGGCGGCAGGCTTCGGACCACATGCGAGTCAGCAGGATCTGCAGTGTGGGAGCGACCGGAGTGTCCGGGTCGGCCAGCAGGTCGTCCGCGATGACCTCCGGCAGCCCGTCCTCGACGGTCAGGTTGTAGTGACTCGCCAGGCGGGGATCGTCGACGGGCCCCGTGATCGCTTCGATCGCTCCGTCACGGCACAGTCGCTCCAGGAAGATGCGAGAGCGCGGGACCTGCGCATCGGCCAGACGCTCGTCGATCTCGGCAAACCACTCCTTGCGGAACCCGAGGATCAACCGCCCCTGCGGCCGCTTCTCAGCCGAGAAGAAGATACGCCGCAGCAGCTGAGCGAACTCTTCCAGCTCATCGGGCTGCTGCGGGTTGGGCTTGGTGAAGGCTTCTTCGACCTGGTCGAGGACGATGACCAGCGGGCGACCCAGCTGCTTCTCGGAGGCGATCCAGGCATCGCGACGGGAGAGTTTGCGGAACTCCATCGGGAACGCGAGGCGCAGCGAATTGCCCAGCCCCAGTGTCGGCTCGCGGCGCTCGTAGCGGACTTCGTTCTTCCCCTCGAGCCGAGGGATCAGCCCGGCATCCAGCAGCGACGATTTGCCGACTCCCGCTGGTCCATAGAACAGCACCACCGGCGGCGAATCGGGAGCGGTCACGCGCTGGTACAGCTCGCGAATCTCGTGGCCACGTCCGAAGAAGACCTCGGCGTGCTGCTCTTCGAACCGGTACAGATGGCGATAGGGCGACTCGGGCAGGTCGCGCGGCTTCACCGGCGGCAACCCGAACAGCGGGTCACCGGCCGCTTCCGGCAGACTCCACTGGGCGACACGTTCCGCTCCGGGACGCAGCTTGAGCAGCCACGGCCAGCGACCGGTCTCGTGCTGGACTTCTTCTTCGCCCTCCAGTGGGACCAGCAGCCGATCGATTGACCCGCCGCTGAAGGCTTGAGCTGCACCGACCGCTTCGGAGTATGCCGCCTGCAACGGAGCCCCGGTCACGATCCCCTTGTAGAACCGGGCTGAGAAGTCGGTCGCCACCGCATCGTCGATCGCCTGCGTCGTGGCGATCACACAGCCCACACCGGCCGCCAGCAGGTCCTCCGCCTGCCGCTCGGTCGAGCAGCCATTCAGAAACACCAGTTGGAGTCCCTGTTGCTGGCCGAGGAACGAAGCCAGCCCCTTGGCTCCGATGCGATGAACACCGCCCGACGCCGATTCGAGCAGCAGCTGAAATCCATTCGCATGCCCGGCGTAGTGAAACACCACGACCCGGTCGCGGTACTTCTGAAACGCATCGAGGATGTCCTCCAGCTTGGCGCCGGGGAGCAGCACCAGCGGGCACAGGTCCTGAGCCGGCTCCAGCACCTTCTGAATGCGCTGGGCCTCGGTCGACAGGTTTCTCAGGAAGCGAGCTTGATCGCTATGGTCGTTGGCGAACGCAGCCAGGATCACGGGGCCTTCGGACTTCATCTTAACCCTTCAGCCAGTTGACAACTTTGTCCGCGGATTGCGGCTCGGACCAGTAAGAGAAGTGATCGGCGGGGACCAGATGCACGGTCAGTCGGTCCGCTGGGAACTTCCCGGCACGCAGACTCAGCATGCTGGTCTGGCTGACGACCAGATCGTGTTCGTCGCCGAACAGCTGGGTCAGCACGGAATCTGCCAATCGATGAGTGAGTTTCGCGAGCTGGGGCGGCATCTCTGCACAACCGGCCAGGATCGTGTACGGCACCTGCTTGGGGGGATTCGACCCGTTGAGCGTCTTCAGGAAATCGGACTGCGGTTGCAGGTCTTTCAGAACCGCCGCGTCATTCGCGATTTTACTCAGCCCCGCGCAGAGTGGGATCAGGTATGGAGTCAGCAGAGTCTTGGCCACCGCCGCAGCTCCCAGTGAAGTCGTCGCCGCGGCCCCCAGCCAGGTCGCCAGATTGCGCGACTTGGCCAGCACCGTTCCGGCGTTCATTGGTCCCGCCAGCAGGCAGCGCGTGATGCGATCTTGAGCTCCAAGAAGCTCCACCGCGGCGCGAGCGACCAGTCCCCCGATCCCTTCTGCAATCACGTCGACCTGGCTGCCAATCCCCGTTGTAAGCCCCAGTGCCGACAGCCCTTGAACCAGCTGAGTCGCACTCTGCTGCAAAGGAGTCACAAACGTCTCGTACTCGAACGCCAGAATCTGGTCATAGACCCGACCGGACTTCTCCAGCAGAGGGACGATTTCCGACAGCATGGCACAGCCATCTGATAGCGCACCGTGGAGCAGCACCAGGACTTGGCAACCGGGTTTGAGGTCAGCGGGCACGACCCGCCGCTTGCGGACTTCTCCCGTAGAAAAGCGAAACGACCTTTCACCAATTTCGCGGGGCGTGGTCGCCACTTTCTCCGAGGGGACCCACTGAACTCGTTGAACACCCAGATCGCCCGCCTCCCAGTTCAGGAGCTTGTAGACGTAGAGGCGAACCGAACGCAGCACGCTGCGGGTGCCCGCTTCCTCGTCGCCGGATGTCGAGGGAGGCAGCCAGCTGATATCGATGGTGGACGAGCGACTGATTCCGACCGGATAAAGCAGCTCGCCCTCCGTGGCCATCACCAGCCACGAGTCTTCAATGACCGCTCGCTGTCCGGCGGACAGATCGATCTGGAGCGGACTCTGAGGGGACAGTCGGCTGCGGGACAGATCATCCGCCGCAATCTGGAACGAGTGCAGTAGCAGGGCATCGGCGAGCGATGCATCGAGCATGGCTGCCAGGCCCGCATCGACCGACCGCTGCCCCGCCGAGAGCGTCTCACCAATCACGGTTCCGGCAAACCCGCCCGGAGCGGTGACCACGACGCCCGTTCCAGGAACGGGGACCGCCTGGCCGCTCTCCAGAGGGCGCTGCAGTTCCTTGGCGGGGCGGACCAGGTGATAGCACAGCTCAGCGGTCGTCCAGTCCTCTTCGGGATCGGATTCAATCGGCTCCAGGATGCGAGTCCCGCTGCCTTGGGCGGCCTGTTCCAGCAACTGTCCCAAGGGCCCCGCTCCGGCGGAGCGAGTCCCGGCATGGTGGCCCGTCCCGTCCATCGTCAGGAGATCGAAGTCGGTCGCCGACCGAGTCGCAAAGACCTTGATTGCCTCATGGACTTCGATCCGCGGTTCGCCTGCTGCAAATGCCAGTCGGAAGGCCCGCGTCGTGACCGATTTTCCCGGAGGCACGGGGAGCTTCTCCCCAGACATCGCGGGCCAGATCAGCGAGATCGACCCGTCGTAACCGAAGCTGAGCGCCGACAGAAAAAGGGGAGTCGTCGACCGGTTCGTGATCTGGACCTGAACCACGGTTCCAGACTCCAGCGATGGGTGGGAGGTGTGGTCGACCGATGTCCCGTCTTTCCGCTTGAACTCGACAGCGACCTGACCTTTGAGCTGCGACTGCGGTGACGCGTTCTCGATGCGTAAGGCATTCTGATACCGCGCCCATTTGCGGGTCTGCTGAACCAGAAGTTCGACATTCGCGGTTCCGGTCGACTCCAGCGGTCGCAGCGCTGAGTCGCAGACCGTATCCCCGCTGAGCCCCGCCACGACGCATAGGTCGGCCGACGGAGCATCGACGATCTGGAGCAGCCCGCGGAACTCGGGCTGGATGAGCTGCGACGTGAGATCGGCTCGCAACGAGTCACTGGCCCGGCTGAGCGAGACGGTCCGCTGCAAGTCGACTCCACAGGTCGTGGCCTCGACGCGGCTACCAGGAGTCGGAATCCCGGAGACAACTTCGCACAGACTCCAGACCGCGTCGCGCTGCACGATCCGCAGCCGGGCGATCGGGCGATCTTCGCGGGAACGAACCCGCACCGCATCAGAGAACACATCCAGCTCAGCTCCGTCCGCCAGCCCATGGGCGGAACCGGCATCGATCTTGATCAGCCCGTCCTGACTCCCCACGACCGTGATCCACAAATCCTGTGGCGGCCTGACACCGCCAAACAGCAGTCGGTCGCGATCCCCCTCGCACTGCGGGGACTGCAGCGGGTACTTCTGCCAGACTCTGCGACAGACGCGCTGGTACAGCTCGCGATAGGTCAGCTGGGTCGACTGGGCCAGCTCCTCGGCGAGGCAATAACTCATGACCCCATAGAACCGCTTCTGCCCGGTCGACATGTCGACGTACTCGTTCGCCGCCTGGCTGTTACTGCAGGCTGCGATCAGGACATGTGAGTTGGGATCTCGTTCTGCAGCGGGCGAGGCACTGCGGGTGCCCGCCTTGATGTCGAGGGGGCGTTCTGGCTGTGTACGCAGGTCGACAGGACACTGCCGGACGACCATCTCCTCATTGCGAGTCCCGGAGCCGGAGTGGCAGCAGTCGAGAATCACCGTGATGTTCGACGTGTACTGCGCGAGCTCGTCAATCAGTGCTCCGAGTTCCCAATCCTTGATGTCGAAGACCCCGCCCTGACGGCTGTCGTGGGGGACAATCGTTTCATCCAGACCGGTGGCCTTGGCATCGCGCGTGTCTTTCGCCATCGAGCCATGGCCGCTGTAGTGCAGCAGGCAGGCGGGCTCGGGCTGACCGGTTGACTTGGCCTGGCGGGCGTTCTCGATCAGGTGGCTGCGAATCGCCTGAACGATTGCCTCATGTGTGGCCTCGTCGTCAAACATGGTCCGCAGATGCCGATCATCGAGACCAAAGCGACCTCGCAGCACGGAAGCCAGCAACTCGACATCGTTCCGGCACCCCTTGAGGGTCGGGATGAACGAGGCCTTGTACGTGTTGACGCCGATGAGCAGCGCGAAGAGTGGGGTGGACATGGCTGAGAAAGCGGAATCCGAGCGTTGGGGCGAGAGGAATGATCCTCCGAACCTCAGGTCGTCCGCACCTCGCGGCTCAGCTCCGTCGAAGCGCTCGGTACGACCCGACCAGCGTTAAGTGAAGTCAGTATAACGCCCAATCGCTCCAAAGGAACGCGGGTCAAAGTCCCCCTGCCGGAAGATCTGGCAGCGGTCTTCCAGATCGCCAGCAATCCTGCAGGGACACAAACATGTTGACTATCCGAACTTCAAGTAGCACTGAACAAAAATCAACAAGGAGGCGATGGCAGGTAATAGAACGATTCCATAGAGAACTGAAGCGACAAGGGAAGTCTTGGGAAAACACTGATCCCGTATCAGGAGGATCGATGCGACAAAATGTGCCACGACGGTGATCGAACAGATCAATGCCAAGTATGTCAGCCCCAACCACAATTGTCGGTCTGTTGGCTCCAGGCTTGTGGAAACGAACCAGCTACCGGCGTGGTGAAAAGCCCAGTACCGAAGTGGACTTGCGACGATGAACGGTGTCACGATCAGTCCCACCGCGAAGCGGCGTTTCCAGCTCCAAGCTTGCGGCCTTGGCGTAGAATCGACAGTCAGGTTCGATAGCTGCTCCATCGAAACACCGCGAAATCCTAATCAAGAGGCTAGGTACGACCCGACCAGCATTCAGTGATGCCAGTATAACGCCCGAGAGCTCCGAAGGAACGCGGATCAAAGTCCCCCTGCCGGAAGATCTGGCAGCGGTCCTCCAGCTGTCGGATCGACTCAGATCGGGCGGAGGTGCCCCAGCCGGTCTGGCGATCCTGCGTCGCTGATTGCGGATGGACGCGATACCGCGTCACGATCTTGTGGCTGATCGCGAAACGGACTCCGCGGTACAGGCACCGCAGCTGGAACTCGGTATCGAGGCTCGTGCGGTTCATCAGCCGGTTTCCGAAGTCCGCATACCCTCCCAGCTCTCGGAACATGGCTGTCCGGAACATGGCTGTGGGGTTCTCTAGGAAGTAATTCGAGCGGTCCCACTCGGGATAAAATGAGCGGCGGTACTGATCGCGGGGGATCACCTTCAGGGTCTCGCTCTCTTTCATGATCGGCAGGATCACCTGCTCATCTCCAAAGGTCTCGACAGCTGCCCCGAAGTAATCGGCACCGGTGCGGTCCAGCATCTCCGCGGACCAGGCCAGTCGATGAGGCAGGCTAATGTCGTCTGCGTCCTGCACCGCGACGAGTTCCGTCTCCCAGAACCGCGATACGTTGTTGAAGGACGTGAACTGACCAATGTTTTCGCGATTGCGATAGACCCGCAGCTGAGGGTGCCGGGCCCATTCGTTGAGGAAGTCGGAGATGTCGCCGGGTGTGGCGTCATCGATAAGGTGAATGGTGGCATGGGCCTGCTCCTGGTGGAGCAGCCCCTCCAAGGCTTCTTGGACATATCCGAGCTGGCCATGAAATGGCAGCACGACATCGCAGCGAAACTTGCGACGGACTGGCACCGCTCGGGGCAGTGTCCAGGCGGGCTGGGCCCGCACGACGGTCTCGATCTGGATCGGTTCCTCAGCACTCAGATCCTGTCCCCACGCGACAACTCGGCCTTGCCGGATGGCGAGTTCGACAATGTTCGATACGGTCGCTGTCACGGGCAGCTCATCCACATCGATCAACGTGGCGCGGCGGATGACCAGCGAGTTCGCGTCGATCGTGATCGCTTTCGGAGTCGCAGGATCGGTCTGGTACACGAACAGCTCCGCACCCTGGTCCCGCAAGTCGCGCAGGGCCTGGGCCAGGTGGCCCGTACTGTTGGGGCGGAGCGGGTCCTGGATCGCAATGAATCCGGTTCGCAGGTGCGGCGACAGCGTCGCGATCGCTTGCGGCCAGGTCAGCTGCCTGTCCCAGCGGTGAATCTGGACGTTCCAGCGACCGGAGTACTTTTCGATCGCGGGGGAATTGACCGAGCAGACCAGGTGCAGGATCGGAGCTGCCCCGACCTGTCGCAGCACGCTGTCGATGACTTCGCCGATGCGCGGTGAGTGGTGATGGATCGGCAGGATAACATCGCACGACGGAATGCCAGACTGCGAAACCGGCGTTTGCAGCTGCTTCAGGAGCGCGTCTTCTGCCCGCTCGGACCAGGCGGCCCAGCGTTCTCTCTCGTCTTCGCTGCTGGCGGTCTCCTGATGTTCGAGAGCCAGCTGATAGGTCAGTGAGGGAAACACCGGATGGGACGAGAACGCCCGATCTCCCAGCTGCTTCTGACAGGCCAGGCACATCGGTCGGGTCACCGTGCATTCGGCGGGAGCGACCGACAGCAACTGGGCCAGCAACAGGCACTGGGCGGTCTGCTGCTTCCCGGTCCCGGCGACTTCCGTGCGGAAGACGCAGTCGAGTTCGGTGTTCGGTTCTGCGAGTGAAGTCGTCATTCGGGCCAGACCAGTACTTCCGTCAGGCCGGTACGGGCGGCCCCTTGATGTGTGAACACGAACCGGACTTTGGTCGATTCGAGACTCGGAAACCGCGACTCGTTGAACTGACCGCCGACCGGCTTCTCGGGGGAGCGTTTTAGATCGGAGATCGTTTTCCAGCTGGAGCCATCCCAGACCTCGATCTCGAACGACTGCGGCGGCTGAACTCCTCCGCGATCGTCATAGAGGGCCAGCTCGATCCGGCTGAAGCGGGTCGGTTGTCCGAAGTCGATCTCGAGCCAGTCGGTCTTGTCGGGCGATTCGTAGCTGGTCCAGCGGTTGTTGGGAGTCGCTCCGAAATGCACGATCCCATCGTTCGCGGACGCGACCTTGTCATAGCGGGACGTGTGCGAGGCACTGGCCTTGGGAAACTCCTGCTTCCCGTTGTTGAACGCCAGATTTCCGGCTGGCATCAGTACGGGGTCCAGCGGCAGTGTCGCGTTCCCCCAGATCTCCAGTTCGGTCAGCCCCGCGCGAGTCTCGCCGGAGTGCTCGAAGGACACACGGACGCGTTCAGTCGAGATCGGTTCCATGACGTAGCGGTTGGCTCGATGACCCGTGGGAGCCGGGAGCGCGGGCTTCGAGGTGATCGGATGCCACTCTCCATCTCGCCATGACTCCAGCTTGACGCTCCGCGGTGCCGCGATAGGAGTCTTTCCGTCGTCATCGAGGAAATGAAGCTGGATCTCGTCGAACGTCCGGGCTGTTCCGAACTCGACCACGACCCAGTCAACGGGATTCGTCGACCCCTGGCAGGTCCAGCGATTCGGCGGATGTTCGTGGTACCAGAAGTTACCGTCATGCAGCTTGTTGATCGGCGTTTGAGGATTGGCAAACGACGACGTGAACCGCGGGAAGTACCAGCCATCGTTGTTGACGGCGAAGTTGGTCCGGACCGTGGACGATGGTTCAGCGGCCTCCGGGGGATCAGGCAGCTCGACTTCTAAGGCTTCCAGCTTTTGAGAGCTGGCGACCAGTTTTCCGTTGGCCCACACCTGCAGCCCGGGTCCGCGTCCATAACGCTTTCCGGTTCGGTCCCAGAAGACCGTCAGCGAATGCCCCTGATACGGCAGGTTGTCGAGGGCAAAGTAGTCCCACTCCTCGGGAGCCAGTGGTTTGATCGTGAGTTCCTGATCGGCACTGGGAACGACTCCGACCAGCCCCGTGATGATCAGGTCGCAAAACCCCGAATGGAAGTAATGTTCGCTGTGGTTGTACCCATCGTGGCCTTCGAATGAGCCGGTATCGGGATGCAGAGCTTCCGCCAGATACGGCTTCCCGTCCTTGCGATGCGAAAGTGCATAAGTCCGCAGCACCTGAAAGTAGTCGGCTTTGGTCAGCGGCGATTTGGCTCCAGGGTCCTGCAGCATGTTCGCCAGTCCCTTGAGCGTCTGCGTCGTCGCATAGGGCCACGACTGCCCGCTCCACCAGCAGCACCACTTCTGCAGCAGGAACATCGGGTCGTTCCGCTCGACTGTGCAGGGACCGCGCTCCGCGCGGAAGCCATCGACATCGACCAGCTTCTTCCAGGCCACCTCGAACCCCTGATCCGGGTCGAGCATGCCGAACTGCCAGGGGACATAACCGATCAGCTCGCGACCGTGCGAATCGCCCGCGAACTGACCGCTCTGATAGGTCAGCGTCCCCTTTCGGACCTGATGCCCCTCGCGCTCCTCGTCATCGCGATACATCGGGAAGAAGAACTTCCGCTGCGGGTCCCACAGCTTCGTCTGCACATTGTTCTTCAGGGCCTCAGCCTTGTCACGAAATCGCTTCTCGATCGCTGGCTCGTCGGCCAGATCGGCGATGCGGGCGATGGCCAGCGCATCGGCCCACATGTAGGCATTGAACGAGGGGCGATAACTCGGAGCCCCGCGCAGGATGTCCTTGGTCTGGCGGCTGTTGATATTGAACTCCATCCCGTCGTCGTGGCCCGTCTGCCAGAACAGGCCGACCTCCGGGACGAACTGCCGCTGTTCCCAGGCCTCATAATTCCTGACCAGATCGGGCAGCAGATCGAGAAGATACTCCTCGCTCGAATGGACCTCGTGGACCGCCCACAGCGAGTCAGCCAGCCAAGTACTGTAGTTTCGCGGCTGGGCTCCCGGCGTTCGCAGCCAGTACTTTCCATAGTCCCGCGCCACGCGCGGATCGCGCAGCCAGCGGGACTCATACAGCTGATGTCCCGCCGGGCAGCTGATCGCACCATAGGCCCCGGACCAGAACGGACGGTCGATGAACTCGGTGAAGCTGAAACCGGAGTTCGGCGACCCGTAGGTCAAGTGCTTGGTCAGCAGTTCCCAGCGGTAGTAGTAAGTCGTCTGAATCTCTCGATCCGGGCACTCGAAGAACGGAATGCTCTGCTGGTACCAGTCCCAATCGCGGTTGTCCCAGAATGTCTCCTGGTCGAGCAGCTTCTGCTTGTCGAGAATCTGTGCGTGTAGACTGTGCGAGAGGTGGCACAGCGCCGCGCAGGCTACCAGGAACCGTGAAAGTCGGGGGAACCGTGAGAGAACCATGGTGTGTGTCCCATTGTCAGCGAGTCGACACTTGGCCCGAGGCGAGACTGTCGACCCGGTTAGGAGCGCGAGACGCGCTTTGTGATCTTGCTGAACGCCGGATTCCCCAACAGCCTTTCTCCCCTCTCCCCCGGGAGAGGGGTTGGGGGTGAGGGTGCTTGAGCGGAGAATTCGAGGGCCGAACGAAGTCGCATGGGACTCGAACAGGTTTCGAGCGGGTCACGTCGGTCCACTGGCCTCGGAGAGTCCAGCGACTTTGCCAAGTGCGTCTCGCACTCCCCACTAAGCCTCGTGGAATTGTGACCGTGCTTCAAGGATCGCCGTGAGGTATTCTGATTGCTGGAGGAATTCGCTGCCATGACATCATTGATTCGAGTCTCTGACATCCCCCAGCTTCCGTCGCGGGCCGTGGACTCGCATAAGGGGAGCTATGGGCGGGCCGTGATCATCAGTGGCTCCGTCGGAATGAGCGGGGCGACGGCCCTGGCAGGGCTGGGAGCCCTGCGCGGCGGTGCGGGGCTGGTCTATCTGGCTTGTCCGAAATCGGTCTGGGCTGCGGTGGCTGCCATCGAGCCGTCGTACCTGACGCTGCCGATGCCCGAAGATTCCCACGGGCGGCTCTCTCTGGCCGCAGTGCCGGAGCTGGTTGCAGCTGTGGGGAACGCCGATGCGGTCGCGATCGGTCCGGGGCTGGGCCAATCCGATGAACTGCGGGAAGTTGTGACGCAGATCGTGCGGACGACCGATGTGCCCTGCGTCGTCGATGCGGATGCCTTGAACCTGCTGGTTGGGCGACTGGACGTGCTGGAGTCGGCGCGGGCGGTCCGGGTGCTGACACCGCATCCGGGAGAGTTCGCGCGGCTGACCGGCTTGTCGACGGCCGAGGTGCAGGCCTCTCGCGAGAGCCTCGCCGTGCAGTTCGCACAACGGCACGGCGTCGTACTGGTCCTCAAAGGAGCCGGAACGGTCATCACGGATGGGCAGCGGATCACGATTAATCAGACCGGCAACCCCGGCATGGCGACTGGGGGCACGGGCGATGTGCTGACCGGGCTGATCACGTCATTGATCGCTCAGGGAGCCAACCCGTTTGATGCGGCCTGCCTGGGGTGTCATCTGCACGGACTGGCGGGCGATCTGGCGGCGGAGCAGCTCAGTCCACCGGGCTTGATCGCATCGGACCTGCCCAGGTTCCTGCCGCAGGCCTGGAAGCGGCTGTCGGAGACACGTGGACGCTGAGGTCCAATCATGACTATGGATTGGAAAACACCAATCGGGGAGGTGTCTCTCAAAATCCACTGGCGTCTGAGAACCGCGTGGATTCTCTGTGCTGTTTTTAGCATCGGACTTTTGTGGTGGCGACTCCCGGATGTGATGCCAATTCAACTGTTTTGGGTAGCGGGAGTTTCTGGAGGTTTCGTTGGTTCGATCCTGGGAGGTTGCTGGGAGATCGAGACCTCCCAAGATCGGGTGGTTTCCGGGAAACTCATCGTGACGAGCATTCTCGCGTACGGCGTTTTTTCCTTGTTTGGGATCTTTGGTCTTCTTCCCGACATGCAGAATGATCAACGCATGATCGACCGCTTCCGATCAATGGCGGATTGTCGTCAGGTCGTTGTGACATCCACGGCAGGCGAAGATCGAGTCATCGACGAGCCCGATCAGCTCGACGAGATTCGGAAAGCTGCTCAGCAAGGTCGGTTGTTCTATCTCAGCCATGAAGCCACAACACCTGTCGGCCAAGTCGTATTCCAACTCCAGGACTTGCATCAGCTGCGATTCGAAATCGTACGATCAACTCGTCAAGGCCGGTTGTTGCTTCAGTTTCCTGGTATCGTGACGGAACCGCATTATTTGTCGTTGGGGAAAGGTGATGAGAGGTTTTGGCCGTTACTGATGCTGTAACTGTTCCCCCAGAACAGTGTACCGAAGATTCCCTGTCTGCTTGGCGAGGCAACGCAGTTGTACATGCGGGATTTCCACGGGGCACGTCGGGCAAGCCCGACGGCTAACCCAATTCCAACATCCGCGCTGCCGTCGTGGCCATGATCTCCCCATTCCGGGATGTCGAGATTCCGAATAAGATCATCGACATTCCCTCTCCAGGAGACTCCCCATGAGCGTCTTTCGTGCAACCCCGTCCGACGTCGCCCGGTTTCGGGACGATGGGTATGTGATCGTTCGCGGGCTGCTGACACCCGAAGAAATGGATCTGCTCAACAAGGTCGCTCGTGCCGACAAGCATCTGGCCGAGACTGCCTACGGGCGGCAGGACGCGAAGGGCGCTGTCGTCACGCTGGCTGTCCGCAACGATCTGGTCGATGACATGTACAGCGCGATCGCTCGCAGCCACCGGATCATGTCAGCGATGGCAGCGTTCCTGAACGGAGAGGTCTACCACTACCACCACAAGCTGATCTTGAAGGAGCCGCGCGTGGGTGGGGCCTGGGAATGGCACCAGGATTACGGGTACTGGTACAACAACGGGTGCCTGCTGCCCGACATGGCCAGCTGCCTGATGGGAATCGACCGGGCGACGAAGGCCAACGGCTGCTTGCAGGTGCTGAAAGGCTCACACCTGATGGGGCGAATTGAGCATCTGAAGACCGGAGATCAGACCGGGGCCGATATGGAGCGCGTCAACGCCGCGCTGCAGCGTTTCGAACTGGTCCATGTCGAAATGAGCCCCGGCGATGCGGTGCTGTTCCACGGGAACCTGCTGCACCGCTCGGACCAGAACCACAGCGACGACCCGCGCTGGGCTCTGATCAGCTGTTACAACACCCGCCGCAACGACCCGTACAAGCCGGGACGCCATCCGGGGTACACGCCGACCGACATCTGGCCGGATGAGAAAGTCCTGCAGACCGGCCAGCAGCAGTGGGATCAGTTGCAGAAAGCCATGAGCCCCCGCTGAGTGACCGTCAATCAATCAGTGTCGCCTTTCGCTCCGCGAAAGAGCGCTCTTTCGCGGAGCGAAAGGCGACACATTCGTTCACAGCTGTTACGGCACGAAGTGCCGTGTAAACGCCGCGCGGTATTTCCCTTCGGTGGCCGGGAACTTCGAGTCGAACTCGGCCCGTTCCATCGCTCCATGCTGGAACCGTCGCTTATCGAAGATCGGCATCGTCAGGCCGGTGATCGCCTCGACCCCGCGGCGGACGATCTCGCCCTTCAAGGCATACAGCTTCGGCACGCTCCAGTCGGTCAGCTCGATGAACGGGATCCCTTCGGCAACTTCGATCACATTCGGCAGAGCGAACGGGGAGAGCCCCTTGAATCCGGCGACGCGGGCGGGGGCGAAGCTACGGACATGGCCGCGGCTCTGGCCGCCGCTGAAGGTCAGCGAATGCTTGACCGCGTTGACGCCCCAGCCTTCCTGATACAGCATCAGGTTGTTGAGAACGCTGCGGATCGTGAGTTCCTTGTTCTCCTCAATCGGGTAGTCCTTGAGGTTCTCGTCCCCGCCGTCACCATCACACAGATAGGTCCACTCCGGGTAACGCCGACGGATTTCGGAGCAGAGGGCCCAAGTCATGGCAGCCGACTGGACGTCGAGCGGCTTGTAGTCCTCGATCACGCGGACCGCTTCGTCGAGCGAGACCGCACTGGCGGGGACCGTGACTTCTTCCAGCAGGAAACTCAGGTCGAGTTCATCGAGGAACTGCCGGGCCTGAGCCGCGTCGTCTCCGCGTCCCTCGACCGAGAGTGTGAACGCCTTCAGCCTCTGCGGTGACTCGCCCCGCTTGAGCAGCAGCGAGTAGAGCGTCAGCAGCACAGCCCCGCTGTCGACTCCGCCGGAGAACAGCACCCCCAGCGGCTCCTTCCGGTCGATCGTGTCGAGCCACTTCGCCAGCTCGGTCTCGACGGTCCCGATGTACGCCCGACCGATCTCGTTGAGGTCGGTCGACAGCTTGTTCCGCTGCGGCGAAAAGTACCGGGTGTAGGTCGGATTCGGGTCCGGGCAACCGAGCAGCGTCAGCTCCAATAGATGATGAGCGGGGACCATGCGCGTATAGCTGGGGTGGAACTGATTGAGCAGCCCCATCTCTTGGAGCTTGGCCGAGATCTCATCGATCCGCTCCGCCACGATCAGGCAGGGACCGTCGACGAGTTTCGCCAGGAAGTACCGCATCGGTCGTCCGATCGAACGGGCCATGCGGATGATCTTGCCTTTCTGGGCGAGGATCGCAAATTGGCCGTCGATCTGACGAATCCGTTCGGGGTCTCCGCTGACCACTGCTTCATGAGCCTGGTCGTAACTCATGTTGAGCAGAGTATTGCCGGCGGGGTCGAGCAGGTTGATGACACGTTCAACGTAGGCGTGGTGCTGCATGATGAATGCCACACAAGAGGACAGCCGCGTGCGCGAGCTGGGAACGCAATCAGCCTACGCGAAGGAAGGCTGCGTGGGTAGAGAAGGCGAAGAGTTGTTACAGTAATTGCTGACTGATGCCCCGGTTCCGTTGCCATGACCGCTCGCCCGACATTCCGAATTGCGTTCCGCGTACTGGCGGTCGGTCTGGTCGTATGGGCGCTGGGAAGTGCCTGCCGGGCGCAGGAACTGACACGTGAGGCCGTCGCTCAGTGGGTGGCGGACCTCGGCAGCGATTCACGGGCCGTTCGCGCTCGCGCGGAAGCGGCGTTGGTGGAGCACGGGACCGATGCTCTCGATCTGCTCCCGAACGAGTCAACGCTCGATCCCGCCGTTCGCGAAACTCTGGAGCGGATCGTGCGGACCGTGGAGGACGCCGAGACTCAAAAGGCCCTGATCCCGCGCAACGTAAGTCTGCGATCGAAACAGCTTGCAGAGTGCCTGGACGCACTGGAGCTGCAAACCGGGAACTCAATCCCGCGACCGGACAAACCACTGCCGGTACTCAGTCAGTTGCCGCCGGTCGAGCCGCTGACCTTCTGGCAGGCGATCGACTGGATCGAGTCGCACTCGGAGCTGCGCTACGGCGGGCATCAGCTGCAGATTGCCAAGCAGCGTTCACCCGCGAACTCGCAGGGGCCGTTTCGGTTTCTGTTACTCGATCACACGGTCAGAGAGACCGCTGCGGGGCAGAAGCTGTTGAGTGCCAAGCTGCGAGTGGAATGCGAGCCCCGGCTGAGGCCGCTGTTTCTGGTGGCTGGGGTCGACACGTGGAAGGCCCAGATCGGAGATCAGGCGCTGGAGGCGTTTACCCCCGGAGCCAGTCGCGAGCTGCCCGCCGGGCGTAATGGCGAGACCGACATCGGCTACGACTTCATCGTACCCGAGCACGCGACCGGGAAGCTGTCCCTGACGGGTGAGCTGTCATTGACGCTGTCGGCTCGGACGACCAGCGTCACGTTCAGCGACCTCAAAGCCCGACTGCCGCTGGTGCGTCGACGGGGGCAGGCGAGCCTTTCTCTGTTGTCGATCAAGCCGACGGAGGAGGAGACCGTGATCCGGCTGGCCCTCGCCTTTCCAGAGTCGCGCGGGCTGTTCGAGTCGTACCGCTCGTCGCTGCTGACGCCTGACCTCGCGCTGGAGATGCCCGCGAGGACGCGCATTGCAGCCTCCGAGACAGCTCAGATCCAGGAAGACCCGGAGGGGAACATTCTCGAAACTCGCTTTCCAACGCGCGGTGCCACTCCGACGAGATTGCACGCCCTGATTCCGACAGCCATTTCGACGCAGCAGGTTCGTTTCGAGTTCCGGGACTTGCCGCAGGATCGTCCGTGAAGCGACGTGGTGAGACGCCGTGCAGTCCGAGTTTCTGATTCCCCATTCCCCACTGCCCCCGCTTCGTTGTTTTCTCTCGCCAACCGCTCCAATTGTCGATACCATCTCATCAGTGATGTTCGATCCGTAAGCGTCGCTCGCGCGGGAGACAGAAATGCTTCATCGCCGTGATGCGCTGCTGCAATTGGGGCAGCTGGGACTGGGAGCGATTTCGCTGCCAACCCTGCTCCAGGCTGAGACCGTCCGTGCGTCGCAACCGCTGGTCGGGTCCGGGGCCGCGAAGTCCTGCATCCTGATCTATCTGTGGGGCGGTCCTCCACAAATGGACATGTGGGATCCCAAGCCGCATGCCCCCGAGGGAATTCGCAGCCCGTTTCTGCCGATCTCGACGAACGTGCCGGGAATTCAATTCACCGACCAGCTGCCGCTGATGGCGAGGCACGCCGACAAGATGTCGGTGATTCGATCCTACACGCACGAGAGTAACCAGCACGAGGTCGGCGTCTACCACACGCTGACGGGCAAGGTCGACAACACGCTCGTGGTGCCTCGGAACCGGCGGGGGCGACGCGACTTTCCCAATATGGGAGGGATCGTTTCGAAGTTCAGCCCGCCCAGTGTGCTGCCCGCCAGTATTACGGTCCCCCGCCCCATCGGTCACGATGGTGTGATCTATACGGGGACGCACGCGGGATTTCTCGGCCCGCGGTTCGATCCGCTTGAGATGCAGCCGCCCGCGGAGGTCAATGTCCCGGCCTCGCACAGCATGGATCTGCCCGATCAGCTATCGCAGGCGAGGTTGCAGGCTCGGCAGGGGATTCTCTCACAGCTGGAGCAGGAAGAGCGCGCTGCTCAGTCGGGCGAGCTGACCCGCGTCGCGACCAAGGGCGGCATGGACCGGTTTCGTGAGCAGGCGTTCTCGCTGCTGGTGGCTCCGGAAGCGAAAGCCGCCTTCGACATCACGAAAGAGACCGACCAGACGCGGGATCTGTATGGACGGAATGAGTATGGGGAGGCGATCCTGCTGGCTCGCCGCCTGATCGAAGGGGGCGTGCGGCTGGTCACGATGACCTGGTATTACGTCTGCAAAGATGGCAACGTGGCGAACGTCTGGGACAATCATGGGGGAACTGGCTCGCTCGGTGGAATCTCGGGGTACGAGATGCTCAAGCAGCCGTACTGCCTCCCCTCCCTCGATCGGGCTTACGCCGCGCTGCTGGAAGACCTGTCCCAGCGAGGTCTGCTGAATGAGACCCTGGTCGTGATGCTGGGCGAGTTCGGGCGGACTCCCAAGATCAACAAGGATGCGGGGCGTGATCACTGGGGCCCCTGCCAGTCGGTGGTTCTGGCTGGCGGAGGTGTCCGCGGCGGGACCGTCTACGGGGAGAGCGATGCGCAGGCCGCCTACCCGACGAAAGATCCCGTGCGTCCGGAAGATGTGATCGCCACGTCGTACCACTGCCTCGGATTGCCGCCCGAGACCTTGATTCATGACTCGCAAAACCGTCCGCACCGACTGAGTGAAGGCCAGGTTGTCAGCGGGATTTTGTAGGCTGGGGGCTTTCGTGAACCGAACACTGACTCATCCGGTTTTCGGAGAGCTCACGCGGACATGTGCTGGTGCCACCAATTGCGATTGGAAAGGCACGATTTGCTTGCCCGGCTTTGCAGATTGCTTCGGAAGGTGGTCCTTCGATGGCCAGGAACAGACCCCGCTTCCCAATGACGAAAACAGGCCACGCGGCGTCTTTCCCCTTGTGATCAGTGCTGGCCGGTTTGGATATCGATTGCCAGAGGAGTATTTTGAGCCACAGGAATCTCATGTAACGGCCTATCGCATTCTGATCGAACAGCATGAAGTGCTTGCCGACGGTGTCGCAGAACAACTTGCAGCATCAATTCGAGAATCAGGCATGGGCCAGTTCTTGGCCTTTGACGATGAAGCCACCTTCGAGCGTCTGCAGAAGCGAGATCGGATACTTGGAACTCTGTGGCTAGGAGAGGTGCGTCTCTTCACGCGAAGTCGTGAAGGGATCGCTTATGCTGGCTTTTCTTTTGGAACGAATGTCTGGGACTCCGAACACGGAGTCGGTGCCGTCGCTTGGGGGAATCACGTTATCGGAGTGGGAGCGGACGATTTCAGCATTGAAGAGACCTTTGCGGCGTATCAGGGAATGATGGTGAATCGCTAACTCGATTCAAAGTGATGAACTCACATTCGCCTTCTCGAAGACCTTGATATATTGCATAGTCACTACCTCTTCCGAAAGTCGCACTGTGATCGTCATCGATGCGGGCAACACCCGCGTGAAGTTCGCCTGGATGGAGTTTCCTGCCGAGGGCGGTGTGCCGCGAACCCGCGAGTTTCTGGCCATTCCCGTCGGAGGGGAGTTGCCCTGTGAGGCCTTGGCTCAGTGGCAGTTCTCCTGCCCCCGCGTCGTGATCGCGGGCTCGAATCCTCCGGAAGTGGAGCGCGTGTGCCGAGCCTGGAAAGGCCCGCTCTCGCTCGAGTCTCTTCCGCCACGCGAGCAGCTCCCGCTCGTGATCGATGTCGACTTTCCTCAGAAAGTCGGTATCGACCGGCTCCTGAACGCGATTGCCGCCAACGTCCGCCGCCGGCCCCGGCAGCCGGCCATCGTCATCGACAGTGGCACAGCGACAACGATCGATCTGATTGACGAGCACGGAGTCTTTCGCGGGGGAGCGATTCTGGCTGGGTTTGAGATGAGCTCGAAAGCCCTGCATCAGTACACCGCTCTGCTTCCACTCGTCCCGCATCATCGCCTGCATGAGCGGGAACCCGCGACCGTGGGCCGCAACACCGAAGCTGCCGTCGAGAGCGGCCTTTACTGGGGTCATATCGGAGCGGTCCGTGAACTTGTCGATCGACTGCTGCGCACGTGTTCGGAAGGGGTCGAGCCGCTGGTCCTGCTGACGGGGGGAACCGGTCCGCTGCTGAAGAAACATCTGCCGTTTGTCGAGTGGGATCCGGCCGTCTGCCTGCAGGGACTGGCTCTGGCCGCTGCGGCGGGTGCATCGCCATGAACTGGTACATGGGGAACGTACGTCGACTCACGTCACCTGGACGCAGTGCGATCGCAGTGATTCAGGTCTCAGGAGAACTAATCGCTCTGGATGAACCCACTTCGTTCTTTCAGACAGCCAATCACTGGCCACTGGTGGCTGTGCCAGAGGATGCCATTCGCTTTGGTCGCTGGGGGGAGTATGGCGAAGAGGTCGTGGTCTGCCGACTGAATGTGATGATGGTTGAAATTACTTGCCACGGCGGTGAAGCTGCTGTCGCGAAGATTCTGAGTGACATCACCAGCCGAGGTTTTGAGTACATTCCGGCTCGTGAAGTAGACACGGAGATCCTCTCACTGGCCCGAACGCAGCGTACCGCTGAAATACTGCTGCATCAGGGGCAAAAACACTGGAGCAAAGCCTCAGAAGAGCAGCGAGCCAGCGCCGCGAAGTGGGCCGAGTTCGGGCGGCATCTGACCGAACCGTGGGAGGTCGCGCTGTGCGGTCGCCCCAATGTCGGCAAGTCGAGCCTGATGAACGCCATCGCGGGGTTTACGCGCTCCATTGTGTCAGAAACCGCAGGGACGACGCGCGACCTGGTGACGCTCGAAACGGCTGTTGACGGCTGGCCGGTCCGGATCACTGACACGGCGGGTGTGCGAGAAACCCATGACCCGATCGAGAGTGAAGGGGTCTCGCGCTCACTGGACGCGATTCGAACCGCTGACCTGGTCGTGATCCTGCTCGACGGGAGTCAGCCTCTCCAGGAGGAAGACCAACAGTTGCTCAGCCTGCCGACGAAGCGGCGACTGGTGGTACTCAACAAGTCGGACTTGCCGCAGCATCACTCACTCACGGAACTTGGCGACGCGATTTCCATTTCTGCATCGAGCGGAGTCGGTGTCGCGAACCTGCTGGTGGAAGTTGCCAGGCAGCTCGTTCCGGAGTTGCCTGGCGATCTTCAACCCATCCCGATCTGACAGGACGCCGCAAAACCGCCCACTGAAGCGAGTTACTTCTGGAACATCGCGTTGTTGCGATCGCCCCGGCTGAGCAGGTACGCCATCAGGTCGAGGAGTTCCTCGTCATTCAGCGTATTGAGCAGCCCCGCGGGCATCATCGAGGTCTTCGCCGGACCCATCTCTTCGATCGACTTGCGGTCGATCCCTTCGATGGCGTTCGGATCGGCCATGTTCGTGTTAACCTGCACGTTGTCTCCGGACAGGTTCACGATCCGGCCAATCACGACTTTGCCTTCCGTGGTCACGATCTGGACCGCCGAGTACTGGTCGCTGATCACCTTGCTCGGTTCCAGCACCGACTCCAGGATGTCGCGCGAGCTGAAGCGACCGGACAACCCAGTCAAGTCAGGCCCCACAGCTCCCCCTTCGTTGGCGAAACGGTGACAGCTGAAGCAGTTGGCCGCCCCAAACAGAGTGCGGCCTCGATCAAAGTCGCGCCCCTTCAAACCGCCGGCCAGCAGCGCGGCAGCTTCTTCCATCTTCCATTCCTTCACGAACGTCCGCGGCACAACCGGCATCGGAGTTCCCGCAGCGGGCGGCGGAGCATTGATCAGTTCCGCGAGCGCAGTCTTCTCTTCCTCCGAGAAGGTCGCCAGCGCGTCGTTTCGCAGCTCTTTCATGAACTCGCCAAAGTTGGCTCCTCCTGTGAATGAGCGCGAGGCGTTCAACCACCGCAGGTAGTTCTTGCGAGTTTCGAGAGTCCACCCGGTCTTCAGGAACCGGAGATGCAGGGCATAGTCGATCTGCTCTTCCTGAGTCGGAGCAGTTATCAGCAACTGGGTTCCCTTGGTTGCGGCACTGGGGGCCTGCAAGAACACCATCAATTCGTTAAAGAGGCTATTGAGTCGTGGATCCTTGACCGGATAGACCAAGTCGACCGCTGCAATCATCGCGGTTCTTACGTTCTCGTCCGGCGGTCCCATGCGGTAGACGATCAGGTGGACCAGTCGCACCATTTCCAGCTGTTCGTCGATCGACAGATCGGCCCACTTGATCTTTGCCAGAGCCTCCAACGTCTCCAGTTCGTGCGGGTGCTGGGCACCTTCCGCTGGATAGCTCGGAGGCGGCGTGTCGAGTTCCGATCCTGTCGGGACAAACGACCGTTTGTAGGTCCGTGACAACGCGAACAGCGCGGTCAGGGCCTTACGCGGGTTGGTCTCAGCCAAGGCTCGGGCCCGCCACATCTCGACGGGCTGATGTTCCAGAACCGTCCGAGCTGCGGAGCGCACAAACCGATCCTGGTGGTCCAGTGCCTGCCAGGCGGTGTCGATCGCAGCTGCGTCGGCCTTGTGATGCAGGGCTTCCAGCTTGTGCAGCAGGTCACGTTCCGGAGTGCTGCTGGTCACCGGGGTCGGGGCGGTCGACTCTTGGCCAACATACGTCACCCGGTACAGACCTGACTGCACGCGGCGTCCGCCGATCGTGAAGTACAGAGCCCCGTCCGGATGGACAACGACATCGGTCAGCGGCAGCGGCGTCCCGGTGATGAACTCTTCGGTGATGCCCGAGTAGGTCGCCCCATTGGGAGTCATATGGACTGCGTACATCTTCCCGTAGCTCCAGTCGCAGATGAACATCGCGTTCTGGTACTTGGCGGGGAACCTGGTCCCGTAGCCAAAGGTCACTCCGGTCGGAGAGCCAGGACCGATGTCGACCACCGGCGGCAGCGTGTCCGCGAAGTGGACCGGCCACTTGGCGCTGCTTGTCCGCCAGCCCCAGTCTGTGCCGCTGACGACGTGACAAATGCGTGTGGGGCGGTACCAAGGGCAGTTCATGTCCCATTCCATATCCGCGTCGTAGGTGAATAGTTCGCCGTCGTGATTGACTGCGGCGTCGAACTCGTTGCGGAATCCAGAGGCAACGAGCTCCCAATTTTTTCCATCGCGGTCAACTTGGTAGATGATGCCAGCGGGCGGGCCCGCCCCCTTCATGAACCCGCGGCCGTAGATGCGCGGCAACAGTCGGTCCTCGTCCCAGACCTGCGGAGTGCGCGAGTGCGTGATCTCGGTCATCTTGGTTTGGTTGCCGATGACGATATAGATATTCTGCTTGTCAGGAGTCAGCAGCACCGCATGCGGCCCGTGCTCTCCGGCTCCCCCGGCCAGCTGGCGAAGCAGTTCCACATGCTCCAGCTGGTCGTCGCCGTCCTTGTCGGTGACGCGATACAGCCCGGTGTCGTATTTGCCGCCCTTGTTGACGACGACGTACAGGGAGTCAAAGGCCCACAGCAGGCCTTGAGCTTCTCCGATGGCTGCGGGAACTTTCTCGATCAGCGTCTTCTCGCTGGAGAGAATCATCGGCTTACGCGGCAGCGTCACGAGGTCCGGTTCGGCCCCTTCGGCGCCAGCCACCTTCAATGTCACTTCCCCAACCGAAGTCCCGGTCAGAGCGGCACTGATCGCTTCGAGAGACGTCGCCCACTCCTCGCCCTCGCCCACGGCCAGAATCTGGTCGCCCGCGAACAGCTGCCCATCGGTCTCCGCAGGGCTGCCTGCGGCGAGTTCGGAGATGCGAACGGCGTCCCCGTCCTTGGTCACCATCACGCCTGTTGTGAATACTTCGCGTGACTTGGAAAGGGCCGGAGGAGTGACTCGATACAGGCCCCCATACTGGTCGGAGACGATCAGCCGGCCCTTAGGATCAACGCACATGTTGACCCACGACCCTTCCTGATCCTTGGGGACCGAATAGAGCAGCTCGACCTGAAACCCCTTGGCGATCTTCAGGTTCTCAATCGGAGTCGCGGTCGGAGTCTTGAGTCCGCCCGCCGCCAGCAGCTTCGATGGAGTCAGCATCCACGGGCCGCCTTCGAGTTCGGCAATGATCTCAGGAGCCACCCAGCCTTCGGCCTTGAAGCCGAGTTTCTGCCAGCCATCCGCAGCTTTTGTGGAGGCCTGCCAGGTTCCATCGGTCGGTATGTTCCAGGCCGACCGCCAGCCCGAGGTGAACTGCAGGTCCATCAGAACTCCGGCCGGATTGTCCTCACCGCTGTTCTTGGCCTCGATCGCAATCACATGCTTCCCACCGGGGGCATCTTTATTGAACAGCTTGGTCACGTCCTTGAATCCAGCGTCGCTCCAGCCTTCATGAGACAGAACCTGTTGTCCGTCAATCCAGACCTTCATGCTGTTGTCGACCACTCCGTAGAGCCGGGCTGTGGGCAGACCGGCCTGTTGGTCGATCTCTTTCCGCAGGTACACCGTCGAAGCCAGCTTGTCGCCTTCCTTAAGCCAGAGCCACTTGGCGGGCGTTGTGGTCGCCTTTGCGGGAGCGGTACGGCGGCGCTTGGCAGCGGGCGTCTCCGCAGCCAGGGTCTTCAGCTGGATCGACTTGAATTGAACCTTCATCGCGGGGCCACGATGAGCCTGCAGGGCGAGAAGCCCCTCCAGCTTGCGAGCGTCCTCCTGCTGGTCAGTCAGATCAGAGACCAGTTGTCCGTTGAGCGTATGCGTGATATGCGCCCCGCGGGCGACGATGACCATCTCACTCCACTCAGAGAGGTCGACCTTCTCGAACTTCCCTTCGAGCGGCGTGGCCTTCTTCTTGCCGTCTTTGCTGACCACGACCTTCTCGCCGCGTTTGGCGATGATACCGCGACCACGCTCTTCGTAAATCATGGAGGTCAGACCAGCGTCCGGGTGGATGTCGGACTGGTATCCGCCGACCACGAACTCACCCACCTCGGGCATCAACCGGCTGCGGTATTGAACTCCGGAGTTGTTGGTCCCCTCGAAGCGGAAGACGACCTTCAGCTCAAAGTCCTTGACGGTGGCTTCGCCCTCGGGGCCCGTCCAGATCAGGAACTGGTTGTACTTGAGCTGGTCCGGCCCCGTGGTCTGGCCGGTCAACAGGCCGTCCTGTACTGACCAGAGTTCCGTATTCCCGGTCCAGCCGGTGAGGTCCTTGCCATTGAATAACTCGACGAACCCGTCGTCGGCTGCCCAGCCTGGAACGACCATCACCAACGCAAGCAGTAAACCGGCCATCCAGCGCATGCGATCTCTCCAGAACGGCCCTCCCGGCACCGAAACCATCCAATTCCGGCGCAGCTGTCAGCCCAGTATGGTATCAGAGGCGGATTTTCGGTCGAGGCTGAAGGCAGTTTGGGGAACTCAGGGAACTCTATGGAACAGCCTGCCCGCTCCGCGTACGATAGAGGCATACCGCCAGCGGGCGGTGAGATTGGTGAGGTTCTTGTGCGGAAACATCCCATGCGTCTGTCGATTGTTGCACTCCTGGCCCTCTGTTCGTCTCTGGTTGCGGGAGATGTCCCCGGACTCGTCAAAGTGAAGCCAGCCAGCGGCCCGTGTGTGGAAATCGACGGACAGTACATGGTGCCGTACACGGTCACGATCCCTGGGACGGATGTGAAGTTTGAAATGATCCCGGTTCCGGGAGGTGAATTCCTGATGGGTAGCCCGAACAGTGAGCCCGGTCATCAGGCGACCGAAGGCCCCCAGATCCGCGTGAAGACTCGCCCCTTCTGGATGCAGAAGAACGAAATCAGCTGGGCGGACTACGAAGCCTACATGGCCCTCTACAATGTCTTTAAGAAGTTCGAGACGGAGAACATCCGTCCCGTGACAGACGACAAGATGATCGATGCCATCACGGCCCCGACCGAGTTGTACGAGCCTTCATTCACCTATGAGTACGGGCAGGATCCCAACTTGCCTGCCGTGTCGATGACTCTCTACGCCGCTCGTCAATACACCAAGTGGATCAGCATCGTCAGTGGCCAGCAGTACCGTGTTCCCACCGAGGCCGAGTGGGAATATGCTGCTCGCGCAGGATCCAAGTCGGCCTACTCTTACGGAGATGACCCCACCAAGCTGGGCGATGTAGCCTGGTTTGCCGGAAACAGCAATGAGAAGGGACCGCGCAAGATTGGCCAGGGAAAGCCCAATGCCTTCGGACTGGTCGATATGCACGGCAATGTGGCGGAGTGGGTGCAGGATGAACTGAGCGAAGATGGCTATGCGAAGCTGAAGGACAAGGCCGCCGCTGGCCCCTTGACCGTGTACGAAGTCATGGGCAAGCCGGCCGTTCACTACCCTCGCGTCGTCAAGGGGGGATCGTGGCAGAGTACTGCCGAAGAGTGCCGCAGTGCGGCCCGGCTGGGTTCGAACTATCCCGAGTGGAAATACACGGACCCGAATCTCCCCAAGAGCCCCTGGTGGATGACCGATGAGCCTTGCCGCGGAATCGGCTTCCGCGTGCTGCGGTCGATCGATGAACTCCCACGCGACCAGATCGAGACGTTCTGGAACGTCGACTCGGAAGACCTCAAGCTGGATGTCGATGGCCGCATTCTGGGAGGTCGCGGTGGCTACGGTCTGGTCGATCCGGAGCTGCCGGAGGCGATCAAGAAGTTCAAGAGCGGCGAGAAGTAGTTTGCATTCGAGCGGCGACTGACGTGCTGACACCTTGAGAGTTTCTTCATGGCCGATTATCAGCCCACGTCACGACGACCGATTGCTGACCTGTTCCGAACCACGGCTCATGCCGCGGTTCGAGTCTGTGTCTCGCTGGGCATTCATCCCGACGCGATCTCGTACGGGTCAGTCGTCGCCTCAGCAATCGCCGCTGTCTGTTTCTGGTATGCGAAGGCAACTCCGTGGCTGCTGATCCCGGCGGCTCTGCTCTGCTACTTGCGACTGTGGCTCAATATGCTGGATGGGATGGTGGCCCTGGCCGCCAAGAAGGCGAGTCTGCGGGGAGAGATCCTCAACGATCTGCCGGACCGTGTGTCAGATGCGCTCGTCTTTGCCGGAGTGGCCCACAGCGGTCTGTGCTCAATGGCCAGCGGCTACTGGGCGGCGATCATGGCGCTGCTGACTGCCTATGTCGGAACGTTTGGTCAGGCTGTCGGAGTCGGTCGCCAGTTTGGCGGCATCATGGCCAAGCCGTGGCGGATGGTCACGCTTCACATCGGCTCGTGGTGGACGTTCTGGTGCCTGCACAACGGCAGTCCGATTGATATCGGGCCGCTCACGATTCTGGACTGGTTCAACCTGGTTGTCATCGCCGGGTGCCTGCAGACGATGGCCGTCCGGCTGGCCCGGATCATGCGCGGACTGGCTGCCAGGCAACAGCTGGAGAGCCACAAAACTGATCCCGCCAATTGAACATGGTCTGGACCGTTCGGTATAACCGCTGAGTCGATTGCGCTGCCCCTCTGTTGGGATGAACTGATGACTGCTCCTGCCACCAGTCCTTTCGTGCCGACGGAACACACGACACCGCTGCCGGATGGGACCGAGCTCTTTTATCGGGCCTGGAGTCCTCAGGCACCGACTGAGAAGTGGATGGTGCTGCTGCATCGCGGTCATGAGCACTCCGGGCGAGTCCAGGACATCATCGAAGCTCTCGGCCTCAGCGATGTGGCCATCTATGCCTGGGACGCCCGAGGGCACGGCCGGACTCCCGGTGAGCGGGGCTACGCCGAGCATTTTTCCACGCTGGTGCAGGATCTCGACTGCTTCGTCCGGCATCTGGTCCAGACGCGTGGCCACCGCATCGAGAACCTGATTGTCCTCGCCCAAAGCGTCGGTGCCGTGACCGTGGCGACCTGGGTTCACGACTATGCCCCAAAGATTCGGGCCATGGTCCTGGCCGCTCCGGCCCTGGAAATCAAGCTGTATGTTCCTCTGGCAATCCCCGGCTTGCGGGCCTTGATCAAGCTCCGGGGGGCGAGGAAGACCTTCATCAAGAGTTACGTGAAGTCGGGGATGCTCACTCATGATGAGGCCCGAGCGCGGGAATACGACAACGACAATCTGATCGCGAAAGAGATCGCCGCCAACGTCTTGGTCGATCTGCATGACACGTCCCAGCGGATCATTGAGGACGCCGGGGCGATTCGAGTTCCGACGCAGATACTCTCCGCCGGGGCGGACTGGGTCGTGAAGCTGGAGCCGCAGCAAAGGCTGTTTGAGCGACTCGGCACTCCGCTCAAACGGATGAAGGTCTTCCCGGGGATGTATCACGATCTGCTGCACGAGAAGGATCGGCATCTGGTGATCGACGAGGCCCGGACCTTCATCCAGGAGATGTTCGCCCGCGACACCGCCCCCGCACCGCTCGTCGACGCCGACAAGTTCGGCTACACGCGGAACGAGTATGACCAGCTGAAGACCCCGCTGCCGTGGTACTCCCCCAAAGGCGTGAACTTCCGCCTGCAGCAGCTGGGTATCAAGACACTGGGACGGCTGAGCAAAGGGGTACGGCTCGGGCTGGAGTCGGGTTTCGATTCGGGGCGAACACTGGATTATGTGTACGAGAACGCGCCGCAGGGGGAACTGGGGATTGGCAAGCTGATCGATTGGTCCTACCTGGAGAGTATCGGCTGGCAGGGAATCCGCGAGCGGCGACTGAACATCGAGAAGCTGCTCAAGGATGCCATCGGTCGCGTGCGAAGTTCAGGCCAGCCGGTGCGTCTGGTCGATATCGCAGCTGGTGCAGGGCGATACGTGCTGCAGACACTGAAAGATGTCGCCGGGGATGACCTGTCGGCACTGCTGCGAGACAACGTCGAGGCGAACCTGCAGGTGGGACGCAAGATCGCAGCGGATCTGGGATTGTCCAACGTCGACTTCCAGCAGGCGGATGCTTTCAGCGAAGAGTCCCTGGCGTCTCTCACTCCCCCTCCGAATGTGGCCATCGTGTCGGGGCTGTATGAGCTGTTTGGCGACAACTCGTGGATCGCCCGATCTTTGCGGGGGCTCGCGCGTTCCGTGCCGGCAGGCGGCTATCTGGTCTATACCGGACAGCCCTGGCACCCCCAGGTGGAAATGATTGCCCGAGTACTGACGAACCGGGACGGCCAACCCTGGATCATGCGTCGTCGGACTCAGGAAGAGATGGACGATCTGGTCCATCAGGCAGGGTTCGAGAAGATTCAGCAGGAGATCGATCCGTGGGGGATATTCACAGTCTCGCTGGCGCGTCGGATCGTCCCGTGACCACGCGCGAGGCCGCGTGGCGGTCAGCGCTGCTGTGTGGTCTGTTCATGGTCGTCTACTCCGGAACGAACTGGCTGACTTCGCTGCGCCCGGACGTGGGGACACTCTATTTCAGCTGGGAACGAATGATCCCGTTCATCCCGCTGATGGTGATTCCCTATATGTCGATCGACCTGTTTTTCGTAGGGGCTCCCTTCCTCTGCCGGGATCGCCAGGAGCTGTCGGTCTTCTCGAAGCGTATTGTCTTGACGGTCCTGCTGGCGGGAGCCTGCTTCCTGCTGTTTCCGCTGCGGCTGGCCCATGAGCGCCCCCAGATGACAGGCTGGATGGGAGCCGCATTCGGCTGGTTCTTTCAGGCCGATCTGCCGTACAACCTGTGCCCTTCGCTGCATATCGGGCTGCGAACTGTGCTGGCCGAGATCTATGCCCGGCATACCCGGGGAGCGTGGAATGTCGCCTCGCATCTGTGGTTCAGCCTGATTGGACTCTCGACGTTACTCACGCATCAGCACCACATCATCGACATTGCTGGAGGCTTTCTGCTGGCACTGGTGGTGTTCTATCTGACACCGTCCATTCGCCAGCCCTCGCAACTGGTGCCGAATCGCCGCGTCGGCGCCCTCTATCTGGGGCTGGCATCGCTCTGCGGAGTTCTGGCGTTCAGCTGGCTGCCCTGGACTGCGGTATTCTTCTGGCCGATGACCTCATGCCTGATCGCGGCCGGCGGGTACTTCTGGTGGGGAAACGGGATCTATCAGAAGATCGATGGTCGCCTGACTCTGGCCACTCGGCTGTTGATGGCTCCGAACCTGATCGGTCAATGGCTTTCGCGGCTCTACTATCAAAGGCAGTGCCGCCCCTGGGATGTCGTCACCCCCCAGGTTTGGATTGGACGGCACCTGACCCCTGCCGAAGCGGAACAGGCCGTCGCCCAGGGGGTCACTGCGGTTCTGGACTTGACCGCCGAGTTCAATGAGGCCCCGGCATTTGTGGCGAGCCGGTATCTGAACGTGCCGATTCTCGACCTGACAGCTCCGACCGAAACACAGCTCACCGAGTGCCTGAGTTTTATTGAGAAGGAGGCCGCGCAGGGAGTGGTCTATGTCCATTGCAAGATCGGCTACTCTCGCAGTGCTGGCGTCGTGGGAGCCTGGCTACTGCAATCCGGCGAGGTCCCGAACGCAGACGCCGCCATGGCCCGCCTGCGCGAGGTTCGGCCCTCGATCGTGATCCGCCCGGAAGCCGCAACGGTGCTGCGATCCCGGGCTACGAAGAAGCCGGTACACGGACTGGATCGAAGAGTGGAAGTGGGAACAGTCGCGGAGTGAGTCGTGACTGTCTGAATCGTCACATCAAGATGATTTCGTCCACGGTTGCTTGGACAAAGACACGCACTGTGGCCTCGCCGCCGACCTTTCCGTTCTCCAGCACCTGAACTCTCAGGGTGAATTCCGTTCGATTGCCCAGCAGATGGGGCTTGGCGATCTTCATGCGCATGGCCGTTCCCCACCAGAGGACGTTGCCGGGCGGGATTGTGAAGATGCCCAGATCATCACCCGCCACGATTCGCATTTCCTGGCGCCCCTGGGTGCCCAGTCCGGATGCATGACCGAACCGATTGTCAGGATCAAAATAACCTGTGAGTCCGCCGGTCCCGTCGCGTCCGATGAAGACCGTCTGATCGTCGATTTCGGGGAGTTCGTCGACGTTGCTGACATCGATGGTGACGACCTGGTAGAAAACCTTTCCGGTAGACCGGTGAATCGCACCGATCAGGACTTCGCCGAAATGTCCGGGATCGGGAAGGGTCACCGGGGTCAACGGGGGTATCACTACGACGGAGCTCAGTCGACCAACTCCGCCGGGGAGGTTGCTCGTCGGCAGAGGTCGAGTCCCCGGATACTCCGTCCAGCCTGGTCCGATCATGGACTCATAATCGAATACACTCTCCCGTGGTGATCGCCAATATCCAACTTGATCCTCAGCGGGCAGCACATCGCTGAAGGATCGGGCCAGAATCTGCCCTCCACTGCTAATCGATATCGGGGCCTTGCCAATCGCAGCTGTGCGCGCCCCTCCCAGGACAAAGTACGAGAACCGACCGCCTCGCAGGTTGGACGGCAGAGTGCCAATCTGCTGGCCCTTCTGAACTCCTTCGGGTGTGACGAGAATCTGAGATCCCGTGGGCACCACCAGATCCACCGTCTGGGAGGCTGCCAACCCCTGAGAATCACGGAAGGTGATGGTCCAGCGCGTGGTCACTCCCTTTTTGAACAGTTCAGGCTTGGTGACCACCAGGGAGTACAGATGGCCATATCCCGGTCGCGGATCGCGCCGGACTTCGACTCCCTGCGCCAGCTTCCCGACTACGGAGATCTGCAGGACGGAGTCATTCGCGTCGTAGTCCGTGACAGCGATCTCAGCCAGGCGAGTCCCACTCGTGACTGACGTCGCCACGATCAGATCGTTTCGTCCATCGAACCCCTTGAAGTTTCCGATCGATAGCGGCTTGTAGGGGGCTTCATTCAGATTGTTGACGGTCACATTGACGAGTGTGGGAGCACTCCAGGAGGTTCCATCGCTGGCGGAGACCCACAGCTGAATTTGGGATTCGACTTCGTGATTCAACGGCCACAAGGTTCGCAGGTAACCGCTCTCGTCAATCGAAAATCCATATCCGGTGAGACGATACGACCGAATCGTATGACCATCCGGATCGGTGGCTTGGACCCTCCCGACGATGGTGCCAGCATTCTTGTTCTCGTCCACTCGGAACGTCTGACCGGTCGGGATCTCGGGGGCTCGATTGGCGGCCAGCAGCTGACGAGACTCCAGAGCCACGACAGCCTCCCGGGGAACCTGGCGGTTGCGGCGGCGATTCGTCGAAAACAGGCGTGTGAACCAGTCAGACATGTCAAATCCCGGAGTGAGAAACGCGAGATGGGTCGATTCAGCAGCTCGACAAACTTCAGAAAATGGCTTGTAGTCCGAAAAAAGTTCTCAAGTCAAAGGGAACCGCGACCGAACGCGGTCGCGCTCATCGATCAGCGGCAGCCACCGCCGAAGAGACGCATTTGTGGGTCACAGAACTGCAGTATGTGCCGCCTGATTGCAGTGAAAAACAATAACGCGAACGATTAGGTTCAGCGAGCGAGCCGTCATCGGCTCACCTCGCGGATCGGAAGGCCTGGCTGAGGCCGTGAGCTTGGGAGGACCGCCTCCTCTTGCTCGCAACCAACACAATCTTGGCGCACCACACACTGGGGCGACGCGCCAGAAGCTCCCGACAGCCACCCCGTATGCAGGATACCTCAGAGATCAGGGGTAATGATTCGTGAGTACCGCTTACGTCCCGTCGCCGGCTTTGCCGACTTCGAGCACATCCAGCAGCCCCAGTTCGAACACGAAGTTCTTCTGGTTGGCTCCAGCGGGGCCGGCCTGGGACTTGTCGACGTGGGCGAACATGATCTCGCCTTCCGCGACCAGTCGCTCGCCGCAGGTGGCGCGGACGGTGACGGTTCCGCCTTCTTCGCGGGCGTCGATCAGTTCGGCCGAATAGATCAGCTGATCGCCGGGCTGGGCCCAGCTATGAAAGGTCATCTTGGGCACCTTGGCCAGGATCACGACGTGCTTGAACCCGTGGCTTTCGCCGAGCAGGATGCCGCCGGTCTGGGCCATGCCCTCGATCATCAGTGACCCGGGCATCACGGGGAAGCCGGGGTAATGATCGTGCAGGTGCTCCTCAGCCAGGGACACGTTCTTCACGGCCTTGGCAGATTTGCCGCTGTGGAATTCGATAAAGCGGTCGATCCAGAACCAGCGCATAAGAAGAAGGCGGTTGAGGTGAATGGACAGCGCCCGGCGTCAGCCGGATCTCAATGGGCGAAAGTGGATGTCATTGGTCCCTGGTCCTTCGTCATTGGCAAGATGTGAACGACATCTTCGAATGACGAAGGACCAAGGACCAATGCCCCTCTTTCCTACGTTCTAAGCACCCAGCTTGGCAGCCAGGAACTTGCAGATCATGTCCACGGTGAACAGATCGCTGATCCGTTCCACGGCGGGGTTCTGTGCGAACTTGTCGATATTGGCGTGCGGCATGCGGGTCCGCAGTTCGGCCAGACCGTTGTCGGTGACCTTGCCGTTGGCGACGAAGCCCGAGTCCGCCGAAGCGATGTTCTCGGGGAACAGCTCGCCGCGGGGGATCTTGATGTCAAAGTTCTTTTCGAGGCGGAACACGATGTCCAGGAAGTCGATCGACTCGGCTCCCAGATCGCCGATCAGCGTCGCCTCGGGCGTGACTTCATCGTCATCGACCCCCAGCGCGTCAACCAGTGTCTCACGGACCTTTTCGAAAATCTCGTCACGACTCGGCATTGGGAAACTCCCAGAATCTTGGCCACGCTGCGAGGGACGACCGTCGCCCCTTGCTGGAACCCACCGAGCCGGATTGTCTGACCCCGCCCGGGTTCTGTATGCGTGTGTAACTGTGTCGGCAGAGGGCCTAGAGCCAAGGGCCTAGGGCCAGAGCCCGCTGAGGAACTGGTTGCCGGTTTCGACCCCTGACCGAGTCTCTGCCGGGAAGATCGCTCCCTCTCACGATCTTCAAACGGATGAGAGACGAGAGAGGAGAGACGAGAGCCAGAATCATCTGCTGGCTCTCGTCTCTCGCCTCTCATCTCTCGTCTTTCTAGATTCCTCCCAGCGTCAGTCCCCCATCCACCGTCAGCACGTGACCGGTGATGTAACCGGCGTCGTCACTGGCGAGGAACAGGGCTGCGTTGGCGATGTCTTCAGGCTTGCCCAGCTTCTTGAGCGAGATCCCCGCCACGACTTCCTTGAACTTGTCGCCGCCCATCGTGCGGACAGCTTCAGTCATGTCGGTCTCGATGAAACCGGGGGCAATGGCGTTGACGGTGATGTTGCGGCGGCCCACTTCGGTGGCCAGACAGCGGGTCAGACCCTGGATTCCGCCCTTGCTGGCAGCGTAGTTGACCTGGCCCTGGTTGCCGAACTCGGCTGCCACGCTGGACATGTTGACGATGCGGCCATACCGCTGCGAGATCATCGGCCGCATGACGGCCTGGCAGAAATTGTAGACGCTGGTCAGGTTGGTATCGATCACGGCCTGCCAGTCGCTGGCCTGCATGGCCATCAGCAGGCCGTCTTTGATGATCCCGGCGTTGTTGACCAGGATGTCGATCCGCGACCACTTGTCGATCACCTTCTGGACGACGGCGTCGGCTTCTTCTTTCTTGGAGACGTCGCACTGGAAGGCGACGACTTCGCGGCCCGCAGCTGTCTGCTCGGCGACGATCGCGTTGGCGGCGTCAGCCTTGGAGTGATAGACGAACGCGACCTTGGCCCCTTCGCGAGCCAGAGTCTCGACGACTGCCTTGCCGATGCCGCGGCTTCCGCCGGTGACGAGTGCGACTTTGCCTGCCAGTTTCATGGGGGTCTCGGAAGGATTCGAGAGGAGAGACGAGAGAGGAGAGCCAGAACGTTCTGACTCACACTGTCCGCTTTCACACTCTTTGGTTCTTGTTCTCTGGCTCTGCTCTCTGAACTCTCGTCTCTAGTCTCTCATGCAGCTGAACAGCTCACGCAGCTTCTGAATCCGCAGATCGTCCGACTTCTTCAGATCCGGGTTTCGGTCGGCCAAGTTGAATTGCTCCAGGGTGATCTTGGCACTGACGGCACTGGTTCCATCGACGGTTCCGGTGCCCTTCAGTGTGTACAGATTCCCTTCCTGCTTCGTGATCTCGCACTCGACGTGCAGAGAATGCCCGGGCTTCACGAAGTTGTTGAACTTCACAGCCTTGGCTTCCTTGAGCAGGATCGTGCTGTATTGGAAGCTCTCGGTCTCGCGGAGGAGCCAGCCCCCCGCCTGCACCAGAGCTTCGATCATCAGCACTCCCGGCATGACGGGGAACCCGGGGAAGTGATCCGCCAGGTACTCCTCAGCCAGGGAGAGGTTCTTGACCGCGGTGATCGACTTCCCCGGTTCGAGAGTCAAGATGCGGTCGACCAGAGAGAATCGCACGCCTATCGCTCCGTGTCAGTCAGGTCACAGGGTTGTTCGAGCCATCAGTCGGGAGACAACGCCTCCCTCCTCCACAGAGCCTCCGCCCTGCAGTTGAAGCGAGGCATGCTACCGGGTCGTTTTGCCAGACTCAACCCGTGATGGGACAAAGATATGAATGGATGTGCACTGTTTTGCAAAAATGGGTGACGTAAACGGAATGATCGTCAGGGGTTACCACATATAACGGCCCCTGGGATTCCGTTGAACAGTATCAGCCAAACTTGCGTAAGTCATTGAAGGCAGAATTCTTACGAATTCTGCTACGGTCAGTACCACTCTCGCTTGGTGACCACATTCTGGAGCGGCTGGCCGTTTTGGAATCTCTCAATGTTCCCTAACAACACCTCCAAATGCCGTTCGCTGATCCGGACAGAGGCCGCTGCGACGTGCGGAGTGATCAAGACGTTGGGCATTCTCCAGAGCGGGTGATCTGTTGGAAGCGGTTCGATCTCGCAGACATCGAGCGCTGCTCCGGCGATCCGGTTCTCCAGAAGTGCGTCAGTCAGGTCGGACAGGTCGACGATGGCTCCGCGTCCGATGTTGATGAGGTAGCTGTCCGGTCGCATCCGTTGCAGCACTTCGCGCCGAAACATCCGCTCGGTGCGGGGAGTGTGGGGTGCGGCGATCACTACGAAATGACTCTCTGTCAGCAGAGTGTCGAGATTCTCCAGCGGCTCCACTTCGCAGAGACCGTCGATCGATCGAGGATGAGTATCAACTCCCAGAACCCGCATCCCGAAGGCGCGGGCCCGGCGACCGACCTCCTCGCCGATCGCGCCGACGCCGACGATTCCCAGCGTGCAGTCGGCCAGATGCCGATGAGCCCGGTCCACAGGGCTGACGACTCCGGGGCCTTGCGAAAAGTTCGGCAGCGCTGGTCCGCCACCGATGGGCTCCCAGCGTCCCGCGCGCTGCTGATCGCGATACAGGTGCAGGTTCCTCGCAAAGGTCAGCACATACCCCAGGACGTGATCCGCGATGACGTCGGAAAAGATTCCCCGCATGTTGGTCAGCACACAGGGATGCTCAACCAGTTCGGGAAAGATGTAATGCTCCAGGCTAGCCGTCGGTGACTGCACCCATGCGAGCTGTCGTGAAGCTGCCAACAGCTGGGGTGTCAGCTTGCCGAAGAATGCATCGGCGACGGGGATCGCGATCAAGGCCGATTCAAGGGAGTCTGCATTGACCACACAGCTGGCTGGCCCGGCAGTCGCCTGCACTCGCTGGAGGCGAACGGGATCGATGGCGGGCCAGATGACGAGATTCAAGGTTGCGAACTCCGGTCGGGAAGGCTGGTCACACTATCGTAAGGCCTGCAACAATCCAGCGCACAACCAATGCCACTTCTGCGCGGCATCTTTTCGCCATCACTTGGGAAAGAACGTTTCAGTTGGCAGGTGGAGTCAGTGTGTCCGTTGCAGTTGCACCAGAGTAGGAAGTCACGATTGCCTTCAATCGATCTCAAAGTCGCGGCTCAGCCGGGTAATCCACCTACGGCAACGCACTTTAGACACTGGAAAATCTTCTTCTGGCTGAAAACTGAGAACTGACGACTGAAAACTTGCCCACTGTGAAACAGTGCGGCACCGTGGGTAATCATCGCCCGCACACTGCCCTGACGCGACGGAATCGATAAAATCCCGGCTCCTGTCGTGGCCGCAGCCCGCACTTCCAGAGAGAGTCGCATGTCCGAGTTCCGCATCGAAAAAGACACCATGGGTGAGGTCAAGGTCCCGGCCCAGGCCTACTACGCGTCGCAGACCCAGCGGGCCGTCGAGAACTTTCCGGTCTCCGGCTGGCCGCTGCATAGCGATCTGATCCACGCGATGGGCCTCGTGAAGTTCGCTTGCGGAGTGGCCAATCGCGACCTCGGCAAGCTGCAGAACACCGGCAAGAACCGGCTCGATGCGAAGCAGATCGAGCTGATGCTGCAGGCGGCCAAAGAAGTGGCTGCGGGCAAGTTCGATGACCAGTTCCCGATCGATGTCTTCCAGACCGGCTCGGGGACTTCGAGCAACATGAACGCCAACGAAGTGATCGCCAACCGCGCGATCGAGCTGGCGGGCGGGGACCGGTTTGCTCTCGCCAAGCCGATCCATCCCAACGACCACGTCAACATGGGGCAGAGTACGAACGACACGTTCCCCACGGCGATCCACGTCGCCGTCGGCATGTCGATCGCCCGTACGCTGATCCCGGCCCTCAAGAAGTTCCACGATGTCCTGGCCGCCAAGGCGCAGGAGTGGGACAAGATCATCAAGATCGGCCGCACGCACCTGGCCGATGCGACCCCGCTGCGGCTCGGCCAAGAGTTCGGCGGCTTTGCCCGGCAACTTGAGCTTTCGATCGGGCGGGCCGAGACAGCCATCGAAGCTGTGCTGGAACTCCCCGTCGGCGGCACAGCGGTCGGCTCGGGAATCAACACGCATCCCGAGTTCGGCAAGCGTGTGGCCCGGTGCCTGCAGGAAGAGACCGGGATCGCCTTCGTCGAGGCGGCCAATCACTTCGAAGGGAACGCCCAGCGTGATGGGCTGGTCGAGTGCCACGGTCAGCTGAAGATGATTGCGACCACGCTGTTCAATGTCTCGAACAACATCCGCTGGCTGGGCTCCGGCCCACGCTGCGGCTTCTATGAGATCAAGCTGCCGGACCGTCAGCCTGGCTCGTCGATCATGCCCGGCAAGGTCAATCCCGTGATGTGCGAGAGCCTGATGCAGGTCTGTGCCCGCGTGATCGGGAACGACGGCTGCCTGACCCTCAGTGGGGCAGCGGGTGGCCAGTTCCAGCTGAACATCATGATGCCCGTGATGGGCCAGACGACACTCGAGAGCATCATGCTGCTGGCTCGTGGGACCGATGCCTTTGTCGAGTTCTGTGCGAACGAGATGGAGGCCAACGAGGAAGCCTGCGTCGCCAGTGTCGAGAAGAGCCTGTCGATGGTGACGAGCCTGAACCCGTTCATCGGCTACGAGAAGGCCGCCGCCCTCGCGAAGGAAGCCTTCAAGTCCGGCAAGACGATCCGCGAGCTGTGTACCGAGCAGAACATCCTGCCAGCCGATCAGCTCAACGCGGCGCTTGACCCGTTCAGCATGACCGAACCACAGGGGTAAGACTGGCTGGATTCCATCGCGATAAGCCCAGGGGTTGCAACCCCTGGGCTTTTTGTTTGAACTGCACGAGAACCACTCGGAGCCCATAATGAACACGCCCCCAAGTTCCACCAACGAATCTTTTGGTCTGCCCGTCAAGCTCGGTGTCACGTTGGTACTGGCCCTGCTCGTCGCGGGCGGTGTCTATCTGGTTCAGCGTGGTATCCAGAGTGTCGAGGAATCCATCTCCTCTCGAGACCGGCCGACGGTGACGGGCGAGATCGTTCGCTCATCCGTGAAGCTGACCGAATCGCCGATCATCCAGGACGGCCGCGAGGTTCCCAACCGGACGAGCAAGTCGTACTCGCCCGATATCGAGTATCGCTACAACGTAAAAGGCCAGGACTACACCGGCACTCGGGTCACGGTGGTCGATGAGAGCGTGGGCACGCGGGCTTCAGCGGCGGCAATCGTCGAGAAGTTCGCGCCGGGCAAGACGGTCCCGGTCAGCTATCGACCCGACCAGCCGGCGGTCTCGGTTCTCATCCCCGGTAGCTGGGCCGGGTCGTATCGCTGGTTCCTGCCGGGCGGGGCGCTGCTGTTCATCCCGCTGCTGCTCCTCAAGGGGATCTGGTTCACCGACCCCAATCCGAGCCCTTCTGAGGTCGAGAGGGACGAGAACCACCCGCAGCGTGCGCATCTGCTTAAGGGGATGCTGATGGTGGAAGAGATCGATTGCTGGGAGCCGACCCGGTTGATTCACGTGCGACGCGCACGCGTGGGGTTCCTCAAGTCGATCTTGGCCGGCATCATCACCGGGCTGATTCTCGGCCTGTTCTTTGGCTTGCTGCCGGCGTTTCTGTTCCTGACCAAGTACGGGGTCATCGCCATGGCCAAGTTCTATCTGGCTGTGTCGGCCGTGCTGGCTGTGGCCTTTGCAATCGGTCTGATGCTGTGGGGCCGTCGCCGCGAATACCGGCTCGACTGGTCACTCGGGACGATCCACTGGGAGATCGGCTGGGGAGCCCAGGATGCCCCGCTGGAGAGCATCGAGCAGCTAATGGTGAACCTGCCTGCCCGCGACGCCGACCGAAACCCGGTGGTCGACTCGCACACGATCCAGCTGCAGATCGCGGGCAAGGCCTACACGATTCTGGAAACCAACGGCAAGGGACTCAGCTGGAGCGACACGCGCGACAAGCTGGTCTCACTGACGCGCAGCCTGGCCGAGGTGTTGAATGTGGACTGGATCGAGAATCGAGACAAGTCAATCAAACAGGCACGATGAAATAGCGCTCTGTCCCCGAGGCTGATCGGCTGGAGGTCCGTCTGCGAACAGGTCTTGCTTTCCAGTTCGATGGGATGGCCCGGCGGAGAGGGAAACAAGAAGGACGGCTTAACCGGCGAGGTGGTTCATTCGGAAGGTTGGCGGGATCGGGGCATAGACCTTCCGGTGTTCACGGGCGGGACGCCCGTGCTACTACGCGGAGCAATGAGTGTAGGACGGGCTTTCCAGCCCGTCCCGTGCGCGAGGAGGTTGTGATCGAGACGCAACAGTTCCGTCCGTTACTTGCGCCAAGCATTATGGGACTTCGGTCATCGTCTCTCCGGGCGGGACGGGCTGGAAAGCCCGTCCTACTTCCCTGTCGGTGAGCGAGCGGACTCATGTCCGCCGCTCGCTACTCCATCTTGGAGGAGAGGGGAGCCAGAAGGGCTAACAAGCCGCCAGCAGTTGGAACGGGTCGGCCAGCATGTTGCACAATGCCGTCATGAAGCGAGCAGCGTCGGCTCCGTTGATCACGCGGTGATCGTACGACAGCGACAGCGGCAGCATCATCCGCTCGACGACTTTGCCGTCTTCGAGCTTCAGTTCCATCTGCGAGCGCGACATGCCGAGGATGCAGACCTCGGGGTAGTTCACGATCGGCGTGAAGGCGATTCCGCCCAGGCCACCGAGGTTCGTCACGGTGCAGGTGGCTCCCTGCATGGAGTCGATCGACAGCTTCCGGTCGCGGGCCTTGGTGGCCAATTCCGTCAGCTCGCCTGCGATCGTCAGGATGCTCTTCGAGTTGCAGTCCTTGATCACCGGCACGACGAGACCATTCGGCGTGTCGACCGCGCAGCCGATGTTGTAGAACTTCTTCAGCACGATCTCGTTCGTTTCGGGATCGAGCGAGCTGTTGAACTTCGGGAAGGCCTGCAGGCAGGTCGCCAGGGCCTTCATGACAATGGCCGTCATTGTGACCTTCGGCCCGTTCTTGCCGATCCCCTCGCCGAAGCGCTTGCGGGCCGCTTCGAGGTCGGTGATGTCGGCCTTGTCATGCTGCGTGACGTGCGGGATCACGTTCCACGAGACGGTCAGGTTCTCGGCTGCGGTGCGGGCGATCTTGTTCATCGGCTCGCGGACCGTCACGCCGAAGCGGCTGAAGTCCGGGAGCGGCGGCGGAGCGATGCCGCCTGCCGAGAGAACGCGCGAAGGCTGGGCCTGCGGAGCGACCGCGATCTGCTGCAGCTTATTGCGGACGTAGGCCTGGACGTCTTCTTGAGTGATGCGTCCACCCGGTCCGGTCCCCTTGACGAGAGCGATGTCGACGCCCAATTCTCGAGCCAGTCGCCGAGTGGCGGGAGCTGCGGGAACGGGGGCGGAGGGGGTTGAGGGTTGAGCGTTGAGGGTTGAGGGGACAGCCGCGGGAGCCGGAACGATCGTGGGCGTAATCGCCGGAGCAGCAACCGGGGCCGGAGCAGCGGGCTTCGAGCCGGAAGCGTCAGCGCCCAGAGTCTTAGTCGGAGCCGCAGTCGTTGCCGCAGCTCCTGCTCCTTCGACCACCAGCAGCACCTGTCCCGGCTTGACCGACTCGCCAGCCTTGACCAGCAGCTTCGTGATCTTGCCCGCGACCGTACTCGGCAGCTCGACGACAGCCTTGTCGGTCTCCAGCTCCATCAGGATCTGACCGTTGGCGATCGTGTCGCCTTCTTTGACCGCAATGTCGGCGATGTCGGCGGACGTCACGCCTTCTCCAAGACTCGGGAGCTTGAACTCGACCGGGCCGGACGAAGCGGTTGAGGGTTGAGGGTTGAGGGTTGAGGGACTCGCAGCCGGAGCTGCTGGTTTCGAGCCGGAAGCGTCAGCGACCGGAGTCTTCGCTGGCGCGGCAGGCGCCGCAGCCGGAGCTCCGGCCCCTTCAATCACCAGTACCTGCTGGCCGACGCTGACCGTGGCCCCCTCTTTGACCAGGATGCGGCCGACCACCCCGGCGTGCGGGCAGGGGAGCTCGACGACGGCTTTATCCGTCTCCAGCTCCATCACGATCTGGCCAGCGGAGATCGTATCTCCTTCCTTGACCAGAATTTCCGCAACGTCAGCCGAGGAGACACCTTCTCCGAGGTTCGGCAACTTGAATTCGATTCCCATGGGCGGTTCCGTCGCAAGTCCTGCAGTGGTCGCATCGTACGCGACCGGGAATGATAGTGAGGAACCGCAGGGCTCGGGAAGGAATGCTTCCCAAGATTCGCAGTCGGATCCGGTGGCTGTGTGGCCCGTGCCGGTTTCGCCGGAATCTGCAGGTATCTGCCCTGGACTATCCGGTTTGGCACGGAGACTGCTCACTATCTGTTTCGTACTGCCCCGATCGGCTTCGGGACGCTGTGCAACTCGTCGAATCGAGCTGGGGAGATGCGACACCACGGGAGATTCCGGTGCGTGAGCTATTCTTGGTGATTTCAGTGATGGGTGCGGGTTTTCTTTCCCTACAAACGACCCATCGAATTGTGGGCACTTTCCTGGAGAAGCCAGGCATGCCGGACGTCACACTCGACATGCCCATCGATTTGGCGAGCGATACGCGAGGGCTCTCCCGAGCCGAGATCGTCGCGTACGGGCGGAAGGTGAAATTCTCGGGGCAACCTGAGCCGTACCTGACCGTCGAGCAAGACTGGCTGGCCAATTTCAGCCCCGCGCACGAACAATCGGCCATCGCTCGGTTCGCTTGCAACGCAGCCTCGGTTTCGAGCAACGGGAACGCCGCTCACGAGTCGCCAACGCTGCGATGAAACAGTCGAACCGAAATGAAGAATTTACGAAGATCCGGACAAGTCGCTGCGGCGCATGGCGGGTTGGCTCACTTGCTGGTTGACTGACCGAATCAGCATACTGCCGACCCGGATTGGGTGATCTGGTTCTTTTGGCTCGCTGTGCCCCGGCATCTTCCTCCGTCTGGGATCGGTGTCCCTGCCTTCGAACGCAAGACTCCGATCCAGCGGCGCGAGTGATCCAGCGATGACGGCTCTGAACGGTGTGCTCTTACTTCTCATCGCCGCCGGACACGCGGAGCTATGGGTCGCGCTGATCAATCGACTGCACGCCGTGCCGACTCCGCCCGAGCAGCTCAGACGCATGCGGCATCTGCATGATCTGATGATCCCCGGTGGAGCATTTGTTGTATTGGTTGGCTTGGGGTTAACCGGGCCGCGATTGCTGCTAGGTGGTTCCTGGAGCGAACTGTCGTGGCTGTGGTATCCCGTGCTGGCGGCCTCGGGGCTGGGAGCAATCGGAGCGTTCTGGGGAATCGCCCGGTTCCATCTCACCCGGCGTTGCCGGTCACTGGTCAGATCCCGCGAGCAGACTCACGAGATTCGACGCGAGGATGGTGCCTTGCCAGTCGATCCGGGGCCCTACCATCGATTGGCCCGACTCCCACTGAACGAACAGTGTTCAGTCGCGATCTCTCACAAGGTCTTCGAGCATCCGCGACTGCCGGAAAGCTGGTCGGGACTGCGAATCCTGCATCTGAGCGACTGGCATTTCGAAGGGACCATCGGTCGCGACTACTTTGAACGCGTTACGGACCTGGCGGCTCGCGAGCCGGTCGATCTGGTGGTCTTCACGGGGGATCTGCTGGACCATCCGCGCGGGCTCGAATGGCTGCCGACGACGCTTGGTCGGCTCACTGCGCCGCTGGGGTGCTGGTTCATCCTCGGGAACCATGACTGGTCATACTCCGATCCCGATGAAGTTCGTAGCCGCCTGAGGGATGTCGGCTGGCAGTTTGCCTCTCCCGGTGGTGTCGCTATTCCGTTTCAGTCGGGGACTCTGCATCTGGCCGGGGACGAGACACCATGGCTCGGACAACCGGCTCAGTTCGCTGACCTCACTGCGGAGCCCCAACCACCTCAGTTTCGAATTCTGCTCAGCCACACTCCGGATCATCTCGCCCGAGCCAGAGCGCTGGATGTCGATCTGATGCTGGCCGGGCATACCCATGGCGGGCAGGTCATGCTGCCGCTGATCGGGCCAGTCTACTCACCGAGCCGCTATGGGACACGCCACGCCGGGGGTGAGTTCTGGCAGGCACCGACCCTCTTGCACGTATCGCGCGGTCTATCCGGACGACATCCACTGCGCTGGCGGTGTCGTCCCGAGATCACGGTTCTGGAACTTGTCCCGCGAGCGACCCGTCAGTGCGACTCACAGTAGACCGCCCAGAAGAAGAGTTTCGGAATTCACCACGGAGGCACCGAGGCACGGAGAAAGCCTCCGGAGTCGAGGCTTCTGGTTGGAGAAATAACACGTGGTGTAATCACTGGGTCGCTGTGCCTGGATGACTCCAATTCAAAATCATCAGCGTTCCATAACAGCATTTGCTCTTTCTGGCTTGCTCCGTGTCTCCGTGCCTCCGTGGTGAATCTGCGGACCTGACACCCGAAGAGATCCAACATTTCCAGGACCAAGTTCCTGGGCAGTCAACTGAGATTCTGCCGAGATTTCCTTGCGAAAGCGGTGGGCGACAACGTACCCTCACGCGATCGACCATCCCGCGTGTCTCGACACGGGATGTGCCCGATCAGTGCTGTTGTTGACATGAGGAGCTAGCGATGAAGACTCGACGGATTGTGGTGTTGACCGCTTTGGCGGTCGCAGTAGGCGTGGGAATCGCCTGGAACTATGTCCAGGGGCAGACCCGCAATGCGGCGATCACGCCGGAATCGCTGCTCCCCGAAGACAGCTTGATTCTGGCCCGGCTGGATGGCTCTCTGCTGCATGCCGAGGCCTACAAGAAGACGGCGGCCTACGATGCGCTGTATACCAGCGGACTGGTCGGGTTCTTCGAGAAGACTTTTAACCGCGCCAAGGCAATGGCCGGCCCGCTGCCGGTGAAGCCATACCTCGATGCGGCCAAACTGGTGTCGGAGAACGGCCTGTCGATCGCCATCACTCCGGGGATCGGCGAACGCGGTCCTCAACCTTGGGCGGTCGTGGTACTGCATCAAGGGGCCTCACTCGACAAGCTCGTGTCGAGTTCCATCCAGCTGGCCTCGCGGAACGAGATCAAGCCCGAGCGCAAGACGATCGGCAAGCGATCGGTTGTGCGGATCGATGTGCCCGAAGCTCCCGGTGTGGAACTGGGCTGGTGGGTCGAAGGCAAGCATCTGGTTCTGGCAGTGGGACATGGCGCCATCGAGCAGGCGATTGCCGTCGCAGACGGCACAGCTGCGAACGTCACGACCAATCCCCTGTGGGAGAAGTACAGCCAGCCGCAGGCGGGCGAACTGACGTCGTTTGGCTGGTTGAACCTGGCTCCGCTGCGAGCCATGTTTGGCGGAATGCCAGTCCCCACGAACAATCCGGACAAGCCGACTTCGGTGCAGGAACTGCTGATTGCAACCGGTCTGGACAATCTGAACAGCGTAGGGATGCAGGCCGGGATTCAAGGGCGATCGCTGACTTCGGTGACGATGTTGGATGCTCCGGGCGAACGCCGCGGACTGCTGTCACTGATCGATCAGGCTCCAATCTCGATGAGCGACCTCCCCCCGCTGCCCCAGCAAATGAGCGGGCTGTTCGTCGCCAGTTTCGACGCCGCTCGCGCAGTGGAAACTCTCTACACCGTCGCTGCCGATCTGGAGTCGATCCTGTCGCCAGACACGACCAACGTGCAATCGGGTCGCGCGATGGCCAAGGATCAATTGGGACTTGACCTGATCGACGATTTCCTGGCCGCTCTGGGGAACGTCCACACGGTCTACAGCGACGAAGCCCAGGCCACGATTGGCCTGGCCCCGATCCTCGTGTCGCAGGTCAAAGACGGCGAGAAGCTGAATTCCGCGCTGAATCGGCTGCTCGTGGAACTGCTGCCACAGGTCTCGCAAGGGGCCGCTCGGGCGAGCGTGACCGAAAAGGATGGAATCAAGACCTACTCCGTTGAGATTCCTCAGGCCGGGATGTCGCCGATGATCTCGGTCGGCGAAAAGTGGATGTGCGTTTCGCCGCTGCCCCAACCTGTGATGGCGTTCAACTTGCGGCAGGCAGGAGAACTGCCCACCTGGACAGCCGATTCTCTGGCGGAGGCGACCCGCGCCTCGGTTCCCGAGAGCTTCACCAGCTTGTCGATCGTCGATCCGCGTTCGACCTATAAGCTGCTGCTGGGGCTTGCTCCGTTCGGTGTCAGCATGGCCCAGGTCGGCATGGCTCAATCCCGCATGCTCCCGCCGGGAACGCCTTCTCCGATCCAGCTGTCCGATCTGCCACCGACGGAACTGGTCACGCGGCATCTGTACCCGAACGTCCGCTGGTCGGTCGTGAATGAGAACGGAGCGCAGTCGTACACGAACTCCTCAATGCCGGGGTTGCCGATTCCGGGCGGAGACGGCGGTTCCGCCAGCGTGGCAGTGCCCGCGGTCCTCGTCGCCTTGCTGCTCCCCGCTGTGCAGCAGGCCCGTGAAGCGGCCCGTCGCAGCCAGTCCAAGAACAACCTGAAGCAGATGGGACTGGCTATGCACAACTATCACGATGTGTTCAACAACTTCCCCGAAGGGACCGTGCCCTCAGACACGCTCGAACCCCATGAGCGGTTGAGCTGGATGTATAAGATCCTGCCCTATGCCGACCAGGCGCCCCTTTACAATCTGATGTCACAATTGGAGGACGAAGGATATGCGTCGACGAACCTGGAAACCTACGTGCAGACGGCGATTCCGGTCTACAACAATCCGGGATACGGGGCCTCGCCGGGAGCCACGCACTACGTCGGAATCGGCGGCAAGACCGAAGAGGGTCCGACAGCCACTCTGCCCAGCCCGATTGCGGGCGTCTTCGGGTACGACCGCAAGACTGGCATTCGCGATATCCACGACGGTACGTCGAACACCATGATGATCGCCGAATCGCAGGGCTACACCGGCCCCTGGGCTCAAGGTGGCACTGCAACGATCCGCTCCTTGACGCAGCAGCCGTACATCAACGGACCGGATGGAATCGGCGGCCCGTTCCGTGGAGGCTGTCACATCCTGATGGCGGACGGTGCGGTTCGGTTCGTGTCCGAGAATATCGACGGCGGGGTGATGGAAGCCCTGTCAACGATTCAGGGCAGCGAGGTGCTAAACGACTTCTAGGCCAGTCAACCGACTGCAAACAGAGGCGCAAAGTGGGGGACTGCTTTGCGCCTCTTTCTCATGGTTCGGTTCCAGAATGTGGAGTGACAGATGAAACTGCTGATCGCGCTGATTGCTGTGGTTCTCGTTGGGACAACGCCGATCCAGGCTGCAGACGCTCCCCTCAAGCTGCATTGGGAGAAGAACTACCTGACCATCTCCGGCGACCATCTGCCGGGGAAAGAGATCAAGATCCATTATCTGGAGGCCTACTGCCGGGCAGGGTCAACCGATGCCGACTGGGTCACGCACACGATGGTCGGTCACGAGACCCGGCTGGTGGAGACCAATGCCGAGAGGACGCTGATCCGCCTGGAAGATGTCGTCAAAGATGGGGTACGCGTCTCGCATGAGATCCGCTCCACTCCCGACGAGGTCCGCATCGAGATCACCGCCCGCAACCCGACGGATAAACGGTCCGAGGCCCACTGGGCTCAGCCCTGTATCCGACTCGACAAGTTCACGGGAGCCAATCAGGAGACCTATCTGGCCAAATCGTTCATCTTCCTGGATGGACAGCTGGAGCGGATGCCGACTCGCGATTGGGCCACGAAAGCCCGCTACATTCCCGGTCAGGTCTGGTGTCCCAAGCATGTCGACCGCAACGACGTGAACCCCCGACCTCTCAGCCCGCTGGTTCCGTCGAACGGGCTGATCGGCTGTTACTCGGCCGATGACGCGCGCGTCTTTGGCGTCGCGTTTGATCCGTACCAGGAACTGTTCCAGGGAGTGGCTGTCTGCCTGCACTCGGACTTCCGCCTGGGAGGACTCCAGCCGGGACAGACACTGAAGATCAAGGGGCGGATTTACATCGTCCCGGACGCCACCGAGCTGCTGAAGCGGTATGAAACAGACTTTCCGGAACCGGCCTCGAATCCGTAGCAGAATGAATTCTGCGACTGCTGAGTTACGTCACCGGCAACCCGCAATTTTGACGGTGACGCCGTACGAAAAATGGCTGCCTCCACTCATTCGTGGGGCACTCTCGCCAGCACCTCTCCCGGCGGGAGAGAGGTGCTAAGCACGCGAGGAAACGCAGCGTCTTACGGCTGGACTTGATACCCGCTCATGTACGGCAGCTTGGTGGCGGTACTCTTGATCCCGACCTGAGCTTCCAGCAGTTGGCCCAGGAAGTCCCACTGCCCCGTGGTCAAGGACTCGTGAGCACTGGCGGGCATCTTGACGGGATAGCTCTGACTGCCCACCGTGACAGTCTTGGACAGCAGGTCGACTTTTACGGGGGTCTGCGGATTCGCCTGAATCGCGGCCGCCATCTGCTCCAGATCGGCGCGGGCGGCAGTCACAGCGGGAATTCCCAGTGACGTGCAGTTCCCAAAGAAGATCTCGGCGAACGATTCGGCCACGATCGCCTGCAGCCCCCACCGCATCAGCGACTGGGGAGCATGTTCGCGGCTGGAGCCGCAACCAAAATTGCGACCAGCGACCAGCACGGTCCCGGATCGGTACTCGGATTGATTGAAGGGATGAGTCGGATCCTGCTTGCGATCATCCTCAAAGGCGTGCTCGCCGATTCCTTCGAAACTCACACACCGCAGAAACCGCGCCGGGATGATCCGGTCGGTATCGATGTCGTCGAGCAACAGAGGCACACCCGTGCCCGCCACCTGTTCAATACTTCGCATGCCAGCTGTCCCACGCTCGGGTCGCCGCCTCATTCGCCAGAATGAAGTCTGCCCACTCAATCGAGAGGACCAGCAACACCATCGGTGAAGTGTAACGGACAGTCCGGATGGCTGCGAAGCGACCGCGAGGGGAAAAGAAGTGAGGGCAGTGGGGAATGGGCAATGGGCTGTGGGGATCTGATATGGCGGACAGCGATCATGGCCAATCTTCGCCTGACTGGCCGCGACCTGTTGCGGCCGCTTCAGGTTCAGTACCGTAGACGACTCCCCACTTCCCCGGCACATGGGTCACTTCATGCCCTTCACTCGGCGTCATTGGATCCAAACAGCTGCGGCCGGTGTCGTCGCAGCTCCCCTCACGGGGTGGGCGGACACTCGAAGAGCCCCGATCAAGGTCGGGCAGATCGGCGTGGGACACGCGCACGCGACGAAGCTCTCCGTCTATCGGGCCTCGGTCGATTACGAAGTCGTCGGCATCGTCGAGCCCGACGATCAGCTGTGGTCCCAGACTCAGACTCAGCCAGCATTTGCGGGTCTTCGGCGTCTGCAACGAGAGGAACTGCTCTCGGAACCGGGACTCCAGGCGGTCCTCGTCGAGACGCGCGTCCGCGATCTGCTGGCCAATGCCAAGGTCTGCGTCGAAGCGGGACTGCATGTGCATATCGACAAACCAGCCGGCGAGTCGCTGGCCGACCTGCAGGCGATTTTCGACACCGCGACCCGCAAACAACTGCTCGTGCAGATGGGGTACATGTACCGGTACAACCCGGGGATCGTTCTGCTCCGGGAGTTCCTGAAGAACGGATGGCTGGGCGAACTGTTCGAACTGCACACCGTGATGAGCAAAGTCGTCGGCCCGGCGGACCGCCAGGCGCTCGCAGAATACCCCGGCGGCTCCATGTTTGAATTGGGATGCCACATCATCGATCTGGTGGTCGCCATCCTGGGGGCTCCGGAGCGTGTCCAGGCCTTTCCCCGTCACTCCGCGAGTGCGAATGATTCCCTGCTCGACAACATGCTGGCGGTGTTCGAGTATCCGAAAGCCACAGCCACGGTCCGGTCCAGTGTGGTTGAGATCGATGGCGGAGCGCGGCGACATCTGACGCTGTGCGGAACGGGCGGGACGTTCCACCTGCAGCCACTCGATCAGCCGGTGGCGAAAATCACACTCGCCAAGCCCTGCGGCAAATACAAAGCTGGCGTGACCGAAGTCTCGTTCCCGAAGTATGTCCGGTATGTGGAGGATGCTCGCGATATGGCCCAGGTCATCCGCGGCGAGAAGCCGAGCGACTACTCCCCCGGGCACGATCTGGCTGTCCAGCGATCGGTGCTGCAGGCATGTGGACTGAAAACTGAGCAGTGATGACTGAGAACTTCTCCCGGAATCGATACGATCAGAAGGGTCGCACTCCCTGCGGCCAGGAGTTTCGCTGCCCATGATCGTCACCATTGATGGCCCCGCCGGAGTCGGTAAGAGCACTGCAGCCCGCGAGCTGGCGCAGAGGCTGGGGTTTGCGTTTCTGGATACGGGTGCGATGTACCGAGCGGTGGCCCTGTGCTGTGTGGAGCGGGGAGCGGAACCGGATGCTGCCGATCTGACGGCTCATATCGCGACAACCGTCAAGATCGAGGCCCTCGCCGGGCACGTCTACTGCGACGGCCGCGATGTCGGTAAGTTGATCCGCACCCCCGAAGTCAGTCAGGCCGCCTCGATCGTCGCCCAGAACCCCGAAGTGCGAGAGGCACTGGTCCAGCAGCAGCGCGATGTCGCCATCGGACGGGACATTGTCAGCGAGGGCCGTGATCAGGGGACCGTCGTCTTCCCGCACGCCGAGTGCAAATTCTTCCTCACTGCGGATCCCGAAGAACGTGCCCGCAGGCGTCACCGCGAGATGGAAGCGGCGGGTCACACGATCGCCATCGACGAGCTGTTGCAACTGCAGAAAGAACGGGACGACCGCGACGAGATGCGGGAGATCGCCCCGCTCCGCCCCGCCGCCGATGCGATCCTGGTCGACACGACCCACCGCTCCCCCGAGCAGGTGATTGACTTCCTGGTCGACACTGTCCTGGCACGTCGCACGGCAGCCGGCGCGAGATAGTCGAAGTCACACAGGTCGTCGGAGTTCCTCAATCGCGATGTCGGAGAACCAGGCGGACTCCTCAGCCGACTGCTCGCTGGTGGACTCACTGGCCAAAAAGAACTCGGGGGTGACCGCTTCCGTCGGAGGCGGAACGATGGCGAGTTCGGTTCCATTGATAAACACAATCGTGGCGCCTCCATGTAGCTCCAGCTTGATTTCATACCGGCCACGACTTGGAGGCAGTTTGCGCTGAGCGATCGGAGCCTCCAGCGGACCGTGGAAGCTGGTGCGGGTCCCGACGCTCACCTGGTCGGAATCGATTCGTACGACATAACGCGGAGCCGTTTTCGGATCGATCCCACCGACCAGGGCCCACTGCACTTCCGCTGCGGTTGTGGATCGTGGTTGGACCAGCGCGACCAGGCGGAAACCTCGCAGGGGAACTGCCTTGCCAGACTCGTCCGGTTTCGTCAGGGGATACGCGATGGCCCCTTGATTCCCAGCGAGAACTCGGCCGCCATCGTCGTTGGGCACTCCGGGCACCCACTGCCCGTGATTGACGGTCCAGCCCGTCAGCGACTGACCGTCGTAACACTGAATGGCCCAATCGGCTGTCACCCAGTTCCCGCCCGAGGCAGTCCTGCGGCGCCGACGATTCGCAACGACGCCGACAACCAGCAAGGCGGTGGTCACGCCGGCCACCAGCCAGTGCCGACGATTGAACCGCGCTGCAGGCTGGGCTGCAGGCGGACTGACAGGGGATGGGTCACGGGGTGTCGTTCCCGCGTGGGCTGCATCCAGCGTCGCCGCCAGCGCATTCGGAAGTCGCGATGGCAGATCGCTGGTCGTTCGCGGCGGAGAGTGAACGAGCTGAGTGGCCGAAAAGCGGTCGATCGGCGTCAGGATGGCCGACGATTCCGACAGCACCAGCGAATCCCGAACGGTCACGGCCTCCGTTGGAAGCTGGGGCAGAATCTCATCGATCCGCTCAAAGATCACCTCGTAGTTCGCAGGGCGAGCATCCGGCTCCCGCTGCATCATCCAGCGAACCAGGCCGCGGCTCTGCTCGGAAAGCGTGTCACTGGCGAGCTCCAGGTCCTGCGGAGACCCATGCAGCTTCCGGGCACAGATCTGGGCCATGGAGAGGCCATCAAACGGAGTCTCCCCCGTCAACAGGAAGCCCGCTGTGACCCCCAGAGCATAGATGTCGGCTCGATGGTCCACCCGTGTCCCGCTCAGCTGTTCGGGGCTCATGTAGAGCGGGCTGCCGACAGCTGCGTTCTCGCGCGTGATGCGAGTCGATGTCGCGCCGGCATCCTGCAACAGGGCGAGTCCAAAGTCGGCCACCTTCAGCAGCGGGACTCCCGGCGGTAACGAGAATCCCAGCGGGGGAGGCACCAGCAGCAGGTTCGACGGCTTCACATCGCGGTGGATCACTCCCGCAGCTGCGGCGTGCGCCAGCCCGGCTGCGGCCTGGCGGATCAGGCTCCAGACCATACGTTCGGTGACGAGGCGCCCTTGCCGCCAGCGTTCCGCATCACGCCCGTCGAGAAACTCCATCGCTAATGCGAACCGGCCTCCGACCCGTGTGAAGTCGTAGGCGGTGACCAGATGTGGATGAATCAGCCGACCGATCGTCTGGGCTTCCTGCTCGAAACGCTGCAGGCTGGCCGGGTTGGCATCTGCCCCCACCAGTACGGTCTTCAGTGCGACAGTCCGATTGAAGGCCAGCTGGCGAGCCCGGTAGACCGCTCCCATCCCTCCGTGCCCCAGATGGCCCAGCAGCTCATAGCCGGGAATCTGATCGTGAGGAAACCGCAGAGCTTGGACGATTCCAATGATCGCGGGGTTGATGGCCAGATGATCGCGGGCCACCTGCTCCGGGGACCAGCCCTTCTCCAAACCGATGCGGGTCGCGTCACTCGCAACGGCCTCGCTGACGAAGCGTTCGCGAACTGCGATTTCCCAGAACTGATCCAGTACAAGCGTCATGCCAACTTAAGGTCCCGAGGGTGGAGCCGGTGCGGGGGCCGTGGCCAATTCGAGCTGATCGAGCTGAGCCAGAATCGCCTTCACCGAAGGCCGGTCGGCCAGCGATTCTCCGACGTAGGCAAACCGGACGTTCCCCTGACTATCGAGAATATATGTTGCGGGCTTCGAAAGGTCTTTACGGATTCCGAGAAGATCGACCGCCTTCAAACCGAAATCCACGACCAGTGGAAAGGGGAGTTCGCGTCCCGGAGGGGCCTGATTGAGCAGGTTGACCCGCTCCAGAAACATCCCCCGCCGCGATGCGTCTTCGACATTGTTCAGGGGATAGATCACGACAACCTCGGTGTTCCGCTTCTGGAACTCCTCATACTGGGTGACCAGACTGGAGGTCTGCGCCGAGCAATACGGGCAAACGGCTCCCGAGAAGCCCCGCGTAAAGACCACGACGAGGTTCTTGCCGGCGGACAGTTGCGTCAAAGTCGCTGTCTCGCCCGAGTTGAGACTGAGCGGCAGCGAGGAGAACTGCTCCTTCGGCGACGCCTGACTGGTCACGGAGTCCAGGAACTTGATCTCGGTGGTGGTGTAATACGGGTCCTCCTGGGCACAGCCAGAGAACACAGTCACTATCGCGAACAAAACGGCCAAGATCAGGGAGCGGGGCATGGGGCACGCGATATCAAGGGTTGAACGAGACTGACTCCATCGGGATGACCTGCGTCATCATATCGTTGTCGCCCTGCCCACGCGAAGTGAGCAATCAATCTGTGACTCGCAGCCATCCATAACGCAAAGGCCCGGCGAGATTGGCATCTCGCCGGGCCTGGTCGATCGACCGAATTCACTCGACTAGCTCAGGATCAAGTCCTGGGAAGGGTTGAAGTCCTGGACACCGGCGGAGCGGGTCTGCCACCCGAACCGCGTCCAGGAGGCAGGGTACAGGTAGACCCAGGGGTCGCGGCCGATCTGCTCGAAGTCGTCCAGACCGGAGCCACCGAACGCGGCATCATTCCCCGACCCGCCGTTCATGTAGTCGTTGCCAGCCCCACCGCCCAGCAGGTCGTGGCCCGAGTCCCCATAGAGATCATCGTCGCCGAACCCGCCATCGATCAGGTCGTTCCCAGCTCCACCCCGCAGGATGTCACTGCCATCCCAGCCTTCGATGGTGTCGTGGCCGTCTCCACCCAGCACGTAGTCCCAGCCATCACCACAGAGGATGCGGTCGTTGCCTGAACCCGCTTCGACGTAGCAGTCGATGATCCCTGCATAGTCGAACAGGTCGTTCCCCTGGTACCCGAAGAACCGGATCTCTCCGGTGATTCGCCAGTCATCGAAGTACTGCGTGAAGCCATTCTGAACCACGCGAACCATATCGCGTCCATTCACGACCATGTCATCCACGATCACGGAATCGCTGCGGCTGGTCCCCTGGATGATGAGGTTACCGCTGACGATCGCCGCCAGCAGGTTGCGGGACTCCAGGCTGGTCGTCGCGGTGTTTCGAGTCGCCCGGCGGCTTCGCGGTCCGGCGAAGGCGCTGGTGATAGGATTCAGAAGGCGGGCAAAGAACGAGGTCTCCATGGCAATCTCCCTGATTGTGCATCCATGACAGCTGGATGCGGTTCCACTGGCTCGTGCCAGTTGGGGGAGATAAAGGCACGCGTCGTGCCAGAATTGATCCAAGTTACTCAACACCTTTTAGGGAAAGATGTTACAGAGAATCAAGACAGTCACAGGGTGTCGTCAATCGGAGAAGTGTGTTGTCAAATCCACGACAGATTAGGGGGCAATGTCTGGCTGTTCGATTGCGGGATCGATTTCGAGGGCTCGCTTTCGGTCAGCTTGCGCCGACTCCCGTCGGCCGAGTGCCTCATTCACAAGGCTCCGATTATAGAGTGCCCATGCGTTCTTGGGCTCTATTCGGAGGCAACGCGTGTATAAGTCCCAGGCATCGTACAATCGATTTGCTTCGTGAGCCTGATGGGCTTGCAGCCCTAACTCATAGACTTGCTGTTCTAACTGATAGGCTTGCAGTTCTCGCCAGTAGGGGGACCATGGGCACCAGAAGAGGGGGACCACCGAAAGAACGATCAGAATTGTTGGTCCAACGAGCCTTAAGATAGATCGCGGTCTTTGCCAAACGAAACTTACGGCACAGCCAAACAGCAGGCCAGAGACATGAGCCGCGTTCGCAACATTTCCGAGTTCCGACTGCGTCATCACGATGCAAACAATCAGCCATACGAAGAAGAACAGGGTCGTAGTCTGGCTGAGAACGATCTGGAACGAGGTGTGTCGGGATCGGGTCAACCACATGAGCCCGAAGTTCGAATAGACAATCCCGGAGAAACCGATGCCGATCGTGTCGGATGCCGCCAATTGGAAAGAGGAACTCACGAACGCCGAAATCAACAGAAAGCTGACATATTTCCATGTCCCCATCACGACTTCCAAACGGCTCCCGAGTCTCCACAACCAAAACACGTTGAGGCCGAAGTGCCAATATTCGTGATGAACAAAAGTGGAAGTCACGAGTGTCCAGTAGCCGCCACCCCAGATTTCGTCTGCGGGAAGTACTCCGAATCTTCTGAGCACGGCCCAGTCTTCCTGATCTTGCCGACAGAATCGCAGGAAGATCACGAGACTTGAGAGAATGAAAAGCCCCGTCCCCCATGCAGTGGGCTGGATGGAAGGCCCGGAGGATTCGTCTGCACGACCCGGATCACCCCCACCATGACTGGCTTCCGGAGCGGCGAGAGGCTCGGTCATTGTGAGTTCACTTGACGGTCGAAATCTGATGGACAACAGTGTTCCAGATTGAGCAATTCCAGTGGTCAATGCAACTCAACTGCTACAGGACAGCCGTAGCCGCCGTGTGCGATCTCGAACGTCCCGAACAACAGCGGGGCCGGAACTCTCAGATGTTCACCAGTAATTCACACTGACGCCTTGGGTGTGGCTTGTTAAACACTTAACATGCCCCTTCACTTTGCTGATCGATCGCGATGCTGGAGGCAGGCAGTGCAGAACCACTCTCTCAAGGCAGTGTTGGCAGCGGGGCTGCTGTGTGCGGTCAATTCGGCCTCGGCCGAGGTGACCAAGCTTGCCGAACTGCGGATTCCGGCCCAGTCGACTGACCAGTCGAACCTGACGGGGAAGCTCGATAACGGGATGCCGCTCAACCAGTTCGGCGGAATTGGAGCCCTCTCCTGGGCCGGTGAGAATGTCTATTACCTGCTGCCCGATCGCGGTCCGGACGATGGGGCTGTGCCTTATCCCACGCGATTTCACAAGGCCACGTTTCAGTTCACCTCTGAGGGAGCGGTCGAGTGGAAGTTGCTGGAGACACATCTGCTCACGAAGGACTCTGGCGAGCCGCTGGTCGGTGCCGCGAGCGCCCTGAAGCATGGTGATAAGCACCCCGGTCGCCTCGACCCCGAAGGCATTCGCTTTGTCCGGCAAAGCGAAAAGGCCGCCGTTCTGGCGATCAGTGACGAATACGGGCCGCGTGTGGACCTCTACGATCTGACAGGGAAGCGGACCCGCAAGCTCAAGGTCCCCGGCAAGTTCGAGATCGAGCATCCCTCGGGAAACGCCGCCGAGGAGGCTCAGAAGAACGACAAGGGACGACAGCCCAATGCCGGATTCGAGGCCCTCGGTGTCTCTCCTGACGGAGGCACGCTGTATGCCATGAACCAGCGCCCGCTGATCCAGGATGGAGCTATTGCGAACGGACGCTTCACCGGCCTATTGAACCGGATCTTGCGCATCGACATCGAGTCCGAGGACACCGCTGAGTTTGTCTACCCGCTGGAGAACTCTGGCTCGGCCGTTTGCGAGCTGCTCATGATCGACGACCACCGCGCTCTGATCCTCGAACGCGACAGCCTGGCCGGACCGCTGGCGAAGCAGAAGTCGCTCTATCTGATCGATCTGCACGGGGCCAGCGATGTCTCGGAGCACAAGTCGCTCCCGGCTCAGGCTGCGGATTTGCCCACTGAAGTGCGTGCCGTCTCGAAGCGGCTGTTCGCGGATCTTCTCGACCCCAAATTCGGGATCGCCGGGGAGTCGACTCCGGCCAAGTTTGAGGGCCTGACGTTCGGTCCTGACCTGCCGGATGGTCGGCGTACCCTGGTGATCTCTGTCGACAATGACTTCAGAGGCGAGAACCCGACGGTGTTTTACTTCCTGGCACTCGAGCCTGTGGATTTGAAGTAACGGGTGAGCACACCGTCTGGCCGCGCGGTCGAATATCCCGAGCAGTTTCCGTACTTGAGCGGAGAGATATTGCCTTCAGCGGACCGGTCGTTCAGACTGGCGATAGGTCCCGTGTCTCTCTCCGTACGGTTTCTCTGTGATTCAGCGAGTTCCCACATCGACGGCCACGGGTGCCCGGCGGGGTTTTACCCTGCTTGAGCTGTTGCTCGTTCTGGCCGTGATGGCGGTGATCGCGGGGGTCAGCTGGCCGCGAATGATGCGGTATATGACCGAGAACGCGCTGCGGCAGAATGTGGAGCTCGTGCGTCGCGAACTGGCATCCACGCGAATCCTGGCCATTGAGAGTGGTCTGACCTACCAGTTTCGGTACGAACCCGGCAAGCAGGCCTTCGCGATTCTGCCGTTTGACCGCCCGGAGGTCGTCGCGACCGATGACCCGGCAGCTCCCTCCGTGAAAGTGAAGACTCAGGTCGGACTCATCGCGGACGACTGCTCGTTTGTGCCTCCCAGAGGCGCCATCGGAGAATCGGAAGGCGGGCAGCGTCTGAATGAGGTCTGGCTGGCCCTCCTCAAGAACGGGGCGCTCTACCAGGACACGATCTGGTCGCAGCCGATTCTGTTCCGCCCGAATGGCGAGGGGCAGGACGCGCAGCTGACGATCCAGGACAAATCCGGGAACTCGGTCCTGATCAAGGTCCGGGGACTGACCGGAGCTGTGACGGTCGATCGTCTCCACCGACCGGAGACACAGCCATGAGGACTAATCGAGCGGGTCGCGGCGCGGCGCGACATGGCATGACGCTGCTGGAAGTCGTGATCGCACTCGCGATGTTCTTCGCAGCCATGTCGGCGATCAGCCAGATCCTGAGGATGGGGAGCGACTCGGCAATTCGAGCCCAGATTCAGGCCGAGGGGACCCTGCTCGGGGAGTCGAAGCTGAATGAAGTCATCGCCGGAATCGTTCCGCTGCAGTCGGCGACCGATCAACCGTTCGAGGACGCTCCGCAGTGGAGTTGGTCGCTCTCCGTTGAGGACGACACCGATGTGGCGATCAAACGGTTAATGCTGACCGTGGCCCATCAGCGATCTGACGGAACCAAGGACCGGCAGATCAAGTTCGCCCGCATGCTGCGCGACCCGGCCATCTTCCAGCAGACGGGGAACACCGATTCGACGCTGGACACTTTGAACAACGTGTTGCAATGAGATCGACTCGAACACTGATGGCGATCATGAAAGCCCGGGGGTCGCAACCCCTGGGCGTTCACCGCCGCGCGTTCAGTCTGATCGAAGTGATCGTGGCCCTTGTGCTTAGCGTAGTCCTCATCTCCGCAATCTACGGAGCCATCTCGCTGCATTGGCGGTACGAAACACTGGGCCGTGAGCGGATCGATCGAGCTCAGGTCTCGCTGGCGATCTTGCGCAAGATGTCCGAGGACGTCGGCTCAGTCATGTTCTCGGTCCCCAAGGTGGAAGAGTCCGAAGACAGCTCGACCTCCGAAACAGCCACTGAGAGTGTGACAACCACTACGGAGGGGAGCACCGACAGCACGGCGACCGCGGCTGTCGAAGCTCCGGTCAGCCTCGGGATCGTCGGTACCGCGAACTCGCTGCAGCTGGATCTCAGCCAGCCGCAGGTGCAGGACTTTGTCACTGTTGTGGACCCCAGCGCTCCGTCGACGACGCCTTTGCCGATTCAGAGCGAAATGGTCCGCGTCACCTGGGCCCTGGTCCGTCCGAAACGTTCGCTCGATCCCGATGCCACGGGGCTCCAGAGTCTGATCGCCAACCCAGCTCTGGCTCGCGATGTGACTGATCGCCTCCAGGAATCGGTTCCCGACGACACAGCCAGTGCGCTGAGCACAACCAGCACCGCGACCGAGATCCCGGAGTCGTCGATCCTGGCCCGCGAAGTCGTGGCGCTGCAGTTCCGGTACTACGATGGCTACTCCTGGGTGAGCGAGTGGGACAGCACCGAGAAGGGGCGACTGCCGCGCGCGGTCGAGGTCTCGATGGGGTTCCTCAACCAAGAGTACAAACCGGCTGGGAGCCTGAATCTGCCCGGCTCAGCCTCGATGACGACAATCAAGCATGTGATCCAGGTCCCCGCGTCGACACCTGTGACGGGGAGTGAGATATGAAATCGTTGAGGGTTGAGGGTTTAAGGTTGAGGGTCAGAAAGAAGGCTGGAGGCTGGAGGTTGGAGACTGGAGTCAGGGGACTGCTGGCTCAACTCTCAACTCTCAACCCTCAACCCCGCTGCGGCAGCGCGCTGATCGTCGTACTGATCGTCGTCGTGCTGCTCTCGCTCGGGGCCTACACCTTCTTTGATTCGATGTTGCTCGAACGCCGGGCGTCGGACTTCTCAGCTCGGACTGCTCAATCGCGGGCACTGGCCGATTCGGGGATCGAGTACGCAGCTGCGATGCTCGGGAATCCGACCGATATCGAGAGCGAGAACCTGTATCACAATCCGGAATCGTTCGCCGGAGTGACGCTGCTGGAGTCCGCCGGGACGACCGACCGCGGCCGGTTCACGATCATCGCTCCGCTGGAGAACGACACGACGGGCAAGGGAATTCGGTACGGACTGATTGATGAGTCCTCCAAGCTGAACATCAACGCGATCTCTGCCTTGGGACTGGAAGAGAATCAGGAACACCTGATGCTGATGGCGATCCCCGGCATGACGGACGAAGCAGCAGACAGCATTCTCGATTTTGTCGATGCGGACACCGACCCGCGTGCGAGCAGTGACGGCGAGACCGACACGAAGAACGCCGCTTGTGAGACGCTGGATGAGCTGTTGCTGCTGACCAGTGTGACCCCGGAACTGCTTTACGGTGAAGACACCAACCGCAACGGAGTCATCGATCCGAACGAGAACGACGGAGCGGTGACCTATCCGATGGACAACGAGGATGGGCTGCTCGACCTGGGGTTCGTGGCCTACCTGACCGTCTTCTCGCGGGAGTCGAATCTGCAGCAGGACGGCTCGGAGAGGGTCGACCTGAACCAGCCGCTGCTGACGGAGCTGTACGATCAGCTGGAGCCAGAGTTCGGTTCTGAGGTCGCCCGCTTCGTTACGGCGTTCCGACTGAAGGGGGCCGATGTGCCATCGGTCGTTTCGGGACTCTCCGGCGTGACAACTGGCGACCTTGAGACGGACGACGCACTGAATGAAGTCGCGACCGGGCTGTCGAATCAACTGTTCCGCGTGGCTCAGGGAACTGGTGGTACGGACGGCTCGGGCAGCGACGGCGGGGCCGTGACGCGAGCCGGCATGGACCTCTCCGCCGGATCTGCCACGACGATTGTTTCGCTCTATGAACTGGTCGATGCACAGGTCACGGTCGAGATTGATGGAAATGAGACCACTCTCGACAGTCCCTGGCAGAGCTCCGCTCTGGCTGCCACGTTGCCGACGCTGCTTGAGAAGATGTCGACAACATCCTCAGCCACCATCGACGGTCGAATCAACATCAATCAGGCCCGCAAGGAGATCCTGCTCGGGATTCCGGGCATGCCGGAAGACCTGCCGGACCGCATCGCGGCGGCTCAGGTCATCGACGATCAGGGGAGCCCGCTGACTGATTTGCTGGCCCAGCGAGCCACGACCGGGTGGCTGCTGATCGATGGGCTGGCCGATCTCCCCACGATGCAGCTGTTGGATAAGTATCTCTGCGCCCGAGGCGATGTGATGACAGTGCAGTCGGTCGGATGCTTCGACCGTGGGGGGGCCACGACACGTATCGAGGCGGTCATCGACGCCACCTTGAAGCCGCCGACGGTGATCTTCCGTCGCGACCTGACGCGGCTGGGACCGGGCTATCAGATCGATCAACTGGTCCCTGCAGGCACTGAGTGAGTACATTGGAACGAGCCACCGGGAGATCTCGATGATTCCGCCGATCAGCCGTCGCTCGTTCTTGTCCAACACCGGACTCGGTTTCGGATCGGTGGCACTGGCGGGCTTGCTGAGCCGCGAAGCTCGCGCGGAGCAATCTACCCCGACCATTGATCCGCTCGGGCCCCTCAAGGAGCGGCTGCCGCAGTTCGCCCCGCAGGCGAAGCAGGTCATTTTTCTGTTTCAATATGGCGGGCCGCCGACCTTTGATCTGCTGGACTACAAGCCGGACCTGATCCAGCTGCATGGAAAACCCGTCCCGGAATCGCTGAAGAAGCATCCGGACAAGGTTGGCGGAGTGTTCAACCACTGCAAAGACGAACTGATGGCCGGCCCGTGGAAGTGGGCTCAGCACGGTGAATCGGGAATGTGGGTCTCGGACCTGCTGCCGCACACCGCGCGGCATGTCGACGACCTGTGCCAGATCCGGTCGATGGTCAGTGACAGCTCGAACCATGCTCCTGCGACATACCTGATGAACACCGGAGCGATCCTGGGGGGCAAGCCGAGCCTCGGCTCGTGGGTCACGTACGGGCTCGGTTCGGCGAATCAGAACTTGCCTGGGTATGTGCTGCTTTTTAAGGTCGGCGGGCTCGGAGGTTCAGCCAACTGGAGCAATGCGTTCCTGCCCGCTGCGTTTCAGGGGACGCAGTTTCGGTACGAGGGGACTCCGGTCCTGAATCTCCAACCGCCCGAGCAGTTTGCCGCCTCGCAGCGGGCGACGATCGACTTGGCTCAGGCCCTGAACCGCCGTCATGCCGAGAAGAGGCCCGGTGTCCTCGATCTGGAGGGGCGGATTGCCTCGTATGAGTTGGCCTATCGCATGCAGTCGGAGGCACTCGATATCGGCGAACTCGCGAGCGAAACCGCAGCGACGCAGACCGCCTATGGAGTCCATCACGAGAACAAGGACCTCGCCATGTATGGGCGGATGTGCCTGCTCTCGCGGCGGCTGGTCGAAAAGGGTGTGCGGTTCGTCCAGCTGTATAACGCTGTCGACAAGCTCGGCTGGGACGGGCACGACAAGAACACCGATTACTGCCAGAGGAATGCACTGCAGACTGACCAGCCGACGGCGGCCCTGCTGGCCGACTTGAAGCAGCGCGGGCTGCTGGATTCGACGCTGGTCATCTGGGCTGGAGAATTCGGTCGCACGCCAATGATGCAGGGCAGCGAAGGCCGCAATCACAATCCCTACGGCTTCACGATCTGGATGGCCGGTGGCGGAGTGAAAGCCGGAACCGTGATCGGCTCGACGGACGAAATCGGTCTGCGGGCTCAAGATCAGCCCCAGCCCGTCAAGAACCTGCACGCCACGATTCTGACCGCCCTCGGGCTCGATCCGGACAGCCTGTCATTCGAACACAACGGACGCCAGGAACGACTGACGGGCGTTGCGCAGAGCTGGAAGCTGATCCCGGGCGCGCTGGCCGGCTCGGGTGCGAATCGAGCAGCTACTTGACTTCTCGCACGGCGCTGGCCGCCTTGACCGGGGCCTTCGCGAAGTAGCCATCCAGCTTCGCTAGATCGAGCGGAGCGGCCCGGACGACCCCCTTGGAGTCGAGCAGCCAGTAGACCGGGACCGAGGTCACACCGTAGTGGCGGGCCACGGGGTTCCGGATGCCGCGGCTCTCTGGATCGGAAAAGAAGATGTTGTTCCAGGGCACCGAATGCTGCTCAACGAACCGGTCGACGGTCACCTGATCCTTGTCGAGATTCACTCCCAAGACCATCAGGCCGCGTGACTCGTACTGCGACAGAGCCTGCTCAATCTTGGGCAGATCGGCCACAAACTGCTTCGAGTTCGCCGACCAGAACACGATCAGAACCGGATGGCCGGCGAACTGATCGATCGACACAAACCCGCCCTCGATCGTCGAACCGGCAAACTCGGTCAGCTTCTGACCGGGCAGCCGCAATCGCCGCAGTGCGCCGACGATGGACTCCTGGAATGGAGATTCGGGATATCGCTCTTCAATCGTCGTGTAACACGAAGTCGCCTCGTCGATCAGACCGAATTGCTCACAGACGCGACCAGCAGCCAGCAGATTCATCGCGGCCCGGTTGGTCTCGGTGGGAAACTTCTCGGCAAACAGGCGGGCCTGCTTGGAGAAGGCACTGGCCCAGCGCGTGTCGGACGGGGCGCTCTGCTCGGCTTGAGCCTGGGCCAGCTGCACGATCCGCAGAGCCGACTCGACCGCAGCGAACGATGTTTTGTCGCGCTTGTACAGGGCCTCGGCATCTTCAGTCAGAAGCTGGGCCTGATTCGCGTCCCCGAGCAGTGCCAGCTGCTTGCGGGCATCGGACAGGTAGTAGACGGCGTTGTTGAACAGCTGGGCCTGCTTCGGTTGGTCCTTCGTGGCCCCGATCACCTGCATCGACAGATCGATGATTTCGTTCAGTCGCTGCAGTTGCTCTTTCGCAGCCTGTTCGGCAGTGAGTTCGATCTCTTCAAACTGGCCGGGTTTGCCCGCGATCGGCTGCCGAACGCGATTCAGCGGAGCCGCCTTGAGCCGAGCGGCTTCCCGCAGCAGATATTCCGGCGAGCCAGCCTCTGGCTCGGGAACGGCTTCGACCATTTCATCATCGTCGAGGCCCTCGGCATCCTCCGCGTCCGCAGCGATCCGCTTTGCGGAGGGCTTGGAGCCGGGAGCCTGCTCGACTTCCTCCGCCGCGGTTGTGACCACGCCGTTGTCGAACTCGTTTGTCGCCAAGGGGCTGGAGGTTGCGTCCGGGGAGCCGTCTTCGCCCCCGACTTCTGGGGCCGAGGAAGCTTCACCCGCCGCGAACTGACCCTGGTCCGGCTGCTGTCCGCAACCGGCCAACGAGATGGAAATTGCCACAGCCACGCCGTAGCAGATCGAATTCGAGAACAGCTCTGTGCGCACGGAATGCCCTCCCTGGACTCAGTGACCGAGGCGGGTTTTAGGCAAAATCCGCCGATTCAGGCAAGAGGGGGTTGGCGGCAACGAGGCTGAATTTCGTACGACGAGTGCCTATCATCGAACGAATTCGAGTGAGGGAGGGGATGGGATGCGTCTGGCACTCTGGCTGATGATGGGAATTCTGCTGGCGGCTCCGGCTGCGTCCGCCGAGGACGGTGAGGCCTCCTGGCCGTCGTTGTCACCGCTGAATACGACCAATGCGGAGGCGGTCATTCTTTCCGAGTTCCTGTACGACAAGGCTCCCTTTCCCGAGGTCCATGCCTCGACCATCGCCGAGACCTCCCAGGGACTGGTGAGCGCGTTCTTTGGCGGAACGGAAGAGAGCAACAACGACGTCGGGATCTGGGTCACTCGCCACAATGGGCAGAGCTGGTCTCCGCCCATCGAAGTGGCGAACGGCATCCAGCACAAGACGCTGCGGCATCCCTGCTGGAACCCGGTCCTGTTTCAGCAGCCGGATGGCCCGCTCCAGCTGTACTACAAGTGCGGACCGAGTCCGAGTACCTGGTGGGGGATGCTGACCGAGTCGACCGATTGCGGAGCGACCTGGAGCCGACCGGTGCGACTGCCTGAGACGATCGACGGCCCGGTCAAGAACAAGCCCGTCCGGCTCAAGGACGGCTCGCTGCTGTGCGGCTGCTCGACTGAGCACAACGATCAGTGGATCGTACATTTCGAGATCACTCGCGATCAGGGACGCAGCTGGGAGCGGATTGGTCCCGTGCATACGCCGGAACAGTTCGGAGCGATTCAGCCGACGATCCTGACGCTGAAGGACGGAACGCTGTCGGCCTTGTCTCGCAGCAAGCAGGGGTGCATCACGCGAGTGACGTCGTCGGACCTGGGACAAACGTGGACGCCGATGGCCCGGACGCAGCTGCCCAATCCCAACTCGGGAGTCGACGCGGTGACACTGGCTTCCGGGCAACACCTGCTCGTCTACAACCACACGCAGCGAAACGTCGGGACTCCGCGCGGGCGGGGGCTGCTGAATGTGGCTGTGAGTGACGACGGCGAGAACTGGAACGCTGCGCTGGTGCTGGAGAACAGCCCGTACGAGTACTCGTATCCAGCCGTGATCCAGACGAAGGATGGCCTCGTTCACATCCTGTACACCTGGCGTCGCCAGCGAGTTCGTCATCTGGTGATTGATCCTGCAAAACTGAAGTCGGAACTGATTCGCGACGGAGTCTGGCCCGGCCTGCCAATGGCGGGTCGAGAGTAAGCCTCCCCGGAGATAAGTCATGCAGAGCCTCTTGCGGACGCTGTACTTCGCCGTATGCCTGGCCGTCACGAGCAGCACAGCGGTCTGGGCTCAGACGGGGCCGATTGAGTTTCAGGTCGACGAGTCCCGCTCGGTCTATCGCACCGGGGCTCCGCTCCAGTTGCGAGTTAAGGCCATCTGTTCTGCCAGCGGAATCCTGACCGGCGATCTGGAGATCCAGGTCAACGATGGGATGGGTGGAATCATCGCCTCCGTGCGGATTTCCGATCTGACCTACTCGGCAGGGCGTCAGGAGGTCGATTACCTGCTGCCTCTGCAGTCGCATCAGGTGCTGAACTCCATCGGTTTCGTCTTTCTGTTCCGGGAGACCGATGCCAAGACCAAGAAGCCCAGCGGGCCTGTTCATACCAGCGTAGGGCAGATCATCCCACCTCGTATCCGGTCGCTGACCGCTCCGATCGTGCGGTCGAAAGAGGCCGGTGAGAAGGCCACCGACGACTATGAGTGGCTGGCGATTGAGACCTATCTCCCCAAGCTCGCCGACAACTCCCGCAACAGCCCGATGGTGACGATGCTGCCCCGGCTCGTCGCGGACGACCTGCCGCGCGATCCCCTGAAGCATCTGGTCCATGACGTTGTGGTCGTGGAGTCCAGTGGATTTGCCGAACTGGCCGGCGCTCAGGTGCAGGCTCTGGAGTCCTGGGTCCTGGGCGGCGGCAGTCTGTTCCTGCATCTGGGGGCGGAGCTACCCAGGGAGCAGAGCGAGTTTGTCGACCGGTTGTTGCGGCGAACGCCCGACTTACTGGGGGACGAGATCGAAGGGACCGAACTGATTCCGGTCCTGAAGAACGGGGCGATGAAGACACTCGATTACGGATTCGGCCGCGTCTGCCTCACCACGCAGCGTTCCTGGTCACGGGCGACGAATTTGGATCGGCGGCGGGCGTTCGTCGATCTGTGGCGATTGCGATCCGAACATCGAGATGCCATCACCCAGACAGGGCTGCTTTCGCTCGAACTGATCCGCAACCTGCAGAACACAGAATGGCAGCAGTACGACGCCAACAGTCGGATGCAATTGCAGCAGTTGCAGCAGATGCAATCGGCATTTCAGCAGAAAGCTGCGCGAGACATGGAGCTGCAACTGCTGCTTTCCAGCTGGGAATTGCAATTGAAGTCCCAGACCAGCCCGCGACCGAGCCAGATGATTGGAGCACTGTTGCCGCAAGATGTCCGCACGGTCCCGATCTGGTTGTTGTCGACGATCGTGCTGGGCTACATCCTGTATATCGGGTTTGGCGAGTACACCGTCCTGGACAAGATCAAGAAGCGTCGCTTGACCTGGTTCACGTTTCCGATCGCAACGCTGGCGATCACGCTCCTGACGATTGGAACCGCCAAGGGGTATCTTGGTTCCAGCATCGAACACAATCGCGTGATTGTGCGCGATGTCTCTGAGGACAGCCTCGTCTGCCGCGAACAGACGTTTGACCTTTATTTCCAGGGCTCGACCAACACCGTCTCGATCCCTCTGCAGAATGAGGCGTTCACACCCGTCGCCAATCAGCCGATCAGTAACCAGCCCGGTTATCGACCCCCACAGACTCTGGAGAGCGGGCCCGTGCTGCTGAATGGCAATCCCACCGGGCAAGCCAGCTTGATTCAAACCCTGCAGCAATGGAAACCCCAGCTCAACCGCTCTGCTCGGTTTCCTCGAGATCAAAAGCTGCCCGAGGCGATCGCGCAATCGAAGTTTGGAACGCTGCCAGCGAGCGCATCTCCGGTCGATGTCCAGCAGATCCGTTCGACGGTGCCGGGTGCCATTCTTTACGGTTCGATGAATGGGTCCGCGCTGCTGTCGGTCACTGACATCTCGCAGGACCAGCAGTGGATTCTGTGTCAGACGATATTGGCGATGAGTTTCGCCAGCCCGAGCAACAACCGCACCAGCTACTCGGGGCTGTTTACACTCTTCGACAAGATCAGCCCTTCCGCGGATATCGGGCTGTTCGACCTGGTCTGCAGCCCGGATGAAGAGCTGCGAGTTCTGGCTGTGCGGGAGGGCGCTGATCTGGTGATTTACCGCTCGAAGGTTCCCGCCCAGCCGTGAAGCAACAGCGACAGTGCTGAATGCACTTCGTATCTCGTTATGCGAAAACAGGTTGCAAAAAACCGGCAAATCTCGCTGGACGAAAGTCGCTAAGGGACCGACAATTCCGCTCCTCCTGACAGGAACGCTGAGGAACACCCATTCCCGCGAGGAAGGGACCGAACAACTCGGAACCCAAGTCCGCTTTCTTTCGCACTGTGAATCACGAATGAACGCTTCGGCGTCTCTCGCCGTCTTGCGATCGAAATCCCCGATCATCGCCCCTTCCATGTTGAAGTGCGATTTCGGGAATCTCCGTCGAGAAATTGAACTCCTCGACCGGGCCATTCTCGACCAGGACGGAGCCGCTGTACTCCACTGGGATGTGATGGATGGGCATTTCGTGCCCAATCTGTCCTATGGAGCGATGGTGATCGAACGGACGCGCCCCATGACGCGGGCCGTGTTCGATGCCCACCTGATGATTTCCGATCCGGCCAAGTACCTCGACGAGTACGTCAAGGCCGGCTGCGATGCGATCACCTTTCACATTGAAGCGGTGCCCCAGCCGCGCGACCTGCTCCGGCGGATTCGCGAGAAGGGGTGCCTGGCGGGGATAGCACTCAACCCGAAGACGCCTGTCTCGGCGCTCGAGTCAGCTGTCGGTGAGTGCGATCTGGTGCTGGTGATGAGCGTGGAGCCGGGGTTTGGAGGCCAGTCCTTCATCGCCGGGTCCAGTGAGAAAGTCGCCGAGGTGCGTAGCCGGTTTGGCCCGTCGGTCATCGTTTCGATCGATGGCGGAATCGGCCCGAAAACCATCTCCGGCCCGGCAGCTGCGGGATGCGATCTCTTCGTAGCGGGCAGCTCAGTCTTTGACATGCCGGACTACGGTCCAGCGATTCAAGGCATGACAACACTCGCTCAAACGGCTCGCCAAAGATGATGGATGGCGGCTTCGTCGAAGCCGCTGCAACCGAGTGATTGTTGGGTGATCGATTCTTCGGAGCGACGTAGTTCCGGCGGATCAGGGAACCTGACTCAGTTGTCGCGAGTGCGACAGCTGTCACCGACTGAGGAGCAGTCGGCGGCAGTCGCTCTACTTGAGGAAACCGAATGTCCACTGTTCGATGGGTTGCCCGGCCGGGCGAAACTGAGTTCGACGGCCCCTCCCGCATTCAAGGAAGCCTGGATCTGCCGCTGACCGATCGCGGACAGCAGCAAATCACCGAGCTGGCTGAGACTCTGCGCAGCGAGACGATCGATGTGATCTACGCCTCGCCGACCGAGCCCGCAGCCACCACCGCCACCCAGCTGGGTGAAACGCTGGGGATTCCCGTCAAGGTCATCGACGGGCTGGCGAACCTGCATCTGGGTCTGTGGCAGGGACTGCTGGCGGACGATATTCGCCGCAAGCAACCGCGCGTCTTCAAGCAGTGGGAAGACCATCCCGAAACGATCTGCGCTCCGGAAGGCGAAGAGTGCGAAGAAGCCCTCGAACGAGTCACCGAAGCCCTGCGCAAGCCGCTCAAGCGTGACGAAGCGTTTCTGATCGTGGCTCCTGAACCAATCGCCACGCTCGTCGTCAGTGTGCTGCGAGGCGAACCCACTCGGCTCGCCGGTCCGATCACATCACACTCCGCAACCGGTCTGCTCGAGCGGATCGGTGAGCCGGTCGCTCCAAGCATTCCGTCCGAGACGTACATCCGGGTCGAACTTCCCGCAGAAGAGTTTCGCATCGCCCCTGCAGGCTGATTTCACAGCGACCGACCGCGGTTTCACAATTGGTCGTCCGGAACGTAGGAACACTGCCGATTTCAGAACCGTGTCAGGTCGAGCTTCTCCGCCGAATTCGAACGTCCAAGCACAGCGTCTGCAAAGACGCCGCCGGTCGGGACGGGGATCAAACGATCGTCCGCCGTCGAGAACTGGAGCCCCTATTGAGTCACGAGATTGCTCCAGGTCCGGTCCCCGCTTCCTGAAGGTTCGTCGTCAGCGACAAGTGCGCGCTCCACGAGATAATTGCCGATCACACTGAGTACTTTAGGCTCGATCTTTTCGAGCAATGGACATCAAACAGATGCTCGCCGAGTTTGTCAGCTGTAGCTTGCAGATCGTCCTCGCGCTCATGAAATCGGCTGGTTAAAGTTTCGAGGTTCGAGTGAGACGTCTGGCGACTGGCCTGATGCACCTCGTGAATCATCTCGATCAAGGCTTCACGCCGGCGGTCCGTGGCGCTCGGCTCGCGACCTTGCCAGGTGTAAAATCCACTGCAAGAGACCTCCAGGACCTGGCACTGAACCGTGATCGGCCAGACCCCTTGATAGTCCTTGATAAAGGCGAACCTCACTTCGACTCCTTCGCGAAGAAGACCGTCGCTTTTTATCAAATGTCTCGCGCCATCCGCAGCCGCGCGTTCTCCTCGCGCAGCTGGCGATTCTCTTCCTCAATGGCGGACGGCTGTGCTGGACCGGCCAGGGCCTTGACCCCTTGAGACTGAACGAGCCCTCGCCACTTCCGCAGCAAGTTCTCATGCACCCCCAGCCGCCGGGCCGCCTCCGCCACGCTCAACCCCTCTCGCGAGATCATCGCCAGAGCTTCCTCCTTGAACTGAGCTGTGAACGTGCGTTTTACCCTTGGGGGCTTCAAGACCTCAGAGGGCTGAACGGAACTGACAGACTCGGATGACTTCTTCGACTTCTCAGACGTGCGCGGGGCTCCTTATGACACAGGATACACCCATCCCCCCGCGCCCACGATTCCTGGGGAAGTCCAGTCGACGGTCGATCTCGACGTACCACTGGTTGCGAGACTTCTTGAAAAACGGCTTGGGGAAGTGTGGCATCACGAACCTCGGGTCAAAGGATCACGCAGAGGCGACCTTTGGTTCGCTTCGCGACTGGGCCGGAGGTGCAAACACCGGCTCAGTCGTCTTTCACCGTAACTTCTCGGACAAGTTTTCGGACAGAGGCGATTTCTCACACTGTTGCATCGCCGTAAGTCCTTTCACTGAAAAGTGTTCCCGGGAGGGCTCGAACCTCCAACCTTCGGCTTCGGAGGCCGACGCTCTATCCAATTGAGCTACGGAAACAGAGGACATCTCTGTCGCTGCAAGACTGTACGAACCACAGGATTCACTGTCAATTGAGCCGTGCTGCCTGCGTCATTGGGCATCGATTCCTCACGCAGCACAGGTGACCATCCGGGTGAGGATCTCGATCTCCGTTTTGCTCGATCCGAGTCGGTGTTATCCTCACGGCACAGAAGATCAAGCCGAGTGGAGTTCTGGGGATGATTCAGTGGATTTGGATGCTGGCGGCTGCTCTCCTGACTCTCTGTTCGGGTGCGGCTTTCGCGGAAGACTCGGGCTCGCCGATTTCCGAACCGATTGAGTTCTTTGAAAAACAAGTCCGACCAATCTTGGTCAATCGCTGTTATGAGTGCCATTCGACGGACGCGAATGAGGTTCGCGGAGGGCTTCGGCTCGATTCACGCGTTGGCTGGGCGACTGGGGGAGACAGCGGTCCGGCAATTGTCCCGGAGAAGCCCGACGAGAGTCTGCTGATCGCGGCCATCCGATATGGAGACGAGAGCACGGCGATGCCTCCGAAAGGGAAGCTCCCCGATGCTGAGATTGAGATCCTCACGCAATGGGTCGTACGCGGAGCTCCCGATCCTCGTGCCGAAAACGCCCAGCCCGCTCGGCAACAGATCGACCTGGAAAAGGGACGCCAGCATTGGGCCTATCAGCCGATCCGCCCCGTGGTCATTCCGACGGTCCGTCAGACCCCATGGCCTCGAAACAATATCGACCGCTTCATTCTGGCCCGGCAAGAGGATCAAGGGCTGTCTCCGACACGCGATGCGATCCCCGAGGTCTTGATTCGACGGGTCTATTTCGACTTGATCGGTCTGCCGCCATCCCCCGAAGAAGTCGATGCCTTCGTCAAAGACAGCTCCGCAGGGAATCCGACCGCAGCCTATGAACGACTCGTCAATCAGCTGCTCGCGTCGCCGCACTTCGGTGAGCGGTGGGGGCGACACTGGCTGGACGTGGCCCGGTATGCCGAGTCTCTGACGCTGCGGGGATTCGTCTTCACCGACGCCTGGCGCTATCGCGACTATGTGATCGACTCGTTCAATCAGGACCGTCCGTTCGATCGCATGATGATGGAGCAGGTGGCTGGGGATCTGCTGCCAGCGGAGGACTGGCAGCAGTCGAGGCGGCAGGTCACAGCCACGGCCTTCCTGGCAATCGGAAACACCAACCTGGAGGAGCAGGATAAAGCAGCGCTCGTGATGGATGTCGTCGACGAGCAGATCGATACCATCAGCAAGGCGTTCCTGGCCCAGACCGTGACCTGTGCCCGGTGCCATGATCACAAGTTCGACCCGATCCCGACGGCTGACTATTACGCTCTGGCGGGCATCCTCAAGAGTACAAGAGCCTTGAATCACAGCAACGTCTCCGCCTGGATTCAGCAGCCACTGGCTGTGGATTCCGAGCGGGAAGCGGAACTGGTCAAGCAGGAAGCACTCATCCAGGCACAGGAAAATCGCATCAAGCAGGCCAAGAAGTCATTGGCGGAGATCGCCGCGACTCCGACTCCAGCTGGTGATTCTCCTCAGCTAAGGCCGATCCCACTCAAGGAGTTGCCGGGGATCGTGGTCGATGATGCACAGGCCAAGCGTGTCGGAGAGTGGACCAGTTCGACGACGATCGCGACCTACGTGGGTGAGGGCTACATCCACGATGCCGATGCCGGGAAAGGGACCAAGACCGTCACATTCATCCCGGAGCTTCCGGAGTCCGGTCAATACGAAGTGCGGATCGCCTACCCCATCGGAGCGAACCGCGCGACAAATGCCGCTGTCACCGTGTTCAGTGCTGACGGAGAATTCGACATCTCCCTGAATCAGCGAGTCCCTGGTGACATTGATGGGCGTTTCCAGAAGTTGGGGCGCTATCGCTTCGAGAAGGCCGGTCAAAGCTTTGTGATCGTCTCGAATGCGGGGACTGACGGCGTCGTCATCGCAGATGCCGTGCAATTCATCCCGGTCGAGTCGCTGGCCGACGCCAAGGAGAAGCAGCCAACGCTCGTGACCAGTGCTCCTCCCCCTGAAGACAAAGAGGCCAAGCGTAAGCAGATTGCCGCGCAGATTAAGACACTGGAGACCGAACTCAAGCAGATGACGGAAGCAGGCCCCCGTCGCGAGCGAATCATCTCTGTCCGCGAGGACGACACCGTGGGTGATACCCAGATCCACGTCCGGGGGAATGTTCACAACCTGGGCGCGAAGGTCCCTCGGGGGTTCCTGCGGGTGCTGCCGGTGCCTGATCAGTTCCCGATCTCTCCGAAGGAAAGTGGCCGATTGCAGCTGGCACAGTGGCTCGCTCACCCGGAGAACCCGCTGCCCGCGCGAGTCATGGTGAATCGCATCTGGCACCACCTGTTCGGAGTGGGACTGGTGCGAACCGTCGACAACTTTGGCACGACTGGCGAGCTGCCGTCTCATCCTGAACTGCTCGACTACCTGGCGACTCGCTATCGAGAAGTCGGGATGTCCAACAAATCGCTGATCCGCGAGATCGTTCTAAGCCGGACTTATCAGCTTGCCAGTGAAGTGTCACCCGATGCTCCGGCGTCGGCTGACATGGAGAACCGTCTACTCACACGGGCAAATCGACGGCGACTCGATGCCGAGTGCATTCGAGATGCCATGCTGCTGGTCAGCGGTCAACTTGACCTGACGCCCGGTGGACCGAGCTACAAACCGAACTTGAATTCTGACTTCGAGTACAAGCACACGGATACTCGCCGGAGCGTCTATTCGAGCTGGTTCCGGAACGGACTTCCCGAGGTGCTGGAGGCCTTCGACGTCGCCGATCCGAGTATGCCCACTGGACGACGCAATGTCAGCACGGTCGCCACGCAGGCGCTGTTCATGCTGAATCATCCCTGGGTGCGGGAGCAGGCCACCTCAGCGGCGCGGAAGCTGCTCGCGGAGCCGGGGCTCGACGATGCGGGGCGTCTGGATCGTGCGTTTCGCTTGACCACGGGGCGATACCCGACTTCCACAGAGCGGGAGATTTCCCTGAAGCATATCCAGGCGTCCACAGCGGGGTCTCCCGAGGAGCGGAATGCCGCCTGGGCGAGCCTACTGCAGTCGCTGTTTGCCTCCATCGATTTCCGTTACGTTGAATAGATCAACGTCTTGACCTCTGCCCGGACCATTCGCGACTCAAGCAGGCAATCGACGATGTCCTCCATGACCACACTCACCCGTCGGGCCGCTCTGCAATCGGCGAGCTGCGGCTTCGGAGCGATGGCACTGTCGGGGTTGCTCGGGCAACAGGCCCGAGCCGAGTCGACAGCACTCGCGAATCCGCTCCTGCCTCGGCAGCCGCATCACCCAGCTCGGGCGAAACGAGTGATCTTCCTCTTCATGCAAGGGGGCGTCAGTCAAGTCGATTCGTTTGACTACAAGCCGATCCTGGAGAAGGAGGACGGGAATCGCTTCGCGTTCGACGATGCCCGTCAGGTCGCCAACTCGGGCAAGCGGGGGACGAGCGAACGCGTGCTCAAGAACCTTTGGAAGTTCCGTCAGCATGGCCAGAACGGCAAGTGGGCTTCCGACCTGTTTCCGGAAATGTGTCAGCATGTCGATGACCTGACGTTCCTGCATGGGATGCACACGGAAGGGATCGCCCACGGACCCGCAACGCTCTTTCTGCACTGCGGGGCGACGCAGTTCATCCGTCCCTCGATGGGATCGTGGGTGACATACGGACTGGGGACGGAGAACGAGAACCTGCCCGGGTTCGTGTCGATTGCCCCCTCGGGAGGCAACGGTGGCCCCAGAAACTATGGCAACGCGTTCCTTCCTTCAGTCTATCAGGGGACTCCGGTTGGTAAGGCCGGGGGACCGGCGTCGAGCTTGATGATTCGCAACATCACCGGCAGCTCGGGCTCCTCCGCCGAGGCTCGAACACAGCTGGACCTGCTGCAGAGCATCAATGCGGAACAGCTGCGGCGCAGTGGAGGAACCGATGCGACGGAGCTGGAGGCCGTGATCAATTCGTACGAGCTGGCCTGGCGGATGCAAACCCGTGCTCCCGGGGTGCTCGATCTCGCGCAGGAGACGGAACAGACGTTTCAATTGTATGGAATTAACCAGGAGCCGACTGACGTCTTCGGGCGGCAATGCCTGATGGCGCGGCGTCTCGCCGAACAGGGAGTGCGGTATATCCAGGTGACCTACGGAGACAACTCAGCCAATCCCGCTTGGGACCAGCACTCCAACCTGCCCAAGCACGGGGACCATGCCCGCGCAGTCGATCGGCCGATCGCGGGATTGCTGACGGACCTCAAGCAGCGCGGGCTGCTGGAAGATACAATCCTCTGGTGGGGAGGAGAGTTCGGACGAACGCCTTACGCCCAGGCCAACGGAACCGGTCGCGATCACAACCCCGGAGGGTTCACGGTCTGGCTCGCAGGGGGAGGCCTAAAGCCGGGGTTCAGCCACGGAGCCACGGATGAATTCGGGGCCAAGGCGATCGACGGAAAGGTCCACATGCACGACCTGCACGCGACGATCCTGCATCAGCTCGGCCTCAACCACGAGAAGCTGATCTACCGCTACGCCGGTCGCGATTTCCGACTGACCGATGTGCATGGCCACGTGGTCCACGAGATCCTGGCTTAGATTCCAGTTGAAATTCATCAGCCGCTGGGCGCTAGCCCGCGGTTTCAGAGGAGAAACCGGACGCTAGCGCGTTCCGGCTGATCTCAAAAGTCTCAGGTAGCAGAATTCGTAAGAATTCTGGCGTCCATGCTATACCCACACGCTAAGAGATTCGCTTACTTCTTCGCGGCAGCCTTGGGCTTGGCGGGCTTCGGGGCCTGGCGAGGTGTCAGCATCGAATCCAGTGCAGCCTTCTCAATCTGGCTGGGCGCTCCTGCCTCCGGAATCTCCGCTCCGCTGGACCACAGGACTCCATTCACAATCAATTGCCGCAGCCCCGGGCGCTCCCAGGCCGAATGGGCATCGAGCCCTGTGAAGGCGAATGATCGTCCTCCCGCCGGACGATCGTAGGCCCACGCCACGATCTGCGAGTCGATCCCGGCCCGGCCCTCTTCGTATTCCTTGCTCGACCAGACCAGCGGGGTGATCCCCTGTTTCTGATCGACAAACTGGATCGCGTTCAGCCAGCCATCATTGATCTTCCAGGGAGTCACGCCTTGAGTGACCGGATGGCTGGGGAACTCGACATGCTGGCTGTCCCAATGCCCGCGCTGGGATTTGTTCTTCAAGTAGGCCCCGCCCAGCCAGCTCAGAACTTGCTGGGCATGTTCGTCCGGAACATCGACGGCCTGATGAATGAGGACCAGCCCGCATCCGGCGTCGATCAAGGACTGGACCTTCTCGATCCGTTCGGGACTTTTCAGGAATGCCTGCTTGCCGCCTCCATCGGTGTAGCACACCAGCGAGTTTGCACCGTTCAGGACGGTCTCGTCGCTGGGCCAACCATTCGCCACCTGAACGGTCTCAACGCCCGGAGTCTGCGTCAGCAGCTGTTCCAGACACTGGCATCCCGCGAGATAGTCGTGATGTCCGGGCACATCGACCTTGCCAGTTTCCCCGGCGATGAGCACGATCTTGATGCGGTTTGGTGTGTCTGCCGCCAGGGAGTGCGCCGTGAGCAGACCGAACACGACCAGGAGTTTCAGCATGTGTCGAACGGTGGGCATGGAGGTCTCGTGAAACAAGTTCAAGGTCGATTGACCTGGGAGGGAAGGCGTTGAATTCGAGGACATGAAAAGAGCTGACAATGTCCGAACGTGATTGTATCGGGCGCCGGGGCCCGAGAGCTACCAGGGGCACGTGAGCCGCAGGGCTGGCCAGAAGTTCCGTCTGGGAACCTTGTGCGACCGGGAGGGCGAAGCTCCGGCTGAGCCGCAACTTAAAGGGAACCTTGCTCCCGCGCATGCGGCTCGGCAGGAGCTTCGCCCTCCCGCCCCAGCAGATTCACAAACTGGCCAGCCTTTCGTGAGCCGACGGGCTCGCCCGACGTGACTCTTGGGAGACGTTCACCCGGCAAGATTGTCTCGTTTTCCGATTCCCAGTGATCTGGCTGGGCGATACATTAGTGGGTATCGATTCGTCATTGGAGACTGCACATGGACCCGATTCAGAACCACTTCCTCTCGCAAACTCGCCGACACTTCTTTGGTCGCACAGCCTGCGGACTGGGGACAGCTGCTCTGGCGAACTGCATGAGCCCGCAGCTGTTCGCGAATTCGTCTCCGGAACTTGGCACCCATGGCGGGTCACTGCCTGCCCTGCATCATGCTCCCAAGGCGAAGCGGGTGATCTGGCTGTTCATGGCCGACGCCCCTTCGCAGCTCGATCTGTACGACTACAAGCCGAAACTGGCTGACTTCTTTGACAAGGACCTGCCAGAGAGCATCCGCAACGGGCAACGCATCACGACGATGACCTCGGGCCAGGCACGGTTCCCCTGCGCTCCGTCGGTCTTCAAGTTCGCACAGCACGGGCAGTGCGGAGCCTGGGTCAGCGAACTGTTGCCGCACATCTCGACGATTGTCGACGACATCACGATCATCAAGTCGGTCAACACCGAGGCGATCAACCACGACCCGGCGATCACCTATATCCAGACCGGCAGCCAGATTCCCGGACGCCCCAGCATGGGGGCCTGGACCAGTTACGGTCTGGGCAGCCCGAACAAGGACCTGCCGTCGTTCGTGGTCCTCGTGTCTCGACTGGCCAGTGGATCGCAGCCGCAGGCCCTATTCTCGCGGCTGTGGGGCTCGGGGTTCTTGCCGACCAAGCATCAGGGAGTGGCCCTGCGCTCGTCGGGTGACCCGGTGCTGTACCTCAGCGATCCTGCGGGTGTCGACAAGGGAACCCGCCGCAAGATGCTCGACGGCTTGGCCGAGCTGAATCAGCAGCGGTTCGAGGCGATGGGCGATCCCGAGATCACCAGCCGCATCGCGCAGTACGAGATGGCCTACAAGATGCAGACCTCGGTCCCGGACTTGGTCGATATCTCGAAGGAGCCGAAGTCGGTCCTCGATATGTACGGGCCGGATGTCACGAACCCCGGCACGTTTGCCTACAACTGCCTGCTGGCCCGTCGGCTGGCCGAGCGTGGTGTGCCGTTTACTCAGGTCTTCCTGCGTGGCTGGGACCATCACGGCGGGCTGCCCGGCGCGATTCGCAACCTGGCTCCGAACTGTGATCAGGCGAGCGCCGCTCTGGTCAAGGACCTGAAGCGTCTCGGTATGCTCGATGACACCCTCGTCGTCTGGGGCGGCGAGTTCGGACGAACCGTCTACAGCCAGGGGACGCTCACCAAGGATAACTACGGTCGCGACCACCACCCGCGAAACTTCACGATGTGGATGGCCGGCGGCGGAGTGAAGGGCGGTCTGACCTACGGACAGACCGACGACTTCAGCTACAACGTCACTGAGAATCCGGTCCATATCCACGACCTCAACGCCACGATCCTGCACTGCCTGGGGGTCAACCACGAGAAGCTGACCTACAAATTCCAGGGTCGCGACTTCAGGCTGACGGATATCCACGGCAAGGTCGTAACGGGGATTCTGTCGTAAAGCGGAACTGAGCGGCGATCCTGTTTCCTCTTTCGAATGGCATCGTCATGCGCGTTCTGACATGGGCGTTGGCCTTGGTGTTTCTGGTTCGCGCGGCAGTAGCGCAGAGCGATCTGCCGCCAGGACTCTCGATCGAGGGATATCCGGATCAGCAGAGTCTGGCCCCCGGCGAAGAGCTGGCCCTGCATACCTCCACCACAGCGGCCGAGTACTCCGTCACGATCACCCGCTTCGGGGCGGCCCAGCCGGCCCATGTCGAAGCCAAGGTCCCCGGCGGGGGCTTTCATCCGATTCCGGAGCATGCCAGTTCGCACGGATGCAACTGGCCGATTACGTTTCGTATGAAGATCCCGGCTGATTGGAAGACCGGGTACTACACGGTGACGCTGCAGGCCCGCGACAACGGCGGAAAATTTGTCGCTCGCAACCGCCGCACTGCAGAAGCCGACGCGTTCTTTGTGCTGCGACCCGCTGAACCGGGAAAGAACTCGCGAATCCTGCTCCAGCTGGCGACCAACACCTACAACGCCTACACGAACTGGGGTGGCGGCAGCCTGTATGGCTACCACGGGCGGGCCAATCTGCAGGGGAACCGCGTCTCGTTCCAGCGGCCCCAGTCGAGCCAGTTCGGCAACTGGGAAGCTCCACTGGTCGCCTGGTGCGAGAAGAACAACATCGCTCTCGACTTTGCCACGAATCTGGACCTCGAACAGCGTCCGGAGCTGCTTAAGAACTACAAGCTGGTCCTGAGCGTCGGCCATGACGAGTACTGGTCAGCCCCGATGCGGGATCACCTGGAAGCGTTCATCGCGGGGGGCGGCAACGTGGCGTTCTTCAGCGGAAATACCTGCTGCTGGCAGGTCCGCACCGAGGACAAGGGGCAGGCCCTGACCTGCTGGAAACAGAACTTCAACACAGACCCGGTCTTCAAGACCGACGACCGACGCACGCTCAGCACATTGTGGAGCAGCCATCTGGTAAAGCGACCCGAGAACACTCTGACCGGCGTCGGGTTCCTGTGGGGTGGATACCACTTGAGCCACGGGCAGTTCATGGACGGTAAGGGGGCCTTCAAAGTGCATCGGCCCGAGCACTGGATTTTCGCGGGCACGAATCTCAAGCGCGACGAAGAGTTTGGGGCCAAGCACACGATCGTCGGTTACGAGTGCGACGGGTGCGAGCTGTCATGGAAGGACGGCTTGCCATGGCCGACTCACAAGGACGGCACGCCCGAGACGTTTGAAGTCCTGGCCACCTGCCCGGCCAAGTGGGAGGCGGGTGACTGCGAATGGTACGACCAATGGGAGCGCGGCCGAGTCGGGAATGCGTGCCTGGGTCTCTATACACGAGGCGGCACGGTCTTCACCTGCGGCTCAACCGATTGGGCTCACGGTCTGCGCGGCGGAGATGAAGTCACCGAGCGGATCACGCGGAATATCCTGGAGCGACTGGGGCAGTAGTCATCCCCGCGCCGGATGATTTTGGCGTCGAAAGCCTGCCGGGTGCAGCAAGTTGCCTGACCGGCTTGGTCCCTGAGCCGGTTACTCAATACACTGCGACCTTCACCGGCAGCGAACCAGGGGAGTGGGGGCGTTGTCTGGTTTCGGACGCACTTCCACGACACTGATGGCCCGACATGCCCCGCTACGACGCCCAGCGCATTGAACCGAAGTGGCAGAAGTTCTGGGATGAACACCAGACGTTCATCACTCCGAACACTCCCCAGACCGGAGCCACGGGCAAGCTGTATGTGCTGGATATGTTCCCCTACCCCAGCGGTTCGGGACTGCATGTCGGTCACCCCGAAGGGTACACAGCCACCGATATCGTCGTCCGCTACAACCGAATGCGCGGGAAGCACGTGCTGCATCCAATGGGCTGGGACGCGTTCGGCCTCCCCGCCGAGGAGCACGCGGTCAAGACCGGCACACACCCGGCGGTCACGACGAAGCAGAACATCGACACCTTCCGCCGCCAGCTGAAGATGCTGGGCTTCAGCTACGACTGGAGCCGCGAGCTGTCGACGACTGATCCGGACTACTACCGCTGGACGCAGTGGATCTTCCTCCAGCTCTATGACACCTGGTACGACCCGGAGTATGAGTGGGTCGGTCCGGATGGAATGAAGCGCAAGGGGATGGGGCGGCCGATCAGTGAGTTGCCGATTCCGGAAGAAATCCTGGCGAGCGGAGGGCGTCAGCCCTCCGAGTCCGCGGACGCTCAGCAAACTCGGAGGGCTGACGCCCTCCGCTCGCCGGAGATTCGTAAATACCAGGACAAACACCGCCTCGCCTACATCAGTGAAGCCCCCGTCAACTGGTGCCCGGCCCTGGGCACGGTGCTCGCCAACGAAGAAGTGATCGACGGCAAGAGCGAACGCGGCAGCCACCCCGTGGTGCGCATGCCGCTCAAGCAGTGGATGCTGCGGATCACAGCTTACGCCGACCGACTGGCGAACGAACTGGACGACCTCGGCTGGCCTGAGTCAATCAAGGCGCTGCAGCGGAACTGGATCGGACGCAGCGTTGGAGCCGAAGTCGACTTCGCCTTGGCGAGCGGAGGGAGTCAGCCCTCCGAGTCCGCCTTGGTTGATGGAACTCGGAGGGCTGACGCCCTCCGCTCGCCGTTCCCCAAGGAACCGGCCCCCGGCGTCATCCGCGTCTACACCACCCGCCCCGACACCCTCTTCGGCGTGACCTACATGGTCCTCGCCCCCGAGCATCCGCTGGTCGATTCGATCACCACTCCCGAGCAGAAGGCCGCCGTCGATGAATACCGCCGCAAGGCATCGCTGAAGAGTGACCTCGACCGCACCGACCTCGCCAAAGACAAGAGCGGAGTCTTCACCGGCGGGTACGCCATCAACCCGGTCAATGGCGAGCAGGTGCCGGTCTGGATCGCGGACTACGTGCTGATCAGCTACGGCACCGGGGCCATCATGGCGGTACCAGCGCATGATGAGCGGGATTGGGAGTTTGCGCAGCAGTACAACATTCCGATCAGGGCGGTCGTGGCCAATCCTGCTGCCCCTCAACCCTCAACCCTCAACTCTCAACCCACCGAAGTCTTCACCGACCTCGGCGTCGCCATCAACTCCGGCCCCTACAACGGCCTCCCCACCGCCGAGTTCAAAGCCAAGATCACCGCCGACCTTGCCGCTGCGGGTCTCGGCAAAGAAGCCGTCAACTACCGACTGCGCGACTGGCTCTTCTCCCGCCAGCGATACTGGGGTGAACCATTCCCGATCTGGCATGAACTCGACGAAGCGGGGAACCCGACCGGGCTCATGCGGGCCGACTCAGCTGCGGAGTTGCCTGTGCTGCACCCGCATATGGAGGACTTCAAGCCGACCGGAACGCCCGAGCCGATGCTCGCGAAGGCCCCCGACACGTGGCTCTACAAGACAGCTGCGGATGGTGTGAAGCTCAAGCGCGAGACCAACAGTATGCCGCAATGGGCGGGGTCATGCTGGTACTACCTGCGGTTCTGTGACAACAAGAACAGCGACCGATTCATCGATCCGGCTCTGGAGAAATACTGGCTGCCGGTCGACCTGTACGTCGGCGGGGCCGAGCATGCCGTGCTGCATTTGCTCTACTCGCGGTTCTGGCACAAGGTGCTGTTCGACCGCGGGCACGTGACGAGTCCGGAGCCGTTTGGACGGCTCGTGAATCAAGGGATGATACTCGGCGAGGCGGAGTTGACCGCCTACGCCAAGAGAAACCCGAACGAGCCGGAAGCGTCAGCGCCCGGAGTCCTGGATTTCGTGACCATCAAAGACACGATCGAGTCTCCCGACGGGGAAGGTCGCATCCACAAGGACACCAAGGAGCCACTCACACTTGTGAAGCTCACCGCTGAGCAAGTCGAGAAGCAGGGCGGCAATCTGGTCCTGAAGGGGACCGACATCGTCGTCGAAAGCCGCTCCTTCAAGATGTCCAAGTCCCGCGGCAACGTCATCAACCCCGATGATGTCGTCAAGGAGTACGGGGCCGACTCGCTGCGGCTCTACGAGATGTTCATGGGCCCGCTCGAGCAGGTGAAACCCTGGTCAATGAGCGGCGTCGAAGGGGTCTACCGGTTCCTGGCCCGGACGTGGCGGATGTTCGTCGACGAGCGCGCCGACGATGTCACCCTCCACCCCGCGATCCAGGAGATCGCCCCGACCGACGACCAGCTGCGCGTCCTGCACAAGACGATCAAGGCGGTCACCGAAGACATCGAGAAGCTGAGCTTCAACACAGCAATCAGCCGGATGATGGAGTTCATCAACGAGTTCGGCACGCTGGAACCGCGTCCCCGCGCAGTGCTGGCCCCGTTCGCGCTGCTTCTCTCTCCATTCGCTCCACACCTCGCCGAAGAACTCTGGTCGATCCTCGGGCACCAAGAGTCGCTCGCCTACGCCGCGTGGCCAACCTGGGACGAGAAGTATCTCATCGAGTCCGAGATCGAGATCCCGGTCCAGATCAACGGCAAGCTGCGAGCCAAAATCCTGGTCCCCGCCGGAGCCGACGCAGCCACACTGCAAAGTCTGGCCGAGGCGAACGCGACGATCCAGCCACTACTGGCCGGGAAGCAGATCGTGAAGGTCGTCGCCGTGCCGGGGCGGATGGTGAACTTCGTCGTGAAGGGGTAACAGCATCCTGCCATCCTGACCGATCCAGGTGATCTCTCATCCACTCAGTCTAGAGGCAACTCGATGGCACGAATCGCAATTCTGCTGTGGCTGGTACTGGGGCATTCGGTGGTCGCTCAGGACCGAGCCGACGCGACGGAGAGTTCCGAGACTCACATGGCCCTCGCCCAGCAGCCGACGGGGCTGCTCGTTCCGCTCTATCTCTATCCGGCCGACATCCACACGAACAAAGCGTACAACCGACTCATTGAGCTGAAGCTGGCTCATCCCAAAGTGCCGGTCTGTGTGATCCTCGACCCGGACAACGGGCCGGGAAAGCAGGCGGATGCGAACTACAAATACGCGGCCCGGCGGCTGCGTGGGGCCGGATGTGTGATCCTCGGCTATGTGTCGACCGCGTACGCTAAACAGCCGCTGGAGAAGGTCCTGGCCGACACCGATCGTTGGCGGGAATTCTACGATGCGATTGATGGGATTTTCCTCGACGAGCAGGCCTACGATGCGGACGAGGCGCACCTGGCCTACTACGAGAAGGCCACACACCATGCCCATCAGAGTGGATATTGGCCGGTGTTCGCCAATCCCGGCACGAACCAGATCGAGCCGTACTTTCAGCGTGCGACAGCCGACGTGATCGTCGTTCACGAGAACGAAATCTATCCCGACGCGAAGACACTGCGCGGCGACTACTTCGGCGGCCACGCCGACTACCCGCCCTATCGCCGGGCCAGTCTGGTCCACTCGATGGCCAAACTCGATGAAGCCCAGGTCCAGACCATGGCACGCTACACGCGCTGGATCTACGTGACCGAGGACTTGTACAAGGCAAACACTCCCGGGGCCGACAACCCGTGGGACTCACTCAGTTCTCATACGCAAAAGCTGTTTGAGATTCTGGACCGCTAGGCCGCTTTCTGCCGCGGTCTTTACAGAGACCCGCAGGTCTCGAACCGGTTCAGGCACATGGGAAGCTACCCGAGGCCTTCAGAGTCCAGCTGAGGTCATTTCACTGCCAACAAGTCTTGGCCAGCCAGTCGCAACTGTTTCCAGCTCGCCTCCAGGGGCTGGAGCGCCAGCTGACTTTCGGGCAGCAGCTTCTTCTTCGTCAGATCCTCGACTTGTGAGGCTGCGTTTCGAGCTGGGACGGCTCCGACGTTATCGGCAGCGCTCTTCATGGTGTGCGCAATTCGATGGGCTGTTACAAAGTCGTTTCGTTCCAACGCCTGCCGAAGTTCCGAGAGCCAGATCGATTCGTTTTCCAGCAAAATCGAAACAATCTCCCGCAGCAGATGCTCGTCGCCCCCCATCCGGGACAGAGCCAACTCGCGGTCGAGCGTCTCTGTGTGCGCGACAGTCGATACCGGTTTCCTCTCGGCAACGTCCGACGATGTGGAAAGACGAGTCGCCATTCGCGAAGCCAGCTGACGCAGTAACTGCGGTCGCTGAATGGGCTTGGTCGCAAAATCATCGCACCCGGAATCAAAGCACTTCTGCCTGTCGCTGGCCATTGCGTTGGCAGTGAGGGCAATGATCGTTCCGGAATAGCCTGCCGAACGCAGCGACCGCGTCGCTTCGTACCCGTCCATGACGGGCATTTGCATGTCCATCAGAATGACCTGAAACGGATCTGCAGCCTGCAGTGCGGCCAAGGCTGCATCTCGGGCCAGCATTCCGTTCTCAACGATCGTCACGTCCGCTCCCTGTTTAGCCAAGAAGCTGGAGATCAGCAGCTGGTTATCCGGGCTGTCTTCCGCGAGCAGGATGCGGCCTGCGAGTTCGATCGGACCGTCCTGAGGGAGAGTGTTCGCTTCAAGTCCCTCGTTCGGGTCATCGAGCCATCGGATCCCCGCCAGATCTCCTGTCGAGATCTTGATCCGAAAGGTGCTGCCTCGGCCCAGTTCGCTCTCGACGGAGATATCGCCCCCGAGCATCTTGGCGAGGCTGCGGCTGATCGACAGCCCCAGTCCGGTCCCACCGTACTGCCGTGTGGTACTCTGATCCGCTTGCGTGAACGGTTGGAAGAGCCGCTCCAACTGACTCGGAGTCATCCCGATTCCGGTGTCGGTCACAGACAGAATCATCTCGGGCTCAGGACCATCCCGCTCGACATGAACTCGCAGCTGGACGGTCCCGTGGGACGTGAACTTCACGGCGTTCCCCACGAGGTTGATCAGGATCTGTCGCAAACGCGTCGGATCCGATTCAATCACTTCGGGGATCGCCGACTCCCAACATAGCTGCAGTGCCAGCTTTTTGGACACGGCCCGCGCGTTCATGACCGAGACGACATCCGAGACCAGTTGGACCGGCGAGAATCGGATTCGTTCGACATCCATGCGACCCGCTTCGATCTTGGAAATGTCGAGTATGTCGTTGATGACTTGAATCAGGTGCTCGCCATTGCGAACGATGGTTTTCACCGCCCCCAGGCGAGTGTGTTCATCGAGGCCGGGCTCCAGCAGATTCTCGGCGAACCCCAGAATGGCCGTCAGCGGAGTCCGAATCTCATGACTCGTATTGGCCAGGAACTGGCTTTTGGCATGGTTGGCAGATTCGGCCGCCTCCTTCTGGCGCTCAATCGTCTCATTGGCCACCCGCAACAGGGCGTTCTGAGCACTCAAGAGGGTGTGGATATCGAGCAGCCTCCACCGACCTGGTGAGGCCGCATCTGCGACCACGATCGGATCAAAGACCAACTCTGCTGGACGACTGAGGGCAGTACTGACCGCTTCGTGAATCCGAGTCTCCCCGCTAAGTAACAGCGCGGTCCCCTCGATCTCATCGAGCATCACACGCACCGGTCGCCGCGCATAGATTTCCAGCGCGAACGGCTGACTCAAACGCTCCATCAGACGGGCTCGCGAGACCATGCCCAGAAAACGATGTCCGTCACTGATGATGAACCCGGGCAAGTCCGGATTGGCATCCAGCTGGCTGCGGACCACGCTGATGGGAGTCTCGACCGGGACCTGACACTCTGCCACGGGGAGTTCGGCCAGAGTATTCACGGCCAGTCCTTGGAGAGACGCTGTGACCATCAATCACCTCCATTGATCGTTCCGAAACTACTCTTCGAACACCCAGTCCGACTGTGCGATCGCTTTCTTAATGAGCGTCTGCATGCGGCCATCTCCCGAGAGCGTGACGCCATCCATGCTCGATTGCATCAGGATCCACCCGCGCCCCAGATGAGACGTCGATTGGACTCCATCGAATCCGATCGGCAGCTGAGACTGATCGAATCCCGGCCCTTCGTGCTTGATATGAAACTCCGCTGCCAGCGATGTGAGATTGGCCTCAACGACAAGCTTCCGATAGCAGTAAACCGGATCAGTGATCCGCTCATCAATCAAGCATCGAATCTCAGGGGATTCGATGCCCGAGACATCGGGCGGGATCTCCAGGTTTCCATGGTAGAGTCCGTTGATCAGCGCATGTTTGATAGCGATCCCGACTCGCAGCCGATCCGCTTCGTCTGCTAAGGGCACACACCGCAGCATCTCCTGCAGCCGCGCGGCGAGGGGCTCGATCAGATCCTCGTCATTCCCCAGCGTAAACCGGCAGTGGCACTCAGAGAGATTGTGCATCAATCGGGAATGCTGCCGGTCGGTTGCGGCAGAGTGCACGATGCGGGAGACTTCGGGTGCCAAATGCCGGGCCAGACTCGACTTCGGGACGTAGCTCGCCGCCCCGGCGCGAAGTGCATTCGCCGCGATTTCTTCGCTGCCCATCGCTGTCATCAGAATGACCGGCAGAAGCGGGCAGTAGTCCTTGATCGATGCCACGAGCTGCAGCCCATCCAGATTCGGCATGTGCAGGTCGGTGACCACTGCATCGGGGAGTTCCTGTCGGATCTGAGCCAGCGCATCGGCTCCATCCATGGCATAGCGAACCGTCATCGCGCCGCCATCTTGCAAGATGCGGCCCGCCATCATTCGATCAATCGGGGAATCGTCAACGACAAGAATCTGCGGCATGGTGAGATCTCCGAATTTGCGGCCTGTGGAGTCCGGGAGCAGTCAGTGGCTTCAGTCGTCCAGTGTCCAGCGGGGACGCGCGACCTCTTGGTCCTTGGGTTGCGACTTCAACAGGTGATCCAGCTTCTGTCCGGTGCATCCCGAAAGGCTCAGGAGCGACTGCTTGGAAATCGCCACGACATCATCATCCGCCAGGCAAGGCGTCTCGCCCTGCGCGGTGTACTCCAGGCGATAACGCTTCCCAAGGAACCCCAGTATGCTGCCTGGCAGCACCCATTTGAGCTTGTAAGGTGTGCCGTCGACCGTCGTTCCGTTCGTACTGTCCAGATCGGTCATCAGCCAATGGCCGTCCTTGAACTCCAGCTGGCAGTGCCTGGAAGAGACAAAAGGAAACGGCAGAACGACATCACAGCTGGGATGCCGACCGATGATCAAGTCGCGTTTGCGAAGAACAGCTGCTGGCCCACCGCCGCAGGGAACGAACGTCCCGAGTGGGGCCTCGCGAGGAATCGGAGGTCTGGCAACTGGGGCCACCTGCGGCGGAACGGGCGGCTCCGGAGCATGGAACGCAATCCTGTAGAAGCGCCCTCGCAGGTTCAGCACATCGTTTGGCTTCAGTCGCGTATTTGCATTACATGGCTGGCCGTTCACCTCCAGCTGACATTCCGAGTCGACCTTCCGGATATGCCACCAGCCCTCGGTCAACTGCAATTCCAGGTCGGGCGGCGTCTCCGGTGGGGCAGACTTCCTCAGTCGCAGCACCAGCCGGGGCTTGGTCAGCACAACGGCCTGCCCACCTCCGCAGGGAACGAGTTGCCCGAGCATGACAGTCCCTCAAGCGATGGCTGGTGTCCTCCAGCAATGAGCCTCATTGATGAATGGACTCCGAGTGAGTGTTCATTTTTCTCAAACTCTGTGAATTTTGTGTGAATCGTTTGAGGAGTTTGCGATGAGGATTCGCCGACCGGGAACTTGGTTTTGTCACTGGAATGCTGAACGCGGCGTGAGGTCCAACACGACTCAATCGTGTCCACGAGAACGTCAGGGGGCTCGCGGGAGTGACCACACAGCAGGTTGATCGATGGGACGGTTCCCGCACGAAGCTTCCAGGGCACCAGTTGCCTTAGTCTTGGAAGCCCAGAGCCCGCAGGCGATCACGGACCTGCGGATTCTTCAGCAGCTCGACAAAGCATCGAGCTGCGGTGGACTCGCGGCGCTGACGCGGGAGCAGAAAGTCGTACTGCTCCTCGCGGACCGGAAGCGTTCCCAGAGCGTACTGCCGCGCGACGGTATCGATCGCGACTCCCCAATCGGCCCGCCCCTGAGCTATCGCAGCTGCGACGGCATTGTGCGACTTGGTCTGCACGCGGTAGCCGGGGATCTCCGCCAGTCGATCCTTGGACACGACGCGTAAGAGCAGTTCGTCGATCAGAATCCGTGTCCCGCTTCCCACGTTGCGGTTGATCATCTGATAGCCGGGCTGGGTGGCGAGCTCAGGCAGAATCTCGGCGAGGGGCCGGCCCTCGAATCGCTGGTCTCCCCGCCGATAGATGAGGCACTGCTGGCGACCATATCCCGGCAGCAGGTCGATCTCCTCGGTGACGAACGGGCGGTTGTATTCGCCGGTGGCTGGGTCACACAGGTGGACGCCCGCGATGTCGCATTCCCCGCGACGCACGGCCGCCAGTCCGCCCTGGCTTCCAACTGTGAGGACTCGCGTCGAGAACCCTTGGGCCCGGACTTCGCCCAGCAGCAGGTCCAGCCCGACGCAGTGGCTGCCAATCACGACGAGGTCAGCTGGCTGGAGCGCTTCGTCGAGCAACGTCACCTCGACGAGATTGCCTTCGTCCAGGAACTCCGTCTGCTGCGGAATCGTGATGAAGCCGTCGGCTCCGCTGAATGTTGTGACCGAACCTGACCCTTTTCCCATCGGGTAGGCAGTCCAGCCATTACCGACTCGCACGAGCCCCACGAGGACATACTCTGTGCGTCCACGAGCTGAGTTGATCCGCAGCGGCACGCGTGCCGGGACGGTTCTCCGCTGCACACGATTGCGGCCTGCCAGCAGTCGCAGCACGGGGGCCACGAACTCGTGAAAGGTAAAGATCGCGGAAGTCGGAAATCCCGGCAGCACGACGACCGGTTGAGTGCCGGTCACTGCCAGGCAGATCGGCTTCCCGGGCTTGAGGGCCACTCCGTGGGCCACGATCCCAGGAGGCGGCAACTCACTGACGACTTGATACGACAAGTCGCCAGCCCCCTTTGATGTCCCTCCGGAGAGGAGTACCATGTCGCACTCCAGCCCCGTGCGAACGAGCGATCGCAGCTGATCCAGGTCATCACGCACGGTCCCCAGGCAAACCGGCTCCCCACCCAGTTCGCGAACCGTCGCTGCCAGGATCGCAGCGTTGGAGTCGTAGACCGCTCCCATCGGCAGCGGACTGCCCGGGGCCACAATCTCATCTCCCGTCGAGATGATCGCCACACGCGGTCGGCGAAACACCGCGACTTCATCCCGCCCCAGTGCCGCCAAGACGCCCAGCTCGCGCGCGGTGAGGACCTGTCCGGACCAGAGAACGGTTTCGCCCTGAGTGATGTCCGATCCCGCGAAGCTGATGTTGGCCCCAGAGGCGAGCATCCGCCGTACGGCAACCGCGGGTTGACCCGCCTGTTCGACAGCTTCCGTCTGCTCGATCATCACGACCGCATCGGCACCGCGCGGGACCATTCCGCCCGTGGCAATGACCGTCGCCCGCCCCGGACGGACCTCAACTTGAGGCACCTTTCCCGGCGAGAGCAGGTCCTCCGTCAAGAGCAGCGTGACGGACTGTTCTTCGTCTGCTCCCTGCAGGTCAGCTGACCGGACCGCGAAGCCATCGACGTTTGAGCGATCGAACGCAGGAACGTCGACCCCCGCGACAACATGCGTGGCCAGCACGCGCCCCGCAGCTTCCAGAAGCGGAACCGTCTCGATCCCGAGCGGGCGAAGCTTGAGAGCCGCTTCGAACTTGCGGGCAGCTTCATCGCGCGTGAGGACATCCAGAAACTGAGTCTGGCGTGACGACTGGCGAATCGCATCCGAGGGGGTGGAACTCATCGGGGATCCCCGCTTGAAACTGCGGGTTACTTGCGACGCAGACGCTTGGCCATCGCATCGATGGCGGCCTGCGAGGCCTTGCGGGCCTCCGCGAACCCGGCGACCGTCGGTGTGCCCTTGCGGCAGTAATCGAGGATGATCTGCTCGGCATCCATCAGCTCGCGGCAGGCATCAGGAATCTCGGTCGCGATCTCCAGCGGGATCGTGGTCACTCCGTTGCGGTCCCCGTGCAGCAGCATGTTGGGCTCGATACAGATCCCGCCGACGGTGACTGGCACATTCAGGTGGGGCATATGGCAATAGCCATGCGAGCAGATCGAGCCGTTGGTGAAGACCGGGAAGTCGAACGCCTCGACCTGATCCAGATCGCGGCCCGTGCCGGACGTGATCAGCCCGCGGGCTCCGAACGACTTGTAGACCGTACACATGACCTCGCCAAACGTAGCCGAGACACACGGCTGGTCGAGATCCTGAAACACCATGACCGGCGGGCCGGGTACACTCGCGAAGGCCTCGACCTGGTCCTTCATCCCGGTATAGGCATCCCCGCCGCGCGGAGGCTGCATGCTGCGAAACGTCGCGGTGACCGCAAACCCGACCAACGGCGGTAGCTTCGGGAAACACGACTTGATCGTGTCGTTCATGTACCCCTGGTGCCGCGGCCGGACATCGAACAGCTCGATGACGTTGCAAACCGTCGGGGTGTCGTACTTGGCCAGGGCATCCAGAGTCGCAGTGGTGATGGACATGGTGTGGTGTGAGTCAGTGGAGGGCGGGTGAATGAGACACTCTAAGGCGTCAGCCGCCATCGCGGTAGCGAGCGAAAGGGCGACATGGCTGCCCCGCCAGGGACTCCACCTCTTCAACCATTGACAGCTCGGTGTCATCTGTGTGAGATGCCCCCTGACTGACCAGCTGTCCCGTTCGGGAACCATTTCATGGCGAAGAAGAAATCTGCAGAAGAAGAGACCGCTGCCACCACCGCTCCGGCAAACAGCGGTGGGAAGACGATGCTTCGCGAGCCAGCGGAGGCGATCTTCGCACACGAGATCGAAGCCCTAATGCAGGCCGACCGGGGCGAGAAGCCAGTCGGCTGGCGGCTGTCCCCCAAGGCGGTCCACACGTATATCTGTGGCGGGACTTGCGGCGATGTGAAGATCATTCCCAAGTACATCGGGCATTCTCGGTTGGTTGAGATCGCCATCTCGACGCTGATCACCGACCGGGCTCTGCTGCTGATCGGGGAACCGGGAACGGCCAAGAGCTGGCTCTCAGAGCACCTGACCGCCGCCATTACGGGCGACTCATCCAAGGTCGTGCAGGGCACAGCCGGGACCACCGAAGAACAGATTCGGTACACCTGGAACTACGCGATGCTGATCGCCCATGGTCCCAGCCATGACGCTCTGATCAAGAGCCCGATCTTCCGCGCCATGGAAGAGGGCAGCATCGCCCGGTTCGAAGAAATCACCCGCTGCGCGAGCGAAGTCCAGGACGCCATGATCTCGCTGTTGTCCGAGAAGCGGATCTCGGTCCCCGAACTGGCGACCGAAGTGGCTGCGAATCGCGGCTTCTCGGTCATCGCCACAGCCAACACCCGCGACCGCGGCGTCAACGATATGTCAGCCGCTCTCAAGCGGCGGTTCAATATCATCGTGCTGCCGACTCCCAAGGGGCTCGATACGGAGATCGACATCGTCCGCCGCCGCGTCAAGGAACTCTCGTCCCAGCTGCAGCTGCGGGCCCAGATTCCCAGCGATGAGGCGATCGAGCAAGTCGTCACGATCTTCCGCGAGCTACGCAGCGGGCAGACGCTTGACGGAAAGGCGAAGCTCAAGACGCCGTCGGGAGCTCTCTCAACAGCTGAAGCGATCTCGCTGCTCACCAACAGCATGGCCCTGGCCGCGAACTTTGGAACCGGGCGGGTCGAGGCGATCGACATCGCCTCGGGGCTGCAGGGGGCGGTGATCAAGGACGAGCAGAAAGACGCAATCGTCTGGACCGAGTATCTGAAGAACGTGATGAAGAAACGCGGCGCCGCCTGGCGACCACTGTTCAATGCCTGCGGGTCGGATCTGGTGGAGGAGAAGGAGAAAGAGAAGGAAGAGTAGTCCTTAGTCCCTGGTCCTTGGTCATTAGTCCTTCGTCCCTCGTCATTCGTGCAAGGGCGATGTGACAATGGCCTCACCAAGAACCAAGAACTATGAACCAAGAACGAGTGACTAATGACCATGGACTAATGACCAAGGACCGCCTTTGCCCACAGCCTCCCCATCTCTGGACTCCACAACACTGACTCTCGGCAGTGGGGTCGGTGTGTTTGGGGTACGGCATCTCTCGCCGGGTGGGGCTTGGCACCTGCGGCAGTTCCTGGATGAGCGGAAGCCGACCGTTGTATTGATCGAGGGCCTCTCCGATGCCGAGGAGCTGATCCCCGACATCGTCCGCCGTGACAGTGAGCCGCCACTGGCGATTCTGGCCTATACTGACTCGCTACCGGTCCGCACGCTGGTCTATCCACTGGCCCAGTACAGCCCCGAGTACCAGGCTTTGAGATGGGCCAGTCAGCACAAGGCCCGGGCCGAGTTCATTGATCTTCCCTCGAACATCTTCCTCGCGCTGCAAGATATGGAACACGAGGCTGCCAAGCGTCGTCATGAGAATGGCAAGGAGGGAGCCGAAGAGGAAGCTCAGGACACCGTTGAAGCAGAAGGTCCCGAGGCGGTCGAATCCGAGGCGACTGAGTCGAGTGACGCGGTCGACGAGAACCCGTTCGTCCCCTCGGTCAGCATCTACGACCGATTT